>NZ_JBVISJ010000005.1:0-198175 GCF_055575575.1 Streptomyces sp. NPDC034049
CTGTTGAGTTCTCAAGGAACGGACGCTTCCTTTGTACTCACCCAAGCTACTCTCGGGCTTTCCTCCGGGCAGTTTCCCTTCGGTCTTGCGTTTCCAACCTTACCAGATCCGTTTTCCGTTCCGTTTCCGGTCGGAATTCATTTCCGGTGGCCGTTGGAGGGCCTTACCTAATTGATTGCCCTGGGGCTTTCTTTCGGTGAGTCCGACTTTATCAGAAGTTTTTGACCGGGCTAACCGGCCGTTCGTTCCGATTCATCGGGTGGACTCGCTCGGGACATTGCATTCACGAGGAGCCGATACATTTTCACTGCCGCCCTGGGGTATGACCACCTCTAGGCAACTGTTCAAATCTACCTCCCCACAGTGGCCGTGTCAACGGCTCTTGCGGGAACGAAGAGGAGACTAACAGCCCGACGGGGGTGGACGCACATCAGGCGGCGGTCGGGACCGCGGCGCTGCGTTCGTGCTCCTCGACATCGCCCGTGTCGCCGGCCCGGACGGCTCGTCCGCCCAGGACATAGACGTACGCCAGGAAGGCGAGTTCGGCGAGGATGCCGATGCTGATGCGGGCCCAGGTGGGCAGGCCGGACGGGGTGACGAAGCCTTCGATGGCGCCGGACACGAACAGGACCAGCGCCAGGCCTATCGCCATGCCGAGGGCGGCTCGCCCTTCCTCGGCCAGCGCCGAGCGGCGGGTTCGGGGCCCTGGGTCGATGAGGGTCCAGCCCAGTCGCAGCCCCGTGCCGGCTGCCACGAAGACCGCGGTCAGTTCCAGCAGGCCGTGCGGGAGGATCAGGCCGAGGAAGACGTCGAGGCGGCCGGCTGAGGTCATCAGGCCGATGCCGACGCCCAGGTTGAGCATGTTCAGGAGCAGGATCCAGAGGACCGGCAGGCCCAGGAAGATCCCGAGAACGAGGCACATCGCGGCGGCCTGGGCGTTGTTCGTCCACACCTGGGCCGCGAAGGACGCGGCGGGATGGCTGGAGTAGTACGTCTCGTACTCGCCGCCGGGGCGGGTCATCTCGCGGAGCGCGTCGGGGGCCGCGATGCTGGCCTGGACCTCCGGGTGGGTGCCGATCCACCATCCCAGGAGCACGGCGACGAGGGTGGAGAGCAGCGCGGTGGGGACCCACCAGTGACGGGAGCGGTAGACCGCGGCGGGGAAGCCGTGGGTCAGGAAGCGGGTGACGTCGCGCCAGGAGGCTCGTCGGTTGCCCGTGACGGCGCTACGCGCGCGTGCCACCAGTTGGCTGAGCCGTCCGGTCAGCTGCGGGTCCGGAGCGCTCGACTGGATCAGTGACAGGTGGGTGGCGGTGCGCTGGTAGAGGGTGACGAGTTCGTCGACCTCGGCTCCGTCGAGGCGGCGCTGGCGGCGGAGCAGGGCGTCGAGGCGGTCCCACTCGGCACGATGGGCGGACACGAAGACATCGAGGTCCATCGGGTGTGCTGCTCCTCGTCCCTCTCGCACTGCGTGTCGGCTTGTCGTACTGATCGCACTGGTCGTACTGCGGCGCGATATGACCTCAGCTTGGCAGACTGGCCACTCTCGGGGCAGGTCAGGGGATGAATCCGGAAGGGACTACGGGTGTGAGTGAGCTAGTGACAGGCGAGGCGGTGGCGCTGGAACTGCGTCCCGCGAAGCTGCCGAGCCGGGCGCTGGCCGTGCTGCTCGACCTGGTCGTGGCCATGGTCGTCTACCTCGCGGTGGTTCTGGTCCTGGTGCTGTCCACGGCCGGTCTCGACGAGGCGGCGCAGACGGCGATATCCATCGCGAGTTTCCTGCTCGTCCTGGTGGGCGGGCCGATCGCGGTGGAGACGCTGAGCCATGGGCGTTCGCTGGGGAAGCTGGCCTGCGGGTTGCGGGTGGTGCGGGACGACGGGGGGCCGATCCGGTTCCGGCACGCGCTGGTGCGCGGGGCGGTCGGGGTGGTCGAGATCCTGATGACGTTCGGGGTGATCGCGTGCATCGCCTCGCTCGTGTCGGCGCGGGGGCGGCGGCTGGGTGACGTGTTCGCCGGGACCCTGGTCGTGCGGGAGCGGGTGCCTGCCGGGCGGGCGGCGTTCGTGCCTCCGCCTCCGCCGTGGCTCGCGGGACAGTTCGCCGCGCTCGACCTCTCGGCCGTGCCGGACGGGCTGTGGCTGGCCATCCGCCAGTACCTGACACGGATGCGGCAGCTGGACCCGCACGTCGGCGCGGCCATGGCGGAACGTCTCGCCTCGGACCTCGCGGCGCGTACCGGGGCGCCGGCCCCCTACGGGGTGCCGCCGGGCGCCTACCTGGCGGCCGTGGTGCACGAGCGGCAGGCCCGGGAGGCTCGCCAGGCTTTCCAGGGCTCGGCAGGGGCGGGGGCGGGTGGCGTGCCCGCCGCTCAGCACCCTGCCGTTCAGCCTCCCGCGACTCTTATGTATGCACAGCCCGGGGAGTACGTGGGTCCGGCCCCGGCTGCGGGCGGCTCCGGCTCCGGGTACGTGCCGCCGGCGGGAGCCGCAGGTGCCGCGCCCGGGCCCGAGCGCGGCGCTGTCGGCCTTCCCGGCATGGCCGCTCCCGGCGCCCCGCCCGCCTCCGAGCCGCCGCACTCGCCGTCGCCCGAGCGGCCGAGCACCGGGTTCGCCCCGCCGTCCTGAGGAGCGGGTAGGGCTGCGTCTCAGTCGAACGTGGACGGCGGAGTCTCCAGGTGCTCCAGCTCGATTCCGGGGGCCGCCAGGACGACGTCGCCCGCGATGTGAACGGTGTGCCGCTCGCCTGTGTCCAGGGCTGTGACCTGGTATTCGTCCACGGTCAGGGGGCCGTTGTCAGTGGCGTGTGCTTCTCTTGCGATCAAGGCCCAGGACTGGTCGAGGGTGCGCGGGGCCAGGACCGGGTCGGTGAAGGCGACGAGGCGTACGCGGGTGGCCGGGGCGGAGGGGGTGAGGCGCAGCAGGCGGGCTGTGGCGATCAGGAACGCCGGGGAGGTGCCGGTGAAGGCATGGGCGCGGACATTGCCTTCGGCGGCTTCCATACCGGTTGGGTCGGTGCGGACCCAGGTGACTCCGTCCAGGGCGGCGCCGCGGACCTGCCAGCTCGCGGCGTGCAGTTCGAGGCGGATGGGCCGGCCGAGTTCGTCCAGGGCGAGGTCGACGGAGCCGGCGTGGTCGCCGGAGGGGGCGGTCAGTTGCGAGACATAGCGCCAGCCGGAGGGGCCAGGCGCGCAGTGGAAGTGTTCCTCGGCGAGGAGGGTGTGGTCGTGCGGGTCGTGAAGCGAATACCGGCCGCGGGGCATGGGGGTCCTGGGTCTTGACGGGCTGGTCCGGCCGACGGGCCTGAGGAGGAGCCGAACGGGCAGGCCCCCGGCACGGGGGTGCGGGGGCCTGCCTGGGTGCTGCTGCCGTGGCGGATGCGTCGACGGTCGACGTACCCGCCGCCGGGTGGATCAGTAGCGGTAGTGGTCCGGCTTGTACGGGCCCTCGACCTCGACACCGATGTACGACGCCTGCTCCGGACGCAGCGTCGTGAGCTTCACCCCGAGCGCGTCGAGGTGGAGCCGCGCGACCTTCTCGTCCAGGTGCTTGGGCAGCGTGTACACACCGATCGGATACTCGGACTGCTTGGTGAACAGCTCGATCTGCGCCAGCGTCTGGTCCGCGAACGAGTTGGACATCACGAACGACGGATGACCGGTCGCGTTGCCCAGGTTCAGCAGCCGCCCCTCCGACAGCACGATGAGCACCTTGCCGTCGGGGAACGTCCAGGTGTGGACCTGCGGCTTGACCTCGTCCTTGACGATCCCGGGGACCTGGGCGAGACCCGCCATGTCGATCTCGTTGTCGAAGTGACCGATGTTCCCGACGATGGCCTGGTGCTTCATCCTGGCCATGTCCGAGGCCATGATGATGTCCTTGTTGCCGGTCGTGGTGATGAAGATGTCCGCCTTGTCGACGACCTCGTCGAGCGTCGTGACCTGGTAACCGTCCATCGCCGCCTGCAACGCGCAGATCGGGTCGATCTCGGTGACGATGACGCGGGCGCCCTGTCCGCGCAGGGACTCCGCGCAGCCCTTGCCCACATCGCCGTAGCCGCAGACCACGGCCGTCTTCCCGCCGATGAGGACGTCGGTGGCACGGTTGATGCCGTCGATCAGGGAGTGGCGGCAGCCGTACTTGTTGTCGAACTTCGACTTCGTGACGGCGTCGTTCACGTTGATCGCCGGGAAGAGGAGGACGCCGTCGCGCTGCATCTCGTACAGGCGGTGGACACCCGTCGTGGTCTCCTCGGTCACGCCGCGGATCTCCGAGGCGAGCTGGGTCCACTTCTGCGAACCGTCGGTGATGGTGCGGTTGAGGAGTTCGAGGATGACGCGGTGCTCGTCGTTCTCGGCCGTGTCGACCGCGGGGACCTCACCGGCCTTCTCGTACTCCACACCCTTGTGGACCAGGAGAGTGGCGTCACCACCGTCGTCGAGGATCATGTTGGGACCGCCGGTCGGGCTGTCCGGCCAGGTCAGCGCCTGCTCCGTGCACCACCAGTACTCCTCCAGCGTCTCGCCCTTCCAGGCGAAGACCGGGACGCCCTGCGGGTTGTCCACCGTGCCGTCCGGGCCGACCGCGATGGCGGCGGCGGCGTGGTCCTGGGTGGAGAAGATGTTGCAGGAGGCCCAGCGGACCCGGGCGCCGAGCGCCACCAGGGTCTCGATGAGGACGGCCGTCTGCACGGTCATGTGCAGAGAGCCGGTGACGCGGGCGCCGGCGAGGGGCTGCGCCTCGGCGTATTCCTTGCGGATCGCCATCAGGCCGGGCATCTCATGCTCGGCGAGAGTGATCTCCTTACGGCCGAAAGCGGCCAGGGAGAGATCAGCGACCTTGAAGTCCTGTCGGTTGTCGACAGTCGTCATTGCGAACTGCTCCTCGGTGTCGGGTCGAGGGTGGGTAGGGCTGGTCTGCGCGGCGGCGGACACAGGGGTGCCCCGAAGAGGACACAGGCATGCCCGCGTGCGCGCAGCGCAGTCCGTCGGAGGCCCTCTCTCCCTCGGCCGGTCCGCGGTGGGACCGCCCGACCGCCATCAGCAGCGACGTCTGGCTCCGTCCCAAGCTACACGGTGGGCTCGGCCTGCCCCAGTCCGCCTGCGTACGGATCGAGCCGAAGGGAGCGGTGCGGCGGGTGATGCGGAGGCGGAAGGCGTGCGGAGGCGGGACGGGGTGGAGGCGGCGCGGCCGGGGGACGGGCAGGGGCCCGTCGCGGCCGTTCGCGCGACGGGCCCCGGGGGTTCGGTGCCTGATGGGGTGGCCCGGCAGGGGCCCGTGGGTCAGTGCTCGGCGGGGGCGGACGGGCCGCCGGGGGCGGCCTCGGGGTCGGCGCCCTTGGCGGCTTCGGCCTCGCTGTAGATGTCGGGTTCGAGGTAGATGACGCGGGCGATCGGGACGGCCTCGCGGATGCGGGCCTCGGCCGCGTCGATGGCGTTCGCGACCTCGGTGGCCGTGTCGTCGTGCTGGACGGCGATCTTGGCGGCGACGAGGAGTTCCTCGGGGCCGAGGTGGAGGGTGCGCATGTGGATGACGCGGGTGACGGTCTCGCCGTCGACGATGGCGTTCGCGATCTTCTCGACGTTCTCCGCGCCGGCGGACTCGCCGAGCAGGAGGGACTTGGTCTCGGCGGCGAGGACGATCGCGATCAGGATGAGCAGGACGCCGATGCAGAGGGTGCCGATGCCGTCCCAGACGCCGTCTCCGGTCAGCAGGGCGAGGCCGACGCCGCCGAGGGCGAGGACCAGGCCGACGAGGGCGCCGAGGTCCTCCAGGAGGACGACGGGCAGCTCCGGGGCCTTGGCGTGGCGGACGAACTCGGTCCAGGACTTCCTGCCCCGCAGGACGTTGGACTCCTTGATGGCGGTCCGGAAGGAGAAGCTCTCCGCGATGATCGCGAAGACGAGGACGCCGACCGGCCAGTACCAGGCCTCGATCGCGTGCGGGTGCTTGATCTTCTCGTAGCCCTCGTAGAGGGCGAACATGCCGCCGACGGAGAAGAGGACGATGGAGACGAGGAAGGCGTAGATGTAGCGCTCGCGGCCGTAGCCGAAGGGGTGTTCCGCGGTCGCCTCGCGCTTGGCCTTCTTGCCGCCGAGGAGCAGCAGGGCCTGGTTGCCGGAGTCGGCGAGCGAGTGCACGGACTCGGCGAGCATCGACGACGAGTGGCTGAAGAGGAACGCCACGAACTTCGCTGCCGCGATCGCGAGGTTGGCGGCGAGTGCCGCCACGATCGCCTTGGTGCCGCCTGACGCGCTCATGTGTCCGAGGTGTCCCTTCGCCTACGCATCTGTCTGTGCGTGGGATGGGTACCCACGCTTCCGTCCGTCACCGGCCGGGCTTTGCCCGCCTTTTGCAGGGGGCATTGTTGCAGCCCGGCCGGGTGTCGGCGCGTCGGGTTGTCGAGAGGCGAGGAGCCAAAGGCGAAAGGCGAGGAGCGAAAGGCGAGGCGTGAGGGGTCAGGCCGTCACGCGATCACGGTCGCGCGGAACAGCGTGCCCGGCCCGGACACCTCGGCCTTCTCGTCCGCCGGTACGAAGACGGACTCGCCGGGTGCGAGCGTGTGTTCGCCGGCTCGGACCGAACCGGCCGTGCAGAGCAGGATCTGCGGGGTGGCGCGGGTGAGGTCGTGGGGGGCGCCGGCCTCGGGGAGGACGAAGCGGGAGAGGCGGAACTCGTCGATGGGCGTCTCGTAGACCTCCTCGCCGTCGGGGGACGCCTCCGGGCGCAGTACGCCCGGGTCGGTCGCCTCGAAGCGGACGACGCGCAGGAGTTCGGGGACGTCGACGTGCTTGGGGGTGAGGCCGCAGCGCAGGACGTTGTCGGAGTTGGCCATGATCTCGACGCCGAGGCCGTTCAGATACGCGTGCGGAATGCCGGCGCCCAGGAACAGGGCCTCGCCGGGCTGCAGGCGTACGTGGTTGAGGAGCATGGCGGCGATGACGCCGGGGTCGCCCGGGTAGTGATGGGAGAGGTCGGCGTAGGGGGCGTGGTCGCCGCCGAGGCGGGCGCAGGCGGCCGCGGCCTCGGTGACGGTGTGGGCCATCTCCTCGAGGTCGGCGCCCAGGACGGCGGTCAACACCTCGCGCAGCGCGGCCTCTTCGGGGTGGGCGTGCAGGAGGTCGACGTACGGCTTGAGGGAGTCGACGTCGAGGGCGGCCAGCAGTTCGGCGGCCCGGAGCGGTTCGCGGAAGCCGCAGAGGCCGTCGAACTCCGTGAGGGCGCAGATCAGTTCGGGCTTGTGGTTGGCGTCCTTGTAGTTGCGGTGGCCCGCGTCGATGGGGATGCCGCGCCGCTCCTCGTCCTCGTACCCCTCCCTGGCCTGTTCGAGGTCGGGGTGGACCTGGAGGGAGAGGGGGGCGCCGGCGGCGAGAAGCTTCAGGAGGAAGGGCAGGCGGGGGCCGAACTTCTCGACCGTGCGGGTTCCCAGCTCGCGTTCCGGTGCTTCGTCGATCACCTCGGTGAGGGGGCCGCGCCCGGTGCGCGAGGGGGCGCCGGGGTGGGCTCCCATCCACATCTCCGCCTGCGGCTCGCCGGTGGGCGCCACCCCGAGGAGCTGCGGGATGGCGGTGGTCGAGCCCCAGGCGTAGGGGCGGACGGTGTTGTCGAGGCGGTCCATGGTGTGTGTTTCTCCGTACGTGGGGAGCCGGTCGGGCCCGGTGGAGGTCGGGCCCGGTCGGGTCGGGCTCCGTGCGGGTCGGGCTCCGGAAGCGTCCGCGAAGGATCAGGCCCCGGAAGCGAGCGACAGGTAAACGGCGGCGAAATCGGTGATGGCGATCATCTCCGCGAGGGTCTCCAGGTCGCTGCCCTCCTCGGGCTCCAGCTCACTGATCGCGGTGTCGTGGCCGAGGGCCAGCTCGCGGGCGGCCGGGACGGCGCTCAGGCCGCCGGTGGGCCTGTCACGGACGAGCACCACGCGCGCGTGCATGACGGGAGCGTCCTCGACGCGGTCACGGAAGAAGTCGTCCGGGTCGGCGTTCCCGGCGAGCGGACCGGACAGCAGCACCATGTGCGAGGCAAGCGCCTCCGGCAGCTGGGCGACGACGGCCGGGCGCCCGGCGAGTTCGGCGAGCGCGGCGGCGAAACGGCGGCCCACGGGTCCTGCGGCCTGGCCTTCGGTCCAGATCATCGGGAGGGAGTCGGCCAGCTCGGCGGCGAGCGTCTTGGCCGGATTGCTGTACGTGGCGATGGCCGGGCCGCACCGCTCGGCGACGTGGTCGAGGCGGTCGGCGACCTTCTGCAGGGCGTCCGGCGCGGCGGCGACCAGGCCGGTGCGGTCCAGCAGCGCGAGCATCGGGGTGAGCAGCGCCCAGAGCACGCCGGGGGCGGCGGCGCCGAGGGGCACCTCCTGCTCGTACGGGGCGGTCGCCATCGGTACGAAGAGCCCGTGGGCGCCTTCCACGGCCTCGGCGACCGGGGTGCGGGGCGGGGCCACGGCGACGATGGTGCAGCCGCGCCGGTAGGCCTGGTCGACCAGGAGCGACAGGCCGGGTTCGGCGCCGTCGGCGGTGGCGATCAGCAGGAGGTCGACCGAGCCCGCCCAGCCCGGAAGGTCCCAGCGGAGAGCGCCCGCCGCGGGGGCCACGCCGGTGGGGTGGATGCGGGTGAGGGGGCAACTGGATCCCGCGAGGGCGCCGAGCAGGTCGGCGACGCCCGCGGAGGCCATGCCCGGGCCCGCGATCAGGAGCGCGCGGGGGCGGCCGTCGGGTTTCAGGTCCGGGATGCCGGCCTCGATGCCGAGGCGGATGGCCGTACGGACCCTGGCGCCTGCCTCGGCGGCGCCGCGGAGCAGGTCGCGGCGGTCCGCCTCCGACAAGGCGTCGGGGGTGTCTAGCAGCGATTCGTCGAGCATGGGCGGCAGCCTCCGATCGCCGGGTGCCCTGATGCGCCTTTTGCCGGGTTTCCCCGCTCGTACGGGGTTACGCCTTGCGCGGGATCGTGATCGCGTGGGTCACGCGGGGCGGCGGGCCTCGTCGACGAGGAGTACGGGGATGCCGTCCCGGATGGGGTAGGCGAGGCCGCAGTCCTGGCTCGTGCAGGTCAGCTCGGTGTCCTCCTCCGTGAGAGGGGCGTGGCACGCCGGGCAGGCGAGGATCTCCAGGAGGCCGGCTTCGAGCGGCATGTCTCGGTCCCTTCGGGGGCGGGGTCGTGCGGTGCGGCCTGGTCAGAGTACCGCCGTGGGGAGGTTGGCGCCGGGGTTGGGGGCGGGGTGGTTCGCGCCCCCGCCGCCTCTACCCGTCCCATCCGGAAGGGGCTGCGCCCCTTCGACCCCCAAGCGTCCGCCCGGTGGGGGCTGGTCGCGCAGTTCCCCGCGCCCCTGAAAGGCAGGGGCTCAGGCCCTGATGATCGCCAGGACCTCGTCCCTCACCTTTGCCATCGTCGTCTCGTCCCTCGCTTCCGCGTTCAGTCTCAGCAGGGGTTCCGTGTTGGAGGGGCGGACGTTGAACCACCAGTCGGCGGCGGAGACCGTCAGGCCGTCGAGGTCGTCGAGGGTGAGGCCCTCGCGGCCCTCGTAGGCGGAGCGGATCGCGGCCAGGCGGCCCGGCTGGTCGGCGACCGTGGAGTTGATCTCGCCGGAGCCGGCGTAGCGGTCGTACTGGGCGAGGAGGCTCGAGAGGGGGCCGTCCTGGCCTCCGAGGGCGGCGAGGACGTGGAGGGCGGCCAGCATGCCCGTGTCGGCGTTCCAGAAGTCCGCGAAGTAGTAGTGGGCGGAGTGCTCGCCGCCGAAGATGGCGCCGGATCTCGCCATCTCGGCCTTGATGAAGGAGTGGCCGACCCGGGTGCGCACCGGCGTGCCGCCGTTCTCGCGCACCACCTCCGGGACGGACCAGGAGGTGATCAGGTTGTGGATGACCGTGCCCGTGCCGCCGTTCCTGGCGAGTTCCCGGGCGGCGACCAAGGCGGTGATCGCGGAGGGTGAGACGGCATCGCCGCGCTCGTCGACGACGAAGCAGCGGTCGGCGTCGCCGTCGAAGGCGATGCCGAGGTCGGCGCCCTCCTCGCGGACGCGCTTCTGGAGGTCGACGATGTTCGCCGGGTCGAGGGGATTGGCCTCGTGGTTCGGGAAGGTGCCGTCCAGCTCGAAGTACATCGGGACCAGGTCCAGCGGCAGGCCCGCGAAGACCGTGGGGACGGTGTGGCCGCCCATGCCGTTGCCCGCGTCGACGACGACCTTCAGGGGGCGGACGGAGGTCAGGTCGACGAGGCCGCGCAGGTGCGCCGCGTAGTCCTCGAGCGTGTCCCGCCGGGTGATCGTGCCCGGTGCGGCGGCCGGGGCCGGCGCTCCCGACTCGCTCCAGCGCTCGACCAGCTCACGGATCTCGGCGAGGCCGGTGTCCTGGCCGACGGGGGCGGCGCCGGCGCGGCACATCTTGATGCCGTTGTACTGGGCGGGGTTGTGGGAGGCGGTGAACATCGCGCCGGGCAGGTTCAGCGCGCCCGACGCGTAGTACAGCTGGTCCGTGGAGCAGAGGCCGATCTCGGTGACGTCCACGCCGAGCGTCGCCGCGCCGCGCGCGAAGGCACGGGACAGGCCGGGCGAGGAGGGCCGCATGTCGTGGCCGATCACGAGGGCGTCGGCGCCGGTCACCTGGGCGAAGGCCGCCCCGAAGAGCTCGGCCAGGGGCTCGTCCCACTGGTCCGGAACCACCCCGCGTACGTCGTACGCCTTCACGATCGTCGACAGATCAGCCGCCACGGCCACACCCTCCTGAAGTCCCCACCGGATCACCCCAAACTACCCGGACGGACCGACAGCCGAGGGCGGGACCTCCGGGTGACGGCCGAGGGTGGCTCGGGTCCGGCGGAAGGGCCTCAGGGAAGCATCCATTCCAGTACGGGCGTGCTCTGTCCGACCACGATCAGGCACATCACCAGCAGCAGTCCGAGGCTCCATGGCAGCACCTTGCGCAGCAGGTCGCCCTCGCGCCCGGCGAGGCCGACCGCGGCGCAGGCGATGGTCAGGTTCTGCGGGGAGATCATCTTGCCGAGGACGCCACCGGAGCTGTTGGCGGCGGCGAGCAGTTCCGGCGACAGGCCCGACTCACGGGCCGCGTTCACCTGGAGGGCGCCGAAGAGGGCGTTGGCCGAGGTGTCCGAGCCGGAGACCGCGACGCCGAACCAGCCGAGCACCGGCGACAGGAAGGCGAGTCCCACGGTGAGGATGGCGAACCGCAGTTCGTGGACCGTCGCCGCCCACTCCCTGACCGCCACGCGCGCGTGGACCCCCAGGACCACGGCCGTGAGAAGACCGGCGAGCAGCACCAGCGTGCCGCCGGTGGACACGATCGGCCAGGTGAAGACGTTGCCTCCCACCGGGTCGCCTTCGGGGCCCGCGACGTTCAGGAAGGGCCAGTCGTACGTCCGGGTCGCACCGGCCAGCCAGTCCTTCACCGCGGGGAGCTGGGCGACGGAGAAGATCACGACGATCAGCGCGTACGGGGCGTAGGCGCGCAGGACTTCGCGGGGCGGGTCCTGTTCGTCGAGGTCCTCGCTGCGCACACCGGTCAGGACGGCGGCGCGTACGGGCTCGGCGGCGGGCCGACGGGCCTGCGGTACGGCGACGAGGGCGCCCGCGCCCAGCAAGGCGGCGCCGATGTCGGCGAGTTGTGCGGAGACATAGTTGGAGGCGATGAACTGGCCGACCGCGAAGGCGAGTCCGCACACGAGGGCGGGCACCCAGGTCTCGCGCAGCCCGCGGCGCCCGTCGACGAGCCAGACCAGTACCAGGGGCACCGCGAGGGCGAGCAGCGGTGTCTGGCGGCCGACCACGGACGCGACCGTGTCCAGGGGCAGTTCGGTGACCTGGGCGAGGGTGACGACAGGGGTGCCCATGGCGCCGAAGGCGACGGGCGCGGTGTTGGCGACCAGGGCGACCACGGCGGCCTTCACCGGTTCGAAGCCCAGCGCGACGAGCATGACGGAGCAGATGGCGACCGGCGCGCCGAAGCCGGCGAGGGCTTCCAGGAGCGCGCCGAAGCAGAACGCGACGACGAGCGCCTGGATGCGCGGATCGTCGGAGAGCCGCCCGAAGGAGCGGCGCAGGATGTCGAAGTGCCGGGTGTGGACCGTCATCCGGTACACCCAGAGGGCGTTGACGACGATCCACATGATCGGGAAGAGGCCGAAAGCGACCCCCTGGGCGGCGCTGGAGAGCGTCTGACCGAGCGGCATGCGGAAGGCGAGCCAGGCGACCAGAACGGCCGTCAGAAGGCCGGTCAGGCCCGCCAGATGGGCTTTCAGTCGTACGACGCCGAGCAGCACCAGGACGGTGACGAGAGGCAGGGTCGCGACGAGGGCGGACAGGCCGAGCGAACCGGCCACGGGTTCCAGTTGCTGGACGTACACGGGAGCCTCCCCGGATTCCGCGATGCGGAAGCGGTCTCTCACGGCACGGGCACCCGGAATGGTCGCGTCCGCACCGAGGCGGCGTCAACAGGCGTGCGCCCTCGCGGGGAACGGTGCGAACGGAAAGAGCCACGACGGGAGCGGAGCCACGGCGACGGCCTCTCGTCAGAGGCGAGCCGGAGTCGGCCCGGGTCAGCCGGAGATCAGCCAGACATTAATTGTCGGGCGAGCGCAGCACTCGGAGGTGGCCGCGGCGGGCGACCTCCATCGGGTCGGCCGTGCGAGCGCCGCCACCGCCACCGGCCTCGGCCGTGCGCTGCTGCGGACGGGCCGCCTCGCGCACGGCGTTGGCCAGTGCCTCCAGGTCGTCACCGCTGGGGCGCGCCGGGGCCGAGGCGTCCAGCAGCCGGACGACCTCCCAGCCGCGCGGCGCGGTGAGGCGCTCGGAGTGCTCGGCGCACAGGTCGTAGCAGTGGGGTTCGGCGTAGGTGGCGAGCGGGCCGAGGACCGCGGTCGAGTCGGCGTAGACGTACGTCAGCGTCGCGACGGCGGGGCGGCCGCAAGCGGTGCGCGAACAGCGACGTACAGGGCTCACGACGTTGGACGGTACCGCACTCTTGAGCGGGCCGCGACGACTCTGCACCAGGTCACTCCCCCGTGTCGTGCTGTGAAACGCCCCACACGCCCCTGGAAACCCACCTCGTTGACCTGCGAGTAACCCCGTGTCCGGCATGCCGAACAGTACCGAGGCCGATCAATTTTCCGCATAAACCACGCCAATTGGCGCGAGATCGCCGGTCTCGTGGAGATACGGAAACGAGCCCAACCTTGGCTGGAATGGTCATCCCGCGACAGGCCGCGGGGCCCGCCGGGGCGCCTCCGTGCGGCGAGCCGGTTGGACAGGCCAGGTCAGCGGTGCCGGGTCCGGGGCGCGGCCGGGAGTGTGGAGCCGGGCGGGCGGACCGTGCGGGGACTACGCTTCACAGGTGATGGACGACCTCGTACCGCCCCGCGCCGCCTCCGCACCCGGGCCCCGCCGCCGAGATCGGCACGGCAGGGGGATGCGCGGGCCCATCGCGCCGCCGCAGGTGCCGCTCGCGGCGAGTCGCGCGGACGTGTTCGCGGATCTCGTGCAGGACTCCGTGGAGCGGCTGGAGCGGCGGTGGCCGCAGCTGGCGGACATCGACTTCCTCGTGCTGGAGGTGCCTCGGCTCGACGGGCCCTCGGACGGGGCGTGGAACGACGAGGCGGTGCCGCTCGGGGGGATCGTGGTGGCGCGGGAGGGGCGGCCGGCTCGGGTCGTGGTGTATCGGCGGCCGGTGGAGATTCGTACCAAGGGGCGTGAGGAGCGGGCCGCGCTGGTGCATGAGGTCGTGGTGGAGCAGGTGGCCGAGTTGTTGGGGCTGAATCCGGAGACCGTGGATCCGCGGTACGGGGAGGACTGACGTCGGTGGGTGCGCCCGGGAGGGGTCGCCCCCGCCGCCCCTACCCGTCCCATCCTCAAGAGGCTGCGCCCCTTCGACCCCCAGCGTCCGCCCGGTGGGGGCTGGTCGCGCAGTTCCCCGCACCCCTGATGGCCTGCGGCCATCTCAGAAGCGCGGGGAACTGCGCGAGAAGCCCCACTCACCCGCACCCGCCGACGAAACCCGCACCCCCGAGTTCTCCGGCGAACCCGTCCCCCACCTAACGCTGCATGATCGACAGGTCCTGGCGCGCCTTCGGGACGGCCACCATTCCTCGGTCGTCCGGGAGGGTCTGGATCGTGAAGGCGGGGATGCCGTCGAGCTTGGATTCGAGGGTGCGGGAGGCGTAGACGGGGGCGCCGGACGTGGACTCCACGGTGAGGGCGTAGGTGCCCTTGAGGCCGCTCGGGGCCGGCATCTCGACCTTCTGGGTGGTGCCGGCCTTGATCTTGAAGGTCTTCGTCGTGGCCTCGCCCCCACCGCTGCCGACGGACGCGGTGACCTTGACCTCGGCCGCGCCCGTGGGGGCGGTGAGGGCGAGTGTCGTGCCCTTGGCGCGGTTGTCGGTGACGGTGGCGCGCGCGCCGACCGCGCGGGTCGCCGGGATGAAGGCCGTCTCCTGGTCGGCGCCCTTGCCCCGGACGACCCGGAGGGCGGCCACCACCGGGACCGCATCGCCGGTGGGGGCGAGGATCAGCGACCCGGGCTCGCCGCGCGTGATGTCGCCCAGGTCGGCGGTGGCGGTCATACCGCCCTTGACGTGCAGCGTCTCGTTGCCGGCCGGGGTGATCGAGCCGCTCGGCGCGGCGAGGCGGAGCTTCAGGTCGGCGTCGGTCTCGCCGGGGGCGAAGGCGACGAGGGTGACGGAGGTGGCGTCCTCCGGGATGCCGGGGAGGACCAGGGTGCCCGCCGGGTCGGCCGCGGCCGAGAGCCAGTCGCCGCCCTGCTTGTCGTCGAGGGCCTGGACCGCGGCGGCGACCCGGCCGCTGCGGACGTTGATGTGGACCGTGAGGCCGGCCTCCTTCGCCGTGGCGAGCGTCGACAGCAGGACCGGCTCGCCGGAGCGGGGCTGGACCGTGATGCCGTCGCCCACCGTCGACTTCAGGGCGCCGTCCTTGCCGAAGAGCTCGATGTCGACGACGGCCGCCGAGTCGTCCGGGTTGACGAGGTGGACATAGTCGGTGCGGCCGGCGGCCGTGCTCGCTCCCGGGAACCAGAACTCGGTGTCGGGGGCGGAGCAGTTGACGCCGAGCAGACCGCGGCCGGTGCCGGCGGCGACCTCGGTGGTCTCCTGGACCGTCCAGCCGGGCGCGAACTTCCCCTCGGCCGTGCCGATCAGCGCGGGCGAGTCACCGCCGTCGGTGCTGTCGGCGACGGGCTTGCCGGGCTCCTTGACCTCGATGACCGGCTTGGCGGCCTTGCCCTTGCCGCCGCCGTCGCCCTTGTCGCCCTTCTCTCCCTTGTCGTCCTCGCCGCCTGTGTCGGGGGCTGTCGATCCCCCGCCGGCCGCGACGAGTTCGGCGGCGCCCTCGCCGGCGGTGCCCTTGGTGACGGGGGTGAAGGCGGTGTACGCCGTCTCCGCGAGGTCCGACGTGCTCGGCTGGGGGCAGAGCAGACTCGTGCGCTGGACGGGCAGTTGGGCCGCCGCCTTCGTCGTGGTGTCGCCGCCGGAGGCGTCGGGCGCGGAGAGCGCGGCGAAGCCGGTGACGGCGGCGAGGGCGGTCGCGCCGGCGATCAGGGACAGGGTCTGGCGGTTCACTGCTGGTGGCTCCCGTCGGGGCGCTCGCTGTCGGCGCCGGTGCCGTGCGACGGGTCGTACGTCGCGTCGTAGCCCTGGGCGTACGTCTGGTCGTACGGGGCCGTGTTGCCGCCGTAGGTGGCGTACGGGTCGTACTGGGCGCCCTGGTAGGGGTCGGCCTGGTACTGCTGCTGGTCGTAGGTGCCCGCGGGGTACTGCTGGCCGCCCTGGTAGGCCTGGTCGTAGTGGCCGTACTCGGCGCCCGCCTGGTCCGCGGTCGCCCACTCCCCGTACGTCTGCTGCTGCGGGACGGGGGCGCCTACCGGGGCCTCCTCCGGCGCGGGGGGCGGGCCGGCGTCGGCGGACTGTTCGGCCTCCGCCTCCGCCTGGGCGCGCAGTCGGCGGGCCCGGCGACCGTCGCCGGTGAGGTCCTGGGCGGGCACGGCGACGGGCTCGTCGGGGAGGTCGTCGTCGACGTCCCGGCGGCGGCCGGGCAGGGCGAGGACCACCAGGACCACGGCGAGCGAACCCTGGGTCCACAGCCAGCCGGTGTGGGTGACCGGGGCGTCGAAGGTGACGTCCAGCCTGCCGCCGTCGACGGGGAGCTGGAAGCCCTGGGCCCAGCCGTCGACCGTGGTCGGGGTGAGCGGCTTGCCGTCGAGGGTGGCCGTCCAGGACTCGTCGGCGGTGTCGGCCAGCCGCAGGACCCGGCCCGAGCCGCCGGCCGGGATGGTGGTGTGCACGTCGACGGGGCCCGCGGCGACGGGCTCGGGGGCACCGGAGGAGGCCTCGACGGTGACGCGCGCGACCTGGCGGTCCACCCGCCACAGGGCGCTGCCGTCCTGCTGGCTGAGCCTGCTCAGACCGGGCGTGGCGTCCAGGACCCGGCTGACTTCGCGGGGCGCGCCCGGCCGGACCAGGACGTAGCGCACGGCGAAGCCGCCGAGTTCGTCGGTCTGGTCGGCGCCGGAGCCCGCGACGAGGTTGGCGACGACCTTGTCGAGCTGTTCGTTCTCCCCGGCGCCGGCGGTGAGTTCGGCGTCGCCGAGGCGGACGCCGGAACCGCGGATCAGGGTGTAGCCGACCTCGGCGGCGGAGTCGCTGTCGAGGACCAGGGTGCGGGCCTGGTCGCGGGTGCCGCTCTCCTCGGCGACGAACGCGGGCACCTGGACCGGGTCGCGGCGCTTCAGGGGGCCGTCGGCGCCGCCGAGCACCCAGCCGGCGGCGGCCAGCAGCGGGCCGACGGCGGCGGCGAGCGCGATGAGCACGGCCACCGGCTGACGCCAGCCGAAGCTCTGCTCGGCCACCCGGTGGCGGGCGCCGTCGGCGCCCAGGGTGGCGGCGGTGAGGAGGGCGATGCCGTAGACCAGGGTCGCGGGGCCGGCCCAGGTGGAGCCGTTGGAGAGGACCGCGAGGACGAGGGCCACCAGGGCTGCCGTCCAGGCGGTGCGGATGGCCGGCTGGCGTTCCGCGCGCAGCAGGGCGGCCAGTGCCGCGAGGACGACGCCGATGAGCGTCAGCCCGCCGACCGTGCCGGGCCCGCCGGGACTGATGCCGAGCAGATCGGTCGCCGAGGCCGTGCCGGAGCCGTACTCCAGACCGGCCTCCTCGAAGAAGCCGAACGGCAGCAGCGTCAGCGACCAGGGGGCGAGGATCAGCAGCGGGGTGCCGAGCTGGGCGAGGAAGCGCGGGCCGTAGGCGGTGATCTCGCGGCGGCGGACGACGAGGAGCCCGAGGCCGAGGAGCAGCGCGATGGGCCACACGATCGGGGTGAACGCGGTGGTGATCGTCAGCAGCAACGCGTACGCCCAGGTGGCACGCCAACTGCCGCGCGCCCCCGTGTTGCTCGTGAGCCCGGCGGCCGCGGCGCCCGCGCGGGCGATGAGGGGCAGCAGGATCGCGAGGACGGCGGTGCCCAGACGGCCGGTCGCCAGCGCGCCGGTGACGGCGGGCAGGAAGGCGTACACGATCGCGGCCCAGGCGCGCAGCAGCCGGGACTCGACCAGGCGGCGGGAGGCGAAGTACGCCGTGAAACCGGCCAGCGGCACGGAGGCCACCAGGAGCACGGTGACCGCGAGTCCGGTGGAGCCGAACAGCAGCGAGGCGAGCATGGCCACGACGGCCAGGTACGGCGGGGCGGCCTCGGCGCCGCCCGCGCCGACCGGGTGCCAGGCGTCCAGGTAGCGCGACCAGAGCTCGGCGGAGTCCGCGGGGGCGGGCAGCAGGGTGCCGCCGGCCAGCGCGCCGCCGCCGAGCAGGGCACGGCAGGCGACGAGCGAGGCGAGCAGCAGGAGGGCGAAGAGCACGGGGCCGGGGGCGCGCGCGATGCGCTTGAGCCGGGCGAACTGCTCGACCTGGAGGAACTCGGCGTCGTCGTCGCCGGGGCCCGACTCGACCGCGCCGCCGTGCCGTCCGGCCGGGGTGGTCTCGGCGTCGGTGTGGCCGAACAGGTCGCCGGCGGCCTGTTCGACGGTGGCCCGGACGGTCGCTCCGGGCGGCGGGAACAGCGGCCGCAGCTCGCCCTTGTCCAGCTGCGAGCGGCCTCGTCTGCGCCGCCCGGCGATGATCCGCTCGGGCCGCAGCAGCACGCTCAGCAGGCCCCGGATCTCGTCGACGGCCTGTCCGGGGACCTTGCCGACGAGGTACGCGACGATCCTGAGCAGGGTGCCGAGGACGATGCGCAGCAGCACCCAGGGGAGCTGCGCCGTACGGGAGTTGACGAGGAGGGTGTAGACCGCGCCGGCCTTGTCGACCATGTGCGGGGAGGCGGCGCTGCGGCCCACGCAGTCGACGGTGCGGCGCTCGCGCGAGGAGGCCTCGGCGTGCCGGACGACGGCCTCGGGGGCGACGAGGACGCGGTGTCCGGCGGCGGTGGCGCGCCAGCACAGGTCGACGTCGTCCCGCATGAGGGGCAGTCGGCGGTCGAAGCCGCCCAGCTCCTCGAAGACGTCGCGGCGGATCAGCATGCCCGCGGTGGAGACGGCGAGGCTGGGCTTGACGTGGTCGTGCTGGCCCTGGTCCTGCTCGCGGCGGTCCAGGCCGGTCCAGCGGCGGCCGGAGTGGGCGATGGTGACGCCGACCTCCAGGAGCTGACGGCGGTCGTACCAGCCGCGCAGCTTGGGGCCGACGACGGCGACGTCGTCGCGGCCCAGCTCGCGTTCGTTCTCCACGACGCGCAGCAGCTGGGCGAGGGCGTCGGGTTCGGGGGCGCAGTCGTCGTGCAGCAGCCAGAGCCATTGGACCGGCTCCCCGTGGGGGAGTTCCGGCAGGTCGTACGCGTCGTCGCGCCAGCTGCGGGTGACCGGGTCCCAGCCGCTGGGGCGGCGGAGGTAGGCGAGGTCGTCCGGGGTGAGGACGCCCGCGGTGCGGTTGGCCTCCTCGACGGCCTGGCCGAAGCCGGTGCGGCGGGCGAGGTGCAGGACGCGGTCCTCGCCGAGGGCGTCGGAGAGGAGCCGGGCGGAGTCGTCCGCGCTGCCGGTGTCGGCCGCCATGGCGCTCTGCACGGGGCGCTCCTGGCCGAGCAGGCCGGCGAGCGCGTCGGGCAGCCAGCGGGCGCCGTCGTGCGCGACGAGGACCGCGGTCACCACGTGACGTGGGAACTCGGGAGTGGCAGCGTCGTGGTGGGCTGCGGTGTGGCTGTGCACGGACATCGAGGTACGGGCCCCGGTTCGGTGGACTGCGGTGGACGTCTGTGTCCGGCGGGGACAGCGGGACGTCTCGGACGAGGGCCCACACTAACGGCTGAGCAGCACGGCGGCCCGCCGCCTGTGGACAACCCACGCGCGACGGGCCGGACATGTTCGGTTGTTTCTGTTCGACTGTCCCCGGGACGGGTCGGGTGTTCCGGGAGGGGTCAGACGGCCGCCTTCTTGAGGCGGCGACGCTCGCGTTCCGACAGGCCGCCCCAGATCCCGAACCGCTCGTCGTTCGCGAGGGCGTATTCGAGGCACTCGGAGCGGACCTCGCAGGCGAGGCAGACCTTCTTGGCCTCGCGGGTCGAGCCGCCCTTCTCGGGGAAGAAGGACTCGGGATCGGTCTGGGCGCACAGCGCGCGCTCCTGCCAGCCGAGTTCCTCGTCCGCGTCGTCGACCAGCAGTTGCTGCACGAGCTCGGTCATGTGCGCCCCTCGTCCGTCTTTCGCGTCCCCGTCGTGCGGCCGTTACCGATTTCGGCTGAACGACACGAGTGAAATTACAAGTGTGCTGCTACGGGCGAGTCAAGCCGAGATCTGCTATTGAGCCCCTTATTCACTCTGCGGAACCAAGGCTATGCGGAAAGTGTTCAAATCGGCATAAACCCTGACGGCAGTGCGGCCGCAGAGGGGAGCTCTCACCGGATCACCCTTCCTTACGGGGAAAGACGCCCAGGAGTTCGATCTCGTTCCGGCTCGATCCCACTCGCTCGTTGCGGGATGTGCGCCATGTGTCCCCGACTCCCCCAGCACAAACCTTTCGCCGCGCGGATGCACCGAAAGAGGTGAACAGGCATCCACATACCGGACCCGAAGTTGACAGCGGAGGTGTGAACCGCTGTGCTTGTGGGCATGCTCGCGCACTTGGCACTCACCACGACCCGGACCGCCGGGTCCCATGGTGCTGCCCGCTGCCGCTGTAGCTGTTGCTGTCCCAGCTGTTGAGCCTTCCCCGCTCCGGCTGCCACTGAGCCCGTCCCGGCTCGGCTGCTGTTCCCACTTGCGAAACCCAGCCCTCCCCCACGCACTCATCGTCGAGGACCACCTCTCTTCATGAACAGCGACAGCGACCTCCAGATCGCCGGCGACCTTCTCGAAGTACCGCACCTCCTCCAGGCGCCGCGCCAACACCCGGTCACCGTGGCCGAGTTCGCCGGACTGGCCCGTGCCCTCGCCGACGACCGCTCCCGCTGGGAGCACCTCGTCGAGTACGACGCGACCACCCGCTGGTACCACCGGCTGCTGACCGGGCCCGGGTACGAGGTGTGGCTGCTGTCCTGGGTGCCGGGCCAGGGCACCGGACTGCACGACCACGGGGGCTCCTCCGGCGTACTGACCGTGCTCGACGGCACGCTGACCGAGCGCACCGACCGGGGCACGCGCGTGCTCGGCGCGGGCGCGCAGCGGGTGTTCGCGCCGGGCTACGCGCACGAGGTCGTCAACGACACGCTGGAACCGGCCGTCAGCCTGCACATCTACTACCCCGGCCTGACGGACATGCCGATGCACACCAAGGCCTGCGCGACGGGCGCGGCGACCGCCACGGTCTGAGCCGGGCACCGGGCACGCCGGCCCGCGGCCCGCCCCGGGGTGCGAAACCGGCCGTGATCACGGCCGGGCGACCCGTTGTCGTACCCGCCTGCGAGACTGAGTGCCATGCGCATTGTGGTTCTGGCAGGCGGCATCGGTGGTGCCCGGTTCCTGCGCGGTCTGAAGCGGGCCGTGCCGGACGCGGACATCACGGTCATCGGCAACACCGGGGACGACATCCACCTCTTCGGGCTGAAGGTCTGCCCGGACCTCGACACGGTGATGTACACCCTCGGCGGCGGCATCGACGAGGAGCAGGGCTGGGGCCGGGCGGACGAGACCTTCCACCTCAAGGAGGAGCTCGCGGCGTACGGCGTCGGGCCCGAGTGGTTCGGCCTCGGCGACCGGGACTTCGCCACGCACATCGTGCGGACCCAGATGATCGGCGCCGGATATCCGCTGAGCGCCGTCACCGAGGCGCTGTGCGACCGGTGGAAGCCGGGCGTGCGGCTCATCCCGATGACCGACGACCGCGTCGAGACCCATGTCGCCGTCGAGGTGGACGGCGAGCGCAAGGCGATCCACTTCCAGGAGTACTGGGTGCGGCTGCGCGCCTCCGTGCCGGCCGAGGCGATCGTGCCGGTCGGCGCCGAGCAGGCGAAGCCCGCGCCCGGGGTCCTGGAGGCCCTCGCCGAGGCGGACGTGATCCTCTTCCCGCCGTCGAACCCCGTCGTCTCCGTCGGCACCATCCTCGCCGTGCCCGGCATCCGGGAGGCGATCGCCGAGGCCAGGGTCCCCGTGGTCGGTCTCTCCCCCATCGTCGGTGACGCGCCCGTGCGCGGTATGGCCGACAAGGTCCTCGCCGCCGTCGGCGTCGAGTCCACGGCCGCCGCCGTCGCCGAGCACTACGGCTCCGGGCTGCTGGACGGCTGGCTCGTCGACACGGTCGACGCGGGCGTCGTCGAGCGGGTCGAGAGCGCCGGGATCCGGTGCCGGGCCGTGCCGCTGATGATGACCGACGTGGAGGCGACGGCGCGGATGGCGCGTGAGGCGCTGGCGCTGGCGGAGGAGGTGCGGGGGGCGTGAGCGATACGCGGGACTCTCGGGAGTCACAGCAAGCGCGGGACCTCGGGGGCGCGTCGGGCGCGGCCTTGGGTGGGGACGGTCTGCCCGGTCCCGCCTACCGGGTCTGGGCGCCGACGGGGATCCCCGAGGTCCAGCAGGGGGACGATCTGGCCAAGCTGATCGCCGCCGCCGAGCCGCGGCTGGCCGACGGGGACGTGGTGCTCGTCACCTCCAAGATCGTGTCCAAGGCGGAGGGACGGTTGGTTGAGGCGGTCGACCGGGAGGCCGCGATCGACGCCGAGACCGTGCGGGTGGTGGCCCGGCGCGGGGCGCTGCGGATCGTGGAGAACCGGCAGGGCCTCGTCATGGCCGCCGCCGGGGTCGACGCCTCCAACACCCCTTCCGGGACCGTGCTGTTGCTGCCCGAGGACCCCGACGCCTCCGCGCGGGCGATCCGGGACGGCCTCAGGGACGCGCTCGGGGTCGAGGTCGGGGTCCTGGTCACCGACACGTTCGGGCGGCCCTGGCGCAGCGGGCTGACGGACGTCGCCATCGGTGCGGCGGGTGTGCGGGTCCTCGACGACCTGCGCGGCGGCACCGACGCGCACGGCAATCCGCTCAGCGCGACCGTCGTCGCCACCGCCGACGAGCTGGCCGGCGCCGGTGACCTGGTGAAGGGCAAGGCCGCCGGGCTGCCCGTCGCCGTCGTCCGGGGGCTCGGGCAGGTGGTGGCCGAGGACGCCGGCGAAGGGACCCGGGCACTCGTTCGGGGCGCGGCGGACGACATGTTCCGGCTCGGCACCTCCGAGGCCGTACGGCTGGCGGTGACCCAGCGGCGTACGGTCCGGGCGTTCACGGACGAGCCGGTGGACCCCGGGGCGGTGCGGCGGGCCGTGGCCGCCGCGGTGACCGCGCCGGCGCCGCACCACACGACGCCGTGGCGGTTCGTGCTGCTGGAGTCGGAGGAGTCGCGGGTGCGGCTGCTCGACGCCATGCGGGACGCGTGGGTCGCGGATCTGCGGCGGGACGGCAAGAGCGAGGAGTCCATCGCGAAGCGGGTACGACGGGGGGACGTGCTGCGCAACGCGCCGTATCTGGTGGTGCCGTGCCTGGTGATGGACGGGTCGCACACGTACGGGGACGCGCGGCGGGACGCGGCCGAGCGGGAGATGTTCGTCGTCGCCGCGGGCGCCGGGGTGCAGAACTTCCTCGTCGCGTTGGCCGGGGAGCGGTTGGGGTCGGCGTGGGTGTCGTCGACGATGTTCTGCCGGGATGTCGTACGGGAGGTGCTGGGTCTGCCCGAGGGGTGGGATCCGATGGGGGCGGTGGCTGTGGGGCACGCGGCGGTCGCGCCTGCGGCGCGGGCGGAGCGGGATGCGGGGGCGTTCATCGAGGTGCGGTGACGTGTGACGGGTAGGGCCGGGCACCTACGGTTCAGGGCGCCTATGGTTCGGGGTGGCTCGGATCGGTGGGCGGGTACGGCTGTGTGGGGCTTCTCGCGCAGTTCCCCGCGTCCCTCGGGCGTCACCGCTACGCGGTTCCCCCCGCTCCTGAAAGGCCCCTACGCTCATAGGGTGCCCCTCACTACCTAGGACCTCTTCGTGGCCGGACGGTTTCCTCAGCGGCCCACTCGTACGACCGTGCGGGGTGGGCATGTCGCCGTGCCCGGTGGGGTGCCCCGGCAGGGGCTGGTGGCCGGGCGGCGGCGGAGCTGGGTGCCCGAGGGGGCGCTCGATCTGGGGCTCGTGCTGGGGCCGCTGCGGCGGGGGCCCGGCGATCCGACCTTCCGCGCCACACCGGACGGGTCCGTGTGGCGGGCCAGTCGTACACCGGTCGGCGCCGGGACGCTGCGGGTCGCGCTGCGGGGCGGGGTCGTCGAGGCGGAGGCCTGGGGGCCGGGGGCCGAGTGGCTGCTCGACCAGGTGCCCACGATGCTCGGCGCGTCGGACGAGCCCGAGGCCTTCGCGCCCCGGCATCGGATCGTGGCGATGGCCTGGCGGCGGCGCCCGGGGCTGCGGCTGACGCGGACCGGGCTGGTGCTGGAGTCGTTGATCCCGTCGGTGCTGGAGCAGAAGGTCACGGCGGACGAGGCGTATCGGGCCTGGCGGCTGCTCGTACGGCAGTTCGGTGAGCCCGCGCCTGGGCCCGCGCCGGGGCGGATGTGTGTGATGCCCGGGGCCCGGGACTGGGCGCTGATCCCGTCCTGGGAGTGGCATCGGGCCGGGGTCGACGACAAGCGGGCGTCCACGATCCTGCGGGCGGTGCGGGTGGCGGGGCGGCTGGAGGAGGCCGTGGGGATGTCGCCGGTGGAGGCGCGGGCGCGGTTGGAGCTGGTGCCGGGGATCGGGCCGTGGACCTCGGCGGAGACCGTGCAGCGCAGTCATGGGGCGGCGGACGAGGTGACCGTGGGGGATCTGCATCTGCCGGGGATCGTGGGGTTCGCGTTGGCGGGGGACCGGGATGCGGACGACTCGGTGATGTTGTCGTTGTTGGAGCCGTATGCGGGGCAGCGGCATCGGGCGGCTCGGTTGGTTCTGTTGTCGGGGCGGGTGCCGGCGCGGAGGGTACCGCGGATGCCTCGGGGGGACATCGGGCGGTTGTAGCGCCCCCGCCGCCCCTACCCGTCCCATCCCCAGGGGCTGCGCCCCTTCGACCCCCATCCGCGGGCCCGGTGGGGGCTGGTCGCGCAGTTCCCCGCTCCCCTGAAAAGCAGGGGCTGCGCCCCGTGCTTTTCGGCCCGAAAGGGCCGTAGGCCCTTGAGGGGCGGGGGGAACTGCGCGAGAAGCCCCACTCACCCGCACCCGACAACGCACCCCGCAGTTACTGGTCCGACGAGAAGCGGAGCGCCCCCGTGGGGATTTCCGCGTCGCACCAGACGCGGACCCCCGTGCGGAGTTCGTTGTCGGCGCCGATGATCGCGCCGTCGCCGACGACCGTGCCGGTGAGGACCGAGCGTTCGCCGATGCGGGCGCGGGCGCCGATGAGGGAGTCGGTGATGACCGCGCCGGGTTCGACGACCGCGCCGGCCAGGACGGTGCTGCCGAAGACCCGGGCTCCCTCGCCGACGAACGCGCCCTCGCCCACCACCGTCCCGCCGGTCAGCTTGGCGTCGCCCGCGACCCGGGCGGTGGGGAGGATCAGGCGGTCGCCGCAGCGGCCCGGGACGGCGGGGGACGGGGCCCGGCCCAGGACCAGGTCGGCGGAGCCCCGGACGAAGGCCGCGGGGGTGCCGAGGTCCAGCCAGTACGTGGAGTCGACCATGCCCTGGAGATGGGCGCCGGCGGCGAGGAGGTCCGGGAACGTCTCGCGTTCCACCGAGACCGGGCGGCCCGCCGGGATCGTGTCGATGACCGAGCGGCGGAAGACGTACGCCCCCGCGTTGATCTGGTCGGTGACGATCTCCTCGGGGGTCTGGGGCTTCTCCAGGAAGGCGAGGACGCGGCCCGTGCCGTCGGTGGGGACCAGGCCGTAGGCGCGGGGGTCGGTCACCTGGGTCAGGTGGAGGGAGACGTCCGCGCCGGTCGTCTCGTGGGTGGCGACCAGCCGGCGGATGTCCAGGCCGGTGAGGATGTCGCCGTTGAAGACGAGGACGGGGTCATCGGGTCCGGAGTGGAGGTGCGAGGCGGCGTTGCGGATCGCGCCGCCCGTGCCCAGCGGTTCCTCCTCCGTGACGTACTCGAGGTGGAGGCCGAGGGCGGAGCCGTCGCCGAAGTGGGGTTCGAAGACCTCCGCGAGGTAGGAGGTGGCGAGGACTATGTGGTCCACACCCGCCGCTCTGGCTCTCGCCAACTGGTGGGTGAGGAAAGGGACTCCGGCCGCCGGGACCATGGGCTTCGGAGTGTGCACCGTGAGCGGACGCAGCCGAGTGCCTCTGCCGCCGACCAGGAGGATCGCTTCTGTCACCTGTCGTCTCTGCTTCCTGCCGGGACCGGCCGAACTGTCATTCGACCGGCCAGTGTATGCAGACCGTTCCATGGCGCCTTCGCGGCCGTACGCATAGCCGTTGACGTGCCCCGGGGCACGTCAACGGCGGTGTCCGTCGAGGGCGCGGCGGGCGCGCCCCCGGCCTGTGCTGTACGTGTGTGACCCCCGCCCGGTCACCGGCCCTGCAAGCGGGCGGCCTCCGAGCGTGCCGTACCGAGCTTTCCGTAGAGGCGCCCCCCCGGGCACTCGGTCGCGAACCCGTCGCGGTGACCGGAGATCACGTTCAGTCGCACCTTCTTGCCCTTCGGGTAGAGATTGCCGCCCCCCGAGGTGAGGTATGTCTTGCCCTTCGGGTTCGCTCCGTAAAGACCCAGTTTCCAGGCGGTCAGTTGCGCGATCGCCTTGACGGAAACGGCGGGCGGCTTGGTCGCGCCGAAGCTGCCGATGACCGCGATGCCCATGCTGTTCGTGTTGAACCCGAGGGTGTGGGCCCCCATGACGGCCTTCGCGACGCCACCCGCGCGGCCCTCGTAGATGTTTCCGCACTTGTCGACGAGGAAGTTGTAGCCGATGTCGCGCCAGCCGCTGCTCACGACGTGGTAGCGGTAGATACTGCGGATGACCGAAGGGGCCTGCGCGCACTTGTAGTTGTTGCCCGACGCGGTGTGGTGCACGAAGGCCGCGCTGACCCGGTTGGTGTAGCGGAAGTCGCGCTCGCGCAGCTTCTCGTCGGCGCCCCAGCCGGCCCGCGTGACGATACGGGGACGCGGGCCGATGTACGGCTTCGCCCCGGGCACCGCGGTCGCCAGCCGTTCCACCGTCTCCTTGCGCGACAGCGCCGGGATCGTGGTGGAGCCGAGCGGCGCGAGGTCGGCGTTGACGGCGGAGGCGGCGGCCGACTCGGCGGTCAGCGCGCCCAGCCGCGGGGCGTCCACGGTGCCGACGGGCGGGGGTTCCGCGGTGTGCGCGGCCTCCGTCACGGTCTCTGGTCCCGCAGCCGCGCCGGGGGCGCCGACGCCGGGGTCGACCAGCTCCAGACGCAGGCCCTCCGGGAGCAGCTGGACGCCCGGGGCGGCCGTACGGCCCCGGGTCTCGGCGCGCACCCGCACCTCGACGCCGTCCGAGTCGCCGACCCAGAGCGGGGCGGTGGAGCCGCGCACCCGGCCCGAGGAACGTTCGGCGGTGTCCAGGTCGGCGGCGTGCTCGTGATTGTGCGTCTCGACGTCCTGCCAGCCCGACCAGCGAGCGGTGTCGGTCGCGCGGGCGCGGACCTGGACGCGGCCCTCCAGCTCGGCGTCCGGGTTGTCCCAGACCACGCCGACCAGGGAGAACGAGCGGACGTCCCGCTTGCCGAGGCCCTGTTCGGGAGCGGCCGGGCCGAGGTTCCGGTCCACTCCGAGGGGGGCGAGGGGGATCGACTGGGTGCTGCCGGACGCGGGGGCGAGCGCGAGCGGACGGGTGGGGGTCGAGGGCTGCGCCAGGGCCCGGGTCGCCGTGGAGGACGAGTCCGTCGGGGTCACCGCGGAGGCCGTCGCCGGGAGTGCCGCCGGGAGGGCGAGTGCCGCGGCGCAGGTGACGCCGATCGAGGACGCGAGGAATCGTGATCTACGCATGCGTCTGATCCTGGACATAGTCATACATATCTGTCCATCGCGGAATTGACGGGTCGTCGACTCCGCTCCGCCGAACCGGTTAGCCTTCCGCTCCGCCCGGGCCCGCGGGCGGCGTGCTGCCCGCGTACGCTTACGCGGATGAACGCCACCGACCGCACCCCTGCCGACCTGCTGCGATCCGCACTGGCCGCGGACCCCGCGCGCCCGCTGGTGACCTTCTACGACGACGCCACGGGCGAGCGGGTCGAATTGTCCGTGGCCACCTTCGCCAATTGGGTGGCCAAGACCGCGAACCTCCTCCAGGGCGAGCTGTCGGCGGAGCCCGGCGACCGGGTCGCCCTGCTGCTGCCGGCGCACTGGCAGACGGCGGTGTGGCTGCTGGCGTGTTCGTCGGTAGGAGTGGTCGCCGAGGTCGGCGGGGACCCCGGGGCGGCCGACCTCGTGGTGAGCGGCCCGGACACGCTGGACGCGGCCCGGGCGTGCTCCGGCGAACGCGTCGCGCTCGCGCTGCGGCCGCTCGGCGGGCGGTTCCCGCAGGCGCCCGCCGGGTTCGCCGACTACGCCGTCGAGGTGCCCTCGCAGGGGGACCGGTTCGTGGCGTACGCGCCGGTGGATCCCGAGGAGGCGGCGCTGGTCGTGGCCGGGCGGGAGTTCAGCGGGGCCGAGGTCGTGGAGCGGGCCCGGGCCGACGCCGCCGGGCTGGGGCTGACGGGGCCGGGGTCACGGCTGCTGTCGGGGCTGGGGTACGACACGTGGGAGGGGCTGGCCGCGGGGTTGTACGGGCCGCTCGCCAGTGGGGGGTCCGTGGTGCTGTGCCGGCATCTGGAGCAGGTGGGTGAGGACGCGCTCGCCAAGCGGATCGAGAGCGAGCGGGTCACTTCGGTCTCTCGGTGACGTGTTCTCGTGACGTGTTCTCGTGACGTGTTCTCGGTGACTGTGCGCGGTGACGCCATGGGGGCGAGGTCGGTGGGCGGCTGCGGGTGCGTCGTGGTTGCTCGCGCGGTTCCCCGCGCCCCTGAAGGGCGCGGCTGCCCCCGCCCATCAGCCGCAGGGTGCCGCCCCGTCCCCCGTTCGGCCTAGCCCCGGCCGCCCCTCCGGCCCCTCCCGCGCCATCGTCGTAGGAGCAACGACTCGCTCGTACGCCGTGAGGGGTGGCCGGACATGGACGACGTCGGAGGGCAGGCGCGTGGGCTGGGGCCCGGTGCGGGCGGTTCGCCCACCGGGCTCGGGCCCATGCGTCGGCGTCGACGGCGGTGGGTGCGGTGGGTGGGCGGCGGCGCCGCCCTGATGGTCGTCGGGGCCCTGGGGGTGGGCTGGGCGGCGTACCAGAAGCTGGACGGGAACATCACCTCGGACCGGTCGGCGGCGGACGAGCTGGCGCGGTACGAGAAGGAGCGGCCGACGGCGCTGGTGCGGGGCGCGCAGAACATCCTCGTCATCGGGTCGGACTCGCGGTCGGGGGACGAGAACGGCGAGTACGGGCGCGATTCGGGCACCGAGCGCTCCGACACCACGATCCTGCTGCATCTCGCGGCGGACCGGCGGAGCGCGACCGCGGTGTCGCTGCCCCGGGATCTGATGGTGGACGTGCCGAGCTGCCGGCGGCCGGACGGCAGTCGCACCGAACCGGTGTTCACCATGTTCAACTACGCGTTCCAGAGCGGCGGCTCGGCCTGCACGATTCGGACGGTCGAGCGGATGACCGATATCCGTGTCGACCATCACATCGTGGTGGACTTCAGCGGCTTCAAGGAGATGGTCGACGCCGTGGACGGGGTCGAGGTGTGTCTCACCGAACCCATTCACGACAAACAGGCCGAACTGCGACTGCCCGCGGGCAGGGTGAAGCTCGACGGGGAACAGGCCCTGGGATATGTGCGCGCCCGCAAGTCGCTGGGTGACGGCAGCGACACCGAGCGGATGGACCGGCAGCAGCGCTTCCTCGCGGCGCTGGCGGCGAAGGTGCGCGGCAATGACGTTCTGCTGAATCCCGTGAAGCTCTATCCGGTGCTCGACGCGGCCACCTCGTCACTCACCACGGACCCGGGACTGGCGAGTCTGCGCGGACTCTACGACCTTGTGCGCGGCCTGCGTACGGTCCCCATGGAAAAGGTGCAATTCCTGACCGTCCCCCGGAAGTCGTATGCGTACGACGTCAATCGCGACGAGCTCGTCGAGCCTGCGGCGCGGAGCCTTTTCGCACGGTTGCGCGCCGACGCACCCGTGGCGGTGGCGCGGGAACTGCCGGAAGGAACGCGGGAAGGGCATTCGGAAGAGCTTTCGGGAAGCCTCTCCGGGACACCGGATCCGGTACCGACTTTCCGGGGCAGTACGGCCGCCGAGGAGGACTGCGGATGACTCCGGAGGGGTTCCGCAGGTAAAGCGCACGTCAACAGCAGGAACAAATGCTCTAGGAAATGGGCGGATTGCCCGGTTGTAGGGACGTGCAATTTGTCACCGCCGTCGCTCGGCGCCTGATCGTGCGGCTAGTGTGAGCGATCCGGTGCGGCAGGCCTTCTCGGCCACGCACCTTGCAGCGAGACCCGAGCGTCTTTTGAGGGGGAAGACGCCGCGTGGCCCCGACGGAGGAATCAGACAACCGTGGACGCGCAAGGCCGTGGGCGGGCGGACGACATCGACCCCGCAGACCAGTGGGTACTCAACCCGAGCACCGGTGAATACGAACTGCGACTGACCCCTTCCGCACCGCAGTCGGCGGTGCCGAGGCCGCGTCGGGCCGCGCCCGCCACGGCGGGGGCCAGGACCGCGGGAAGCGGTACGTCCACGCGCTCCGCGTCGGCGGGCACGGACACCCGGGAGATCCCCGACACACTGCCGGGACCCCGGCGTCGGCGCGGTACGCCCGAGGAGGAGCCGCTGCCGGGTCGCCGCGGCGGCCGGGGCAGGACCAAGCCCAAGAAGTCGACGGGCAAGCGGATACTGGTGTGGACGGGCGGCACGCTGGCCTTCGTGCTGGTCGGGGTGAGCGCCGCGGGCTACCTCTACTACCAGCACCTGAACGACAACATCCAGAAGATCTCGGACGACGGCGCCGGCACCGGCGGCTTCAGCAAGGACCGGGCGATCAACCTGCTGGTGATCGGCACGGACAAGCGGACCGGCGCGGGCAACGAGAGCTACGGCGACAAGGAGAGTGTCGGCCACGCCGACACCACGATCCTGTTGCACGTGTCCAAGGACCGTACGAACGCCACCGCGATGAGCATCCCGCGCGACATGATCGTGGACATCCCGGACTGCCTCACCACACAGGAGGACGGCTCCAAGAAGAACATCCGGGGCACCTCCAACGTCCGCTTCAACACGAGCCTCGGCCAGGACGGCCGGACGCCGAGCTGCACCATGCGCACGGTCACCGAGCTGACCGGGATCACCCCCGACCACTTCATGGTGGCCGACTTCAACGCGGTGAAGACGCTCTCCACGGCCATCGGCGGCGTCGAGGTGTGCCTGGAGAAGGACATCAAGGACTCCAAGTCCAAGCTGGACCTCACCGCGGGCAAGCACACCATCGAGGGCGAGGAGGCGCTGGCCTTCCTGCGCACCCGCTACAGCGTCGGTCTCGGCAGCGACCTGAGCCGGATCGAGCTGCAACAGCAGTTCCTCAGCTCGATGATCCGGCAGATGAAGTCCAAGGACACGCTGACCGATCCGACGAAGGTGCTGGACCTCGCGGAGGCCGCCACCAGTGCGCTCTCCGTCGACTCCCAGATCTCCGACATCAAGAAGCTGGCCTCGCTCGGCCAGGAGGTCGGCAAGGTGAAGACGAAGAACATCACCTTCACCACCGTGCCGGTCATCGACAACACCGACGGCGCGACCGTGCTGCCCAAGCCGCAGAGCGCCGAGCAGCTCTTCGAGACCATCAGGAACGACGTCTCGCTCAGCGAGGTGAAGAAGCAGAAGAAGGAGAAGGAGGCCGCGAAGCTCAAGGGCGAGCGCGCCGACGCCTCCGAGGTCCGGGTCAGCGTCTACAACGGCGGTGCCGAGGCCGGCAGCGCACAGGCCACTCTCAGCTGGTTGCAGAACGATGTCGGCGTGACCAAGTCCAGCCAGCTCGGCAACGCCGACAAGACGTTGTCGAAGACGACCCTCGCGTACGACCCGGACCAGGCCGACCAGGCGCGCAAGCTGGCCGACCTCATGGGTCTGTCCGCGTCCGCGCTGAAGCCCGGCAAGGGCAACAGCGAGACCAACTCCCAGGGCCTGCCCTCGATGGTGCTGACCCTGGGCAAGGACTTCAAGGGAGCCGGGGTGCCGCTCAGTGGGGGCTCGGCGGCGGATCTGGACGTCCAGAAGAACACCGCGGACAAGGAAAAGTGCGCCAGTTGATGACCTGACGGGGTCGTGGCGCGTCTGACCCGACGCGAGCAGCGCAAGACAGTCGAGAGATCCGGTGGTGCACCGGGCGGGCGCGAGGACGCCCCCGCCCGGTGTCGTGAATGTCGTCGAAGTGCCGTGGGGCGGCGAGTGCCGCCGCGGCGAACCGTGTCCGCATGTCATCCGGTCGGAACACATGACGCGTTCAACAGAACATGAGTACATCCCGGTTGGGTTCTCGACAGTCCAACAGGAGGCGGGGACGGCCCCGCCACGGCAGGGTGGGGAGGGGCAGGGAGATGGTACGGAGCGACGTGCGCGGGGACGGGGGGCGACCGCGTGTCGACGAACCCGGCGACCGGGACGGGGACCTGGATCCGAAGGACGACGCGTCCGGCTCGGACGGCGACGCGGGCGCCAGGGTTCCCGAGCAGGGCGGGCGGGGCGGACGCAAGCGCCGCAACGGCGGCGGGGGCGATGGCGGGCGAGGGCGCGCCAAGGCCCCCGGGAGGCCCCGGCGCAGACGGGTGCTGCGCTGGTCGGCGACGGTCCTGGCGGTGGTGATACTCGGCACCGCCGGTGCCGGATACCTCTACTACCAGCACCTCAACGGCAACATCAAGAAGGAGAAGCTGAACCTCGGCGACACGAAGATCGCCGAACCGACGCCGAACGCGGCCGGTCAGACCCCGCTGAACATCCTGCTGATCGGTTCGGACGCCCGGGACACCGCGGAGAACCAGAAACTCGGCGGCGCCCGGGACACCTTCGACGGCCCGCCGCTCGCCGACGTGCAGATGCTGCTGCACCTGTCCGCCGACCGCACCAACATGTCGGTCGTCAGCATGCCCCGCGACACCCTGCTCCCCATCCCCAAGTGCACGGACCCCGACAGCGGCGACGTGTACGACGCGTCCACCCAGGCGATGACCAACGACTCGCTGCGCCGCGGTGGCCCCGGCTGCACGGTCGCCACCTGGCAGGAACTGACCGGCATACACATCGACCACTTCATGATGGTCGACTTCTCCGGTGTGGTGTCGATGGCCGACGCGATCGGCGGTGTGCCGGTGTGCGTGGACGCCAACATCTACTCGCACACCAGCGACGGCAAGGGCTCGGGGCTGAAGCTGGAGGAGGGCACCACCTACATCCAGGGCAAGCAGGCCCTGCAGTGGCTGCGCACCCGGTACGGGTTCGAGGACGGCAGCGACATCGCGCGCGCCAAGGCCCAGCACCAGTACATGAACGCGATGGTCCGCGAGCTGCGCGAGAACGCCACGATCACCAACCCGAACAAGCTGCGCAAGCTCGCCGAGGAGGCCACCGACGCGCTCACCGTCGACGAGGGCCTCGGTGACGTCGCCAAGCTCTACGACCTCAGCACCGAGCTGCGCAAGGTCGAGCCGGCCCGGATCACGATGACGACGATGCCGTACACGTACGCCGGCGCGCGCGTCGTGCCCAAGGAGGGCGACGCGGAGAAGCTGTTCCGGCTGGTGCGCGAGGACATCGCCCTGGACGGCAAGGACAAGAAGAAGACCACCACCGAGGACGTGGCCTCCGATGATCCGGCTGCGGCGAAGGACGAGATCGGGGTGCTGGTGATCAACGGCACCATGACCTCCACCCTCGCGCCGGTCGCGGGCCGCGCGCTCTCGGTGTCGCAGCTGCTCGTCGAGGACGGCTTCGCCAAGGCCTCGTCGTCCACGACGACCGCGGTCGTCGAGGACAAGACCGTCGTGCGCTTCCCGAGCGCCGAGTTGGAGGGTGACGCCCAGGCGGTCGCCAAGGCCCTCGGCATCCCGCTGGCCCAGGTGGAGAAGTCCACGAACGTCAGCGGTGTCACGCTCGTCGTCGGCGCCGACTGGCGCGAGGGGAAGACGTACGAGGCCGAGAAGGAGGACGACACGACTCCGGAGTCGGCGGACGCCCTCAACGGCGCTGACAAGAAGGCCTGCATGAAGGTCAATCCGGCGTTCACCTGGTGAGTGCCCGGAACGTCGAGCGGGGCCCCTCCCGGCGGTGGGAGGGGCCCCGCTCGTACGTGCTCGGTGCCCAGCTTTCGGTGCTCAGCTTTCGGTCAGCACCGCCGGGCGGCGGGAGGCGATGACCTTCTTCGCCAGCGATTTAGGGCTGGTGAGGAAGCCGAAGCCCCACGACATGTGCATGGTGGCGAGGGCGACGGGGATCTGGAGGCGGGCCTTGAGCGGCAGCCCCTTGCCCGCCGGGACCGAGCCCGCGACGATCGCCGCGAGATAGCCGCCGGGGACGACGAAGCCCAGCGGGGTCAGCAGGGCACCCACCAGGGTGCCGGCCACGATCGCGCACACCGCGGTCGGCGGGGCGAGATAGCGCAGGTTGATGGAGCCCTCGTGGTAGCGGGCGACGACGTGCCGCCAGCGCCCGTAGTCCTTGTACTGCTTGGCGAGCGCCTTCACGCTGGGCCGGGGCCGGTACGACACGCGCAGCTCGGGCGAGAACCAGATGAGGCCGCCCGCCTCACGGATGCGGAAGTTCAGCTCCCAGTCCTGGGCGCGGATGAACTCCACGTTGTAGCCGCCCTGCCGCTCCAGCGCCTCGCGGCGGAAGACGCCGAGGTAGACCGTCTCGGCCGGGCCCGCCTCGCCGCCCGTGTGGAAGGCGGCGTTGCCGACGCCGATCTTCGAGGTCATCGCGGCGGCGACCGCGTGCTCCCAGTCGTTCTCGCCCTCGGCGTGCATGATGCCGCCGACGTTCTGCGCGCCGGTCTCCTCCAGGAGCCGTACGGCGGTGGCGATGTAGTTCGGCGAGAGGATGCCGTGGCCGTCGACGCGGACCACGATCGGGTGGCGTGAGGCCTTGATCGCGGCGTTCAGCGCGGCGGGCGTACGGCCGGTGGGGTTCGGGACGGTGTGCACGCGCGGGTCCTCGGCCACGAGCTGGGCCGCGATCTCGTCCGTACGGTCCGCGGACGGACCGAGGGCGATCACGACCTCCATCTCGCCGGCGTACTCCTGCGCGAGGATCGCTTGGACGGCTCCGCGCAGATGCCGCTCCTCGTTGAGGACGGGCATGATCACGGACACGGCGGGGAGCGGCACGTCGGGCTTGGCGTTCATAGGGGGCTCACGTTACCGCGAACGGGGGACACGAACGCGCGCCGCCCGGTCGCGTGCGCGGGGCGCGGATGCCGGGACCCTACGGTGCTCAAGGTTCTCCGACTCTCCCCTTCCCCTGACCGGTCTCGCGGAGGTGTCCCCCGTGTCCGCACCGCCCCGTCCAGCCCGTCCGCAGCAGCCCCGGCCCCCCGTTCCTCCCCGGCGGCGGAGCTGGGCCATGCGGGCGGTGACCACGCTCTCGGTGGTGGTGCTGGCCGCCGCGGGCATCGGGCACGCGGTGGTGACCCGCCTGGACGGCGAGATCAAGCGGGTCGACGCCTTCAAGGACATGAAGAACCGGCCCGAGGCGGGCCACGGCATGAACGTGCTGCTGGTGGGCACCGACGGCCGCGACCGGATCAGCGAGCGGGAGCGGCGCAGGTACCGGCTGGGGGGTGCCCCCTGCCACTGCACGGACACGATGATGATCGTGCACATCTCGGAGGACCGGGAGCGCGCGAGCGTGGTGAGCCTGCCGCGCGACTCCTACGCCGAGACGCCCGAGCACACCGACCGCGCCACCGGGAAGGTGCAGCGCTCCCACCCGCTCAAGCTGAACGCGGCCTACGCCGAGGGCGGGCCGCAGCTCACCGTGCGCACGGTCGAGCACATGACCAAGGTGAAGATCGACCACTACGTCGAGGTCGACTTCACCAGCTTCATGCGGACCGTCGACGTCCTCGGCGGTGTCGAGATCTGCACCACGCGCCCCCTCAAGGACTCCTACACCGGCCTCGACCTGGACGCGGGCACCCACGAGCTGGACGGCGGCGAGGCGCTGCAATACGTCCGCTCCCGGCACACCGACGGCTCCTCGGACCTCGGCCGGATGAAGCGCCAGCAGCGGTTCATGGCGGCCCTGATGTCCCAGGCCACCTCCTCCGGGGTCCTGCTCAACCCGATGAAGTTCCGCGACATCACCCAGGCCGTCCTCGGTTCCGTCCGCGCCGACAAGGAGTTCGGCACGGGCGAGCTGATCGACCTCGGCCGCGCGCTGCGCAATCTCACACCGGCGTCCTCGGAGTTCACCACCGTGCCCATCGGACGCATGGGGTACGCCGTGGAGGGCGTCGGCTCGACCCTGAAGTGGGACGACGCCAAGGCCGCCCGCCTCTTCGAGGCCCTGCGCGACGATCGCCCCCTCGCCCCCTACAAAGCGCGCGGCACGTACACGCTCGTCGACGTGGCCCCGCAGCAGATCCGTGTCCAGGTCGAGAACGGCACCGCCGTCCCGGGCCTCGGCAGGCAGGTCGACCGGCAGCTGGCCGCCACCGGCTTCCGCACCACCAGGTCCCCGGTCAACGCCCCGCAGCCGAACGTCACCCGCACCCTGGTCCTGCACGACCCCCGCTGGGACCGTTCCGCCCGCTCCCTCGCGGCCGCCCTGCCGGGCGCGGAGCTCCGCCCGGTCCGTGCCCAGGGCCCCACCATGAAGGTGATCGCCGGCACGGACTTCGAGCGGGTCCGCAAGGTGCGCGCGGAGAACCCCGAGCAGGGCGAGTCGGGCGTGGTGCGGGGCGACCAGGTCTCGTGCGCCTGACAGGCCCGCCCCCGACTGTTCGACTTGCGTGCGATTTGTGTCAGCTTGGCAACAGCACGGCCCTGGTTTTTCGTCGACCCTTGTGAAGGGCACTGCCCTACCCGGCACACTGGGGCGCATGAACGATTGGCCCGAGGGATGGTCCGGCAACAACCGCGGCGGCGACTACGCCCAGCCCGACGGGCCGCGCGTGATGCGCCAGGTCCGGCGCGGCCCGTCGGCACCCCCTCAGGGTGGCGTGCCCCAGCAGCCGTCGTACGGCGACCCGTACGGTGACGGCTACGGCAACGGCGGCCCCGACCAGTACGGCGGCGGCCACAGCGACTACAACACCGGCCAGGTCTACGGCGCCGGCTCGGGCGGCATCGGTGGTCACGGTGGCGGCCGGGGCGACCGTCCCGCGCCGAACTGGCGGCGCCGTATCAAGGTGACCGCGATCACGGCCACCGTGGTGCTGCTCGCGACGACGATCGGCACGTACTTCTGGGCCGACTCCAAGCTGAACCGCGAGGTCGACCTCTCCAAGGTCATCGACCGGCCGGCCGAGGGCGAGGGCACCAACTACCTGATCGTCGGCTCCGACAGCCGTGCGGGCCTGTCCGACGAGCAGAAGAAGGAGCTCCACACCGGGTCCGCCGAGGGCAAGCGCACGGACTCGATGATGATCCTGCACACCGGATCCAACGGCCCGACCCTGATCTCGCTGCCCCGCGACTCCAACGTGGAGATCCCGTCGTTCGTGGGCTCCGAGTCCGGCAAGACCTACAAGGGCACCGGCCGCCAGGTGAAGCTGAACGCGGCGTACGCGGAGGACGGGCCCGAGCTGCTCGTCCGTACCGTCGAGGCCAACACCGGGCTGCGCATCGACCACTACGTGGAGATCGGCTTCGCGGGCTTCGCGAACATCGTCGACGCGGTCGGCGGGGTGGAGATCGAGATCCCGAAGGGCGGCATGAAGGACACCAAGTCCGGTGCCGACTTCGAGGCGGGCAAGCAGACCCTCAACGGCGAGCAGGCCCTCGCCTTCGTCCGCACCCGCTACGCCCTCGCGGGCAGCGACCTGGACCGGACGAAGAACCAGCAGAAGTTCCTGGCGGCCCTCGCGAGCCAGACGGCGACGCCGAGCACGATCCTGAACCCCTTCAAGCTGTACCCGACGATGGGCGCGGGTCTGGACACCCTGATCGTCGACAAGGACATGAGCCTGTTCGATCTGGCCGACATGTTCTGGGCGATGAAGGGCGTGACGGGCGGTGACGGCAAGTCCATGAACATGCCGATCTCCGGCAACGCCGGCAACGGCAACCTCCAGTGGGACACCGCGAAGGTGAAGCAGCTGGTGGAGCAGTTGAAGAACGACGACACGGTGACGGTGTCGAGCAACTGACCCGGCGACTCACCCGGCGGACGACGTGACCGAGGGGCACCCCCTGTTTCAGGCGGGTGCCCCTCGGCCGTTCAGGTGTTCGTGTGACGGGTCAGGCGGTCGCGCCCGCCATCGTCCGGCACATCTCGGAGCAGCGGCGACACGCCTCCGCACAGCGCATCATCTGCGGGTCGTCCGGCATGGACATACACGCCTCGGCGCACATGTCACAGGCGCGGGCGCACATCGCGCACATCTCGGCGGACAGCGGCGAGCGGCGCATCATCATGTCCGCGCACATACGGGTCATCTCGGCGCAGTCCATCAGGGCGCGCATGATCTGCATCTGGGCCTGGCCGCCGGCCTGCATGCAGGAGCTCATGGTCTCCTCGCACATGCTGTGGCACGTCATGCAGGCGTCGACGCAGTCCTGCATCTCCTTGCTCATCGCGGTCATGTTCCCGGCCTGCTGCGTCATGGCTCCTCCTGGGGTGGTGGGAGAACGGGGTCCGGGGCCGGACCCTCGCACCTTCCGTCCTACGCCTCCGCGCCCCCGCCCGCCATCGGGCGGACGGAACCGATCCGCCCCGTTCGTCCCGTACGACGACAGCCCCCGGCGGGACACCGGGGGCTGTGCACGGACCGCGCCGAGGGGGTTACGGCAGGTTGCGCGCCATGACGATGCGCTGGACCTGGTTGGTGCCCTCGTATATCTGCGTGATCTTGGCGTCGCGCATCATGCGCTCGACCGGGTAGTCGCGGGTGTAGCCGTAGCCGCCGAGGAGCTGGACGGCGTCGGTGGTGACCTCCATGGCGACGTCGGAGGCGAAGCACTTGGCGGCGGCGCCCTGGAAGGTGAGGTCCTTGTCGCCGCGCTCGGACTTGGCCGCCGCCTGGTAGGTCAGGGCCCGGGCGGCCTCGATCTTCATGGCCATGTCGGCGAGCATGAACTGGATGCCCTGGAAGTCGGCGATCGGCTTGCCGAACTGCTTGCGCTCCTGGACGTAGCCCTTGGCGTAGTCGAGGGCGCCCTGGGCGACACCGAGGGCCTGGGCCGCGATGGTGATGCGGGTGTGGTCCAGGGTCTTCATCGCCGTGGCGAAGCCGGTGCCCTCCTCGCCGATGATGCGGTCGGCGGGGATGCGGACGTTGTCGAGGTAGACCTCGCGGGTCGGGGAGCCCTTGATGCCGAGCTTCTTCTCCGGGGCGCCGAAGGAGACGCCCTCGTCGGACTTCTCGACGACGAAGGCGGAGATGCCCTTGGAGCGCTTGTCCGGGTCCGTGACGGCCATGACCGTGTAGTACTCGGAGACGCCCGCGTTGGTGATCCAGCGCTTCACGCCGTTGAGGATCCAGTGGTCGCCGTCGCGGACCGCACGGGTCTTCATCCCGGCCGCGTCCGAGCCCGCGTCCGGCTCGGAGAGGCAGTACGAGAACATCGCGTCGCCCTTGGCGAGCGGGCCCAGGTACTTCTTCTTCAGCTCCTCGGAGCCGGAGAGGATCACGGGCAGCGAGCCGAGCTTGTTGACGGCCGGGATCAGGGAGGACGACACGCAGGCGCGGGCCACCTCCTCGATCACGATGACCGTGGCGAGCGCGTCGGCGCCGGCGCCGCCGTACTCCTCGGGCACGTGCACGGCGTGCAGATCATTGGCGACCAGCGCGTCCAGCGCCTCCTGCGGGAAGCGGGCCTCCTCGTCCACGGCGGCGGCGTAGGGCGCGATCTTCGCCTCGGCGAGGGAACGGATCGCGTCACGGAGCATGTCGTGCTCCTCGGACGGGCGGTACAGGTCGAAATCAGCCGATCCGGCCAAGGTCTCTCACGCTCCTGACGCTAACTACCGTTAAGTAACTCAAATTTTAATGGGCTGCCCACGGCACTGGGTACGTGAGTTTGACGACAGGCCGCGCTCCTCCGGGCAATCTGCCCGGTGAAGGGCTCGAACACGCCCCGACTATGCTCACGAGCACGCGTGCACACGACATGTGCGCGCGTGCACAACCTCTCGGCCGGACACCCCAGGAGCACCCCATGGCCCTCAAGATCACCGTGATCGGCACCGGCTATCTCGGCGCGACCCACGCCGCGGCCATGGCCGAGCTGGGGTTCGAGGTGCTGGGGCTCGATGTCGTCGAGGAGAAGATCGACATGCTCCGGCGGGGCGAGGTCCCGATGTACGAGCCGGGGCTGGAGGAGCTGCTGCGCAAGCACGTCGCCGGGATCGAGGGGTCCAGCGGGCGGCTGCGCTTCACCACCGACTACGCCGAGGTCGCGGCCTTCGGCGACATCCACTTCGTCTGTGTGAACACCCCGCAGCGGCACGGCGAGTACGCCTGCGACATGTCCTACGTCGACGCGGCCTTCGCCTCGCTCGCCCCGCATCTGACGGGCCCCGCGCTGGTCGTCGGCAAGTCGACGGTGCCGGTGGGGTCCGCCGACCGGCTGGCCGCCTATCTCGCCGAGCACGCGCCCGCCGGGCAGGACGCCGAGCTGGCCTGGAACCCGGAGTTCCTGCGCGAGGGCTTCGCCGTGAACGACACGCTGCACCCGGACCGGATCGTGGTGGGTGTCCGCAGCGAGGGGGCCGAGAAGCTGCTGCGCGAGGTGTACGCGACGCCGGTCGAGGAGGGCTCCCCGTTCGTCGTCACCGACTTCCCGACCGCCGAGCTGGTGAAGACCTCCGCGAACTCCTTCCTCGCCACCAAGATCTCCTTCATCAACGCCATGGCCGAGATGTGCGAGGCCTCCGGGGGCGATGTCGCCAAGCTCGCCGAGGCCATCGGGCACGACGACCGGATCGGGAAGAAGTTCCTGCGGGCCGGCATCGGCTTCGGCGGCGGCTGTCTGCCGAAGGACATCCGGGCGTTCATGGCCCGCGCCGGTGAACTCGGCGCCGACCAGGCCCTGACGTTCCTGCGCGAGATCGACTCCATCAACATGCGCCAGCGCGGCCAGATGGTGGAGCTGGCCCGGCAGGCGCTGGGCGGCGGTTCCTTCCTGGGCAAGCGGGTCGCCGTGCTCGGCGCCACCTTCAAGCCCGACTCCGACGACGTGCGCGACTCCCCCGCCCTCAACGTGGCCGGGCAGATCCACCTCCAGGGCGGCCAGGTCACCGTCTACGACCCCAAGGGCATGGACAACGCGCGGCGGATCTTCCCGACGCTCGGGTACGCCGACACCGCGCTGGACGCCGTACGGGGCGCCGACATCGTGCTGCACCTGACGGAGTGGCAGGAGTTCCGGGCGCTGGACCCGGAGGCGCTGGGCGAGGTCGCGTCGACCCGGCTCGTGCTGGACGGCCGCAACGCGCTGGACCCGCAGCTGTGGCGCCGTGCGGGCTGGACGTACCGGGCGATGGGGCGGCCGACCGCGTAGGGCGCCTCGCGGCGTGCCCTGAGGGGCTCACCGCAGTGACAGGTGACGCCGTTCCGGCCGAGGCTCAGTCGGCCGGAACGGCGTCTTTAGCCATTGTCCACCGTTCCGGCGCCCGGCGGGGGCGAAGCGCTTACTTCGCTCGGTAGCGGCGCATCTTCGCACGGGCCCCGCACACCTGCATCGAGCACCAGCGGCGGCGTCCGGCCGGGCTGCGGTCGTAGTACGCCCAGTGGCAGTCACCGGCCTCGCAGGCCTTGAGGCGCTGCCAGGTGCCCGCCGTGAGGGCCTCGGCGACGGCGGCGGCGACGCGGGAGAGAAGCGGGGCCGGGTCGACGGCGGGGCGCAGCCTCGCCGAGCCGTCCTCGGCACGGACCGCGACGACGAGCGGCGCGGCGGCCAGCAGGGTGCCCAGCGGGGTCACCGCGCGGTGCGGGGGGTGACCGGCGTGGGCCAGCAGGGCCGCGCGGAGGGACTCCCGCAGATCGCGTACGGCCGTGAGGTCCTCGTCGGCCGCCAGGTACAGGCGGGCGCGGCTCTCCGGTGTCTCCAGGGTGTCGGCGCCCGTCTCCAGGTCCAGCGTGTTCACCAGGTCCTCGACGAGGGCCAGGGCGCCCGGCGCGGACGCTCTCTCGCTCATAGCGGTGAGGTTACTGCTTATGGGGGTGCATAGGGTAACCGTTACTGGTTACTCTGCCCTACAGGTAACGCTGTGTGGGTGAACAGAGAACGAGCAAGGAGAAGGCCATGGCCATCGCCAAGCTGGATGTCGTCGTCCTGGACTGTCCCGACCCGGCCGCGCTCGCCGGGTTCTACGCCGAGGTGCTCGGCGGGAAGGTCAGCGGGGAGGGGGAGTGGGTCGATCTGGAGGTGCCGGGCGGGGGTGCGCGGCTGGCGTTCCAGAGGGCGCCGGGGTACGTCGCGCCCGCGTGGCCCTCGGCGGAGCGGTCGCAGCAGTTCCATCTCGACCTGGACGTGGAGGACATGGACGCGGCGGAGAAGCAGGTGCTCGCGCTGGGGGCGACGGTGCTGGACGCGGCGGACCGGGAGCGGGGGTTCCGGGTGTACGCGGATCCCGCGGGGCATCCGTTCTGTCTCTGCCGGAGTTGAGTGCGCGATAGCGGGAGGGGGTGCGGGGAACCGAGCGGCCGCGGGTCGTTCGTGGCTGGTCGCGCAGTTCCCCGCGCCCCTGACGGGCAGTGGCCCCGTCAACCGTCCAGTTCCGCGATCCTCGCCGTCGAGGCCTCCCGGCGGTCGCGTGCCGCCCTGGCCGTGAAGTCGGCGGTGCGCAGGACGCGTTGGACGTTGCCCCAGGTGAGGAGGGCGAGGTCGGCCTCCGGCCAGCCCCGGTGCATGAGTTCGGCGACGAGGCGGGGGTAGCAGGAGGCGTCGGTGAGGTCCCGGGGATGGGCCTCGCCGGAGTCGTAGGCGCCGGAAAGGCCGACGCACTCGGGGCCGGCGATCGCGCGGACGTGGTCGAGGTGGTCGGCGACGTCGCGGATCGAGGGGCCGGTCTGCTCGGCGGTGAGCGGCACCATGCACAGGCCCCGCGCCTCGCCCAGCGCGGCGAGGAGGTCGTCGGGGAGGTTGGCGGGGTGGGACCGCAGCGCGGCGGCCGCGGAGCGGGTGCACACCACCGGCGCGCGGGAGACCGCGAGCGCCCGGCGGACGGTCTCCCCGGAGGCTCCGGAGAGGTCGGCGAGGACACCGATGCGGTTCATCTCGCGGACCACCTCCTCACCGAACCGGCTCAGCCCGGACTCGCCCGCCCAGGACGCGCCGGCCAGGGTGAGGGCCTTGAGGCCGAGGGCGTGCAGGGAGCGCAGGATGCCGAGGGAGTCGCCGATCGCCGGGGCTCCGGCGGGGCCCAGCAGGACGGCGACGCGACCGCAGTTGCGGGCGTCGGTGGTCTCACCGGCGCTGTGCGTCAGCCGCAGGCCCTCGGGGTGGGCGTCGACGACCGTCCGGACCAGGTCCAGCTGCTCCAGCGTGGCTCCCACGGCCCGCTCGCCCGCGAGGCCCTCCGGAAGGTGCAGCGACCAGAACAGTGCGCCGATGTGGCCCTTGCGCATGCGCGGCACGTCGGTGTCCACGCCGCCCCCGCCCAGCTCCAGGTCGTACCGGGGCAGCTGACGCAACACCCACGGCAGCCCGCTGTATCCGTCGGCGACGGGGTGCGCGACGAGGAAGGCGTCCGCCTCGGCCAGCTCCGAGGAGGGCGAGGCGGGCGAGGCCGCCGAGGAGGGCTCGGGGCCGGACACCACGACGGCTTCGCCTCCGGGTGCCTCGGGGACGTCCGCTCCGCCGCGGCGGACGTCGGCCGCTGTGCCGGGACGGATGTCGTCGGCCGCGCCGTCGCCGGGGTGGCCGCCGTCGCCGGGGGCTATCGGCTCCGCCGCCGGCGGGCGCCGGTCGCGTTTCCGCCCGGGCCCGGTGCGGGTGGTCGTGGGAGGCGTGTCGAGTTCGCCGGCCTCCCCCGCGGCTTGCAGTTCGTCCTGCAGATCTGCCATGGCGGACCTCCGTAGCCGTTGGGTGATCGCAGTACTCGTCACCGTGGCACGGAGGCAGCCCGCCTTCCTGGTGGGTGCGGCGTTCGGGTTGAACGGCCCTCGCGGGACCGCCGCTGGGCCACCCGGGTGAGGTCCGGGCGGCGCCCGGTGTCACCCGTCCAGCTGCTCCAGCGTCGCGTGGGACGCGCTCGTGCGGGCCTGGAGGTCCCGGGCCACGTCCTCCGCCGCGCCCAGCACCCGGACCGCGTTCCGCCAGGTCAGCTTGGCCAGGTCGGTCCGGGACCAGCCGCGGTCGAGCAGCTCGGCGATCAGGTTCGGGTAGCAGGAGACGTCGCCCAGACCGTCCGGGGTGAAGGCCGTGCCGTCGTAGTCGCCGCCGATGCCGAGGTGGTCGACGCCGGCGACCTCACGCATGTGGTCGAGATGGTCCGCGACCGTGGCCACCGTGGCGACCGGGCGGGGGTTGCGCTCCTCGAAGGCGCGGTGGACCGCCATCCCCTCGGGGGTGGTGTCGAGGTGGTGCAGACCGTGGGCCCGCATGTTCTCGTCGGCTGCCGCCGTCCAGTCGACGGCGGCCTGGAGCACGAACTTCGGCACGAACGTCACCATCGCCACTCCCCCGTTGGCCGGGAGCCGCTCCAGGACGTCGTCCGGGATGTTGCGGGGGTGGTCGCAGACGGCCCGCGACGAGGAGTGGGAGAAGATCACCGGGGCGACCGAGGTGTCCAGCGCGTCGCGCATCGTCGTCGCGGCGACGTGCGAGAGGTCGACGAGCATCCCCTCCCGGTTCATCTCCCGCACGACCGCCCGGCCGAAGGCGGTGAGGCCGCCGACCGCCGCCTCGTCCGTCGCGGAGTCCGCCCAGGCGATGTTGTCGTTGTGGGTGAGCGTCATGTAGCGGACGCCGAGCGCGTACAGCGTCCGCAGCGTGGCGAGGCTGTTGTCGATGGAGTGGCCGCCCTCGGCGCCCATCAGGGAGGCGATCCGGCCCTCGGCGCGGGCCGCCTCCATCTCGGCGGCGGTCAGCGCGGCCCGCAGCTCCGCCGGGTGACGGTCGATCAACCGCCGTACGCAGTCGATCTGTTCGAGGGTCGCGGTGACGGCGCCCGGCAGGGCCGCCGCGTGCGAGGGGACATACACCGACCAGAACTGCGCCCCCACCCCGCCCGCGCGCAGTCGCGCGAGGTCGGTGTGGAGGAAGGCGCTCTGGTCGTCTGCGATGTCGCGCGCGCCCAGGTCGTAGCGGACCTGCTCACGCAGTGCCCAGGGCAGGTCGTTGTGCCCGTCCGCGACCGGGAACTCCCGCAGCAGTTCCCGCGCCGCCTCCAGCGATGCCATGGCCATCTCCCCCGTGTCCCCCGTGTTCCCCGTCATGTCGGTCGTGCCTACTTCCCGAAGCCGAAGCCGCTGCCCGCTCCCTCGACCTTGGTGCGCAGGCGCTTGCCCTTCTCGGTCGCCTGGTCGTTCAGCTCCTGCTGGAACTCCCGCATACGGCCGAGGAGTTCCTCGTCGTGCGTGGCGAGGATGCGCGCGGCCAGCAGACCGGCGTTGCGGGCGCCGGCGACGGAGACCGTCGCGACGGGCACACCGGCCGGCATCTGCACGATCGACAGCAGGGAGTCCATGCCGTCGAGGTACTTCAGCGGCACCGGCACACCGATGACCGGCAGCGGCGTCACGGACGCGAGCATGCCGGGCAGATGGGCGGCACCGCCCGCACCCGCGATGATCACCTTGAGACCCCGTCCCGCGGCCTCCTCACCGTAGGAGACCATCTCGCGCGGCATCCGGTGCGCCGAGACGACGTCGACCTCGTACGCGATCTCGAACTCGTCGAGGGCCTGCGCGGCGGCCTCCATGACGGGCCAGTCGGAGTCCGACCCCATGACAATGCCTACGACAGGGCTCATTCGGTGATCGTGCCTCTCAGGTAACCGGCAGCGTGACGGGCGCGCTCCAGCACGTCGTCGAGGTCGTCGCCGTAGGTGTTGACGTGACCGACCTTACGGCCCGGCTTCACGTCCTTGCCGTACATGTGGATCTTGAGCTGCGGGTCGCGGGCCATGCAGTGCAGGTACGCGGAATACATGTCCGGGTAGTCGCCGCCGAGGACGTTGACCATGACGGTCCACTTCGCGCGGGGGCGCGGGTCGCCGAGCGGGAGGTCGAGGACGGCCCGGACGTGGTTGGCGAACTGCGAGGTGATCGCGCCTTCCTGGCTCCAGTGGCCGGAGTTGTGGGGGCGCATGGCCAGCTCGTTGACGAGGATGCGGCCGTCGCGGGTCTGGAACAGCTCGACGGCGAGGTGGCCGACGACGTCCAGTTCCTTGGCGATGCGCAGGGCCATCTCCTCGGCGCGCAGGGCGAGCGTCTCGTCCAGGTCGGGGGCTGGCGCGATGACGGTGTCGCAGACGCCGTTCACCTGCCGCGACTCCACCACCGGGTACGCGACGGCCTGCCCGTGCGGCGACCGTACGACGTTGGCCGCCAGCTCCCGTACGAAGTCGACCTTCTCCTCCGCGAGGACCGGGACGCCGGCGCGGAAGGGCTCGGCGGCGTCCTCGACGGACCGGACGAACCAGACGCCCTTGCCGTCGTAGCCGCCGCGGACCGTCTTGAGGATGACCGGAAACCCGTCGCCCTCGGCGCCCTCGGGGAGCCCCTCGGCGGCGAAGGCGGCCACGTCGTCGGGGTCCGCGACGATCCGGTGCCGTGGGCACGGTACGCCGATCTCGACGAGCTTGGCCCGCATCACACCCTTGTCCTGGGCGTGCTGGAGCGCGTCCGGGCCGGGGCGCACGGGGATGCCGTCCGCCTCCAGTGCCCGTAGATGCTCGGTGGGTACATGTTCGTGATCGAAGGTGATCACGTCGCAGCCCTGCGCGAACGCCCGCAGCGTGTCGAGGTCGCGGTAGTCGCCGATGACGACATCGCCGACGACCTGCGCCGCGGAATCCTGAGGGGTGTCACTGAGGAGCTTGAACCTGATGCCGAGCGGGATGCCCGCCTCGTGTGTCATACGAGCGAGCTGGCCACCGCCGACCATGCCGACTACCGGGAACGTCACACCCCCAGGGTATCGGCCACGGAATCGGCCACTCCCGGGTGCCCGATTTCCTCGCCCATTTCCCCACCGGGCCGCCCCCGGACCTCCCGTGCGTCCCGGCTGTGAGCTTCTGCACAGGCAGCGTCCAGGGGCGCTGGTTAGCATGGCGGGACCAGTGGAATTCGACCGAAGATCAACTCATTTCTGATCGTTCAGATCTTTTCGGACGGGGCAGCGCCCGGCTGACCACCGGCACGACACCGACCGGAACCGAGTGACGGGGGCAGCACACGATGGGACATACCAGCTCGGGGCCTGATACGAGGCCCCGCGGCGCCCTGCGCCGCCGACTCGACCTGCTCGTGCGCGAGCTCGCCAAGTTCGGCGCGGTGGGCGGTGCGGGGCTGTTGGTGAACCTCGGGGTGTTCAACCTCGTGCGGCACACCACCGAACTCCAGGTGGTCCGGGCCAGCGTCATCGCCACGGTCGTCGCCATCGCGTTCAACTACGTCGGCTTCCGCTACTTCACGTACCGGGACCGCGACAAGAGCGGCCGTACGAAGGAGCTGTCGCTGTTCCTGCTGTTCAGCGCGGTCGGCCTGGTCATCGAGAACGGCGTCCTCTACACCGCCACGTACGGCTTCGGCTGGGACAGCCCCCTGCAGTCCAACGTCTTCAAGTTCCTCGGTATCGGCGTCGCGACCCTCTTCCGGTTCTGGTCGTACCGCTCCTGGGTGTTCCGGGCCCTCCCGGCGCGCGAGACGGTGGCCCGAGCGGAATCGTTCCTGGAAGCGGAGTCGGCCCACCCGCGGACGGTCACGGGCAAACGCCGCTGAAGGGGCGCGGGCCGCTCCTTTCAGGGGCGCGGGGAACTGCGCGAGGAGCCCCACCGGCCCGCAGCCGCCGTCCTACGCTCCGGAAGGCCACGGCGCATCCGCGAACCTCCGCACCGACCGCCGAGAGCCACGCGGCCGCCGGGCTACCGAACCGGCCGGTCCTCGCCGGAAGGCGTCCGCACCGGCGTGCGCGACAGAAACAGCCCGAACACCGGCGGCTGTGCCTGGAGCATCTCCAGGCGCCCCCCGTCGGCCTCGGCAAGGTCCCGCGCCACCGCCAGCCCGATGCCCGTGGAGTTGCGTCCGCTGATCGCCCGCTCGAAGATCCGCGCCCCGAGGTCGGCGGGGACGCCGGGCCCCTCGTCGGTGACCTCGATCACCGCCTGGTTGCCGGTGACCCGGGTGCGCAGCGCCACCGTGCCGCCGCCGTGCATCAGCGAGTTCTCGATCAGCGCGGCCAGCACCTGCGCGACCGCGCCCGGTGTGCCCACGGCCTGGAGGTGGCGTTTGCCGGAGCTGACGACGGCCCGCCCGGCGCTGCGGTAGGCCGGCCGCCACTCCTCCAGCTGCTGCTTGATGACCTCGTCGAGCTCGAAGGAGACGGCGGAGCCGTTGCGGGGGTCGCGCGAGTTGGTCAGCAGCCGCTCGACGACGTCCGTGAGGCGCTCGACCTGGGTGAGCGCGATGTGCGCCTCCTCCTTCACCGTGTCGATGTCGCCGGTGAGGGTGATCTCCTCCAGCCGCATCGACAGCGCGGTCAGCGGTGTGCGCAGCTGATGGGACGCGTCCGCGGCGAGCCGCCGCTCGGCGGTCAGCATGCGGCCGATGCGCTCGGCGGAGGCGTCCAGCACGTCCGCGACCCGGTCCAGCTCGGGGACGCCGTACCGCTTGTGGCGGGGGCGCGGGTCGCCGGAGCCGAGCCGTTCGGCGGTCTCGGCGAGGTCGGTGAGGGGGGAGGCGAGGCGGTTGGCCTGGCGCACGGCGAGGAGGACGGCGGCGATGACGGCGAGCAGGGCCACGGCCGCGATGATCAGCAGCGTACGGCCGACCTCGCGGCTGACCGCCGAGCGGGACTCCTCGACCGTGACGACCTCGTCCTTCTCGCCCTTGGCCTGGTGGCTGATGACGTCGCCGACGGGCTTCTCGCCGATCTCGATCACGGACTGGCCGGGGATCTCGATACGGGCGTAGCGCTCGTCGCCGACCTGGTCCCGCAGGACCTCGGCGGTGATCCTCTCGTCGCCGATGATCCGGCTGTCCACGATGCTCGTCAGCTGGACGGCCTCGGACTCCACGCGTTCCTCGGCGCTGTTGCTGATCGTGCGGGTCTCGACGATGACCAGGGAGACGCCGAACACGGCGATGACCACGAGGACCACGGCGAGGGTGGACTGGATGAGACGGCGACGCACGGTTGCCCTCCGGGCGGGGCGGGTTTTCCTGGACCTCTGATTGTGCGGCACCCGGCACCCGCCGCCGGGCGGGGGTCGGTGCCGCCCGCCGGCGCCGGCGGGGGGCCGGCGTGCGACGGGGCGAAGCCCCGTGAGGGGCACGGGAAGCGGCGCGGCCGGCCACGAGGGACCCGCGGCCACCACACGTCCCGCACCCCCGAGCCGTGGGGCGCCCGGCTCGGCCCGGCAGGTCTCAGTTCTTCTCGAACCGGAAGCCGACCCCGCGCACCGTCGCGATGTACCGCGGGTTCGCCGCGTCGTCGCCGAGCTTCTTGCGCAGCCAGGAGATGTGCATGTCGAGGGTCTTCGTGGACGACCACCAGGTGGTGTCCCAGACCTCGCGCATCAGCTGGTCACGGGTGACGACCCGGCCGGCGTCGCGCACGAGCACCCGCAGCAGATCGAACTCCTTCGCCGTGAGTTGGAGCTCCTCGTCCCCCATCCACGCCCGGTGGGACTCGACGTCGATCCGCACGCCGTGGGTGGCGGGCGGCTGCGCCGGCTCGGAGGAGCCGCGCCGCAGCAGGGCCCGGACGCGGGCGAGCAGCTCGGCCAGCCGGAAGGGCTTGGTGACGTAGTCGTCGGCGCCCGCGTCGAGACCGACGACGGTGTCCACCTCGTCGGCGCGCGCGGTCAGGATGAGGATCGGCACGGTGTGCCCCTCGGCGCGCAGCCGACGGGCCACCTCCAGGCCGTCCATCCCGGGCAGCCCCAGGTCCAGGACGACCAGGTCGACGCCACCCTGCATTCCGGCGTCCAGCGCGGTGGGACCGTCCTCGCGGACCTCCACCTCGTACCCTTCCCGGCGCAGTGCGCGAGCCAACGGCTCCGAGATGGACGCGTCGTCCTCGGCGAGCAGTACACGGGTCATGGGCTGATGGTAGTCCGCCGAGAACCGCAGGTGGAGGGTGATCGGCAAGCGTGATTCACACCTTTGTCCCGTGGTTCTCTTACTCCCCATGGGCATGATCCACTGCGGTGGGCGTTTCGTCCGCCGCCGGTGAAGATCCGCGTCGCCGTGTGGAGATGACGGCCGGGTTCGGTGGGAATCGGCGCCGCCCCCGTGAACGAGGCGTCGCGACGCCGCGCCCTGTGGGGTCACATCCTGTACCTGCGCGCCACGAACCCCCGATTCACCTTGGAATATGCGATCACAGGGTCTTCTTACCTGTGATCCCTCTCTCAAGCCCTTCCGTTTCCTGCTTCCTCCTGGCGTATGGTGACGGAACGCCTGTAGCTGCACGTGGGGACCTTTGGCGACATATCCGCGCCGAGGGTCTCTTTTGTGTGCGGAACAACCTGTGGGCGCGCGCCCCCACGCGCGCCGTCCCGAACAGCAAGGAACGACCATGGCGTCCAGCCTGACGAAGGACTCGGCCGGCCGGGAAACCCCCGGCGCCGAGGGCACCTTCTTCGGCCACCCCCGCGGACTGGCCACTCTCTTCATGACCGAGATGTGGGAGCGATTCTCCTACTACGGCATGAAGGCTCTCCTCACCGTCTACCTGCTCTCCGGCGGTCCCGACGCCGGCAAGGGGAGCATGGGAGGCGGCCTGGCCATGGACCTGGCCACCACCACCACGATCGTCGCCGTCTACTCGGCGATGGTCTATCTGCTCGCCATGCCCGGCGGCTTGCTCGGCGACCGTGTCTGGGGCCCCCGCAGGACGGTGGCGATCGCGGCCGTCACGATCATGTCCGGACACCTGGTGCTCGCCCTGCCGGGCGGTCAGGCACCGTTCTTCGCCGGCCTGGCGCTGGTCGCGGCCGGCTCCGGTCTGCTGAAGGCCAACATCTCCACGATGGTGGGCCACTTGTACGACGGCCCCGAGGACCCGCGGCGCGACGGCGGCTTCACGATCTTCTACATGGGCATCAACGCGGGTGCCTTCTTCGCCCCGCTGGCCATCGGCACCGTCGGCCAGGAGGTCAACTGGCACCTCGGCTTCGGTCTGGCCGCGGTCGGCATGGCCATCGGTCTCGCCGTCTTCCTCGCCGGCAGCCGGACCCTGAGCCCGACGAGCGACATCGTCCCGAAGCCGCTGGCGGCCGAGGAGCGCGCCGCCTGGCTGCGCAAGGGCCTGCTCTGGCTGGCCGTCGCGGCCGTGTTCTACGGCGCCGTGGGCCTCAGCGGCCACTTCACCCTGAACTGGGCGATGATTCCCCTGACCGTCATTGGTCTGGTCGTCCCGGCCGGCGTGCTGCTGCGCATAAAGCGCGACAAGGAGCTGACCACCGCCGAGCAGTCGAAGATGACCGGCTACATCTGGTTCTTCGTCGCCGCCGCCGTGTTCTGGATGATCTACGACCAGGGCGCGTCCACGGTCCAGGCGTTCGGCTCGAACGACGAGAAGGTGGCCGGCTCGCTGCTCGGCTTCGCCTTCCCGACGTCCTGGTACCAGTCGCTGAACCCGCTGTTCATCATGGCGCTGGCGCCGGTCTTCGCCTGGCTCTGGCTGTGGCTCAACCGCCAGGGCAGGGAGCCCAGTACGGCCGTGAAGTTCGCGATGGCCCTGGTGCTCATCGGTGTCTCGTTCTTCTTCTTCCTGATCCCGCTGGGCATGGCGGCGGACGGCACCCTGGCCAGCCCGATGTGGCTGGTGGGCATCTACTTCATCCAGACCGTCGGCGAGCTGTGCCTCTCCCCCGTCGGCCTGTCGGTGACGACGAAGATGGCCCCGGCCAAGTACGCCAGCCAGATGATGGGTGTGTGGTTCCTCGCGGTCACCGCGGGCGACTCGATCACCGGCCTGCTCTCCAACCCGGCCGTCGGCGGCTTCGACCTCAGCGGCACCGCCATGGTCGCCGTCGAGGCCACCCTCGCCGTCCTCGCCGGCTTCGCGATCTACATGTACCGCAAGAAGGTCAGGGCCCTCACGGGCGACGTCAACTGAGGGACGACGCCCGCCGAACCGTGGGAAGGGCCGCCGCACTCCGGGTGCGGTGGCCCTTTCGCGCGCTTCACGTGCCCGTACGGTGCGACCGCGCCCCTCCGGCGGATGTGCCCGCCTCCGCGTCCGTGTCCGAGTCCGAGTCCGGCGTGAACCACGGCAGGGTCGAGGGTGGGCGCGGCGGGGTGCGGGGCTGGGCGTGGGCCGCGGTCGACGGAGGTGGCCGGGGGAGCCAGGCGGGGAGGGACACGACGCGTCGCCTCCGGGGTTTCCGCTCGGGAGCCTCGCGCCCTGGCCGGACGCGGTCCACCACCACCATGCCGATCCGGAACAGCGCGGCGGGCACGACGAGGCAGAGCATCAGCCAGAAGAGGGTGACGCCCCAGGGACGGCCCACGCTCCACGGCTGCTCGGCGAGGACCTTGCCGCCGTACGTGAGCGAGACGGTGTAGTCGCCGTGGGCCCCCGCCGCGAGCTCGACGGGCAGGGTGATGCGGGCCTCGCCGCCCGGCGGCACCGTGCCGCGCCACCGCTGCTCCTCCCAGCGTGGCGCGAACACCCCGTGGGAGGTGCCGACCTGGAAGACCGGGTCCTTCACCGGGGAGGTACCGACGTTGCCCACGGTGAGGACCAGTTCACGGGCGGGCGGCGCCCCGAACCAGGTCAACAGCCCGCTGGAGCCCGTCAGTCGGCTGTCCGTCAGGAGCGACAGGCGTCCGCCGGTCACCTCCCGCGGCAGCGGCTCGACGGAGTGCCCGGCGACCCGGAACGCCGCATCGGCCTCGGCCTCCGGGCCGGTGATGGTGGAGACGTGCACGACGCACGGGCACGGCACCGGGGGCTCCGCCACCGGCAGCTCCCGGCGGAACGCGCCCTTGTCGTCGACGGTCACGGCCCGTCCGTCGGCGTTGGCACAGGAGTCGGTGCCCCCGGGCACACCGCCCGACGGAGTCGACCGGCCGCAGATCAGCACCATCAGGATGGCCTTCGGCCGCCAGCCGCTCCCGGTCACGGTGACCGAACCACCGGTCCCCGCCTCCGACTTCGACAGCTGCACGATCGGCGTGGCCGCGTTCGCGAGGGGTGCCGGGAGCACCAGGGCAAGGGTGAGCACCACCAGGGTGAGCACCCTGGTGGTGTACGACGCCGGGGTCCGCCCACTGATCACGTCCGGCTCCCGTCAGCGACGTACCGCCTGGTTCCTGCGCGTCACCCACAGCACCCCCGCCGTGCCCGCGAGCAGCACCGTGCCGCCGAGCGTGCCGAGTGCGACCGCCGAGTCCAGGGGGCCGGTCTGCGGCAGCTCGCCACCCGAACCGCCCGAGCCACCCGTACCGCCCGTACCGCCCGACGTGTTCGACCCGCCCGAGCCACCGGTGTCGGACCCGCCGCCCGAGTCGCCTCCGGCGGTGACGTCGAGGGTCAGCGACGGCCCGGGATCGTTGCCCGGGGTGCAGGTGGTCACCGTGCCGAGGGCCTTGATGGTCAGGACCCCCGCGGTGAACTCGACCTTGCCGGTCTTCTTCGGGGTGTACGTGCCGCTCAAATCGTTGATCTTGATCGGTGTGTTGGCCGGGATCGCCTCCTCGTTGGCCGGCCCCGTCACCGTGAGCGTGCCGCTGTCGGCCCCGCCCAGTTCGATCGTGGCGCTGGGCGTCATCGCGCCCTTGCCCAGCTCGACCGGGCTGGACGAGACACCCTTCTGCCACGACATCGTGATCTTGTAGCCGTCGCCGCTCTCGACACCCTTGATGTCGATCGGCGACACCGCGGACTTGTCCCCGATCGGCGTCTTGCAGTTGTACTCGACGTCCACGACCTCGGCACGGGCCACCGGGGCGGCCATCAGCACCGCCGAGCCGGCCAGGGCCGCGAGGGACGCGAGCGCGGCGGTTCGTTTCTGGTACGTCCGGTACGACACCTCGGCACCCCACATTCTGACGGAACATCAGATCGGCGGCTCAAGGTACGCCGGGGCCCTTGGAGAAGGAAGACACGCGCAAGTGTCGGATGTGTGTCGACGAGCCGGGCGACGCCACGGCGAGGACGGGTGAGGCCACGGCGGCACAGAGGAAGCCACCACGAACGTGGGCGACGCCACCATGAGCGCGGCTGAAGTCACGGCGGGCGCGGCCGAGCCATCGCGCGACGGCGCGGTGGACGGTGCGACGGCGGTGGACGGTTCGGCCCGCCGGTTCGCGCCCGCGCGCCCGGCGCGGGGCCGCTACGCGGGCGCCCCCAGCTCGGCCCACACCGTCTTTCCGGACGCCCCGGGATCCCGTACGACGCCCCAGTCCAGGCAGAGCCGCTGGACGATGAACATCCCGTGCCCGCCCGGCCGTCCGGCTCGGTGCGGCGTGCGCGGCGCCGGGCTGCCCGTGCCCCGGTCGGCCACCTCGATGCGCAGCACCTTGTTGTCGCAGCCGATGCGCAGCTCGGCCGGGCCCCCGGCGTGCAGGCAGGCGTTGGTGACCAGCTCGGAGACCACCAGCAGCACGTCCTCTGCCGCGGCCCGCTGGTCCGCGGTCGCGGCCGGCAGCCACCCCCACGCGTACAACGCCTGGCGGGTGAAGTCGCGGGCGAGCGGCACCACCCCGCTCTCTCCGTCGAAGCCGAGTCGACGGGGGAGACGGCTCGCGGCGGGAGCCTCGGGCGGGTCTCCGCCCGGCACCCCGGAAGCGCCGCCGGCACCCGGTTCCGGGCCGCGGTCGCCCGGCGAGAAAGGCCGGGTGGTGCTCATCAGCGCTTCACCTCACCGATTCACCAGTTCACGATTCAGGACTTGTCAAGAGTGCGGGACGAGGGCCCGCGGTGCATGCCGTTCTCTGCTGTCATCCGTTGCGCCATCCGTAATTTCCGTCACGCCTCGCCGTACTGCCGGGCCGCCGGGCCGGGACCCGGCCGTATCCGGGTCACCACCTACGCGTTCAGGATGTCTCCTGCCCGAGCGAACCGTCAGAACACCCATGTTTTCGGCACAGAACCTGTGACGCGAATAACCCGACGGGCGGGGTGCCACACCTGGGGTGGGCCAGGACATGCGAACGGCCGACGCCACCGACCCACCTCCACCGACCCACCTCCGTCGACCCGCCGTCGTCGGCCGGGCCGGGCGACGGGGCTCGTGACGGAGGTCACGGGCGGGCCGGCCGCGGCTAGGGGGTGTCTCGAAAGTCCTGTGCGGTGCCCGCGGCCTCCGGTGCGTGCTCTCGGCGTGCCGGACGAAAGCCCTCGTACTGGACGTACTTGGACTTTTGGCCGGTGCGGCGAGAGGGCGTGCCGGGCGCCGTGGGTGCTGTGCGGGACTTTCGAAACACCCCCTAGTCGCCCAAGGCGGCCTCAAGGGTGTCGTGGACGGTGAACACCGCGTCCGCCCCGGTGATCTCGAAGACGCGCGCCACCGCCGGAAGCATTCCCGCCAGATGGACGCCGCCGCCCGCCGACTCCGCCCTGAGTCGCACGCCCAGCAGGACGTTGAGCCCGGTGGAGTCGCAGAACTCCAGGCGTGTGCAGTCCACCACCAGACGGGCGAACCCCTTGTCCAGGCAGCTCTCGAGTGGCTCACGCAACAGATCGGCGGTGTGGTGATCGAGCTCACCCGCCGGGGTCACGACGGCACTGAGGCCCTCTTCCCGTACCTCGACCCGTAGTCGGCCCGACTGTGCGCTGCCGACCGTCCCACGGTCCATGCCGTCTCTCTCCCGACCGTCGTGACTGCTGACTCGCCCTCGAACACTACGCCTTCTCCACACTCCCCGACACCCGAACAATCGCCCGCAAAGGGACATTTCGCCACAGGAGGCACTTGCGACGACCTCGGGAAACCGGGTAGGGCTAGTACTGACACCAATCGACACGGCCGGCTTTGGAGGCGCCGCACACCGCAGTGCACGTATTGGCATCGGCGGCCATATGCCGAGAACGATGGAGGACATCATGTCACCCCGGCTCGACGAATCGCATACCCAGAGGGCGACGTCGGCATCCGCCCCGGAAGAGACGCAGGACGACCTCGCCCACAATCCGGGCGCCGCACTCGCCGACCTCCCGGAGATCCCCCCGTACGACGAGGTGGGACCGGTGGACGCGCGAGCCCTGTCCAAAACCCTCTTCGAGCGGCTCGAATCCCTTGAGGAAGGCACGTACGAATACTCGTACGTCCGCAACACCCTGGTCGAACTCAACCTGGCTCTGGTGAAGTTCGCCGCCTCCCGGTTCCGCTCGCGCAGCGAACCCATGGAGGACATCATCCAGGTCGGCACCATCGGCCTCATCAAGGCGATCGACCGCTTCGAACTGAGCAGGGGCGTCGAGTTCCCCACGTTCGCGATGCCGACGATCGTCGGCGAGATCAAGCGTTTCTTCCGCGACACGAGCTGGTCCGTGCGGGTGCCGCGCAGACTCCAGGAGCTCCGTCTCGACCTGGCCAAGGCCGGTGACGAGCTCGCTCAGAAGCTCGATCGCGCTCCGACGGTGGGAGAGCTGGCGGAGCGCCTCGGGCTGACGAACGACGAGGTCGTCGAAGGCATGGCGGCGTCGAACGCGTACACCGCCTCGTCGCTGGACGCCCAGCCCGAGGAGGACGACTCCGAGGGTGCCCTGGCGGACCGGATCGGCTACGAGGACCACGGGCTCGAAGGCATCGAGTACGTCGAGTCCCTGAAGCCGCTGATCGCCGAACTGCCGCCGCGCGACCGGAAGATCCTGTCGCTGCGGTTCGTGGCCGGCATGACGCAGTCCGAGATCGGGGACGAACTGGGCATCTCCCAGATGCATGTCTCCCGCCTGCTGTCCCGCACGCTGGTGCGCCTGCGCAAGGGCCTGACCCTGGAGGAGTGAGCGCGCGCCGGCGCCGACGACGGTCCTGGTGACGGAGTCGGTGACGGACGTGCGAAGAATTCGAGTCGGCCGGGTGCGATGGGAGTTGCGACACTCCCGACGTATCCGGCCGAACTGCGCCCGGCCCGCCCCTGTCTCACTCCCCCTCGCCCCCTTACCGCAAGAAACCCCTTCCCCCCGGTTCACCTTCCGCCACTATGGTCACGCGCCAGACTGTTCGGTATGCCAGAAGCCGACGGGCGGACACGGGGGTGCGAGGAGGCACGAGGATGGCTCGGGCTCGGGACGAGCGCCCCGGCGGCGACGACGGCCATGCGGACCACCACCGGGACACAGGTGCGCCGGGCGCACGCCCCGACGACGGGTCCGAACACCGGCACGCGAACGCGTCGGACTCCCGACTCACCGCGCTGTTACGGTCCGACTCGCCGACCGCGTACGCGGCCCTGCGCGAACTGCGCGAGCGCCACCACCCGTCGGTCCTCGCCTACGCCCGGCTGTGCGCCGCGAGCGAGTCCGCGGCGCGGGAGCTGGCGACGCAGGCGTTCACCGTCGCCACCAAGGAGACGGCGCGAGGGGTCGAGGCGACCGTCCCCTGGCGCCATCGGCTGCTCCTGCTGACCGCGCGGGTCGCCGCCGGCTGGGCCACGGACGGCGGCGCGACCGGACTCGCCCCCGCCCTGCGGGTCGTGCTGGACACGGCGGGCCCCGGCGGCCGCGTCCCGCCCCTGCTGGCGGCGTTCGAACTGCTGCCGCCCCGGCCGCAGGGGCTCATCTGGTACGGCATCGTGGAGGAGGAGCCCGACGACCGTACGGCCGTGCTCCTCGGCCTCACGCCCGACGACGTGACCTACAAACGGGAGTCCGCGCTCGACGCCCTGCGCCAGGCCTGTCTGCGTGTGCGCCTGGCCGCCTCGGACGACCCGCGCTGCCAGGACTTCCGTCGGCTGATCGAGGAGTCCGTACGGCCGGACACGCCTCGCCACAGCACCGATCTACAGGCCCACATGGGGCACTGCCCGCACTGCACCGGCGCGTACGAGGAGTTGCGCGCCCTGCGCGACAGCCCGCGCGCGACCCTCGCGGAGGGGCTCCTTCCGTGGGGCGGCACGGCGTACACGCGGAGCGCGACGGGCACACGGGCCGAGGGCGCCGGATCCGAAGCCGCGTTCGGGGCCGCGTTCGGGGCCGGGACTGGAGGCGGCGGCGAGGGTGCGGGGAGCGGCTCCGACGCCGGGGGTTCGGAGCGTGCGGCGAGCGGCGCGCAGAGCACCGCGGGTTCGTCAGGCGGGGCGGAGGCGTGGGCCGCGCCTGGCCCCGGCGTGGGCGCGCGCATCGGCGCGGGAGCCGGGGCGGAGGCGTGGCCGGGGGCCGGCGCCGATGACCGGGCCCGTGCGCCGGCCGGAGCGGAGCCATGGGCGGGTCCCGGCTTCGGTGACCGGGGTGGCGAGGGGCCAGGGCACGGGATCGCGACGGGGGTCGGTGCCGGGGCGGGAGGACCGGCCGAGGCCGGGGTCCGGTCGGTGGGCCGGACCCGGTCGTCGCGCAGGGCCGGGGCCCCGGCCGACGGGGAGGGCGAGGCCGCGGTGTCGGGGGCCAAGTGGTCGTCGTCCCGTCGGCTCGCACTGACCTCGGTGGCTCTTGGCGTGGCGCTGGCTCCGCTGTTGGCGTTCCTGGTGTTCTCGGGCTCGGTCGGCTCGTCGTCCGACGACGAGGCGGGCTCCGGCGGTACGCCCGCCGCCCCTCCCTCGGGCGCGGCGACCCCGACCGTCCCGCCGAGCCCGACGCCGTCCCCCTCGGAGACCGCGAGCCCCTCGAAGCCGCCGCGGAAGGAGGAGCCGACGAAGAGCCCGAGTCCGTCGACGCCGGGTCCGCCGAAGCCGTCACTGCCGTACGGCCCTCCGCTGAACGGGTCCTACACCCAGGTGGTGAACGTGGCGTCGGGCCTGTGCCTGGACATCCGGGGCGAGTTGGAGAAGGGCACCGACGTCGTCACGGCCACCTGCTCCTCGCGCGCCACCCAGCGCTGGCGCGTCGACTCCCACGGGGACGCCCTCCAGTCGTTCGCCGATCCCGACCTGTGTCTGGACAGCCGGGGGGCGACCGACGACGGCGTGGGCATCTGGGACTGCGACTCGCTCGACGGGGACAACGGCGACAACCTGCGCTTCGACGTCGATTCCCGGGGGATGATCCGCCCGGCGGTCGCGCCGGGGTACGCCGTGACCCCGGACGCGCTCGGCTCCGTCTCCTTCGCCGAGGCGTCCGGACGCGACGGACAGCGATGGCGCGCGGGCGCGGGGCCGGTCCACGACTGACGCCGTCAGGCGCCCGGCGCCGACACTTGTCCGGCACCGGTCCGCGCCCGGCGGCGGGTCAGCGTACGCGTACGCCCCTGCGCCACACGCCTGTGACCAGGGGGACGCCCGGCCGGTAGGCGAGGTGGACGTGGCTGGGCGCGTCCAGCAGCGCGAGGTCGGCGTACGCGCCCGGCGTGAGACGGCCGATGTCGTCGCGGCGGAGCGCCCGCGCGCCCCCGGCCGTGGCCGACCAGACGGCCTCGTCCGGCGTCATCCCCATGTCCCGCACGGCGAGCGCGACGCAGAACGGGACGGACGAGGTGAACGACGACCCGGGGTTGCAGTCCGTGGAGAGGGCGACGGTGACGCCCGCGTCGAGGAGGCGGCGGGCGTCCGGCCACTCGGCGCGGGTGGAGAACTCGGCGCCGGGCAGGAGCGTGGCGACCGTACGGCTGTTCGCCAGGGCGTCCACGTCGGCGTCGGTGAGGTGGGTGCAGTGGTCCGCGCTGGCCGCGTCGAGTTCCACGGCGAGCTGGACGCCGGGGCCGTGGGAGAGCTGGTTGGCGTGGATGCGCGGGTGCAGGCCCCTCGCCTTGCCGGCCGTGAGGATCGCGCGGGCCTGGTCGCCGTCGAAGGCGCCCTTCTCGCAGAAGACGTCGATCCAACGGGCGTACGGGGCGCAGGCGTCGAGCATCTCTCCGGTGACGAGCGCGACGTAGGCGGCGGGGTCCTCGGCGTGGTCGGGCGAGACGATGTGGGCGCCGAGGTAGGTGACCTCGTCGGTGTGCCGGGCGGCGATGCGCAGCGCCCGTGCCTCGTCCTCGACGGTCAGGCCGTAGCCCGACTTCGTCTCGAAGGTGGTGGTGCCCTGGCCGAGGGCCTCGCGGAGGTAACGGGTGAGGTTGGCCTCCAGTTCCTCGTCGGTGGCGGCGCGGGTGGCGGCGACGGTCGTACGGATACCGCCCGCGCTGTAGGCGCGGCCGGACATGCGGGCGTTGAACTCGGCGGTCCGGTCGCCCGCGAAGACGAGGTGGGAGTGGGAGTCCACGAAGCCCGGGATCACCGCCCGCCCACCGGCGTCGACCCGATTGTCAGTGGCGGGTGCTTTGCTTTGATCACCGGTCCACGCGATGCGTTCACCGTCGATGACGACGGCCGCGTCCTGGATCAGTCCGAGGGGGGAACCGTCACCGAGGGAGGGGTCATTGGTGACCAGGGCAGCGATGTTGGTGATGAGCGTGCTGGCGGTGCTCGCCGAGTGGGCGGGGCTGTCGGTCGTCGGGCTGCTCATGGCGTCCTTGGTTGCCTGGTCGGCGGTCGGTTCGGGATCGGGGGCCGGGTCGGGGGCCGGGCGCGCGGGTTTCATCCGCGCAGTGCCGCGACGGCGTCGGCGAGGGCTCTCGGCACATCCGGTACGAGCGCGTGCGCCCCGTCCCGTACGACGTGCCGACCTCCCACCACCGTGTGCGACACGTCTGCTGCCGACGCGGCGAATACAGCCGTCTCCGCACCGAGCCGTGGAAGCGGCCCCGCTGTCCTGACGGAGTCGAGCGCGATCGTCGTGAAGTCGGCGAGGGCGCCCGTCTCCAGGGCACCGGCGTCGTCCCAGCCGATCGCCGCGTGACCGTCGGCGGAGGCCGCCCGCAGGAGGGCCGCCGCCGTCCAGTGGCCGCGCGTGCGGGTGCGCAGCCGCTCGTTCAGCTCCATCGCGCGCGCCTCTTCGAGCAGGTCGACGACGGCGTGGCTGTCGGAGCCGAGGGAGAGCGGGGAGCCCGCCCGTTGCAGGGCGGCGGCGGGTCCGATGCCGTCGGCGAGGTCCCGTTCGGTGGTGGGGCACATACAGGTGCCGGTGCCGCTGGCGCCGATGAGGGCGATGTCCTCGTCGGTGAGGTGGGTGTTGTGGACGCCGGTGGTGCGCGGGCCCAGCACGCCGTGGTCGGCGAGCAGCCGGGTGGGGGTGCACCCGTGCGCCTCGTGGCAGGCGTCGTTCTCCGCCGTCTGCTCCGACAGGTGCACATGCAGCGGGGCCCCCCGCTCCTCGGCCCAGCGCGCCACCGTCGCCAACTGCCCGGCGGGGACTGCCCGTACGGAGTGCACGGCAGCACCGATCCGCGCGTGATCCCGGTCCTTGAGAACTGAACAGCGTTCGGCCCAGGCCTCGGCCGTGCCGTCGGAGAAGCGGAGCTGGTGGGGGTCGGGCGCCTTGCCGAAGCCGGCGGAGAGGTAGGCCGTGTCGAGCAGGGTGATCCGGATGCCCGCGTCGGCGGCGGCCTGGACGAGCGCCTCGCCCATGGCGTTCGGGTCGGCGTAGGGGGTGCCGCCGGGGGCGTGGTGCACATAGTGGAACTCGCCGACGGCCGTGATGCCGGCCAGCGCCATCTCCGCGTACACGGCCCGCGCGAGGGCGTGGTAGGTGTCCGGGGTCAGCCGGTCCGCCACCCGGTACATGACCTCGCGCCAGGTCCAGAAGGTGCCCGAGCCGACCTGGACGGTGCCGCGCAGGGCCCGGTGGAAGGCGTGGCTGTGGGCGTTGGCGAGGCCGGGCAGGGTCAGCCCGCGCAGGACGACCGCGCCCGGGGGCGGGGTGGGCGTCCCGGTGCGCACGGCGGTGATGCGGCCGCCGGAGCCGCCGGTGGTCACCGTGAGGGTCACGCCCGGCTCGACGTTCGTGCCGAGCCAGGCGTGTTCGAGCCAGTAGGTCGTCTCCGTCACCTGCGGGCCAGCCCTTCCAGTACGTCGGCGAGCGCGGTCACCCCGGCCAGGCAGTCGTCCTCGGCGGCGTGCTCGGCCGGGGAGTGCGAGACGCCCGTCGGATTGCGTACGAACAGCATGGCGGTCGGGACGGTCCCGGAGAGGATCCCGGCGTCGTGTCCGGCGCCGGTCCCGAGCACCGGCACCTTCAGATCGGCGGTCTCCCGGCCCAGAATGCGGGCGATCTCGTCCCGCAGGGCGTGGTCGAACTCGACGACGGGGGTGAAGGACTCGCGGACGACGTCCAGTTCGATCCCGTGCGCCTGGGCGAAGTCCCGGGCGGCCTCCTCGATGGCGCCGACGACCGTGTCCAGCGTCGTCTGGTCCTCGGCGCGGGAGTCGAGCCAGCCGCGCACGAGGGAGGGGATGGCGTTGACGCCGTTGGGCTCGACGGCGATCTTGCCGAAGGTGGCGACGGCACCGGCGAGCCGTGCCTCCCGGCGGGCGGCGAGCACGGTCTCCGCGTACGACAGCATGGGGTCCCGGCGGTCCACGAGGCGGGTCGTGCCCGCGTGGTTGGCCTCGCCGCGGAAGTCGAACCGCCACCGTCCGTGCGGCCAGATGGAGCTGGCGATGCCGACGGCGTCGCCGGACAGGTCCAGGGCCCGCCCCTGCTCGACGTGGAGTTCGACGAACGCGCCGATCCGTGCGAGCCGCTCCGGGTCCGGCCCGATGCGCTCGGGGTCGTATCCGGCGGCCTCCATCGCCCGCGGCAGCGTGATGCCGTCGCCGTCGGTCAGCCGCCCGGCCTGTTCGACGGTGAGCTGCCCGGCGGCCAGGCGTGAGCCGACACAGGCCAGCCCGAACCGGGCGCCCTCCTCGTCGCCGAAGTTGACGACGGCGAGGGGCTTGTCGAACCGGGCGCCCCGGGCGCGGAGTTCGTCGAGCGCGGCGAAGGACGACACGACGCCGAGGGGTCCGTCGAAGGCACCGCCGTCGGGGACGGAGTCGAGATGGGACCCCGTGACGACGGCGTCCCCGGCGGCGGGGTCGCCGAGCCAGGCCCACTGGTTGCCGTTGCGGTCGACCTCGTAGACCAGTTGCCGGTCGCGGGCCTGTTCCTCGAACCAGGCCCGGCACTCGGCGTCGGCGCCGGTCCACGCGAACCGCCGGTACCCGCCGGAGTCGGTGTGCCGCCCGATGGGCTCGAGGTCCCGCCACATCTCGTGGAAGGAGGCGCCGCGTACGGGCTGCCGCCCGGTCCCGGGGGCGGCGGCCCGCCCGGCCGGTGTCGCGGACGGCGCCGGATCCCCGGCCCGCGCCGGGGAGTCGCCGTGGTGTCCGCTCCCGCTGGGGGTCACGCCTCGCCGCCTTCGCGCATCGGGACCCGTACGCCCCGCTCGTCGGCGACGGACTCCGCGATGTCGTATCCGGCGTCGACGTGGCGGATCACGCCCATGCCGGGGTCGTTGGTGAGGACCCGGCGGACCTTCTCGCCGCCCAGCTTCGTGCCGTCGGCGACCGTGACCTGCCCGGCGTGGAGGGAGCGGCCCATGCCGACGCCGCCACCGTGGTGGATCGACACCCAGGAGGCGCCGGAGGCGACGTTGACCATGGCGTTCAGCAGCGGCCAGTCGGCGATCGCGTCGGAGCCGTCGAGCATGGCCTCGGTCTCGCGGTAGGGGGAGGCGACGGAACCGGAGTCGAGGTGGTCGCGGCCGATGACCAGGGGGGCGGCGAGTTCGCCGGAGGCCACCATGTCGTTGAACCGCTCACCCGCCCTGTCCCGCTCGCCGTAGCCCAGCCAGCAGATGCGGGCCGGGAGGCCCTGGAAGTGGACGCGCTCGCCGGCCATCCTGATCCAGCGATGCAGCGACTCGTTCTCGGGGAACAGGTCGAGGATCGCCCTGTCGGTCTTGGCGATGTCGGCGGGGTCGCCGGAGAGGGCCGCCCACCGGAAGGGGCCCTTGCCCTCGCAGAACAGCGGCCTGATGTAGGCGGGGACGAAGCCGGGGAAGGCGAACGCCCGCTCGTATCCGGCGAGTTGGGCCTCGCCCCGGATGGAGTTGCCGTAGTCGAAGACCTCCGCTCCGGCGTCCAGGAAGCCGACCATGGCCTCGACGTGCCGGGCCATGGACTCGCGGGCGCGGGTCGTGAAGCCGGCCGGGTCCTTCGCCGCGTACGACGTCATGTCGTCGAAGTCGACGCCCACCGGGAGATAGGCCAGCGGGTCGTGGGCGGAGGTCTGGTCGGTGACGATGTCGACGGGGGCGCCCATGGCGAGGAGCTGGGGGACGAGGTCGGCGGCGTTGCCGAGGACGCCGATGGAGAGGGGGCGGCGGGCGTCGCGGGCCTCGACGGCCAGTTGGAGGGCGTGGTCGAGGGAGTCGGCCTTGACGTCGAGGTAGCGGTGCTTGATGCGGCGCTCGATGGCGCGGGGGTCGCAGTCGATGCAGATGGCGACGCCGTCGTTCATGGTCACGGCGAGGGGCTGGGCGCCGCCCATGCCGCCGAGGCCGGCGGTGAGGGTGATCGTCCCGGCGAGGGTGCCGCCGAACTTCTTGGCGGCGACGGCGGCGAAGGTCTCGTAGGTGCCCTGGAGGATGCCCTGGGTGCCGATGTAGATCCAGGAACCGGCCGTCATCTGCCCGTACATGGTCAGGCCGAGCTGTTCCAGGCGGCGGAACTCCTCCCAGTTGGCCCAGTCGCCGACGAGGTTGGAGTTGGCGATGAGGACGCGGGGGGCCCACTCGTGGGTCTGCATGACGCCGACGGGGCGGCCGGACTGGACGAGCATCGTCTCGTCCTGCTTGAGGGTCCGCAGGGTGCGGACCATGGCGTCGAAGGAGCGCCAGTCGCGGGCGGCCTTGCCCGTGCCGCCGTAGACGACGAGCTTGTCGGGGTGCTCGGCGACCTCGGGGTCGAGGTTGTTCTGGAGCATGCGCAGGGCGGCTTCCTGCTGCCAGCCCAGAGCGCTGAGTTCCGTACCGCGCGGGGCTCGTACGGGGCGGGGTCCTGACACGGGTCTGCCTCCTCGCTTTACAGCAACTATTCACATCCTGGCTTGATGAATAGAGCTAGTCAATACAGCCGTAGGGCCAGCGGTGGCGCGCCGTCGATGTTTGGCTGGACACACTGGCCGTATGGCTTCGGACGACGACACGACAACGGGGGAAGAGATGGGAGACGTGACGAACGGGACCGAAGGGGAGCGGCCCGGCGCCCCGCAGGAAGAGGCGGACGCCGAGCGCACGCTGCGACTGTTCGACACCGACGGCGAGCGGGCCGCGCGGCGCGACGAGGCGGTGCGGGCGGCGGTGGAGCAGGGGCTGCTGGGTCCCGGCGAGCCGGTCGTCGCGCTGCTCGACGTGACCGGGATCCGGGCCTCGGCGGGGGCGCTGCGCAGGGCGTTCGACGCGGTGACGGCGCCGGGGACGCCCGTGCTGCACGCGTTCGCGGTGAAGGCGACGCCGCTCGTGCCGGTGCTGCGGCTGCTGCGAGGGGCGGGGATCGGCGCGGAGGTGGCGAGCGCCGGGGAGCTGGCCCTGGCGCGGGCGGCCGGGGTGCCGCCGAGGCTGACCGTGCTCGACTCCCCCGCCAAGACCGCGGCCGAGCTGCGGGAGGCGCTGGCACTGGGCATCGCCGTCAACGCGGACAATCCGCAGGAGCTGGACCGCATCGACGCGCTCGTCCGGTCGGCCACCACCCGCTCCCCGATCGGCATCCGGGTGAACCCGCAGGTCGGTGGGGGCGCGATCGACGCGCTGTCCACGGCGACGGCCACCTCGAAGTTCGGGGTGGCGCTCCGGGACGAGGGCGCCCGGGAGTGGGTCGTCCAGGCGTATCTGGACCGGCCCTGGCTGAGCCGGCTGCACGCGCACACCGGGTCGCAGGGGATCCCGCTGTCGCTGATGACGCGGGGGATCACGGAGACGTACGAGCTGGCGGAGGAGATCAACCGGCGGATCGGGCGGCGGCAGATCGACACGATCGACATCGGCGGCGGGCTGCCGGTGAACTTCGCGTCGGAGGCGGCGACACCGACGTTCGAGCAGTACGCGCGGCTGCTGGCGGAGGCGGTGCCGGGGCTGTTCGACGGGCGGTACGGGCTGGTGACCGAGTTCGGCAGGTCGCTGCTGGCGAAGCACGGGACGGTCGTGGCGCGGGTGGAGTACACGAAGAGCGCGGGCGGGCGGGCCATCGCCGTCACCCATGCCGGGGTGCAGGTGGCGACCCGGACGGTGTACGCGCCGGACTCCTGGCCGCTGCGGATCGCCGCGTACGACGCGAAGGGGCGGGTGAAGGAGGGGCCGATGGTGACGCAGGACGTGGCGGGGCCCGCCTGCTTCGCCGGGGACCTGCTGGCGGAGGGCCGCCCGCTGCCGCTGTTCGAGCCCGGGGACTACGCGGCCGCGCTGGACACCGGCGCGTACTACTTCGCGCACCACTACGCGTACAACTCCCTGCCCCGGCCGGGGATCTACGGGTACGCGCCCGGGGACGGGGGGATGCGGTTCGCGGTGGTGCGGCGCGCGCAGACCGTGGAGGAACTCGTGGCGGAGGCGGGGGGAGCTGAGCGGGCGGGGTTGTCGGGGCTTTGACAGTCGCCTTCCGGTTCGTGGGGGACTGTCGTGTGGCGGCTACAGCTTGATCGTGGCTGGTCGCGCAGTTCCCCGCGCCTCTTAAGGGGCTTGGTGGCGCCCCACGGTGACTGGCCGCGCCCCTTCCTGCGCCCCTCGCGCCCCCCAGAATGGTTAGCGGTCGGCGTCCCGTCCGGGCCCCGGCATGCAGGGCGGCCGCATAGGCCCACCTCAGCGCGGTCGGCCCTCTTCCGGGCCCCAACAGCGCCGAAAAGCAGGCAAGTCGACCCACCTTAGTGGCCTGCCGCATGTTCCGCTGGAAAATGCCAGATTCCTCACCCCTCGCGCACACGTTGCGTAGCGTCTGCGTCACTCAGCCGAACCGCAGGCAGGAGGGGAGCCACGGTGCCCGGAATCGACGAGTGTCTGGTGGAGGCCATGAGGCTGCCCGGTGCCTTGGGCGCCGCGGTGGTCGACTGGACCAGCGGACTGGCGTTGGGCACGGTCGGGGAGGCACCCGGCGGTGACCACGAGACGACCGCGGCGGAGGCGGCGGAACTGGCACGGCTCGCGGCGGAGCACCGGGCGTTCGCGCCGGAGGAGGGTTCCGACTGGTCCGGGGCGGATCTGCCGGTCGAGGACCTGATCGTCAGCAACCGGGACACGTACCACGTGCTGCGGTTCGTGCGGACGACGTTCGACAGCAGCGTGTTCCTGCACCTGTGGCTGACCCGTACGGACGGCAACCTCGCGCTGGCTCGGATCCGGCTCGGCGAGATGGCGGGACGGCTGGTGCTGGCATGAGCGTGATCACCACACCGGCGCCCCCGCCGCCCGTGCGCGGGGAGCACTTCCGGCAGGCCGTCTCGCCGATGCTGAGCCGGCTCGTCGCCGAGCGCGCCACCGGCGTCCTGCTGCGCGAGAGCGGGTCGCTGTACCTGTCCGAGGGGAAGGTCGTGCACGCCGAGAGCCCCCGCTCCCCGGGCCTCGACGTGCTGCTCGCCACCGGCGGCATCCTGGACTCCGACGGCTGGCGGGAGGCGGTCGACACGGCCGGGGCCGGGCTGCGGGTCGGGCGGTTCCTGGTCGACAGCGGCCGGGTCGCCCGGGGCGCGCTGGAGCTGTGCCACGCGGGGGCGCTCTTCGACGCGGCGTACTTCGTCCTCGGCCCGAGCAGCGCGCCGGCCAGCTTCCGTTACGGGGCCGCGCACTGGCTGGGGCCGATCCGGCCGGTGCCGGTGGCCACCGTGGAACGCGAGGCCCGGCGCCGCCGCGACCTGCTGCACCGCATCTGGCCCGACCCGGCGACCGACGAGGCCCCGCTGGTCAGGGCGGCCGGCCTGGACGCACCGCCGGTCCCGGCCCGGCAGGGAGCCGTACTGGACCAGGTCAACGGCCTCCGTACGGCCGCCGAGATCTCGCTGACCCTGGGCCGCCCCGCCTTCCACACCCTGGTCGACGTGCGAAGACTGGCGGCAGCCGGCCTCGTATCCACGGCCCGGCACCGTCCGGTCCCGTCCCTTCCGCTCCCCACAGGTCCGGTCCCGGCCCCACCGGTCCTCCCAGGGCCGGACCCGACCGGGCCGGACGCCGCCCCCGCCGCCCCACGGGGTCACGCCCCCGCCACCCACCCGGGCCTCCCCTCGCCACCCGGCCCGGACCGCTCCCCACTGACCGGCCCGAGCCACCTGACGCCGGTCGCCGCGCGCCACCTCGCACCGGCCGACCCCAGCCACGTCGCACCGGCCGACCCGGGGCCCTGCACGCAGGCCCACCCGGCTCACCTCGCGCCGGCCGACCCGCACCACCTCGCGGCGTCCGACACCGGCCCCTGGCCGTCGGTCGGGCCCTCGGCCGGGCTCGTGGCCGGCCCCGTCGCCGGGATGGCGGCCGGGGTCGAGGCAGCACACCCCACCCCACCTTGGCCACTCACCACCCCCGACCCCGACGTGGCTCTACTGCAAAGGCTCAGGGATGCGCTGGAGGCCCTTTGAGCGGCAGCGGGAGCGTCCCGCCGAGAGGAGACTGCTCATGGCCGCGGAGGCCGAAGTCCTCGACGAACTGCACCGGTTGAGGGCCCGAGTACCCCAGTTGACCGGCGCGCTGGCGGCCAGCGTGGACGGGCTGGTCCTCGCCCACGACACCCCCGGTGTGGAACCCGAGGGCCTGGCGGCGCTCACCGCGGCCGCGCTCGGTGTCGCCGTGCGGATGACGGACGCCGCCGACCGGGGCGAGCTCCGCGAACTGCTGCTGCGCGGCGACCACGGCTATGTGGCGACGTACGCGGCGGGTTCCTCCGCCGTGCTGACGCTGCTGGCCCAGGACCGGGTCAACGTGGGCCGGCTGCACCTGGAGGGCCGCCGCGCGGGCGGCCGGATCGGTGAACTGATGGACGCCCTGCCCCGGCCGGACGACAGCGCCGCGGCGGGCGCCCGGGCGGCCACCAGGAACCTGGCCCGCTCGGTGGCCAGGACCACGAACGGGACCCAGAACGGCGCCACGAACGGCACCCCGGACGGCGCCCCGGCCGCGACCGCGCCCCAGACGCCGGCCAAGGCCACGGTCAGGTCGACCATGCCCCGCCGGACCCCCCGCGCCACCACCCCACGACCCACCCCCCGAACCACTCCCAACGCACCTACCACCAGTGAGAGTTGAAAGGACACCGCACACCATGACCAACACCGAGACCGCGTTGAAAGAGGCCCTCGCCTCCATCGAGGGCGCGACCGGCGCCGCGCTGGTCGACTACACCAGCGGCATGGCACTGGGCACGATCGGCGGCAGCAAGGGGTTCGACCTCACCGTCGCCGCCGCCGGGAACACGGACGTCGTCCGCGCCAAGCTGCGCACCATGGAACACCTCGGCCTCAAGGGCGAGATCGAGGACATCCTGATCACCCTGACCGACGCGTACCACCTGATCCGCCTGATCACCGGGCGCGGCGGCAACGGCCTCTTCCTCTACCTGGTGCTCGACGCCAAGCGGGCCAACCTGGCGATGGCCAGGCACCAGTTGAAGCGGATCGAGGCGGAGCTGGAGGTCTGACCACCCTGATACGACGGCTCCGGCGGCGCCCCCCACCCGGGGAGCGCCGCCCGCGCGCACCTCGGCTACCGTGTCCGACTCGAACAACAAGTCGAACGGCAAGGGTCGAACGACACAGGGGAGGGTGACCGTGGGAAGAGCGGTTCGGGGGGCGGTGCTGGCGCAACTGGCGCTGCTGGCAGGGGTTCTGACGGGATGTTCGGAGTCGGCGGGGGACGGAGACACGAAGCCCTCGGCGAGCAGCACCGGGGCGGCGACCGCCGACGGGAAGGACACCGCGGAGGACTCCGGGAAAGACTCCGGGAAGGACTCCGCCGTGGACGCCGCGAAGAGCGGCGGCAGTGTCGGCGCAGCCGGTTCCGCCTGCGAACTCCCGGTCACCTTCGACACGGCCGAGAAGTGGAAGGCGGAGGCCGTCGAGACCGGCCCGCCCGCCGACGGCGGCTCCGAGGAGGACGAGCTCGCGGCCGAGCTGGCCGAGGGACTGCTACGGCAGGGCCCGTTCAGCGCCGCGTGCGAGATCGACGCCAAGCCGGCCGGGAACATCGGCTTCATCCGGGTCTGGACCGGCGAGAAGGGCGCCGCGGAGGGTGACGCGGAGGCGCTGCTCAAGGAGTTCGTGGCGGCCGAGGGGAACACGAGCGAGGCGAAGTACAGCGCGTTCACCTCGGACTCCGACGTCTCCGGCACCGAGGTCGCGTACCTCTACACCAGCGAGGCCCTGGAGGAGACCAAGAAGGAGCGGGCCTTCGTCGCGGTCACCCCGCAGGGGCCCGTCGTCGTCCATCTCGGCGGCCTGGACACCCAGGAGCACGAGGAGATGCTCCCGGCGTACGAACTGGCCAAGCGCACGCTGAACAGGGCCTGACGCCACAAGCGGTCTCCTGGCCGGCCCGCCGGCCGACCGTCCGGCCGACGTGTACGTCCGCGCGGGCGTCCTCCTGGCCATCGGCATCGCCTCGGATGCGGAGAACAAGCTGGTCCTCCGCACCCGAGGCGAATGGCTCCCAGCCGACGGCGGAACCGGTGGGCGGCGGGGCTACGCCCGTCGTCCGCCTCCGGGGGCCGCGTCGCCCGCTCCGATGCCCGTGAGCCGGTAGTCGGGCACCCGGCTGCCCGTGGGGCGGCCGGCCCGCCGGGAGAGCCGGTCCACGCGGACCCAGAAGAGGTGCCCGGCGGCGAGTTCACGGCGGCCGAGCCAGCTCGCCTTGAGACGGAGGCCGGTGCCGAGGCCGGCGAGGAGCATCCCGCCCGCCGCGGGGAGCGCGAAGGACGAGCCCAGGGCGGCCGCGAAGCCGAACAGCAGCCACCAGCGGTGGCCCCGGCGCCAGGCGCGCAGGGTCACGGCACGGTCCTGGAGGACATCGTGCTTACCGGCGCGCACGGCTCCGCGCACCGGCGTGAGATACCGGCCGCGCCCCGCCCACGCCACCACGGCCGCCGCGACGATGAACAGCACCGCTCCCGCCAGCACCCCGATACGCCGCCCGGTCAGTCCCGACGGCACCGCACCGACCCCGGCCGCGACGACTCCCAGCCACCACAACGGCGCCGCCCCGGCCCGCACCACGACGGCCACCCGAGCCAGCCCCTGCCCTCCGCGCGCCACACTCCCCGCCTTCCGTCATCACCGGTCGTACGACAGTCGCGGGCACGGTAACCAGAAAACGTGAAACGCGCCTGAGAATCGCGGATCCGCGCGGACCGGCCCCCGGCTCTCTCCCCGTCCGGCACGGCCACCGGGCCCCTCCACGACGGCTACTCGACGAACAGTCCCCTGGTCGCGGCCTTCGCGTCGAACTCCTCCAGCCGCGCCTGGGCCTCCGGCAGGTCGTCGCACATGGCCTCCAGGAGCACCCGGCCCAGCAGCATCGGGGCGCACGCCGTGTCGAAGGCGAGCCCGGTCCCGACGGCGGCCGGCAGCAGCAGGTCGGAGACCTTGGCGACGGGCGCGAACGCGGAGTCGGCGACCGTGACGACGAAGAGCCCCGCCTCCTTGGCGTACGCCAGGGTCTCGACGACCTCGCGGGGGTGGCGCGGCAGCGCGAAACAGAGCAGTGCGGTCGCGCCCCCGCGCACGGCCGCGTCGATGCGGTCGTGGAGCATGCTGCCGCCCTCGTGCAGCAGCCGTACGTCGGGGTGGACCTTGGCGGCGAAGTAGGCGAACCCGTAGGCCTGGGAGGCCGCGGCCCGCAGCCCGAGCACCGGCAGCGGCCGGGACGCGGCCAGCAGCCGCCCGGCCCGCGCCACCGGGGCGGGGTCCGCGAGCACCTCGGCCAGGTGCCGCAGGTTCTCGATCTCGACCTCGACGGCCTGCTGGTACTCGTTGTAGGCGGTGGTGTCCGGGGCCGGCTCGGCGGGCCCGACGTCGCGCAGGTGCCGGCGCAGCGCCGGGTAGCCGTCGAAGCCGAGCGCCACCGCGAACCGTGTCACGGACGGCTGGCTCACCCCGGCCAGCTCCGCCAGCTCCACGCTCGACAGGAACGGCACGTCGGCCGCCCGCCGCACCATGCTGTGGGCGATGCGCCGCTGGGTGGGCGTCAGCCGGTGCCCCTCGAAGAGCGTCTGCAGCCGCGCGGCGGGACTGTCCGTCACGCCCGGGCCGTTGTCCGCGCTCATGACGCGCTCCCCCTCAGTGGATCCGCCTGGACGTCCGTCCAGATCTCGGTGAACCGATCGAGCAGTACGGCCGCCGCGCTCACGTCCTCGGTCAGCGGCCGGTCGGCCGGGTCCGGGTCGAGCACGGCCTCGGCCAGTTCCAGGGCGCGCCCGACGGGCAGTTCCGGATCCGGCCGCAGGTCCCGCTGGCGCAACGCCCGTACCGCGGCGACGAGTTCGCAGCCGACGACGAGCCGGTACGCGCGGCACGCCCGCAGCGTCTGCCGGGCGGCGAGCGAGGCGAAGCTGGCCTGTTCCTCGACGCCCCGGGAGAGTACAGCGTGGCCGAGCGACGCGGGCGCGGAGAAGGCCCGCAGGTCACCGAGAGCGGCTCCGGCGGCGTACTCCAGGATCATCACGCCCGAGGAGGCGGGCTCGTGGTCGGCGAGGAAGGGCCGCAGCCGGGTGTACGCGGGCTCGTTGAGCGAGGAGAGCCGGGAGGTCGACAGCCGGGCCACCTGGGTCGTGGCGAGTCGGAAGTGGTCGAGGGCGAGGGCCAGTTGGGCCTGGTAGAAGCCGCCGTGGTGGTAGGCGGCCATGTCCTCCGGGACGATCAGCGGGTTCTCCGCCGCCGCGTTGATCTCGATCTCCAGGACGCCCTCCAGCGCTTCCGCCGCGTCCAGGGCGGGCCCATGGATCTGCGGCAGGCACCGGAAGCCGTACGGGTCCTGGATGCGCCCCAGCGGGGGCGTGGGCCGCTCGGCCGCCCCGATCAGCTGCCGCATGCGCCGGGCCACCTCGCGCGACCCCCGGTGGGCGCGCGCGCTGTGCACGGGCGCCGCGTACGCCTCGTGCGAGCCGTCCACAGCGAGCAGCGAGAGCGCGGCGACGACCTGTGTGGCGGCGATCAGCCCCCGCAACTCGTGCAGCGCGAGCGCGGCCTGTCCGAGCGTGAGCGCGTTGCTGCTGATCAGCGCGAGCGCGTCGTTGTTGTCGAGCGCCTGCGCCGCGGGGACCCCGAAGCCCGCCCCGCTGCCGGGACCGGACCCGCCCCCCGACCCACCCCCGGGTCCGTCCGCGAACCCGGACCCCGCCCCCGGCACCCGCCACGGGTGCTCCCCCGCCAGCGCGAGCCCCACCTGGGCCAGCGCCGCGATGTCGCCCGTGCCCACCGAGCCGAACTCGTTGACCACGGGGTGCGCCCCGCTCTCCAGCGCCGCGCAGAGCGCGGTGACCACGGTCGGCCGGAGCCCCGCGCCGCCCGCGAGCACCTGGTTGGCGCGGACGGCGAGCATGGCCCGTACCTGACGGGCGGGCAGTTCCTCCCCGATGGCCCCGGCGTGACTGCGCAGCAGACGCAGGCCGTGCCCGGCGGCCGCCTCGGTGGGCACGTCCTCGGAGCGGTTGGCGCCGACGCCGGTGGAGCGGCCGTACACCCGTCCGGCCGCGGCGATCAGCCGGGCAGCCTCCCAGGACTCCTCGACCCGCCGTACGGCCGCCCCGTCGGCCACCGGCCGTACGACACCGTCGGCGAGCCGGACCACGTCGGCGACCCCGAGCCCCCGCCCGTCGAGCACGACGAGCCCGGCGGGCACGACAAGCCCGGCGGGCACGGCCGCCGCAGTCGCCGCAATCCGCGCGGTCGCCGCGGTCTGCGCGGCGGCAGGGGCGTCCGGCGCGCCCATGATCGGTGAGGACATCGACCACACCTCCTCGGCCCCGGTGGACACCACATATTCAGTCACCGAGAACTCTGCATGAGCCTATGCAGGCCGGGCAAGGGCTTCCCGGAGGGAAACAGCGGGGGGAGCCGGAGCGTCGCCTGGGGGGCTAACCCCAGTGCCAGGCGGCTTCCGGCTCCCTACCGTGAGAGGCATGACCGGTATGGATGCCCGTGACGCACAGCTCGGGGACACCGAGCTGAAGAAGGAACTCGCCGCCACCCTGAACGCCCGCAGAGATCTGGGCGAGGACTACGAGTCCGCGCTCGTCGACTCGTTCCTGGAGAAGGTGGACCAGCGCATCGACAGCGTGGTCGACCGCCGGGTCCGGCGTCAGGTCGCCGAGCAGCAGATGGTGGTGGCCCGAGGCAGCCGCTCCCCCGACAGGTCCAGCGACACCTGGGGCGAACGCTACGGCTTCGGCGTGGTCTCCCTCGTCGCCGCCATCCCCCTGTCCGGCATCGGCGGCGGCGTGGCCGACCTCCCCGGCCTGTTCGTCACCTGGGCGGGCATCGTCGGCGTGAACGTGGCGTGGGCACTGCGCAACTCACCGACCCTGGGCCGCCGCCGGGGCGGGAACGGGGAGTCGGAGTGAAGAGAGTGACCGGGAAAGATATGCGCGGGGACCGCCGCACCCCCGTGTGACGGGGGGCGGGACGACGGCGGTCCCCGCGAGGGACGCGGGCCGGGTCGGAACCGGGCTGGCGCGTCCGTGGCGTCCATGGAGGTCCGGGAGCCGCTCCGGAGGTCCTTGGCGCCGTTTCGTTGTCGGCCGGAGCGGGGAGCCGCTCCCGCCCTGCCGACATCCACCAATGTGCCGGACCCGTGTTAAGCGGGTGCTGCGCGGACGTGACGCGCTCGTACCACTTCTGCGAAGTCAAACCCCCGACTCGGGCAGATCTTCGACGGAGAGGGGCGCTTCCCGGGATTTTTCTCCCGAATCAGACGCCCCTCCCGTCGCACCGCACGGGTCGCTCCTACTTGGCGCCGCCCTTGGCGAGGAACGCGAGCAGGTCCTGCCGGCTGACCACACCGGTCGGCTTGCCCTCGACGAGCACGATGGCCGCGTCCGCCGAGCCGAGCACGGTCATCAGGTCACCGACGGGCTCACCGGAGCCGACCTGCGGCAGCGGCGCGGACATGTGCTTCTCCAGCGGGTCGTCCAGCGAGGCGCGCTGGGCGAAGAGGGCGTCCAGCAGCTCGCGCTCGACGACGGACCCGACCACCTCGGCGGCCATGACATCCGGGTGACCCGCGCCCGGCTTCACGATCGGCATCTGCGAGACGCCGTACTCGCGCAGCACCTCGATCGCCTGGCCGACCGTCTCGTCCGGGTGCATGTGGACGAGGGACGGGATCGCACCGTGTTCCTTGTGGCTGAGGACGGCGCCGACCCGCGCGCTCGGGCCCTCGTCCTCCAGGAAGCCGTAGTCGGCCATCCACTCGTCGTTGAAGATCTTGCTGAGGTAGCCGCGTCCGCTGTCGGGCAGCAGGACGACCACGATGTCGTCCGGGCCGAGCCGCTCGGCGACCCTCAGGGCGGCGACGACGGCCATGCCGCAGGAGCCGCCCACCAGCAGGCCCTCCTCCTTGGCCAGCCGACGGGTCATCTGGAAGGAGTCCTTGTCGGACACGGCGACGATCTCGTCGGCGACGGTCCGGTCGTACGCGGTGGGCCAGAAGTCCTCGCCGACGCCCTCGACCAGGTACGGCCGCCCGGAGCCGCCGGAGTACACGGAGCCCTCGGGGTCGGCGCCGATCACCTGGACACGGCCGTCACTGGCGTCCTTCAGGTAGCGGCCGGTGCCGGAGATGGTGCCGCCGGTCCCCACGCCCGCCACGAAGTGGGTGATCCGCCCCTCCGTCTGCTCCCACAGCTCAGGGCCGGTCGAGTGGTAGTGGGAGAGCGGATTGTTGGGGTTGGAGTACTGGTCCGGCTTCCAGGCGCCGGGCGTCTCGCGGACCAGCCGGTCGGACACGTTGTAGTACGAGTCGGGGTGCTCGGGGTCGACCGCCGTGGGGCAGACGACGACCTCGGCGCCGTACGCCCTGAGCACGTTGATCTTGTCGGTGCTCACCTTGTCGGGGCACACGAAGATGCACTTGTAGCCCTTCTGCTGGGCGACGATGGCGAGCCCCACACCGGTGTTTCCGCTGGTGGGCTCGACGATCGTGCCGCCGGGCTTGAGTTCCCCGCTCTTCTCGGCCGCCTCGATCATGCGCAGCGCGATGCGGTCCTTCACGGAACCGCCGGGATTGAAGTACTCGACCTTGGCCAGGACGGTCGCCTGGATGCCCTCGGTCACGCTGTTGAGCCTCAGCAGCGGGGTGTTGCCGACGAGGCTGATCATCGAGTCGTGGATTTGCACCGTTGTCTCCGGAGCCGCAAAAGGGATGGTCGTAATGTCCCGCCAGCCTAAGCCCCGTCCTCACTGTTCTCCTCCCTGTTCACCTTCCGCCGGGATTGGCCGAGGGCCGCTACGGGGCAAGGAGTGGGTGTACGGGTACGAGGAGGTGGCGGCGACGCATGACGAGCATGTCCAGAGCAAGGGTGGCCCGCCGCATCGCGGCGGGCGCGGCGTACGGCGGTGGCGGCATCGGTCTGCTGGGTGCGGCGGCCGTGGGGGTGGTGCTGGCCGAGGTGCGGTTGGCCAAGCGGATCGTGGGCAACGGGCACAGCCCGCACCCGCCGAGCGCGGAGGGCGTGTACGGCCACACGCACGGCAGCCGGTACGGGCGCGCGTACGGCTACGGCTCGTACGGCAGTTCGTACGACGTCCCTGACGATCCCCCGCTCCGGCTCGTCATGCTCGGCGACTCGACCGCCGCCGGCCAGGGCGTCCACCGGTCCCGGCAGACCCCGGGTGCGCTGATCGCCTCGGGGCTCGCGGCCGTCGCCGAGCGCCCGGTGCTGCTGCGGAACGTCGCGCTGCCGGGTGCCCAGTCGGACGACCTCGACCGGCAGGTCGCGCTGGTCCTGGAGGACCCGGCGCAGGTCCCCGACGTCTGCGTGATCATGATCGGCGCCAACGACGTGACCCACCGGATGCCGCCGACCCGTTCGGTCCGCCACCTCTCCGCGGCCGTACGGCGACTGCGGACCGCCGGGGCCGAGGTGGTGGTGGGCACCTGCCCCGACCTCGGCACGCTGGAGCCCGTGCAGCAGCCGTTGCGCTGGCTCGCCCGCCGGGCCTCGCGGCAGCTGGCGGCCGCCCAGACGATCGGAACCGTCGAACAGGGCGGCCGCACCGTGTCGCTGGGCGACCTGCTCGGCCCCGAGTTCGAACAGAACCCCCGCGAGCTGTTCGGCCCCGACAACTACCACCCCTCCGCCGAGGGCTACGCGACCGCCGCGATGGCCGTCCTGCCGACGGTGTGCGCGGCGCTGGGCCTGTGGCCGGCGGACGAGGAGCGGCCGGACGTCAGCCGCCGCGAGGGCTTCCTGCCGGTGGCCCGCGCGGCCGCGGAGGCCGCGTCGGAGGCGGGTACGGAGGTGACGGCCGCGATGCCTACGGGGCCGCGTGGGCCTTGGGCTCTGCTGAAGCGGCGGCGTCGGCGGAGGGTGCCGGCGACGGACCCCGCGCCGACCGCTGCCGCGGAGGCGCAGCCGGGCGCCTAGTAGCTCGGGGGTGACTGTTTCGTCGGCGGGTGCGGGTGCGTGGGGGCTGATCGCGCAGTTCCCCGCGCCCCTGAAAAGCCGGGGCTGCGCCCCGTGCTTTTCACCCCGCCCAGCCGTCACCTTCCAGGCCCGCCCCAGCCGTGGTCTTCCAGGCCCGCCCCAGCCGTGGTCTTCCAGGCCCGCAGGGCCTGGTCTTTCAGGGGCGCGGGGAACTGCGCGAGAAGCCGCACCGGGCCCGCACCCGACAACGCAGCCCCACCCCCGAGTCACCAGGCGCCCAATCCAAAAAGCAAGCGCTTAGAAAAGTGCGGTCGGAGTCACACCCTCATGCCCGTGACCCGGCCCATACGTACGGGTAACTTCCCCCACAGCCCCGCTTTCCGTAACGCATGCCAATGGAGCCGTGATGCCCGAAGCCGTGATCGTCTCAGCCGCCCGCTCCCCCATCGGCCGCGCTTTCAAGGGCTCGCTGAAGGACCTGCGCCCCGACGACCTGACCGCCACCATCGTCGCGGCCGCCCTCGCGAAGGTCCCGGAGCTGGACCCGAGGGACATCGACGACCTGATGCTCGGCTGCGGCCTCCCCGGCGGCGAGCAGGGCCACAACCTGGGCCGGATCGTGGCCGTACAGCTGGGCATGGACCACCTGCCGGGCTGCACGGTCACCCGTTACTGTTCCTCCTCGCTCCAGACCTCCCGCATGGCCCTGCACGCCATCAAGGCCGGCGAGGGCGACGTCTTCATCTCCGCCGGCGTCGAGGTCGTCAGCAGCAGCGCGCGCGGCACCAGCGACATCCACACCGCCCGCAACCCGCTCTTCGCCGAGGCCGAGGCCCGCACGGAGGCGGTCTCCAAGTCGGTCGGCGCCTCCTGGCACGACCCGCGCGAGGACGGCCTGCTCCCCGACCCGTACATCGCGATGGGGCAGACCGCCGAGAACCTGGCCCGCCAGTGGGGCGTGACCCGGCAGGAGATGGACGAGTTCGGCGTCCGCTCGCAGAACCTCGCCGAGGAGGCCATCGGCAAGGGCTTCTGGGAGCGCGAGATCACCCCGGTGACGCTGCCCGACGGCACGGTCGTCAGCAAGGACGACGGCCCGCGCGCCGGCGTCACCCTGGAGGCCGTGCAGGGCCTGAAGCCGGTCTTCCGCGAGGACGGCCTGGTCACGGCCGGCAACTGCTGCCCGCTCAACGACGGCGCCGCCGCCCTGGTGATCATGTCCGACACCAAGGCGCGGGACCTCGGGCTGACCCCGCTCGCCCGGATCGTCTCCACCGGCGTCTCCGGCCTCTCCCCCGAGATCATGGGCTACGGCCCGGTGGAGGCGTCGAAGCAGGCCCTGTCCCGCGCGGGCCTCACCGTCGACGACATCGACCTGTTCGAGATCAACGAGGCCTTCGCCGCCCAGGTGATCCCCTCCTACCGCGACCTGGACATCCCGCTGGACAAGCTGAACGTGAACGGCGGCGCCATCGCCGTCGGCCACCCGTTCGGCATGACCGGCGCCCGCATCACCGGCACGCTCATCAACTCCCTCCAGTTCCACGACAAGCAGTTCGGCCTGGAGACGATGTGCGTCGGCGGCGGCCAGGGCATGGCGATGGTCATCGAGCGCCTCAGCTGACCGACCACCCGCGCGGAGCCGTGACCGCGCGGACGCGCAGCGTGATGCTGTGGCCCGGAGTCCCGGAATCCGTGGGACTCCGGGCCGTTTTGTGATCCAATCTCCCCCAGGATGTGACCTATCTCCCCCCGGAGAGCGATTTACGCAGCTCAGAGCCGTTTCACCACCAAACATCGGGGAAAGATTCCTGCCCGATTCGTGACGTTACGCACTGACAGCTGGTTAGTCCGCCCTTCAAGCTGATGTAGGAAGTCGGGGGTCGACTTTGAACCGGGAGTACGTCAGTGAGCGCCATGCCGATCGCCTTGCTGCTCACCACGGCCGCCACCGCCGCCGTGGGCGTCGCCGTCCTGCGCACCCTCGTGGGTCTGCGCCGACAGGTCGCTGCCTTGCGCACCGAGCTGGCCGAGAGCCGGGCCGCCGGGCCGCGTGCCATGGTGCCGGCCGCCCGTCCGGCAGCCGACACGGAGGAGATACGCGCCGCCGTCGCCGAGGCCCTGGCCGAGGAGCGGGAGCGTGAGCTCGCCGAGGCACGGGCCTTCTGGGCCGCCCAGGAGTCCCGCGACGTGACCGACACGCCGCCGCTGCTGGGTCTGCCGGAGAGTGACCTGTTCCTGCCCCGGCAGTCCGACTTCGCGGGCCTGGAGCACCTGGAGCCGGTGATCGAGCCCGGTCTGGAGAGCGACGAGTTCGCCGGGGACTCCGCCGAGCTGGCCGCCGCCCGCCGCCGCCACCCCTCGCACCCCGATTTCGTGCCGGTGCAGTCACCCGTCACCAACGACCACGAGCGTACGGTCGCCTGCCTGGAGGACCTCGCGGCGTCCCGCACGGAGCTGGCCGACGTCCGCCCGGGCCCCCTGGGCACCCTCGACGTCTACGTCTTCGCCGACGGCACCACCCTGTGCATGACCCCCGGCCACCGCGAGACCGCCGAGCGCCTCGCGACCGCCCTCCAGAGCGGCGACGTCCCCGTCCTCCTGGGCGGCTCGGGCATCTCGGGCGCCTACACGCTCACCTTCGAGTGCGGCGACGACATGGTCTACATACTGGCGGACCGGGTCATCGCGTCCCTGTAGGCCGACCCTTCCCGGCTCTCCGGGGGGCCGTTTCCGTCGCCGAGCGGGGCCGCGCCCTGAAGGGGCGCGGGGAACCGCGCGAGAAGCCCCACCGAGCCCGCACCCACCGACGAACGCGCGCCCCCTCCCCCGTGGGCGTCGGCGCACCCCCGTGGGCGGGGAACTCACACCCCGGCCCGCCGCTGAGCCTCCTCCACCAGCGCCACGGCCTCCGTCAGCGCCTCCTCGTCCGCCAGCACCAGCGCGAGATCGTTCCCGGCGACCGTGACCTGATCGGCCGCCGCGAACATCCCCGCGTCCGGCATCTCGTGAAACGGCCCCTCGGGCGTCTCCAGCCGCTGGGCACGCAGTGCCAATTCCCTGGCCAGCCCCAGCGCCTCCGCGGCGGCGCTCCGCTGGAGCCGGCTCTGCGGGGCCGCCCGCAACCGGTCGGCGAAATGATCCACGGCACGGGTCAACGGCGTCGTATCAAGCACGCCGCGAGAGTACGCGCCCCAGCCGGACTGTTGCCAACAGGCCGCCACTCAGGCAACGTGACCTGAAGGACCGGCTTACATTCCCTTTCGTCCGGAGGCGCCGATGTCCCAAGTCTTCTCCGAGGAGACCCATCGCAACCTGCTCGCCCGCATCCCCCACTGCACCGGTCGTGAAGTCTCCGACTGGCTCCGCAAAGTCGACGAAGGCCCCGCTCTCTTCAATTTCGAGGAGAAGGTCAGCTGGCTCCGGCACGAGTACGACCTCGCGTACGGCCACGCCAAAGCGATCATTCACGAGTACGACCTGAGGAGGGCCGCGCGGAAGCTCCTGTGAAGCCGCCGAGAACCTACGAAGGGCCCCCGAACCGCGAGGTTCGGGGGCCCTTCATCAGTGGTCCTGCGGGATCCACCGGATCCGGCGGATCCGGCTGATCTAGTCGTCGCCGCTGAAGATGGCGACCAGACGGAGCATCTCGATGTAGATCCACACGAGGGTCATGGTCAGGCCGAACGCGGCCAGCCAGGCCTCCTCGCGCGGGGCACCGTAGGCGATGCCGTCCTCGATCTGCTTGAAGTCGAGGGTCAGGAAGAACGCGCCGAGCAGGATCGCGAGGATGCCGACGATCGCGCCGAGCGGGCCCATGCTGCGCAGTCCGCCGTCGGGAGCGAGCCCGAAGACGACGAGCAGCAGGTTGACCGCCATGACGAGGATGAAGGCGATCGCGATGGTCATGCCGATGCGGGCGTACCGCGCGGTGACCCGGATCCAGCCCGCCTTGTAGACCAGGAGGGTGGCTCCGGAGACGGCCATGGTGCCGAGCACCGCCTGGAAGGGCGCGCCGCTCCACTCAGAGTTGAACATCTCGCTGAGCACACCGAGGAAGACGCCCTCGAACGCGGCGTACGCCAGGATCAGCGCGGGCGAGGCCTTGCGCTTGAAGGACTGCACCATCGCCAGGACGAAGGCGATCAGCGCGGCGCCGATGGCCAGGCCGTAGCTCGTGGGCGACACCGGCAGGAGGGCCCAGGCGAGGACCGCGCCGACGACGACCGTGCCGAGCGTCATGGCCGAGCGCATGACGACGTCGTCCATGGTCATGGCGCCCGTGCGGGCCGGAGCCTGCGGCGGGGTGCCGGGCTGCACGCCCTGCTGGGCGTACGGGTTGGTCGCGTACGGGTTGCCGCCCTGCTGGGCGTAGGGGTTGCCCTGCGTGCCGACAGCTGCTCCCCCGGCCTGCGGCGCGGTGTTGAAGCCCGCGTAGCCGTTGTCGCGGCTGAACCCCCGTCGCGAGAAGACCGGGTTGCTGCTCCTCATTTCACTCCTCCATGGCCACCCTGCGTGGCCTTGGCTCAAGAGTAATAGGTAGGCAAAGGATTGACCCTAGTGCTTGGGGAGGATCTTTCCCCTGCCCTGACACCGAACACGCTACGCGTCTCCCTGATTCCCCGCCCCACCCGCCTCAACCCATGACCAACCCGGTACGCTCCCGCGATCTCCCGGAGATCACCCCGCCCCCACACCCGTCGTCCGACCCGCTCCCAGCGGCCCGAGCGTGTGGCAGGGGTGCGCGAGGCGCCCCCCGAAGGTGGGGGTGATGTGGGGGTGTGGGAAGGAATGTGCTGGTTTGATCGGAGGTGCCCGGAACCGGACTTGAACCGGTACGCCCGCGAGGGGCAGCGAGGTTTAAGCTCGCCGTGTCTGCATTCCACCATCCGGGCAGGCCATGGGCTCCGCGCTGAGGTCCCGAGCCTATCGGGACGCTTCCCCCGAACAGTCGAAGAGCGGACCGATGTTGTCTTATTTTATTGACGTCTGAGGGTGCATCAGCCCACGGAACACGCCATCCGCACTTGCCAATAGCCTTACGGACGGCACGACCGGCCGCGTGCGGAATGACGGAATTTCACCGTCCGAACGAGCGGTCCCCCACGGATCGCGCGCGGTGACGCGCTGACTCGTGTCGATCGCGCGCCCCACACTCCGGTCGGATCCCCTCGTCATCCCCAGGTATGACGGGCCCTCCGCCGGTCCGTCAGAAGTCTGCCCCCGGAACCGGAACAGCGGCTGACTACACGGCGCCCCTCCGCCGAGACCATGGAGCCATCCACAAACGACAGACGTACGGCCCCGGCATGCCCACGGCAGTTCCGCGGGACCCCTCGGTCGTTCTCGAACACCCCAAACGCCGTCGCCCCGACAGGAGTTCCCACCCGTGACCACCACTCCCCTCGCCGACCGGTCCACCGCCGTGGCCGCCCGCGCCACGGAACTGTCGAAGGTCTACGGACAGGGCGAGACCCGGGTGGTCGCGCTGGACCAGGTCACCGTCGACTTCCGGCAGGCCCAGTTCACCGCGATCATGGGCCCCTCGGGGTCCGGCAAGTCCACGCTGATGCACTGCGTGGCCGGCCTGGACACCTTCTCGACCGGCTCCGTCCGCATCGGCGACACCGAGCTGGGCTCGCTGAAGGACAAGCAGCTCACCAAGCTCCGCCGGGACAAGATCGGCTTCATCTTCCAGGCGTTCAACCTGCTGCCGACCCTGACCGCACTGGAGAACATCACCCTCCCGATGGACATCGCCGGCCGCAAGCCGGACAAGCAGTGGCTGGACACCGTGATCCGCATGGTGGGCCTCGCCGACCGGCTGAGCCACCGGCCCGCCCAGCTCTCCGGCGGCCAGCAGCAGCGCGTCGCCGTGGCGCGGGCGCTCGCCTCCCGGCCGGACATCATCTTCGGCGACGAGCCCACCGGAAACCTGGACTCGCGTTCGGGCGCCGAGGTGCTGGGCTTCCTGCGCAACTCCGTAAGGGAGTTGGGGCAGACCGTGGTGATGGTGACGCACGACCCCGTGGCCGCAGCCTACGCGGACCGGGTCGTCTTCCTCGCTGACGGACGCATCGTGGACGAGATGCACGAGCCGACGGCGGACCTGGTGCTGGACCGGATGAAGAGGTTCGACACCAAGGGGCGCACGAGCTGAGGGGGTTCACCACCCCACCCCTGCCTCCGCTCCCCCCTGCCCCGACGCGCACTCCGGCGCCTTGCCACCCTCTCCGCCCCGACCCCGAAACAGGGACCCCTTCATGTTCCGTACCGCCCTGCGCAACGTGCTCTCGCACAAGGCCAGGCTTCTCATGACCGTGCTCGCGGTGATGCTCGGCGTCGCCTTCGTGTCGGGCACGCTGGTCTTCACGAACACCATCTCGGACGCGCTCCAGAAGAGCTCGGCCAAGGGCTTCGACCACGTGGACGTCGCGATCCGGTCCGGTTACCGACCGGACGAGGGCGACACCGTCGCCGAGCAGCCGAAGCTCACCCCGGAGGTGCTGAAGAAGGTCGAGCGGGCGCCCGGCGCCGAGTCGGCGATCGGCGTGGTGAGCGGGTTCACCGCCCTCGCCGGCAAGGACGGCAAGCTGATCGGCGGCGGCTTCCAGTCGCAGGGCGGGAACTACTGGGGGACGGACGACCCCCGGTACCCCATCCAGGACGGCGGCCGCGCGCCTGAGGGCGCGGACGAGGTCGCGATCGACTCGGAGACCGCGAAGCGGTCCGGGTACGAGGTGGGCGACACCGTGCGACTGTCGGTGGACGGCCCGGTCCTCACCCCCACCGTCAGCGGGATCTTCACGACGGACGACGGCAATGTCGCCGCCGGCGGCAGCCTCACCCTGTTCGACACGGCGACCGCGCAGACGCTCTTCCACATGAAGGGCGAGTACGACACGATCAACGTGACGGCGGCGCCGGGCACCAGCCAGGCCCAGCTGCAGAAGGCCGTCGACGAGGTCCTGCCGAAGGACTCCGCGTACACCACCACCGGTCAGCAGCTCGCGGACGACCAGGCCACGCAGATCGCCGCCGAGATGAGCGGCCTGAAGAACGCGCTGCTGGTCTTCGCCGGGATCGCCCTGTTCGTGGGCACGTTCATCATCGCCAACACCTTCACGATGCTGGTGGCCCAGCGCACCAAGGAGCTGGCCCTGCTGCGCGCGGTCGGCGCCTCCCGCCGCCAGGTGACACGGTCCGTGCTGATCGAGGCGTTCGTGGTGGGCGCGGTCGCCGCCGTCACCGGTCTCGCCGCCGGTGTCGGCATCGGCGCCGGGATGCGGGCCCTGATCGGCACGCTCGGCGAGACCGTCCCCGCCGGTCCGCTGGTGGTCTCCCCCGGCACGGTCGCCACCGCCCTGCTCGTGGGCGTCCTGATCACGATGCTGGCCGCCTGGCTGCCGGGCCGCCGCGCGGCGAGGATCCCGCCGGTCGCGGCGATGAGCAGCGTGCACGCGAAGGCGACGACCAAGTCGCTCGTCGTGCGGAACACGATCGGCGCGCTGTTCGCCGGCGCGGGCGTGGCCACCGTGCTGTACGCCACCACGCTGGAGGGCTCGGACGGGCAGGCACCGATGGGCATCGGCGCGGTGGTGCTGATCATCGGTGTCTTCGTCCTCACCCCGCTGCTGTCCCGCCCGCTGATCGCGGCCGCCGCCCCCCTCATGCGGGTCTTCGGGATCTCCGGCAAGCTCGCCCGGCAGAACTCCGTACGCAATCCGCGCCGCACCGCCGCGACCGCGTCGGCGCTGATGATCGGACTGACGCTGATCACCGGCATGACGGTGATGGCGGGCAGCCTCCAGAAGTCCATCGGCAAGATGGCCGCCGACGCGATCAAGGCGGACTACGTCGTCTCGATGGCCAACGGCAACTTCCTCTCCCCCGACGTGGAGAAGAAGCTCTCCGCCGCCGAGGGCGTCACCGCCGTCTCGCCGCTGCGCAACGCCGAGTCCCGGATCGGGGGCGAGACCGAGTACCTCACGGGCGTCAACGGCGCGGCCATCGGCGAGCTCACCGACCTGCCCCTCGACAACGGGACGTTCGAGGTCGGCGGCGGCCAGGTCGTGGTGGACGCGGAGACCGCCGAGCGGCGCGGCTGGGAGGCCGGTTCGCAGTTCAGCGCCGGGTTCGAGGGGGGCCGGAAGCAGAAGCTGACGGTCGCCGGGGTGTACGAGAGCAACGAGCTGATCCGGGGCATCCTCCTGGACGACAGGACGCTCGACGCACGGCTGCCCGCCGACGTCGACCCGGCCGACATGATGGTCATGGTCAAGACCTCGTCCGGCGCCTCGGACGCCACCAAGGACCGGCTGGAGAAGGCCCTGGGCGAGAACCCGGCGATCAAGGTCCAGAGCGGACAGGACCTCTCCGACGACATCGCGAAGATGTTCACGCTGATGCTGAACATGCTCTACGGCCTGCTGGCCATGGCCGTGATCGTCGCCGTCCTCGGCGTCATCAACACCCTGGCCATGTCGGTGTTCGAGCGTTCGCAGGAGATCGGCATGCTCCGGGCGATCGGTCTCGACCGGCGGGGCATCAAGCGGATGGTCCGTCTGGAGTCCCTGGTCATCTCCCTCTTCGGCGGTGTCCTCGGCATCGGCCTGGGCGTCTTCTTCGGCTGGGCCGCCGGTGAACTCGTCGCCAGCCGGATGCCGACGTACGAACTGGTCGTCCCCTGGGCCCGGATGGCCGTCTTCCTCCTGCTCGCCGCCACCGTCGGCATCCTGGCCGCGCTGTGGCCGGCCCGCCGCGCGGCGAAGCTGAACATGCTGGCGGCGATCAAGTCGGAGTAGCCGCGCGGGAGGCACGGGGCCCACGGGACGGGGACGCGTACATGGCCGTACGCGTCCCCGTCCGTGCGTTCAGGCGCCCCAGGTCCGGGCCCTCAGTGGGAGGCCCGACGCACCCCCTTCCGGGGGCCGTACGGCCAGTACCTGGTTGACACCGAGGCGGTTGCGTTCGAAGCCGAGGGCGGAGGCGGCCATGTAGAGGCGCCAGACGCGGGCGCGGCCGGGGCCGACCAGGGCGACCGCGTGCGCCCAGTGGGCTTCGAGGTTGGTGACCCAGGCGCGCAGGGTGAGGGCGTAGTGCTCGCGCAGGGACTCCACGTCGCGGACCTCGAATCCCGCGCGTTCGAGCTGGGTGACGGTGGTGCCGATCGGGGCGAGTTCGCCGTCCGGGAAGACGTACGCGTCGATGAAGCCGTCGACGGAGTACGCGTTCTCGTCGCGTCGTGGGCGCCGGGAGATCTGGTGGTTGAGCAGCCGGCCGCCGGGGGCGAGCAGCCGGTACAGGTCCTCGGCGTACGCCAGGTACCGGTCCGCTCCGACGTGTTCGGCCATGCCGATGGAGGAGATCGCGTCGTAGGGCCCGTCGGTGACGTCGCGGTAGTCCTGGACGCGGATCTCGACGCGGTCGGTGAGGCCCTCCTCGGCGACGCGTTTGCGGGCGTGGACGGCCTGTTCCTGGGAGAGGGTGACGCCGACGACATGGACGCCGTACTCGCGGGCCGCGTGCACGGCCATGGAGCCCCAGCCGCAGCCGACGTCCAGGAGCCGCTGCCCCGGGGTCAGGCCGAGTTTGCGGCAGATGAGGTCGAGCTTGTCGTGCTGGGCGGCTTCGAGGGTGGTGGTGCCGTCGGCGGCGGACCAGTAGGCGCAGGAGTACACCATCGACGGGCCGAGGACGGCCTCGTAGAAGTCGTTGCCGACGTCGTAGTGGTGGCTGACCGCCCGTCTGTCGGTGCGTCTGGTGTGCCGGTGGCGGGTGCGGACCTCCTCGCGCGGCGGTTCGGGCGGGACGAGGACGGCGGGGCCGGCCAGCTTCAGCAGGCCCTTGACGGCCGCCCGGGCCCGTGGGTCGCGCAGGGTGTCGGCGAGGCTTCGGGCGTCCTCGTCCCGCTCCCACACCTGGTCGGCCACCAGGTCCAGTACGGCGTACAGATCGCCCTCGACACCGAGGTCACCGGCGACCCAGGCGCGGGCGAGGCCCAGTTCGCCCGGCTTCCACAGCAGTCGGCGCAGGGCCCTGCGGTTGCGTACCACCAGGGCGGGTGCCTCCGGCGGTCCGGCCGTCGAGCCGTCCCAGGCCCGCAGCCGGACCGGGAGCGGGGCCCCCGACAGTTGCTCGAACAGGGTCTTCAGCCGCGACGCGGCGTCCTGCATGGCGCACACCTCCGTGACAACAGATCCCGGAATGTCCAACGCCACGGTAATCACCTGCGGGGCTGTGCCGTATTCCCGTGGGGAGGTGTGTTCTTCGAGTGCGGCCCGGTGGGGCTTCTCGCGCAGTTCCCCGCGCCCCTAAGGGCATCAGGCCCTGCGGGCCTGAAGAGCTCGGGGCGCAGCCCCTGCTTTTCGGGGGCGCGGGGAACTGCGCGACCAGCCCCCACGCACCCGCACCCGCCCACGAACCGAACCCCCCGCCCCCTCCCGCGCACGCCGAAGGGCCCCCCGCACCACGGATGGCGGGAGGCCCTTCGGACGGGTCAACAGGTCAGGAGGCCTTGGCCTTTTCTCCGGTCTTGCTCGCGGCAGCGACCGGCGCCGGCTTCGCCGCCTCGTAGAACTCCTCGCGGGGAGTCTCGATGGCGCCGAGGGAGACGACCTCGCGCTTGAGGAACATCGCGAGCGTCCAGTCCGCGAAGACCCGGATCTTGCGGTTCCAGGTCGGCATCGCGAGACCGTGGTAGCCACGGTGCATGTACCACGCGAGGCGACCGCGCAGCTTGATCTTCATCTTGCCCATGACGATCATCGCGACGCCCTTGTGGAGGCCGAGACCCGCCACCGCGCCCTTGTTGGAGTGCGCGTACTCCTTCTGCGGGAAGCCCCGCATGCCGGAGACCACGTTGTCGCCGAGGACCTTGGCCTGACGCAGCGCGTGCTGCGCGTTCGGCGGGCACCAGGCGTTCTCGATGCCGGCCTTGCGGGCGGCGACGTCCGGGACCTGGGCGTTGTCGCCGGCGGCCCAGATGTAGTCGGTGCCGGTGACCTGGAGGGTCGGCGACGCGTCCACGTGGCCACGCGGGCCGAGAGGCAGGCCGTAGCGCGAGAGGACCGGGTTCGGCTTGACGCCGGCGGTCCAGACGATCGTGTTGGAGTCGACCTCCAGGCCGTTCTTCAGCACGACGTGGCCGTCGACGCAGGAGTCCATGGAGGTGTTGAGGTAGACCTCGACCCCACGGCCCTCCAGGTGCTCCTTGCCGTAGAGGCCGAGCTTCGGGCCGACCTCGGGGAGGATCTTGTCGGCGGCGTCGACGAGCACGAAGCGCATGTCCTCACGGGACACGTTCTTGTAGTACTTCGCGGCGTCGCGGGCCATGTCCTCGACCTCGCCGATGGTCTCCGCGCCGGCGAAGCCACCGCCCACGAAGACGAAGGTCAACGCCTTGCGGCGGACGTCCTCGTCGGTCGTGGAGTCGGCCTTGTCGAGCTGCTCGAGGACGTGGTTGCGCAGGCCGATGGCCTCCTCGATGCCCTTCATGCCGATGCCCTGTTCGGCGAGGCCGGGGATCGGGAAGGTGCGGGAGACCGCGCCGAGCGCGATCACCAGGTAGTCGAAGGGCAGCTCGTACGCCTCGCCGACCAGCGGGGCGATCGTGGCGACCTTGCGGTCCTGGTCGATGGTGGTGACCCGACCGGTGAGGACCTCCGCCTTCGGCAGCACGCGTCGCAGCGGGACGACGACGTGCCGGGGGGAGATGCTGCCGGCGGCGGCTTCGGGGAGGAAGGGCTGGTAGGTCATGTACGACCGGGGGTCGACGACCGTGACGGTCGCCTCTCCGTAGCGCATCTTCTTGAGGATGCGCCGAGCTGCGTACAGGCCTACGTACCCACCGCCTACTACGAGGATCCTGGGACGCTCCGTGGTGCTCATGCCATCGAGTATGTACCCGCCATACGGGGGTCGCTCGTGCGCCCCTTCACAAGCTTCCCCACCCCCTCTGATACACTGCGCGGCCCTCTTGGCCGGGGGCACGGTCCACCAGGGGACCGGCCGGGAGGTTTGACCGTTGTCAAGGCCGCGTGAACTGCCGTTCCGGTCTGTTGAGGGCCCTGGACCACTCTTCGGTTTCACACGGACGAGACCCCCGCGAAACCCCGCCGGGGACGCCCTGTTGACCCCCGGGAACCCCGGAACGCTCTGTGGAGCCTCAAAACATCGCTCAACAGGGGCGATTCTCTTGTGAAGAACTTCACGAAGTTTCTCGGCGCCGGGTCGACGAGGGGGGCGGAAGCACCCCTCGGACGCGCTCATACGTTATCCGAACAGCTCAAGCGAGGCTACCGGCGAGTAGTAAACACTCCCTCACAGACGCGGGCGGACCGCCGGGAGAACCCCCGGCGGTCCGCCCGCGAGCCCGTTCTCTAGGCCACGGACCAGGCGATGCCGTCCAGGATGTCGTGTTCGCTCACCACGACCTCCGTCGCGCCGATCCGTTCCATGATCGACAGCAGGACGAGGGCGCCCGCCGCGATCACGTCCACCCGGCCGGGATGCATCGACGGGACGGCCTCCCGCTCCGCGTGCGTGGAGCGCAGCAGCCACTCGGTGATCTCCCGGACCCGGTCGTACGGGATCCGGGAGTGGTGGATGGCCGCCGAGTCGTACGCGGGCAGGTCCTGGGCGATCGCGGACAGCGTCGTGACCGAACCGGCCAGCCCGACCAGGGTGTGCGCCTCGCGGAGCGGCACATCGCGCTCGGCGAGGTCGAGGGCCGCCTCGATGTCCGCGCGGATCGCCGCGATCTGCTCCGGCGCGGGCGGGTCGACGACCGCCCCGTCGCGGACGAGGTGCCGCTCGGTCAGCCGTACGCAGCCGATGTCCACGGAGCGGGCGCCGCGCACCTGGTCGTCGCCGACGACGAACTCGGTGGAGCCGCCGCCGATGTCCACGACCAGGTACGGCCGGGTGAGGTCGGTGCGCCCGGTCAGTTCCCTGGTCGCGCCGGTGAAGGAGAACTCGGCCTCCCGGTCGCCGGAGATCACCTCGGGCTCGACGCCGAGGATGTCGAACACCCCGCGCACGAACTCGTCCCGGTTCTCCGCGTCCCGCGAGGCGGAGGTGGCGACGAAGCGGATCCGCTCGGCGCCCAGTTCCTTGATGACGGCCGCGTACTCGCGGCAGGCCGCGAAGGTCCGCTCCAGCGCCTCGGGGGCCAGCCGGCCCGTGCGGTCGACGCCCTGGCCCAGCCGCACGATGATCATCCGCCGGTCCAGCTCGACGAGTTCACCGGTGGCCGGGTCGGCGTCGGCGACGAGGAGCCGGATGGAGTTCGTACCACAGTCGACGGCGGCGACCCGGGTCACTGGGCGTCCCCCTGCTCGCTCCGCCCGGCGTTCTCGGGCTTCTCGGGCGCCGACGCGGGCACCACGCACGGGCCCTTGGCCCACCACTCGGGAAGCATCGCGATCGCCTCGTCGCCGAGCGGGTTGACGCCGGGACCGGCGGCCAGCGAGTGGCCGACGAGGACGTGCAGGCACTTCACGCGGTCCGGCATGCCGCCCGCGCTGGGGAAGCCCTCCAGGACCTCGATCTCGTCGCGGCGGGCGATGTAGTCCTCGTGCGCGGCCCGGTAGGCGGCGGCCAGCTCGGGGTCCGTCGCCAGCCGCTCCGTCATCTCCTTCATCACGCCGTTCGCCTCCAGCGTGCCGATCGCGGAGGCCGCACGCGGGCACGTCAGGTAGTACGTCGTGGGGAAGGGCGTCCCGTCCGGCAGGCGCGGCGCCGTCTCGACGACGTCCGGCTGTCCGCAGGGGCAGCGGTGCGCGATGGCACGCAGGCCGCGCGGCGGGCGTCCGAGCTGCTGCTGGAAGGCCTCGACGTCGGCGTCGGTGGGCTCGGTGCGCGGGGTGGGCGGCGGAGGGGTCTGCATAACCTGCTACTCAAGTCCTCGGTGTGGCTCATCGGTTGACGGTCACGAAGGTGGCCGTTCAGCTGTCGGCGGCGTCGGCCTTGTCGACCCCGTCCCAGACATTGGTGTACCAGGGGCGGTCGGCCGCCCCCTGTGTCGTACGGGACTGCTTCGCCGCGTCCGGGTCGATCATCGTGTAACCGGTCTCGCCCGGCATCACATAGTGCAGCCGCTCCCGGATGCGCTGCTCGGCGTACGCGTCGTCCTGCCAGCGCGCCTTGAGGTCGCGCAACTCCTCGACCCGCTCGCGCGCCTCCTCGCGCTGCCGCTGCATGTCGGCGATGTCGGCGCGCTGGGAGACGTACTGCCTTATGGGATAGGCGAGCGCCACGATCAGCGAGCAGAGGACGAGGGCGAGCAGCGCGGCCCGGCCGGTCAGCCGGGAGCGGCGGGCCTGGCGCTTGGTCTGGGAGCGGTAGACCCGGGCGGCCGTCTGCTCACCGAGCACCTTCAGCCGGGTCGCGGTGGAGAAACGGTCCCGGTCCCGGTCCTTCACGGCCATGTCCCGCTTCCCCTTCCGCTTCTGTCTTCTCCTGTGCGCAACGCACGTACGTCCCCGCACACGGTACGGGACCGGTACGGGGACGTACGTACGACTGGCTAAGCCTTAACCCTGTACGGGTCAGCCCTTGAAGCGGGGGAAGGCCGAGCGACCGGCGTACACCGCGGCGTCGTCGAGGATCTCCTCGATGCGCAGCAGCTGGTTGTACTTGGCGACGCGGTCCGAGCGGGCCGGGGCGCCGGTCTTGATCTGACCGCAGTTCACGGCGACGGCGAGGTCGGCGATGGTGACGTCCTCGGTCTCGCCGGAGCGGTGGGACATCATGCACTTGAAGCCGTTGCGCTGGGCCAGCTCGACGGCGTCCAGGGTCTCGGTCAGCGAACCGATCTGGTTGACCTTGACGAGCAGGGCGTTGGCGGAGCCCTCCTCGATGCCGCGGGCGAGGCGCTCGGGGTTGGTGACGAAGAGGTCGTCGCCGACGATCTGGACCTTGTCGCCCAGCTTCGCGGTGATGGTGTTCCAGCCGTCCCAGTCGTCCTCGAACAGCGGGTCCTCGATGGAGACGAGCGGGTACGCCTCGACGAGGTCGGCGTAGTACTCGGTCATCTCGGCGGCGGAGCGCTCCTTGCCCTCGAAGACGTACACGCCGTCCTTGTAGAACTCGGAGGCGGCGACGTCGAGCGCCAGGGCGATCTGCTCGCCGGGGGTGTAACCGGCCTCCTTGATGGCCTCGATGATGAGGTCGAGGGCGGCGCGGTTGGACTCCAGGTTCGGGGCGAAGCCGCCCTCGTCGCCGAGGCCGGTGGACAGGCCCTTGGTCTTCAGCACCTTCTTGAGGGTGTGGTAGACCTCGGCGCCCCAGCGCAGCGCCTCGGAGAAGGACTCCGCGCCGATGGGGGCGATCATGAACTCCTGGATGTCCACGTTGGAGTCGGCGTGCGAGCCGCCGTTCAGGATGTTCATCATCGGGACGGGCAGCAGGTGCGCGTTCGGGCCGCCGAGGTAGCGGAAGAGCGGCAGGTCGCTGGCCTCGGAGGCGGCGTGGGCGACGGCGAGGGAGACGCCGAGGATGGCGTTGGCGCCGAGGGAGCCCTTGTTGTCGGTGGCGTCCAGGTCGAACATCGCCTGGTCGATCAGGCGCTGCTCGGTGGCGTCGTAGCCGACGAGCTCCGGGCCGATCTGCTCGATGACGGCGAGGACGGCCTTCTCGACGCCCTTGCCGAGGTAGCGGTTGGGGTCGCCGTCACGGAGCTCGATGGCTTCGAAGGCACCGGTGGAGGCGCCGGACGGAACGGCGGCACGACCGGTGCTGCCGTCGTCGAGGCCGACCTCGACCTCGACGGTGGGGTTGCCTCGCGAGTCGAGGATTTCCCGGGCTACGACGACGTCGATGGACGGCACGAGCATCTCCTTCATGGGATGTGACGCGGAAGTGCGGGGCCCGCGGGCCTTGCGACTAGAGCCTAACCGCCCCGGGCTCGTCGGCAGCCGACCGACCGTCCCGTGGACAGACAGACCGTACCCATTGTTCCAGTCCGGAACAAAGGGGGGTCGGCCAGAAAGTGAACAGAAAGAAGGAGCGGACATGAAAAAGCCCCGCCCCGGTGCGTACGGGGGAATGCGCACCGGGGCGGGGAGCCCGTGGGGGACGGGGGGACGGCCCTCACGAGGTCTTCACCATGGAGGACACGGATGTGAGCGGGCTGTGGTTCAGCTGGGAAGCGGCCCGATTTCTCGGCCCAGCCGAACCCGCCCCGCCTGCCCGGCCGTGGGGGCGGCCGTGGGGGACGGCAGACGCGTGGCGACCGTCGCCTTCGTCGCGGGTCAGCTCAGGTGGAGCTGCTGGCCCGGGTAGATGAAGTCGGCGTCGTCGATGATGTCCTTGTTCAGCTCGAAGAGCTTCTCCCAGCCACCCTTGACGTTCTTCTTCGCGGCGATGCCGCTGAGGGTGTCGCCGGTGACGACCTTGTACTCGCCGTCGCCCTTCTTGACCTTCTTGCCGGTCGGGGTCTCGACGGTGGCGCGCTCGGAGGAGCGGGAGGCGCGGGTGTCCTCGGTGCTCTTCTTGGTGCTCTCCTGCGTGCTCTGCTGCGAGGAGCCGGAGTTCGAGGAGGAGGCGGCGGCGCCGTCGTACGAGGCGCCGGACAGGCCCTTGCCGCAGACCGGCCAGGCACCCTTGCCCTGGCCCGCGAGGACCTTCTCGGCGATCGCGATCTGCTGGGCCTTGGTCGCCTGGTTCGCGGTGGAGGCGTACTGCGTACCACCGTAGGCGGCCCAGGTGGAGGCCGAGAACTGCAGACCGCCGTAGTAGCCGTTGCCCGTGTTGATGGACCAGTTGCCGCCGGACTCGCACTGGGCGACGGCGTCCCACTCGGAGGCGGTGGCGGCCGAGGCGCTGCCGGCGGCCATCAGCGGGGCTGCGATGGCGGCGGCGCCGGTGACGCCGGCGACGGCGATGGCACGAGCGGCCTTGGACGGACGGCGGTGCTTGCCCTTGCTGGAAAACAGCATGGAGAGATCCCCTCACCGACGCCTGCGAGGTGAGCTGTCGGGTTCGGGCCGGTTGAGTTGCCCGGCCGCGCCCGCTCGCCTCTCGGCTCACGTCGCGCGGCTTCACCCCGAGCCGGTTCCGGACGTACGCCCCCGAAGGGCCGCAACCACCGGACCCGGCACTTACCTTGGGTCCCCCGCTCCTGCCTACGGCGCTTGACGCGACGACTGTTCCTTGCGGCCGTTGGCAGGATTCGGCGTACCGACCGCAGGGGCCCGCTGTGGCGAGCGGTCACGACCGTAAACACGTGATTGCCCGGATTTCAAAGACGATCAGGGGGTCTGTGATTCATCTCCCACCTAGATCAAAACGGGCATTCAGGGGCGAAAAGTGACGCGAACTGTCGCTACTTTTCGCCCGTTTCGGCACCGACTTCAAGGGTCTGACCGGGAAGGATGAGGTCCGGGTCGGTTCCCACGGTGCTCTCGTTCTCGGAGTACAGCTCGCGCCACCCGCCGTTCAGGTCGAGCGAGTTCGCGATCCGCGTCAGACTGTCGCCCGCACGGACGGTGTAGGCGCCGTCCACGGCCTCCCGCGCCGCGTCGCCGCCGCGGGAGGCGTGACGGCCCGAGGGGGCGGGGTCGGCGGTGCGGGAGCCGTCGGCCGCGTCCGTGCCGGCCTCCGCGTCGGCGGTGTCCTCGTCGGCGCTGGCGCCACGATGGCGACCGGTACCGGCTTCGCTCCCCCCGGCCGAAGAGTCGTCACTCTGTGACGACTTGTCCGCATTCGCACCCTCGGAGTCCGTGGAATCGCCCGAGTCGGCGTCGGCCTTGGCCTTGGTGGACCCCTCGACGGCCTCGGGGGTCGAGTCGGCGGACTTGGCCGAGTCGGACCCGTCGACCTCTTCGGCGGAAGTGGAGGAATCGTACGAACCAGAAGAGTCAGAGGAATCGGATGAGTCCGAAGAGCCAGACCTATCGGATGAATCAGGAGAACCGGACGTTCCGGAGGAACCGCCCGCCTTCGTCGAGTCGTCCGCGACGCCCGTGTCCACGTCGGCGGAACCGGAGTCGCCGTCGAGGTTGTGGAGCAGGCCGCAGGTGGCCCAGACGCCTACGCCCTGGTCGGCGAGGACCTTCTCGGCGACGGCTATCTGCTGCGAGCGGCTGGCCTGGTCGGCGCTTGTCGCGTAGTCGAGGCCGCCGTACTTCTCCCAGTTCGCCTGGGTGAGCTGGAGGCCGCCGTAGCGTCCGTTCCCGGTGTCCGCGCTCCAGGAGCCACCGCTCTCGCACTCCGCCACCTGGTCCCAGGTGGTTCCGCTGGCCGCGCTCGCGCCGGTGGCGCCGAGCAGGGGGATCGCGATGGCCGAGCCGGTCACTCCGGCGGCGACGAGGAGAGCGGGAGCCTGACGGGGGCGACGGTGTCGACCGTTCCCGGAGAGCATGCGGTTGCCTTTCACGCGACAGCAGTGGCCGGTGCGAAGGGTGTGGGGTGACCCCTTCGCACTGACGTGTGAACGTAGCGGGAGTCGATCAGTTGTCACAAGTTAATGCAGCGCAGATCACGTGAAGATCACGGACTTGAGGGAGTGTCACTTTCCGTCGCGGAATGCGGTAGTGCTACGGGCTGCCCGGGTACTACTACGTACCGCTCATGACCCGGGTCACGAAATGCCCTCGGACCGCCCCTGCGGGGTGAATTGCACCGGAAGCGTGCGCAATCCGCGCATGATGAGCCCTCCCCGCCATCTCAGATCGGCCGGTTCCACCGCCAGTCGGAGGTCGGGGAGGCGGGTGAGGAGGGTGGCCAGGGCGGTCTGGCCTTCGAGGCGGGCGAGGGGGGCGCCGAGGCAATAGTGGATGCCGTGGCCGTAGCCGAGGTGCTGGTTGTCGCGGCGGGAGAGGTCGAGGGTGTCGGGGTCCTCGAAGCGGGCCGGGTCGCGGTCGGCGGCGGCGAGGACGACGAGGACGGGGTCGCCCTGGGCGATGTCCTGCCCGCCGATGGTGAGGGGGCGGGTCGCGAAGCGCCAGGTGGCCAGCTCGACGGGGCCGTCGTAGCGCAGGAGTTCCTCGACGCCGGTCTCGAGCAGCGCGCTCTCCCCGGCGGTGAGGGAGGTCTGGAGGCGGGTGCGCTGGTCGGGGTGGGTGAGCAGGGCGTAGGTGCCGTTCCCGATGAGGTTGACGGTGGTCTCGAAGCCGGCGAAGAGCAGGATGAAGGCCATGGCCGCGGCCTCGTTCTCGGTGAGGTGCTCGCCGTGGTCGGAGGCGCGGATGAGGCCGGAGATGAGGTCCTCGCCGGGGGCGGGGTGCTCGGTGAGGCCTTCGCGCTTGCGGTGGATGAGGTCGGCGAGGTAGCCGCGCATCTTCTTCACCGAGCGCGCGACGCCGCCCCTCGGGCCGCCGCCGTGACGGATCATCATGCCCGCCCAGTCCCGGAAGTTGTCCTGGTCCTCGCGGGGCACGCCGAGGAGGTCGCAGATCGCGTAGATGGGCAGGGGGAAGGCGAAGTCGTGGATGAGATCGGCTTCGCCGGTCTCCGCGAAGCGGTCGATGAGCTGATCGGTCAACTCCTGGACCCGGGGGGCGAACTCGGCGACCCTGCGGGGCGTGAACGCCTTCGACACGAGTCGGCGCAGCCGTGTGTGGTCCGGCGGATCGATGTTGAGCAGATGGGTCATCAGCTCGGCCTTGCGCTCACCGGGGATACCGGTCTTCCCCTTGGCGTGGGCGGGCTCGTCGTGATGTGCGGGGTTCTTCGACAGACGCGCGTCGGCGAGGGCCTGCTTGGCGTCGGCGTAACGGGTGACCAGCCAGGCCTCCACACCACTGGGCAGCCGGGTCCGGTGCACCGGGGCGTGCTCCCGGAGCCAGGCGTACGCCGGGTAGGGGTCGGTGGCGAACTCCCAGGTGAAGAGGGAGGGCGCGGGGCTGGGGGACGAGGGACGATCGCTCACCCGTCGACGGTAGCGGGCCCCCCGACGACCGCCGTCACGGCCCGGCCTCCCTCGCACCGGGGCGGGGGTCTTCTCGCTCCGGGGCTTGTCAGCGCTCGTCCAGGCCCTCCGCGGAGCGGATCGCGTCGCGGTAGGTGCGGGCCGCCGCTCTCAGGGCCGCTTCCGGGTCTGTGCCCTCCGCTTCGGCTCGGGCGGCGAGGGTGAGGAGTTCGTAGCCGATGCCGTGGCCCTGGGGTATCGGGACGGGGAGGCCGGCCGTGCGGACGCGGGAGGAGAGTTTGGCGGCCAGGGCGAGGCCGGGCTGTCCCAGGGGGACTCCGTCGGTCACGGACTCGCGGCGTTTCTCCACGGCCTTCGTGCGCAGCCAGTGCGCCTTGACCTCCTCCGGGGTGGTGGCCGTGGCGTCGCCGAAGACATGGGGGTGGCGGTGGATGAGCTTGGTGATGATGCCGGCGGCGACGTCGTCGACGGAGAAGGGGGTGTCGGGGTCGTCCTCGGCGATGCGGGCGTGGAAGACGACCTGGAGGAGGACGTCGCCCAGTTCCTCGCGGAGTTCGTCGCGGTCGCCCTCCTCGATGGCCTCGACGAGTTCGTACGCCTCCTCGATGCCGTACTTGGCGAGACCCTTGTGGGTCTGCTGCGAGGACCAGGGGCATTCGGCGCGGATGCGGTCCATGACCTGCACCAGGTCGAGGAGGCGGGCACCCGGGAGGTCGTACGACGCCGGGAGCAGCTCCAGGGACGGCATCCGGACGCGGCCCGAGCCGGCGAGGCGGGCGAGGCCGTCGGTGAGGTCCGGTTCGCCCTCGGCCGTGGCCACCACGACCACCGTGCGGTCGCCGGCGCAGGCGTCGACCAGTTCCTCGGCCGTCGGGGTCGCCCGCTCGACCGTGACGCCGGCCTCGCGCAGATACGGGAGCTGGGGGTGCGCCTCGTCCGCGCACAGGACACGGTCCGCCCCGTGCAGTGCCTGCCAGGCGGGCCAGGACAGCAGGCCGGGTGCCACGCGGTGGCTGGTGGTGAGCAGGACGACCCGGCCGGGGTCGGAGGACGACGTCTCGGGGGTCGTGGGGGCGGGGTCGCCGCCGGGGCGGTGTGCGTTCACCCCACGAACGTAACCCACGTCACCGACGACCCCCGAAGTTGTCCACAGCCCCTGCGGAAAGGGCGAGCAAGTCAGAGCGGACCGGCCCGGGGGGACCGGTGAGGGCGGGTCGGCCGGGGGCACCGGTGGCGGCGAAGCAGCACCGCTCCTGCGGCGCCGCCGCGCCGGCGAGACGGGAGGGTCTCGACCGTCCTGGCGCCGCACCGGTTCGGCCCGGCGCCCCGTCGGCTCCCTCGACCGCCGGGCCCGGCGCCACCCCGGCTGCCGTGCTCAGCGCCCGCCACCCCGGCTGCCGTGCTCAGCGCCCGCTACGTCGGCTCCTGGGCCCCCGCCCCCGTGACCTCCTTCAGCCAGGGGGTCTTGGCCTCCAGGAGTCCCACTCGGCCGGAGGCCTTGTCGACGCCCCAGCTGCCGTAGCGGGGGTTGAGGTCGACGTCCAGTTTCCTGGAGGCCTCCGAGAGGGCCTTCCAGAAGATCGCGCCGCCTTCCTGGCTGTTCAGGTCGGCGCCGAGGGCGGTGGCGAGTTTCTGGACCTCGACATCGCTGCGGAGGCTCTCCTCCAGCTGCTCGGGGGCGACGCTGTAACGCTGTAGATAGGCCGTTTCCAGGGCCTCGGCACCACCGGCGTCGGCCTCCAGGCCGGAACGGTACTGCTGGACCTCCTTGCGCGTGACGGTCACGCCCGCGTCCTCGAGCGCCTGGTCCAGGACCTTCTCCAGGACCATGCCGTTCAGGGTGTTGCGGGTGAGGGCGCTGCTCTGGGCGACGGCCTGCTCGTACTGGCGCTCGTCCGTGATGGCGGCGCGCTGGGCGGCACGCACCTCGTTCACCCGGTTCTCCAGCTGCGCGACGGTGATCCGGTCGTCGCCGACGACGGCCGCCGCGCCGGGATGGGCGTCGCCCCCGCAGGCGGTGAGGAGCGGGGCCGCGGCGGTGAGCGCGGCGGAGAGGAGGAGCGCGGTGCGACGGCGGCGGTGCAAGTGGGCCTCCCGAGGAGATTGTGCGGCGGTGCACAAAGTCTTGCGGTGATCGATGGTAGGCAGTGGCCCTGCTCTCGGCCAGCCATTCGACCAACGATTCACGCCGACTTCCGGCACTCCCGCGTGCCACGTCCGGCTCAGCCCCGTACCTGGCCCAGCCACTGGAGCGTGCGCCGGATCTCGCCCGCGAGGGGATGGCCCGGTCCTCGCAGCCGTTCCACGTCGAGCAGCAGTCGGCCCAGGGTCTCGTGGGCGGCGCCGCGGTCGCCGAGGGCGAGGAGCAGGTGGCCTATGCGGCGGCGGACGTCGAGGGAGAGTTCGGGGTCGCCGCCGACGTACTGGTTCTCGTAGTACGGCAGGAGGGATCGGTACTCGGCGAGGGCCGCGGCCGGTTCGCCGAGCTGTTCGAGGCACTGGGCGGAGTCGTAGCGGTAGCGCAGGGCCTGGGTGTCGGCCTGGCCCGCCTCGGCGGCGCGCTCGTCGGCGAGGCGGCGCAGCTCGGGCAGGGCGCGGCGGTACTGGCCGTCGTCCATGAGGGTGGCCGCGTACTGCTTGCGCAGGGTGCGGACGACGGGTGAGTGCTCGCCGTGCTGGGCGGCGGCGGCCGGGAGGATCGCGCCGAGGATGTCGACGGCCTGGGTGATGCGGCCCTCGCCGAGGAGCCGCTTGACCTCGTCGACGGCGCCGGCCACGTCGGGCTTGTCGACGGCGGGCGCGGGGTCGGGGGCGGCGGACGGCTGCGGCGCGGGGATGCGGGCGCGGTCCGGCCAGGGGGCGTGCGGGCGCAGGAAGGGACGTGTGGGGTCGAGCGGGGAGCCGGTGGGCATGCCGCGCGCGGGGAGCAGCGGGAGGAGCTGTTCGTAGGTCTCCTGCGCGGAGGACGGGCGGTGCTGCGGGTCCTTGGAGAGCAGCCGCAGGACCAGGGTCTCCAGGTTCTCGGGGACCTCGGGGCGCAGTCGGCGGACCGGGACCGGCGGCTCGTAGAGGTGGCGGTGGAGGACGCCGAGGGCCGTGGAGCCGGTGAACGGGACGTTCCCGCTGAGCAGTTCGTGCATCAGCACACCGAGGGCGTACAGGTCGGTGTACGGGCCGACCGCGCCGCCCATGGCCTGCTCGGGGGCCATGTAGGCGGGGCTGCCGATGGGTGAGCCGGTGTGGGTGAGGCGGGTGGTGTCGGTGTCCATGACGGAGGCGACACCGAGGTCGAGGACGGTGACCGTGCCGTCCTGCTTGACCATGACGTTCCGCGGCTTGAGGTCGCGGTGGATGATCGGCACCGCGTGCACGGCGGAGAGCACGGCGCACAGCTGGGCGGCGACCGAGACGGTCCACTGCCAGGGGTACGGGTCGTGCTCGGCGAGGTGGTCGGCGAGGTCGGCCCCGTCGACGTACTGCATGACGAGGAACAGCTCCTCTCCCTCGCTGCCGGCGTCGTGCACGGTCACCAGGCCGGGGTGGTCGACCTGGGCCGTGACGCGGCACTCGCGCACGAAGCGGCGGCGCAGTTCGTCGGCCTCCTGGCCCGCGACCTTGTCCGGGCGCAGCAGCTTGACCGCCACGCGCCGGTCGAGGCGCTGGTCGTAGGCCGTCCACACCTGGCCCATGCCGCCCTGTCCGATGAGCGTGGACAGTTCGTAGCGGCCGGTGATCAGGCGTCCGGGCCCCTGCCCCTGGGTCACCTGTCTCCCTCGTGGTTGCGGAGATAGTCACTCAGCTCGTCCAGCTCGGCGCGCACCTGGTCGATGCGGGCCGGACCGGGGCGCTGGGGGTCCGGGGTCTGCTGGTGCTGCGGCGGGGGCTGCTGCTGCACGGGCGGCTGCGGGACCGGCGGAGTGGGGGTGCTGGGGGTGTAGGGCTGGGGGACCTGGACCGGCGGGTAGCTGTACCCGGACTGCTGGGGGGTGTAGCCGGACGGCTGGGTGGAGTACCCGGTCTGCCCCGAGTACAGCGTGGTCTGGGCGTACGGCGACGGCGGGGCGGTCCGGGCGGCGCCGAAGTGACGTATGTCGGCGTACAGGTAGTACGCGACGATCGCCACGAGTCCGCCGAGGAGCAGCCCCATGCCGACGTCACCGCGCCAGGTGGTGAACTCGTCCTTGCCCGGGTCGGTGCCGATGATGTAGAGCGTCACGATGATGTGGATGATCGCCAGGGCGAACAGCCACCAGTCGCGGGGCCTGCGGGTCACCGAGGCGAGCCGCAGCAGGCAGGCCCAGGCGAGCAGACCGCAGCTCATGACCGCGACCACCACGAAGATCACACGGAGTGTGACCTGGCCCCCTTGATCGGGGCCGGGGGGCGGTGTCGGCGCGTAGCCGTGGCCTTGCATGGCTGCTCCTGAGGGCCTGGTGAGAGCGGATGTGCGATGTCGTCCCGAGGGTATCGGTCGACCACGACATGAGGTCCAGGGTTGTGGACAACCGTTGTAGTACCGCAGTGCTGGTCACGCCGCCTCCGGGCGGAGCGGTTCCGTCCGGTAGGCGTGAGGGCGGGGCGAGTTGGGGGCGGGGCCGTCGCCCGCGGGTCACTCCGGGGCGACCGTGCCGTCCGTCAGACCGTCGTACATGCCGCGCACCAGGCGTTCGCCGAGGCGGCCGGCCCGGCGCAGGGCGTCCTCGAAGGCGGCCAGGGCGCGGAACCGTTCGCCGTAGCGGCGCTGCTGGTCCAGGGGCAGACGGGGCAGTTGGAGGCGGCGGACGTCGAGCCGGGTCGCGGTGGAGGCGTAGCTGCTGGCCTGGCGGCTGTTGGCGGTGGAGCGCAGGAATCCGGCGATGAACCAGGGGTCGAGCGCGGCCGCGTCGGGGCGCAGCAGGGTCAGGTTGCGGCCGAGGGCGGCGCCCGCGGTCTCCTCGTCGACCACCCGTGCGATGCCGCCGCCGCCGAGGACGGGGACGACGACGTCGCCGGGCTCGACGAGCACGGGAGGCTCGCCGCCGGTGTCCGGCAGTGTGCCCGAGGGTGCCGTGCCGGCCAGGACGTCGTGGTCGGTGAGCACGCGCGCGTGCGGGCCGTTCCCGCCGGTGCGCAGCACCAGGGCTCCCCCGCGCGCGAGTTCACCGACCGTGGTGAGCGGCCAGCGCACGGGCCGGGCCTCCTCGGCGAGCGGGGGTGTGAGGTCGGCGGTCAGCCGGAGGGTCTCGCCGAGGCGTTCGCGTACGGCGGTCAGTTCCGCGGCGCCGCCGGCGGCGGGGGGCGGCAGATGCCGGGCGGGGGCGAGGTCCACGTCGTCGTCGAGCAGGTCGATGACCGGCAGCGCGCGGCTGAGTCCCGGCCGCTGGGCCGTCTCGCCCGAGCGGTCGAAGGGCCGCCAGGCGTCGAGCACGGCGGTGCGCACCGCCGCCCAGTCGAACCCGCCGCGCCCCTCGGGCCCCAGCCGCCCGGTGTCGACGAGCAGCAACCGCGGCGGCACGACCGCCTTGCCGGGCCTGCGCAGCACCCACAGGTGCAGCGGGATGTTGTACGGGGGTGCCGCGCCGACCGGCAGGGCGATCACGGCGCGCAGGGCGCCCCGCCGCAGCAGGTCGGCGCGGATGCGGCGCCCCGAGCGGCGGCTCGCGGCGGCCGGCGGCATCAGCAGCACGGCGGTGCCGCCGTCCTCCAGGCGGGCCAGCGCGTGCTGCACCCAGGCGAGTTCGGACTCCGTGCGGGCCGGGAAGCCGTACTCCCAGCGCGGGTCGTAGGCGAGTTCGTCGTGGCCCCAGTTGCGCTCGTTGAACGGCGGGTGACACAGGACGGCCTCGGCCCTGAGGTCCTCGTAGGCGTCCGCGCGGAGGCTGTCCCCCGGGGCGGTGCGGACGGTGCCGCCGGTGCGCAGGGCGAGGCGGAGCGCGGTGAGGGCGGCCAGTTCGCGGGAGCTGTCCTGGCCGTAGAGCTCCTGGTCGGGGCGGGGGGCGACGGCGCGCAGGAGGGCGCCGGTGCCGCAGGCGGGGTCGAGCACCGAGCGGGCGGGGCCGGCGAGTTCGGCCATCAGCTCGGCGAGTTCGCCCGGAGTGAGCGTGTACTGGCGCGGGTTGGCGTCGAGGTGCCGGGCGAGCAGGAACTCGAAGGTCTGCCGTGCGCCGAGGTCGGCCGCGAGTTCGGTGGCGCCGCGCAGCAGCGGGACGGTCGGCCGGATCTCGTCGGGCCGCGGCGCGGGCACGGCGGGCTCGCTCGCCGGGCCGAAGCGCGGGGCGAGGACCTCCCGCAGCGCCCCGGACAGCATGCGGGCCAGTTCGCCGTCGTCGGGGACGGCGCTCAACTCCAGCCAGGCCAGGGGCCGTTGATGGAGGAGGAGCAGGGCGCAGCCCGTGTGCACCAGGGCGGCGACGGGACCCTCCGGGTGGCCGGTGACCTGCTGCCAGACGCGCTCCTTCAGGGGCACCTCGGCGAGTTTGCCCTGGTCGCGCAGCCATGCCTCGACCTCGCCGAGCGCGAAGGCCGGGCTGGTCTCGGTGCCGCCGACCGGTTTGGGGAAGTCGGCGTGCCGACGGCGCCAGTTGCTGACGGCGGCCCGACCCACCCCGGCGAGCCGCGCGATGTCCGCGGCCGTGACCTCTGTCCCGTTCCCCTGCACGCGCCCGGCTCCCCTCGTACCTGGTGGTGTGACGTCGAGCATAACGCCGCACGCAAGATCTACCCCTTCACGCCGTGAACACACCAGGTTCCGTGAACCGTGTTGACTCGGTTCACAAGGTCTGCTGTCATTGACCCATCGAACGACGGGCCGCCCTAATCGGATGGCCACACGTCCGCTGCGCTGTGTACCGGCGCACGCCGACCGCACCACTCATCGATTCCCAGGGGGGAACTCCCATGCGTCGCACCGCTCTCGCCGCTCTCTGCATCGCCGCCGCGGCCACGTTCTCGCTCACCGGCTGCCTGCCCGGCGAGGACAAGGCCGACGGTCCCTTCCCGGGCCTGACCGGCGGTGAGATCGCCGACAAGGCCGTGAAGGCCACCTCGGACGCCGAATCGCTCCGGATGAAGGGCGAGATCCAGGACGAGGCCGCCGGCGGGACGGTCCAGATGGACATGGCGATGAACAAGAAGGGCGACTGCGCCGGCACCATGAGCATGGGCGGCGAGGGCCAGGCCGAGCTGATCAAGGTCGGCGACACCCTGTACATGAAGTACGACGAGGCCTTCCTGCGCGCCCAGTCGAAGGACTCCTCGAAGGAGGAGGCCGACATGGTCGTCGACATGCTCGCCGGCAAGTGGACCAAGACGTCCGCGAAGTCCGCGGACTCCAAGGACATCGCGAGCTTCTGCGACCTCGACACGGTCCTCGCCGACTTCGAGGACGTCGACTCCGACGCCACGCGCGGCAAGGCCGCCGAGGTCGACGGCACCCCCGCGCTCACCCTCGCGGAGAAGGACGGCAAGGACAGCTACACGCTGTACGTCGCCACCGAGGGCAAGCCGTACCTGCTGCGGGTCGTCAGCAAGTCCGCGAAGGAGCCCGGCGACCTCGTCTTCACCGACTTCGACAAGCCCGTGCCGGCCAAGGCCCCCAAGGGCAAGGTCATCGACCTCGACGAGGACTTCGGCTGACCCGCACGGCCGCCGCGCGGCGGCTAGGACGAGGCGTCAGTCCGCGTGGAAGCGGGAGGGCGCCTCGGTCGGGTTGCCGCCGGTGGGCAGCTTCTGGTCGGGGCAGGTGCTCAGGACGCGCTTCATGGCGTCCTGTTCGGCGGAGGTGACCCACAGGCCGTACTTCGTCTTCACGGCGACCTGGGCGGCCACGTACGTACAGCGGTAGGCCTTGTTGGGCGGCAGCCAGGTGGCCGTGTCACCGTCGCCCTTGCCGCGGTTGGTGCCGGAGTCGACCGCGAGCAGGTTGAGCGGGTCGTTGGCCAGGGCGATGCGCTTGCTGTCGTCCCACTGCTGGGCGCCCTTCTGCCAGGCGTCGGAGAGGGCCACGATGTGGTCCACGTCGATCTTGCTGCGGCCCCGGACGTACGGCACGTCCTCCCCGGTGTACGGGTCCGGGTCGAGCACACCGGAGACCACCGTGCAGTCGTCGGCCCGGAACTTCACCTTGTCCAGGTCGCGCTTGAGTATGTCGTCGCGGGTGTCGCAGCTGTTGGAGTCGGTGTCGGCCCAGGGACTGCCGAACTCACCACGGTCGTAATTGTTCTTGGGCGCCCGCCCCTTGACGGTCAGCGCCTCCGCCGCGGCGTACGCGGCACCGCCACCGCCGGGAGGCTCCACCGGCCCGGCCGCACCGCCCGCGTTGTCCAGTTCACAGCCGGTCGCGGCGACCAGCACCAGAGCGACGGTGGCTACCCCACCCCTCAGACGCACCACGCGACACCCCTCTCATCTGCTCGTGCTCGCACGCGGTCCTGCGTGGGTTCCCCGTCTCCCCTGCTCAACACCGTAGCCCCCAGGGACGGGAGAAGATCGAGGCGTGACGGCCGACTCGCGGATCGCCGGTCGGCACCCGCTCGCCGCAGAGGGCGCCGAGGCCAGGCCGAAACGCGACGCTGGGGAGCCGAAACTTCGAACAGAAATCGACTCGCCCAAACATTCCGCGAACCGGTCCTCCATGAGCATTCGACCTGCCAAACAGCCCCAGGTCGGCCAACTTGCCAGTACAGGCAGGACAATTCAGTACTTTGCGGCGCTTGGATGACATCCGCGCGATTCAACACGTTCACACTCTTGACACGCATCTACCGCAAGCATTCTCATGCTGCACGTTGGTTTCAGCCAGCTTTTGGTTGTTCTCGTGCTGTCCTGTCGTGAATGGAAACACCCGATGCGTCGTGTCTGGCTCTTCCTGCTTGCCGTGCTGATAGGTCTCCTCCCGCAAACCCTTCTGATGGGCACCGCGCACGCGGCCACCGTCACCATCCCCAACGCCACCCAGTTCACGGACACCACAGGTGCCGTCGTGCACGCGCACGGTGGTGGCGTCATCAAGGTCGGCTCGTACTACTACTGGTTCGGGGAGAACCGCAACGAGGACAACTCATTCCGGTACGTGTCCGCGTACCGCTCGACCGATCTGAAGACCTGGGAGTTCCGGCGCCATGTCCTGACCCAGGCCAGTGACCCTGAGCTCGCCTCGGCCAACATCGAGCGCCCCAAGGTCATGTACAACGCGTCCACCGGCAAGTTCGTCATGTGGATGCACAAGGAGCTGGCCACCGACTACACCCAGGCCCGCGCCGCCGTCGCCGTCTCCGACACCGTCGACGGCGACTACACCTACCAGGGCAGCTTCCGCCCGCTGGGCCACATGTCCCGCGACATCACCGTCTACACGGACGACGACGGCACCGGCTACATGATCTCGGCCGCGCGCGAGAACCGCGACCTGCACATCTACCGCCTCAGCCCCGACTACCTCACCGTCGAGACCCGTGTGCAGCTGCTCTGGCCCGGCCAGCTGCGCGAGGCCCCGGCCCTGTTCAAGCGCAACGGCGTCTACTTCCTGCTCACCTCCGGCGCCACCGGCTGGCGGCCCAACCAGCAGATGTACGCGACCGCCTCCAGCATCACCGGCACCTGGAGCGCCCTGCAGAACGTCGGAGACGCCACCGCGTACGGCTCGCAGACCACGTTCGTCCTTCCCGTCCAGGGCAGCACGGGCACCGAGTACCTCTACATGGGTGACCGTTGGGGCAACTCCTTCAACCAGAACGTCAACGCCTCGAAGTACGTCTGGCTGCCGCTGGAGTTCCCCACCGACACCACGATGACCATGGACTGGTTCGCGCAGATCAACATCGACACCGCGGCCGGGAAGGTCGACGGCGTCGGCGGACCCTGGGAGACGATCACCGCCCGCCACAGCAACAAGTGCCTCGACGTCCCCAGCCGGTCCCAGGACGACGGCACCCAGATCACCCAGTACACCTGCAACGGCGGCATGAACCAGGCATGGTGGTTCAAGGACATGGGCAGCGGATACGTCCAGGTCGTCGCCCGGCACAGCGGCAAGTGCCTCGACGTGGCCAACAACTCCACCGCCGACGGCAATCCGATCATCCAGTGGACCTGCGGCACCGGCAGCAACCAGCAGTGGCAGCTCCAGGACGCCGGCGACGGCTGGCTCCGCCTCGTCTCACGGCGCAGCGGCAAGTGCCTCGACGTGTTGGACAAGTCCACCGCCGACGGCGCCAAGCTCATCCAGTGGGGCTGTGGCAGCGGAACCAACCAGCAGTTCAAGCGCGGCGCCTGATCACGCGCGCAGCCCTCACGTTCCTGCCCGCGGCCCCGACCGGACTTCTCCGGCCGGGGCCGCGGCACGGGATACCGGGTCGTTCCGCGAGCGATCGACGCCGGACGCCCGGCGGCGCCCGGCGAACGCCCTCACGACCCCAGGATCGACGCCAGGAACTCCCCGGTCCAGCCCAGCAGATCCCGCCCGACCAGCGGCTTCCCGCCCACCTTCGCCGTCTTCGGGCGCGGCACCAGCACCTGGTGCGCGGCCGGCTTGATGACGGTGCCCGGGTACAGCCGCTTCAGGCGCAGCTCCTGCGACTCCCGCAACTCCACCGGCGCGAAGCGGATGTTGGTGCCCTGGAGGACGATCTCGCCGACGCCGCAGGCACGGGCGAGCATGCGCAGCCCGGCCACCAGCAGCAGGTTCTCCACCGGCTCGGGCAACTTGCCGTAGCGGTCGACGAGTTCCTCGCGCACGGAGGCGATGTCGGCCTCGGTGTTCACGGAGGCGATGGCCCGGTAGGCCTGGAGCCTCAGCCGCTCGCCCGGCGCGTAGTCGTGCGGGACGTGCGCGTCGACCGGCAGCTCGATCTTCACCTCGAGCGGCGGCTCCTCCTCGATCCCCCCGGTCTCCAGCTGGCGCCGGTAGTCCGCGACCGCCTCGCCGACCATCCGCACGTACAGGTCGAAGCCGACGCCCGCGATGTGCCCGGACTGCTCGCCGCCGAGGAGGTTGCCCGCGCCCCGGATCTCCAGGTCCTTCATCGCCACGTACATGCCCGCGCCCATCTCGGTGTGCTGGGCGATGGTCGCCAGACGCTCGTGGGCCGTCTCCGTCAGCGGCTTCTCCGGCGGGTACAGGAAGTAGGCGTAGCCCCGCTCCCGGCCTCGGCCGACCCGGCCCCTGAGTTGGTGCAGCTGCGACAGGCCGAAGGTGTCGCCGCGCTCCACGATCAGCGTGTTCGCGTTGGAGATGTCGATGCCCGACTCCACGATCGTGGTGGAGACCAGGACGTCGAACTTCTTCTCCCAGAAGTCGACGACGACCTGCTCCAGGGCCTGCTCCGACATCTGGCCGTGGGCGGTCGCGATCCGCGCCTCGGGCACGATCTCCCGCAGCCGGGCCGCCGCCCGGTCGATGGACTCCACCCGGTTGTGGATGTAGAAGACCTGGCCCTCGCGCAGGAGTTCACGGCGGATCGCCGCGCCGATCTGCTTCTCCTCGTAGGGACCGACGAAGGTCAGGACCGGGTGGCGCTCCTCCGGAGGCGTCGTGATCGTCGACATCTCGCGGATGCCCGTGACCGCCATCTCCAGCGTGCGCGGGATCGGGGTCGCGGACATCGTCAGCACGTCCACGTTGGCGCGCAGCTTCTTCAGCTGCTCCTTGTGCTCGACGCCGAAGCGCTGCTCCTCGTCGACGATGACCAGGCCCAGGTCCTTGAACTTGGTCTCGGAGGAGAACAGGCGGTGGGTGCCGATGACGATGTCGACCCCGCCCTCGCGCAGGCCCTCCAGGGTGCCCTTGGCCTCGGTGTCCGTCTGGAAGCGGGACAGGGCCCGGACGTTCACCGGAAACTGCGAGTACCGCTCGCTGAACGTGCCGAAGTGCTGCTGCACCAGCAGGGTCGTCGGCACCAGCACCGCCACCTGCTTGCCGTCCTGGACGGCCTTGAAGGCGGCCCGCACCGCGATCTCCGTCTTGCCGTAGCCGACGTCGCCGCAGATCAGGCGGTCCATCGGGACCGTCTTCTCCATGTCCTCCTTGACCTCGGCGATCGTCGTCAGCTGGTCGGGCGTCTCGGCGTACGGGAAGGCGTCCTCCAGCTCCCGCTGCCAGGGCGTGTCCGCGCCGAACGCGTGACCGGGCGCCGCCATCCGGGCGGAGTACAGCTTGATGAGGTCGGCGGCGATCTCCTTGACCGCCTTCTTCGCGCGCGCCTTGGTCTTCGTCCAGTCGGCGCCGCCGAGGCGGTGCAGCGTGGGCGCCTCGCCGCCGACGTACTTGGTGATCTGCTCCAGCTGGTCGGTGGGGATGTAGAGGCGGTCGCCGGGCTGGCCGCGCTTGGCGGGGGCGTACTCGACCACCAGGTACTCGCGGGTCGCGCCCTGCACGGTCCGCTGCACCATCTCGATGTAGCGGCCGACGCCGTGCTGCTCGTGGACGATGTAGTCGCCCGCCTCCAGGGTGAGCGGGTCGATGGTCTTGCGGCGGCGGGCGGGCATCCGGGCGCCGTCCTTGCCGGCCGCCTTCTGGCCGGACAGGTCGGTCTCGGTGAGGACCACGAGCTTCAGGGCGGGGTCGATGAAGCCGTACTCGATCGAGCCGCACGCCACATGCACGACCGACGGGGAGATCTCCCCCAGCTCGGCCTCCAGCCGGGCCGGGACGCCCTCGCCGCCGAGCACCTCCACCGTGCGGGCGGCCGGGCCGTGGGCCTCGGTCACGAACACCGTGCGCCAGCCGTCGGCCAGCCAGCCCTTGGTGTCGGCGAGCGCCTTCGCGGTGTCGCCGCGATAGCTCTCGGGGGCGTGCATGCCGAGCTTCAGGGTGTCCGCGTCGAGCTCTTCGTCGGCGGCGAACGGCGACACCGACCACCACATCATGTCCAGCTCACGGGCCCGGTCGCGGACGTCCGCGATGGACCACAGGGAGGCCGCGCCGACGTCGATGGGGGCCTCGCCGCCGCCGGCCGTGGCCGCCCAGGACGCCTGGAGGAACTCCTGCGAGGTGGCCACCAGGTCCGCCGCGCGCGTGCGCACCCGCTCCGGGTCGCACACGACCGCCATCGAGCCCTTCGGCAGGACGTCGATCAGCAGCTCCATGTCGTCTACGAGGACCGGGGCGAGCGACTCCATCCCCTCGACGGCGATGCCCTCGGCGATCTTGCCCAGCAGTTCGCCCAGCTCGGGGTGGCGTTCGGCGAGGTCGCGGGCGCGGGCGCGCACGTCGTCCGTGAGGAGGAGCTCACGGCAGGGCGGGGCCCACAGGCCGTGGTCGGCCACCTCCAGCGATCTCTGGTCGGCGACCTTGAAGTACCGGATCTCCTCGACGTCGTCACCCCAGAACTCCACCCGCAGGGGGTGCTCCTCGGTGGGCGGGAAGACGTCCAGGATGCCGCCGCGCACGGCGAACTCGCCGCGCTTCTCGACCAGCTCGACCCGGGAGTACGCGGCTGCCGCCAGCGCCTCGACCGTACGGTTCAGATCAGCCGTCTCGCCGGTGCGCAGGGCGACCGGCTCCAGGTCGCCCAGGCCCTTGACCTGCGGCTGGAGGACCGATCGGATCGGGGCGACCACCACCGACACCGGGCCCGTCTCCGGGTCGTCCGGACGGGGGTGCGTCAGCCGGCGCAGCACGGCCAGGCGGCGGCCGACGGTGTCGCTGCGCGGGCTGAGGCGCTCGTGCGGGAGGGTCTCCCAGGCCGGGTACTCCACGACGCCGTCCGGGGGCAGCAGGGAGCGCAGGGCCGCCGCCAGGTCCTCGGCCTCGCGGCCCGTCGCCGTCACGGCGAGTACGGGGCGGCCGGCGTCGCGGGCGAGGGCCGCCACGGCGAAGGGGCGGGCCGCCGGGGGGCCCACCAGGTCGATGTGGGTGCGGTGGCCGTCGGACGCCGCCCTGATCGCTTCCGCGAGGGGGGCGTCCTGGACTACGGCGTCTAGCAGGCCGTGGAGGCTCATTCGGGGCGTTTCCCGTCCGGGTGGGCAAGGTGGGAGGGCTGGTGGGTGCGGGTGGCTCGGGGCTGCTGGGGCAACACGAACGCCCGGACTCGTGTGAAAGGCCGGGGGTGTCCAGGGTACGACGAGCGGTGCGGGGGGTGCGGGCGGGTTTTGGTCTCGCCCCCGTCCCATCCTGAAGGGGCTGCGCCCCTTCGACCCCCAGGCGTCCGTCCGGTGGGGGCCGGTCGCGCAGTTCCCCGCGCCCCTGAAAAAAGCGGGGCTGCGCCCCGGCTTTTTTCAGGTCCGCCTAGTCTCTATGGGCATCCTCCGCCTCCATCCGAACGTGAGTCCCCATGCCCTCGTCGAGCACTCAGCCCCCGGCACTCGCACCGGCGCCTGTTCCGGCGGCGGCTTCGGTGCCGCCCCGTGGCCGGCGGATCTCCCTCGCGGGCCGGGAGCCGTATCTGATCGCGTTCGGGCTGTTCGTGGCGTACGCGGTGGTGTCCGTCGGGCGGTATCTGCGGCTGGGGACCCGGTCGTACGACCTGGGGATCTACGAGCAGGCGGTGCGGGCGTACGCGCACCTCCAGGCGCCGATCGTCGAGCTGAAGGGGCCCGGCTACAACGTGCTCGGGGATCACTTCAGTCCGGTCACCATGCTGCTGGCGCCCCTCTACCGGGTGTTCCCCACCCCCATCACGCTGCTCGTCGTCCAGGCGGCGCTGTTCGCGCTGTCGGCGGTGCCGGTGACGCGGGCGGCGGTCCGGGCGCTGGGGCGGGCCCGGGGGCTCGCGCTCGGGGTCGCGTACGGGCTGTCGTGGGGGCTGCAGAACGCCGTGGACTTCGACTTCCACGAGATCTGTTTCGCGGTCCCGCTGATCGCGTTCTCCCTGGAGGCGCTGCTCCGGCACCGATGGCGGGCGGCACTGCTCTGGGGCCTGCCGCTGGTGCTGGTCAAGGAGGACCAGGGGCTGACCCTGGCGGTCGTGGCGGCCGTCGTCGCGCTCCGGGCCCGGCGGCACGGCGCGTCCCGGGTGGTGCCGTACGCCGTCGCGGTCGCCTCGTTCGGCGCGGTCGCCACGCTGCTCGCCTTCACCCTGATCATCCCGTCCTTCAACACCGCCGGTGCCTCCGACTACCTCACCAAGGTCGGCGGCGCGAGTCCCCTCGACGGCCTGGACGTCAAGATCCGTACCGTCCTCTGGCTGCTGATACCGACCAGCGGACTGCTCGCCCTGCGCTCCCCGATCCTGCTCGCCGTGGGGCCCACGCTGGGCTGGCGGTTCGTCTCCGCCGACGACAACTACTGGGGCACGGCCTGGCACTACAGCGCCGTCCTGATGCCGATCATCACCCTCGCGCTCGTCGACGCGCTGCCGGCCGCCCGCCACAGCCCCAGGCCCTGGCTGCGCTCGTACGCGCTCCAGCTGCCCGCCGCCGTCCTCGCGGCCTCGCTCGCGCTGACGACGGCGCTGCCGATGGCCAACCTGACCAGGGCCGACGCCTATCGGGTGCCGGACCACGTCAAGGCCGTGGACCGGCTGATCGCCACGATCCCCGACGGGGCGACCGTCGAGGCCAACGTCGGCCCCATCGCCCGGCTGACCTCCCGCTGCCGGGTCTTCTGGATCGGCCGGACCAAGGGCCTCGCCCCCGACTACATCGTCTTCAACAACAACTCGCGCTGGGTGAAGGACGTCCCCGCCTTCGCCCGGCAGCTGCATCCGCACGACACGTACGTCCTGCGGGGTGTCATCCAGGGGTATGTGCTCCTGAAGCGCGCCGCTCCCGCCGCCGACGAGCCCGCGTCGCCTTGAGCACGGGTGGAGCCCGGCGCCCGGAAGCCTCCGCTTCCCGACGCCGGGCTCTCCCCCGTTCCCCCGTGTCCCCGTTCCCCCGTGTCCCCCGTGGTCGGTGGCGGCCGGTGGCCGGCTACTCGGTGGCGATCGCGTTCAGGACGTTCATACGGCCCGCCCGGAACGCCGGGACCAGCGCGGCGAACAGGCCCACGAAGGCCGAGCCGATGAAGACCCCGATGATCGTCGGCCACGGGATGTCGAGGACCTTCAGGCCCTCCAGGGCGAGGAGCTGCTGCGCGGTGGCGCCCCAGCCCATGCCCAGCCCCAGGCCGAGGAGCGCGCCGAAGAGGGCGATGACGACCGACTCCAGGCGGATCATGCGGCGCAGCTGACGGCGGGAGAGGCCGATGGCCCGCATGAGGCCGATCTCCCTGGTCCGCTCGACGACCGACAGGGCCAGCGTGTTCACCACTCCCAGGATCGCGACGATGATCGCGAGGGCGAGCAGGCCGTAGATCATGTTCAGGAGCTGGTCGATCTGTCCCTTCAGGGCCTCCTTGTAGTCCGTCTGGTCGCGGACCTCGTACTGCGGGTAGTCGTGCAGCGCGGTCTTGAGGGACGTGTACGCGGCCGCGTCCTGGCCCTCCTTCGCCGAGGCGAAGAGCAGCTGGTCCAGCGGCATCTTCTCGGCGGGGACGTACTTCGCCATCGTGTCGATGGAGGTGTACATGGCGCCGGCGTCGATGACGACGTCGCTGCTGGTGATGGCGCGGACGGTCAGGTCGGCCGTGCGGCCGTCCTTGAAGGCGACGGCGATCTTCGAGCCGAGCCGGATGTCGTGGTCCTCGGCGAACTTCTCGTGGACGGACATCGAGTCGGGCTTGTAGGCGTCCGGCAGCTTGCCCGCGACGACCTCGGTGGCGAGGTCGGTGGCGTAGCTCGGGTCGGCGGCGGTGATCGCCGTGTCCTTGAGCGTCCTGCCGTCGGGGGTGGTGAAGTCGGCCTGGGTGTACTTGTACTCGGTGACGCTCTTGATGCCGTCGGCGGAGCGCGCGGCCTCGACGGCCTGCGGGGTGATCAGCTGGCCCGTGTCGGACTGGATGATGAAGTCGGTGCCGACCGTCTTGTCGAGCTGGTCCGTGGCTGAGGCGACCATGGAGGAGCCGACGACGGAGAGGCAGGCGACCAGCGCGAGACCGATCATCAGGGCGGCGCCGGTGGCCCCCGTACGGCGGGGGTTGCGCAGCGCGTTGCGCTCGGCCATCCGGCCCACGGGTCCGAAGGCCCGTAGGACGACCGCCCCCAGCACCCGCACCACCGCGCCGGCCAGCAGCGGGCCGATGACGACGAAGCCGATGAGGGACAGGACGACCCCGCCGCCGAGCCACATCGAGCCCTCGCTCGCCTTGTCGGCGGCGGAGGCCAGGTACAGGCAGTAGCCGCCGGCGCCGGTCAGGAGCAGTCCGATCACGGCCCGGACGAGGCCGGCCTTGGCGTCCAGCGGGGCGCCGGCGTCGCGCAGGGCGGCCATCGGGGAGACCTTGCCGGCGCGCCGGGCCGGGACGTACGCGGCGAGGACGGTGACGACGATGCCGAGGAGCAGGCCGACCGCCGGGGTGGTCCAGGCGACGGTGAGGTCGTCGGTGGACAGGTTCATGCCGGTGGCGCTCATCAGCTTCATCAGGCCGATGGCGAGGCCGACACCGCCGGCGACGCCGAGGATCGAGCCGAACACCCCGAGGAGCAGGGCCTCGACGAGGACCGACCGGTTGACCTGGCCCCGGCTGGAGCCGATGGCCCGCATCAGGCCGATCTCTCGGGTCCGCTGGGCGACCAGCATCGAGAAGGTGTTGATGATCAGGAAGATGCCGACCAGGAAGGCGATCCCGGCGAAGCCGAGCATGGCGTACTTCATCACGCTCATGAACTCGCCGACGTCCTTGGCGTTGGCGTCCGCGACCTCCTTGGCGGTCTGCACCTTGTAGCCGGCGCCCAGGTCGGCGGCGACGTTCTTCTTCACCTGCGCGTCCGTGAAGCCGTTCGCGGCGGTGACGTTGACGTTGGTGTAGACGCCGGTCTCGCCGACGAGGGTCCGCTGCGCGGTCTCGGTGTCGAGGTAGAAGATCGCGGCGCCCGGGTTGGTGACCTGGAAGTCGGCGATGCCGGAGATCTTCGCCTCGTGCGTGCCGACGGCGCTGATCACACCGATCTCGTCGCCGAGCTTCAGCCCGTGCTTGTCGGCGGTGTCCGCGTCGACCATGATCTGGTCGGGCCCGCGCGGCGCGTTGCCGGAGGAGATCTTCATGGTGCGGGCGTCGTTGGCGTTCCAGTTGCCGACGATGGTCGGGGCGCCGCTGGTGGGCGAGAGGTTGTCCTTGTCGGCGTCGACGACCGTGACCGAGGTCGAGAAGACGGTGCCCTCGGCCGACTTCACGCCGTCCGCGCCGGCCACCTGGTCCACGACCGACGCGGGCATGACCGGGGGCTTGCCGTTGTCGGACTGGGTCTCCCCGCTGTCCGAGGCGCCCTTGGCGCTGACCGTGACATCGGAGGAGGTGGCCGCGAACAGCTTGTCGAACGTGGTGCCCATCGTGTCGGTGAAGACCAGGGTCCCCGTCACGAACGCCACCGACAGCATGACCGCGATGGCGGAGAGCGCCATCCGTCCCTTGTGCGCGAAGAAGTTGCGCATCGAGGTCTTCATGACACTCATGACGTACGCCCCCGCGCGTCGAAGTCCTTCATGCGGTCCAGCACGGCCTCGGCGGTCGGCTTCAGCATCTCGTCGACGATGCGGCCGTCGGCCAGGTACAGCACCCGGTCCGCGTACGAGGCGGCCACCGGGTCGTGGGTGACCATCACGATGGTCTGGCCCAGCTCGTCGACCGACCTGCGCAGGAAGCCCAGCACCTCGGCGCCGGCCCGCGAGTCCAGGTTGCCCGTCGGCTCGTCACCGAAGATGATCTCCGGCCGGGCGGCGAGGGCGCGGGCCACGGCGACGCGCTGCTGCTGGCCGCCGGAGAGCTGCGTGGGCCGGTGCCTGAGGCGGTCGGAGAGCCCGACGGTGTCGACGACCCGCCCCAGCCACTCCTTGTTCGGCTTCCGTCCCGCGATGTCCATGGGGAGGGTGATGTTCTCTATCGCGTTCAGCGTGGGCAGCAGGTTGAACGCCTGGAAGATGAACCCGATCCGGTCCCGGCGCAGCTGCGTGAGCTTCTTGTCCTTGAGGCCGGTGATCTCGGTGTCGTCGAGGTGGATCTGGCCCGAGGTCACGGTGTCGAGTCCGGCGAGGCAGTGCATGAGGGTGGACTTGCCGGACCCCGACGGGCCCATGATCGCGGTGAACTGGCCCCGCGCGATGTCCACGTCCACGTGGTCGAGGGCGACGACGCGGGTCTCACCGGACCCGTACGCCTTGACGACCTGCCGCGCCCGCGCGGCAACGGCCGTAGTCCCTCCAGTACCCCCGTGCCTGGTGATGGTCACAGCCGATGTCACGGTATGTCTCCTAAGTCGGGCAGCGGATGCTGCTGGGTCGCCCTGTGCGTAGCGGCGTGCCGTGCGGTACGCGGCGTGCCGTGCGGTACGTCGATGAGTCTGGTCCCCGGAGGGGGTCCGGCGCGCTGGTGCCCAGCGCAGTCTTCTGCTGGGGAAAACCCCACCCCCACCGCTCCGGTGCACCGCCCCCCAGCGGCGTAAAGCCAGGTTAAGGACGGGAGGCCCGCCGTCTCGTCCTCCGGCGGTACGAACCCGCCCCCGGCCGTAGTACGGAGGTACCCCTAGGGGATCTCGCCCACCGGGAGGAGACGGCCTCGGGGTTCCCCTCCTCCTTCCGGTGCGACCAGGCTGCACCCTGCCGTGGCGTCAGGGTCAATGGCATGGTGGTCGGCGGCGGATAGGTGCAAGGGGAAGGCATCCGGTGGAGGACAGACGAGCCGAGGGCGGTCCGGCGGAGAGTGCGAGAGCCGTCGCACCGGACTCCGTGCCGCGCACCGGGTCCGGCCGCCGGCGAGCCGTCACCGCCGCGCTGATGCTGGCCATGGGGCTGGCCGCGCTGGACGCCACGATCGTCTCGATCGCCGTACCGCAGATCGTCGCCGACCTCGGTGGTTTCTCCGTCTTCTCCTGGCTCTTCTCCGGCTATCTGCTCGCCGTCACCGTCACCCTCCCCGTCTACGGCAGGCTCTCCGACACCTTCGGCCGCAAACCGGTCCTCGTCGTGGGCGCGGCCCTGTTCCTGCTGGGCTCGCTGCTGTGCGCGCTGGCCTGGAACATGGCCGCCCTGATCGCCTTCCGGGTCGTCCAGGGCCTGGGCGGCGGCGCCCTCGCGGGCACGGTGCAGACGCTGGCGGCGGATCTGTATCCGCTCGAGGAACGGCCCCGGATCCAGTCCCGGCTGTCCACGGTGTGGGCGGTGTCGGCGGTGGCGGGCCCCGGAGTGGGCGGGGTCCTCGCCGCGTACGCGGACTGGCGCTGGATCTTCCTCATCAACCTGCCGCTCGGCGCGGTGGCGTTGTGGCTGCTGGTCCGTCATCTGCACGAGCCGCCGAGGGAGTCGACGGGCGGCCGGCCCCGGATCGACTGGGCGGGCGCGGGGACGATCCTCGCCTGCGGCGGGGCCCTGCTGACGGCGCTGGTGCAGGGCGGGGTGGCCTGGCCCTGGCTGTCCTGGCCGTCGATCACCCTGCTGGGTACGGGACTCGCCCTGATCGGCGTGCTGGTGCTGATCGAACGCCGGGCCGCCGAGCCGATCATCCCGGGCTGGGTGTGGCGCCGGCGCACGATCGTGGCGGTGAACCTGGCGCTCGGCGCGCTGGGTCTGCTGATGGTGGCGCCCACGGTCTTCCTGGCGACGTACGCGCAGTCGGTGCTGGGGCTGGCGCCGGTGGCCGCCGGTTTCCTCGTCTCCGTCTGGACGCTGACCTGGCCGCTGTCGGCGGCGCTCAGCCAGCACGTCTACCGCCGTATCGGCTTCCGGAACACGTCGATCCTCGGCATCACGGGTGCGGCGCTCGTGCTCTTCGCGTTCGCCTTCCTCCTCCCGTACCCCGGCGAACCCTGGCAGCCGACGCTGTTGATGCTGTTGCTGGGTGCCGCGCTGGGGCTGTTCCAGCTGCCGCTGATCATCGGTGTGCAGGCGTCGGTGCAGTGGGAGGAGCGGGGGACCGCCACGGCCTCCATCCTCTTCTGCCGCCAGACGGGCCAGACGCTGGGCGCGGCGGTGTTCGGCGCGGTCGCGAACGGGGTGCTGGCGTCGCGCCTGGGCGGCTCGGGAAACCTCGACGCCGTGACTCACGACCTGGGTTCCGGCCCGGCCCCCGAGCCGGTCCGCGAAGCGATCGCGGACGCGGTCCACACGGTGTACCTGGGAGCGGGCTGCGCGGCGGTGACGGCCCTGCTGGTGCTGCTGGTGGTGGCGCCTCGGAGGTTTCCGGTGCTGAAGGGCTGAGCGGACGAAGAAGCGGGCCCTGCCAGGAATCCGGCAGGGCCCGCTTCTTTCCGCTGCGACCGGTCAGTTGCGCGGCTCGGTCGGCACGATTTCCCAGGTCACCGCTTCACCCGACCTGATCGTCATCCGTCCTGAGGGAAACTGAAGCACGGCTCCAGAGGTCTCCGCCATCTCGTTCGTTGTCTCCGAGAAGGCGACGATCTCATCGAGACCGGGAGCCCCGATCTCGTCGATCCGCTCGTACCGCCACGACTCGGCGGGCCAGCACCAGTCCGGCAGGTCGGGCCACCGGCCCGTCGAGACCTTCAGCGTCCAGTCCGTGCCGCTGGAGAGCACCACGGAGCCACCGTCGGCAAGCAGCAGTTCGATGCCCTCGGCAGAGGGAACACCAGTGGGCCCTGCGGCGGCCCCGCCCCCCGCCGCATCTTCCTCAGCGACATAGCGGATCGCCCGCGCGGACGTCACCCGCTGTCCGGCGTGTGGTGTCGCCATCTCTCGTCCGTCCACAATCATTCCTTGCACTTGCACGAATAGGGCTTGGCGTCCTGGAACCAGCCGTTGGGTTTCCCGTCCATGGGGAACATGGTGACGAACTGCCCGTCGCCCTTGGTCACCAGCAGGTCCTTCCCTCTCCGGTAGAAGAAGTAGTCGTTGCCTCCGCCGTTGTTGGGGTTCCAGGGACCTTGCCGTACCTCGTCATGGGAGCCGCGCACCTCCGAGATCTTGTCCCGGAACCACTTCCGGGCCGAGGCGTCGCCAGGGTTGAGCCCGTAGTCCTGCGCGTGCTTGCCCCACTTCTTACCGAACTGACCTTCGTTGATGTTCAGTTCCGGCCCGCAGTCGCTGTTGTGGACCAGAACGGGGGTCTTCCCGGCCAGCACGTAATACGTGTGCAGTTCCGCGACCGTGAAGTTGTACGTGCGGGCGTGCCGCTCGAAGGCGCGGTTGGCGGTGACGGCGACCGTGTCGCCCTCGTCGGTCCGCAGGGTCATGCCCGGCCGGAGGTCGCGTGCCTCGATCCAGTCCCGCTCGGACGGCGACCAGAAGGGGTGCTCGTGGGTCGCCGTGAGCTTCTCGACGCCGTCCTCCGTGGCGATGGACAGCTCGTTGAAGTGCTTGTCGTCCTCCGTGACGATGAGCCGGGTGACCTCACGGGCGCCTGTCTCGCCCGTCTCCGGGTCGGTGGCCAGAACCTCGTCACCGACCTCGACATCCTCGATGTCCTTGGTGGACCCATCGGCCATGAGGACATCGGTGCCGGCGAGGAAGCACTGGGTGCAGCCGATCTTCGGCGCGTCCGCTTCCTTGGCCGCCTTCTTGCTGGTGTTCTTCACCAGCTTCTTGGCCAGTGACTTGAACACGCCTCCGAAGCCGGTGAGCCAGCCCAGCACCTCGGCCGTGTCGTCGCCCGCGTCGTACGCCTGGGAGTCTTCGTCGACGCCCTTGCCCTCGACGAAGTCGTCGTACATGTCGGTGGCGCCGCTGCAGTCCTCGAACCAGCAGCCGGGGCTGAACTCTGACATGGCCTCGATGCCGGAGAGGACGTTGTGGCCCGCGCCCGCCAGGAAGTCCTTGAAGGATCCCTCGGCTCTCGGGTCCTCCGGCTCCTTGTTGTCGCAGATGCCGTAGTTCCGCTGGATCAGCGAACAGTTGCCGCCCCCGCCCGACGAGGAGGCGTAGTTGGCGCTGCCCATCGTGGACATGCCGCCGGAGCCGCTGGAGCCGGAGGACCTGTTGCTGACGTAGTTGCTGTACGCCACGATCAGCGGGACGACGGCCACGATCAGCGCGATCAGGGCGAAGAAGAACTTGCCGTCCGGGTCCGCGAAGGTGACCGGGTTGTTGTTGCTGTAGGCGTAGCCGTTGATCTGCTGCGGGTCCTTGAGGTCCGCGACCGGGTCGACGCTGAGGAACCGGCCCGTGGTCGGGTCGTAGTCGCGGGCGCCGAGGTGGGTGAGGCCGGTCGGGTCCTTGATACCGCCCACGAAACCGCGTTCGCCGACCCACGCGGGGGCAGCGGTGCCCCGGTCCTCGCCGAACGGCTTCGTCTGCCGCCGGGTGACCCGCTGCGTGGCCGCGTCGACCTGGACGTTGGCCGTGCCGTTGTGGTCACCGGCGATCCAGGACAGACCCGCCGTGGTGCGCACCGCGACGCTCTCGGCGCCGTGGGTGTAGTAGCGGGTGGCGGACACGGCGCCACTGGTCCTGTCGAGCCGCAGCTCGGTCTCGCCCAGGTAGAGGGTCGTGCCGGTGGCGTCGCGGCGGATGAGCCGGTTGCCGTCGGCGTCGTTGAGGAATTCCGTGGTGGCCTTGTCCGCCCCGGTGACCTTCTCCAGGCTGCCCTCGGCGTTGAAGTCGAGGTCCTGGGTCTTGCCGCCGACGGTCCTGAGGTCGGTGTTGCCCGCCTTGTCGTAGGTGTAGCCGGTGGTGGCGGTGACCTTGCCGTCCTTCTTGGTCTCGGTGGAGGCCAGGGCGTGCGGGCGGGTCTGGTCGGCCGTCTTGTAGACGTACGACGTGGTCTCGGCAGTCAGGTGGTCGGTGGCCGTCTTGCGGTTGCCGGCGCTGTCGTAGGTGAACGACTGCCAGTACTTGCCGGGGCCGCCCACGTCGGCCGTGGCCGGCGTGGTGGCACAGTCGGCCGTGGCCGTCCAGGCGGACTTCAGACGGCGGTGGCCGTCGTAGGTGAAACACTGCCGGTCGCTGGGGCTGGTGGCCTTGTCCTCGATCTCGACGGGGTTGCCGGCGGGGTCGTAGCGGTAGTACACGTCCGCGTCGGTGCCGGTGTGGGTCTCGGAGACCACGTTCTGGCGGGCCAGCCGCTTGGTGCCGGTCTCGTAGGACCGGTTGATCTCGGTCCAGTCGGCCGCCGAGGAGACGCCCAGCGTGGTGCGGATCTGCTCACCGGCGGGGAGGTAGTCCGTGTTCTGGACGATGCCGGTGAGGCCCTCCAGGGTGTCCGGCATCCGCTGCTCGGTGTAGCCGTACTTCAGGACCTCCTGCCCGAGGCCGCCCATCGCGGGGATGGTGCGCTTCTGGAGGGTGCCGTCGAGGTTGTAGGCGTTGGCGATGGTCCAGGTGCCGTTGGCACCGGACAGGGCACCTTCGCTCTTGCTGATCGTGTACTGCTCGTTCAGGACCCGGTAGACCTTGTCGTACTTGGCGTTGGTGAGCGCGTACACGCTGCCCGCCTTGCCGCCGACGTACCGGATGGCCGAGGTGAGCCGGCCCTTGGCGATCGAGTCGTACGTCCAGCGCGCGAGGTACTTGGCGTCCTCCGGCGCGGGCGCGCCGTTCACCACCGGGACCTTGCCGTCGAGCTTGCCGGTGGTCCGGCCGAGCAGGTCGTAGGTGAATCCGATGGACTTCTGCCGGGCGTCGGTGGCCGCCACGACCTGGTCGAGGTCGTTGTACTCGGACGTGCTGGCGCCCGCGTCGGGGTCCGAGGTGCTGGTCTGCCGGCCCAGCAGGTCGAAGCCGTACGACCAGGCGTTGCCGTCGTCGTCCTTGACGGAGGTGAGCCGGTCGGCGTGGTCGTAGCCGTAGGAGAGGCGGCTGAAGGAGCCGGTGGCCTTGTTGCCGTCGTACTCCAGCTTCTCGGTCAGCCGGCCCCGGGCGTCGACCTTCTCGCGTACGGCGGGGGCACCGGTGGGCGGCTCCACGGTGGTGGTGTCGCCGGTGTAAGTGTGCGTGGTGCGGGAGAACTCCTTCTCGTTGGTGAGGATCTTCTCGATCACCGGCCGCCCGGCGCCGTCGTACACCGTCTCCGTACCGGCCGGGGCCGCCGTCAGCAGGTCGGCGAGCTTGCCGGAGGGCGCGGTGGTGTCGATGTAGTCGGCCGACGAGGACACGGCGAGGCCGCGGGTGTCGTACTTGGTCTCGGTGATGACCCGGCCGGTGCCCGAGGCGGCGGGTGTCTGGGTCTGGCGCGGCCGCAGCAGCGCGTCGTAGATGGCGTACTCGGTGCGGTAGGTGGTGCCGTCGTTGTTCAGCGACTTGGTGGCGACCCAGGACGCGTCCGTGTTCTGGATCTTGTACTCGAACTTGTGCGTGGGCGACTGGTCGGCGCCCCGGTCACGGTCGGCGAGCCACACGTCGGTGAGCCGGCCGAAGGCGTCGTACGCCAGTTCCGTACGGTTGCCGTTCGGGTCGACGGTCGCGGTCCGCACACCCCAGTCGGGCGCGTACTCGGTGGTGGTGGCGTGGTCGAGGGCGTTGATCTCCGTGAGCTTGGTCAGCGGGCCGCCCGCGGCCGGGGTGTACTCGGCGTGGTTGGTCCGGGTGCCCTTGGTGTCCCAGCTGTCGGTGAGCCGGCCCAGCGCGTCGTACTTGGCGGTGGTGACGGTCTGGAGCTGGGCGGTGCCGTCGGCGGCGTAGCCGGTGACGCGCTCCTGTCGGGTCGAGTCGCCCTTCGTCGGCGCCTTCCCGTACGCCTGCCCGTCGTACGACACCCGGACGTCCGAGATCACGTCGGTCGTCTTCGGGTCGTTCGTTCGTTTCGGGGTGGCGTCGCAGCCGGTGGACACACTCTCCACCCGCTTGGGCAGGGACAGGATCCATGCCGTCTCGTTGACGGCGTACTCCGTGACGACGCAGTCCTTCTCGCCCGCCGCGTCGGTCTCCTCCTTCAGGGCGAGACCGCTGGTCGGGTCGTACGTCGTGGACTTGGTGGAGGTCAGCGTGGTGCCGCCGGCCACCGGGGTGCGGGTGACCGTGGAGGCGGTGCGGACCAGGTACGCGTTGACCGTGCCGTAGGAGTGCTTGTCCGTGGCGGTCGTGCGGGACCAGGGGGTGTTGATCGTGCCGCTGGTCTCGGCGCCGTCGACGCCGTTGTACGTGATCTGCTCACGGGCCTGGCCGGCGAACTGCTCGGAGTCCGTGACCTCCTTGCCCGTGGAGTCGGTGACCGTCTCCTTGCGGGTGGTGTCGCCGGACTGCTTGTCGCCGTCCATGCCCCGGTAGTAGAGGGTCGTCGACTTCGAGCGGGTGCCGGAGGGCTCGCCGGTGGTCGTGGTGACCTTCTGGTAGCCGCGCCAGATGCCCCAGGTGCGGTATTTCGCCTGGGTGATGGGCGACTCGTCGTCGTACGCCCACGCGCCGCCGCCGCTGTAGGTGTAGTCCGTCTGCTTCAGCGGGGCGCCGCCGTAGGGGTCGGACTCGGTGACCTGGGTGACGACGTACTTGTGGAAGAAGTCCGTGCGCGGCTTGGGGTCGGTGCCCGGCGTCGGGTTGGACGGCGGGATCCACTTGACCGGGTAGCAGCGGCGGGTGTTGGAGTCCAGGTCGGAGGGGACGTCCGAGCCGGCGACGCAGTCCTCCTTGGAGTAGTTCACCGTCAGCTTGGAGCCGGTCTCCGAAGTGACCGTACGCACGCGCCACTTGATGAAGGGGGCGACGTCGTCGCCGGTGCGGTCGACGCGGTTGTGCAGCTGGACGCCGCTGAAGGTGACCGAGGGCAGGGAGGCGTCCCCGCCGACCTTGCCGGTGCGCTTGATGGAGTCCAGCCACAGGCCGGCGTCCGAGCCGTCGCCCGGGTCGGGGAAGGTCTGCCCCAGGTGCCAGGCGTTGACCGCGCGGTAGTCGCTCTCGGCGCTGCCCGCGCCGTCGTACACCTGGGTGGTGACGTCGGTCAGGCGCTTGCGGGTGAAGAACGACGGGCTGGGCTGGTCGGTGCAGGGCTTGTCGGCGGCGCAGATCTGGTCGAACGGCACGTCCGGCCAGGCATTGCGGTTGGACGAGGTCAGCGAGCCGCAGCTCTCGCCGCCGGAGACGGGCAGACAGCGCTCGGCGACGGTGAACTTCACCCGGGCCGCGGCGGGCTGGGTGGTGGAGAAGACCGTGTCGGTGCGCTGGCCGTAGTCGATGCGCTTGAGCCAGCCGCCGCGCACGTACTCGGTGCCGTTGCCGGTGGTGCCGTTCTTGGCGTAGTGGTTGAGCTCCTTGTCGTACCAGTACGTCATGACGTTGCCGTGCGGGTCCACGACGTAGTCGAGATTCCACCGCCAGGCCTGCGTCTTGGCGCGCCCGGAGAAGGAGTCACCGGAGGAGTACCCGGGCTCGCCGGAGTCGTCACCGAAGACCGGCAGCGTCCACACCGAGTTGGTCTCCGCCTTGCCCGAACTCCAGCCGGGCAGGCGGTTCTTGCCGAAGACGTACTGGGTGCCGTCGGTCGCGGTGACCGTCCAGAACTCGCCCTTGTCGCCGCTCTCCCCGGCGTCACCGTCGTCGCCGTTGACCGCGCCGGTGTCATGGACGACCCGCTCGCCGTCGTCGCTCTTGGGCCGCCACTTGCCGCCCTCCTTCACCAGGGGCGTGGACTTGCCGTTGAGGACGAGGGAGGCGTTGTCCTCCTTCCAGCACTGGTCGTACTTCTTGTCCTGGCCGTCGTCCTCACAACTGCCGTACGCCCGCTCGACGTACGAGGTCGACAGGTCGAAGCCCTCACCGATCCACGACGGCTGCGCGCTGGTGGAGGAGGTACGGCCGTCCACGCTCTGCGCGGAGTAGCCGATGGACAGGTTCGGCGCCGGGCCCGCCGGGGCCGGCGGGGTCTCCAGGGGGTAGTTCCAGGTGAAGTCACCGTTGGAACCGCCGGCCGACCAGGTCGACGAGGCCGCCAGCGGCGTCGCCTCGTAGGTGCCCTGGTCCGAGCCGGCCGCGGCGGACAGCGCCAGCACCATCGCGGCGGGCCTCGCGGCCTGCGCCGTCCTGGTCTTCGAACCGGCCGCGGCCGACTTCGGGGTCGTGAGCTGCGCGGTGACCGTCTCGGCCTCACCGTCGTTCTCCGACGCCACCGGAGTGGTCTTACGACACTCCGCCTTCTCCGGCGTCGTCAGCGCGCACGCGGGAAGCTGCACGAGACGCAGCCGGGAGGACCAGTTGCCGCTGTAGGCGTCGGCGAAGGAGCTGTAGTCGATGGTGGCGCCGATGCTCGCGGCCCCGGTCCCGCCGTCGGCACGGGCGACCGTGAAGACGAGGCCGTCGATGCCGAGTCGGCCGGTGGTCTTCCGGTCGAGGACGCGGACCCTGGCCTCGTCCGGGGCCTCGGCGGCCTTCGCGGACCCGGCGGCGGCCTTCGCGGCCTTCACCGCCTTGGCACTGGGCTGGGCGAGCGTGATGGGCAGCCCGGCGGCCTTGACCGACTTCTCGCTGTTCTCCGGCGGCAGATCGACCGTCACCGCCGACGCCCCCGGCCACGTCACCTTCGCGCGGGCCTTGGCGAGCGTCTCGCGCGCGGCGGCCTCCGTCGGGTCCTTGACCCTGGTGACCTTCGGGTCGAACGGCCGGGCCTTGCCGTACTTCGCCTTCTGCAGGGCGGTGTGGTCGCGCTCGTCGTCGGCGGCGAGGGCCGGTGCGGCGCTGAGCAGTGTGGCGACGATCGCCGTGGACACGGGCAGAACGACGGACGCCAGTCGGCGTCGGCCCGCCCTGCTCCATGCCCAGCTTTTGGGCAGCAGTGAGCTGTTCCTGGACAACACGTGGGGAGTTCTCCCGGATCGTGGGACGAGGGTGTGCCGGGCCGGTGGCCCGGCACACCGCTGGAAGAGGAAGGAGGCGGTCGGCTACTCGATCGGCACCGGCGGCTCGTCGACCGTCGCCAGCTGGGTGATCTCCGCGTCGGAGAGCACGCCCGCGTAGACGCGCAGGTCGTCGAGGCGGCCGGGCAGCGGGTTGCCCCACTCGCCGTTGTCGTGGCGGCGCGAACCGCCGACCATCAGGGGACCGGCGGGCTGGTAGGTGTCCTCGCTGAGCACACCGTCCTCGTCGCCCTGCCGCTGCCCGGAGACATACAGCTTGATGGAGCTGTTCACCGAGTCGAAGACGGCGACGACGTGCACCCAGCCGCCGGGCGCGTTGACCTCGTCGGAGGTGACCGTGGCGGCCGGGCCGAGCAGGACGTCCGTCTCGTAGCGCCCGAAGTTCCAGTCGCCGACGCTCTGGCCCTCCGGCTGCCGGTACCAGAGGCGGAAGGAGTTCCGCTCGGCGCCCGGGTGGGAGAAGACGGTCGGCGAGTGCGCGATGGAGGTGTTCTCCAGCCGCGACTGGGCGGCCAGGTCGACCCAGCCGGCCAGGGTGTAGCTGCCGGACTCGTCCAGGGACACGGGCGAGGTGGCCCGCGAGTACTGGGCGGCGTCGAGCTCCAGGACGCTGCCGTGGGCGGGATCGTCGGTGGTGGCGAAGGCCGCGCCCTGTTCGAGGGTCAGGCCGTGCCCCCGGCCGGTGGCGTCGGCGGCGACGGTGCCGGAGGTCTCGTCGAAGCCCCAGTTGGCGAGCAGCGCGGGCTGCGTGTGCCCGGTGGCCGGGTTCTCGGCGTTGGCGACGGCGCCCATCTCGTTGTCGAAGACGACCCGGTTCCAGACCTGGATGTGGTCGAGGTCGCCCTCGAACCACGAGGAGTACCGGCCGCTCGCCTTCATCCGGCCGACCTCGAAGGTGCCCTTGGCCGCCCACGGGGTGGTGAACTCGGTGGCCGCCTGGAGCTGTCCGTTGACGTAGAGCCGGATCTGCTTCTTGTTGTGGTCGTAGACGCCCATGACATGGGTCCACGCACCCACCACGGGCGGCTTCTTGGACTGGGCGCGCACGATCACCGGCTCGTCGGCGTCGGTCGCGTACCGGTTGAAGACCCAGCGGTCCAGCGACTGCGAGAAGTACAGCTGGAAGGCGCCCGCACGGGTGCCGCTCTGGGTGGCCACGGTGGAGATGTGGTCCTTGGAGGTCAGCCGCACCCAGCCGCCGACGGCGAAGCTGTTGGTGGTGTCGAGCACGGAGGCCGCGGTGACCCCGCCCTGTCCGCTGACGTTGGCGGTGCGCAGCGCGCCGCCGAGGCGGGCCTTGTCCGTCCAGGTCGTCGACGTGAGGGTGAGCGTGCGGTTGTTGCCGGAGGAGTCCGCGGCGGTGGTGCCGCCGCCCTCGTCGAACTTCCAGCTCGCGACCGGGTCGGAGCCCTTGGCCACGCGGAACTGGTAGTCGGCGTGCGGGCTGGCGTTGCCCGCCCCGTCGTAGGTCTGCACGCGCAGGGTGTTGGTGAGCCGCTTGTCGGGCGCGGCCTCGATCTCGTACGTGGGGGTGTTGGCGGTGAACGACTTGCTGCCGAGCTTCACGCCGTTGAGCCACCAGTCGTAGCGGCGGACGTCGCCCGCGCCGCCCTCGATCTTGAAGCCGGCGGTCATGCCGACGCTGCCCAGCTCCGGGTCGGCGGCGTCACAACTGGTGCCCGCGCACTCCCGGTAGACGGTCGAGGAGACCTTCGGCAGCAGTGGGCCCTTGGAGTCCACCGTGAAGTAGCAGTAGCCCGACCACGGCCCGTAGAGGGAGTGGGTGTCGCCCTTCCAGGTGTACTTGTACTCGGTGCGGGCCCGGAACTTGTACGTGACCTTCTCGTCCAGGGTCGCGGTGACGGAGGTGCCGGCCGTGCCGCTGTCCGTCCAGGTGGTCGGCTTCAGCGAGGTCGCCGTCGTCGAAGTGCCCTTGTACAGCTCGAAGTTGGGGCGCAGCGAGGCGTTGGAGGCATCGCTCGACGTGGGCGTCGCGGTCAGCCGGGGCGTGGCGTCCCGGATCTGCGCGGGTGCCGAGGAGGCGGAGCAGGCGATCTTCGGGTCGGACATCTTCACCGAGGACGGCTTGCTGTCCGGCGGGGTGACGTAGGTGATGGACAGCCGGGGCTTGCGCGCGGAGGTGGCCTCCGGGTCCAGCGGCGACATGAACTGCTTCCAGGCGATCGGGTCGCCCTCGTCGGCCCGCAGACCGAGCGTGGTCAGCGTGTCCTTCGCCTTCGCGGTGTGCGCGACGGCCGCGGTGGCGTCGAACTCGATGTCACCGTCCTTGCAGTCCGCGGAGTGGCCCTTGGCGGCGGAGACCGTGTCGACCTTCGCGTGCCACTTGAGCGACCTCTCCTGCGAGTTCCAGGTGGTGGACGAGGAGATCTGGCTGGTGCGGTACAGGTCGACGTCGCGCTTGTCGCAGTTGGCCGACCAGATCGCGTACGCCGTGAAGGTGGCGTCGATGATCTTCTTGCCGGCCACCCTGCGGGTGTCGAACTGGAACAGCGAGCGGGACTTCTTGTTGTCCACGTACGCGTCGTAGCCCACACCGAGGGCGTGCTTGGTCTTCCAGAAGCTGGTGCCGGGCGAGTCCGACCACAGCGCGGTCCAGCCCGTCAGGGTCGCCTTGACCGCGGGCGGGTCGATGACCACCGGGTAGGTGGTGGCGGTGTCGGTCAGGAAGTCCCGGTCCGGGACTACGGTCAGGGTGTCGTCGGTGAACGCCGTGTCCATGACGGCCGTACGGGAGGTGGCGTCGACGCCGAGGGAGTCGGCGACGGCCTCGACGGTGGCCGAGGGCGACGCGGGCGCGGACTTCCTCCCGGTGGCCGGCACCGACGACGAGGCCTTCCTGGCCGCGGTGTTCGCGGAGGGCGCGGCCCCGGTGCCCGCGTCCCACATCAGTGCCGAGCCGCTGGAGACGACCGCGTGTCCCGAGGCGTCCACGAACGAGGCCGCGCCGGAGTCGTCCGTGCGCACGGAGAGCCCCTCGGTCTCGACGGGGAAGGTCACCTTCCGCAGGGCCGGGTCGGCGGCGGCCTCGCGGCTGTGGACGACCAGGTGGTACGTGAAGCCGTCGGGGTGGGCCTGCACGGCGAGGTCCACGTCCGGGAGCACCGAGCGGTACACGGCCGACGAGCCGTCGACCTCCGGTTCCGGCAGCGCCCACGGGGACGACACCGCGTACTCCTTGCCCGCCAGCACCATCCGGGCCAGCGGTTCGTCGGTGCCGCCGCCGGAGAAGCGGATGTCCTCGGCGGCGCGCGGCGCGAGGCCGCCGTCCGGCCCGGCGACGAGGGTCGTGTCGATGTCCGTCCACGCGCCGTCCTTGCGGACGCGTTCGGGCGACGTCGCCGTCTCGGCGGTGAACGTGCCGTCGGGATTGGCGACGACCCTGCTGGTCGACGACGTCAACTCGTCGACAGCGACGGGCTTTCCGGATGCGACGGCCCGCTCGGAGGCGCGCGCCTCGGCCGTGGCGGCCGGCAGCTCGTCGTCCTCCCAGAAGTCCTTGCCCCGTGCCCCGTCGTCGGCCGTGCGGCCGGTGTTCCCCGTGTCCTGATCCGTGCCCGCCGCCTGCACCGGCGCGGCCTGTACGCCGGCGGCCAGCACGAGCACCGCGGCAGCGACGGTCATCGCTCCGCGCATGGCTCGACTGCGACTGTGTGGTCGCACTCTTCCCCCCGCTTTTTTATTTTTTGGTTATTCGTTGGTCGAAGGGAGGGTAACCAGTGCCGTTTTGTTGACCAAGTGGCGATCGGTGAGGCACATCTCACACACTGCACACAGCAAGCCCACAACTCCCTTCTGACCCTCGTTCAAAAAACCTGAGTTAATCCCGGTAACACCCCAGGTCAGCGGCAGATCCTCCAAGTAAGCGCATACCGACCGATCAGTTTGCGGAAAGCCTCGCGCTTCGCCGAACCCACGAGTAGCGTTCACGCCCGCCCCCCTCCCTGCGGTCCGCACCCGGACCCGAGCCGCGCAAGGAGACCAAGGGATGACCGACCCGTACTCGTCACCCCCGCACCGATCGCCGTACCCGCCGCCCACCTCGTCCCCCTCGTACCAGACCTACCCCTGGGCCCCCCGGGAACCAGAACCTCAGCCGACGTCAGACACCCCCCGACATCCCTCCCTCGGTCACCACAGCGACCTGCGGGTGCTGCGCGGCGCCTACCGCTGGCAGCGGCGGGTGGCGACACTGACGGCCCTCGGCTACTTCGTGCTGTTCCTCCTGCTGTCCGCCTTCTCCCCCTCGTTCATGACGGGCGAGGTCAGCGGCGGACTCTCCGCGGGCCTGCTGCTCGGCCTCCTCCAGGTACCGGTGACCTGCCTCGCCATCTGGCTCTACGAGCACACCGCCCGTCTGCGCGTCGACCCACTGGCCGACCGCATGCGCGACCTGGCCGCGGTCGACGCGAGGCGGGGGACCGTCCGATGAACCTCGGCACCACCATCGTCCTCACCGCCGGCGCCCCCTCGACCACGGCCGCGGGCGGACTCGCCGAGTTCAGCGGCTCGGCACGGGCCATGTCGCTCGTCGGCTTCACGGCGGTCGCCACCATCACGCTCCTGCTGTGCGTGATGACGGGCCCCGACCGGGACGACCTCGACGAGTTCTACACCGGCTACGGCTCGCTCTCCCCCATGCGCAACGGCCTCGCCATCGCCGGCGACTACATCTCGGCGGCGACCGTGCTGGGCACCGGTGGAGTGATCGCCCTCTTCGGCTACGACGGTGTCGTCCTCGCCCTGAGCACCGCCCTGTCCCTGATGCTGCTGATGTTCCTGCTGGCCGAACCCCTGCGCAACGCGGGCCGGTTCACGATGGGCGACGCGCTCGCCCGGCGGATGCCCGGCCGCTCCGTACGCATCGTCGCCTGCGTGGTCACGATCGCCGCGCTGATGCCGATGATGCTGGTCCAACTCGCCGGTACCGGTGACCTGTTGGCGTTCATCCTCGGCTTCTCCAACGCCAGCCTGAAGACCGGTGTCGTGGTGGTCGTCGGCGCCCTGATGATCGGCTACGCGGCGATCGGCGGCATGAAGGGCACCGCCCTCATCCAGATCCTCAAGATCGTGATGCTGCTCGGCTCGGGCGCGCTCGTCGCCGTGCTGATCCTGCACAAGTTCGACTGGGACCCCGGCCTGCTGCTCGGCGCGGCGGCGGAGAAGAGCGGCGTCGGCACCGGCTACCTCAGCTCCGGCCTCCAGTTCTCCGGCGGCCCGTACCCCGAACTCGACATGATCAGCGCCCAGTTGACGGTCGTCCTCGGCGGTGCCTGCCTCCCGCACGTCACCATGCGCATGTACACCGCGAACAGCGCCCGCCAGGTCCGCCGCTCACTGTCCTGGGCGGTCCCCTCCGTGGCCCTCTTCGTCGTGATCATCTCGGTGATCGGCTTCGGCGCGACGGCCCTGATCGGCCGTGAGGTGATCGCGGCGGTCGACCCCCAGGGCAACACGGCCTATCTGCTGGGCTCGATGGCGGCGTTCGGCACGGAGGTGTCCACGGCGGAGACACTGCTCCTCACGACGGTGACGACGGCGGTCTTCCTGACGCTGCTCGCCTCCGTGGCCGGCATGATCCTCGCCTGCGCCAACTCCCTCGCCCACGACGTCTTCGCGGCCCACGCGACCAGGCCGCTCACGCCCCGCCGCGAGATGACGATCGCCCGGCTGTCGGCGGGCGCGGTCGGCGTCACGGCGATCGTCCTCGCCACGATGGTCCAGCACCGCAACCTCCAGCCCCTGGTCACGCTCTCCTTCTGCCTGGGCGCCTCCGCCATCGCGCCCGCCCTGGTCTACGGCCTCTTCTGGCGCCGCTACACCCGGCGGGGCCTGATGTACACCCTCGTCGGCGGCACCCTCTCCGTCCTCGTCCTCATGACCGGCACCAACCTGGTCTCCGGCTCCCCCCACTCCGCCTTCCCCGGGGCCGACTTCAACTGGTTCCCCTTCACCACCACGGGCCTGCTCTCCATCCCCCTCGGCTTCGCCTTCGGCTGGCTGGGCACGGCCCTCTCCGGCCGCACCGAGGCGGAGGAACACCGCAGGCAGTACGAGGCGGTGGAGGGCTGGATCCTGGCAGGCGCGACAAGAAGGGGCGACTGACACGTCGTGGCCGGGGGCCCGGGACCGCCGAAGCGGCACCCGGGCCCCCGGCCACGCTGCATCCGCTGGGCACCGGGGCTTTTCAGCAGCGCGGGGAACTGCGCGAGAAGCCCCACCGGACCCGCTCCCGACAACGCACCGACCAGACCCCTCGCGCCCCTGTCTCCCCCACTCACCCCTACTCGGTCAGCGCCGACAGACTCTCCCGGATGCAGTCCATGTGCGCCCGCACGTCGTCCCACCGCTCCCCGTGCTCCCGCAGCACCCGCTCGGTCTCCCGGGCCACCCACTCCTCCCGCCGCTGCGCCTCCGCCAACGCCTCGGCGGCCCGCTCCTCCGCCTCCTCCTGCATCCGGGCCGCATCGGCCTCCGCGTCGGCGAAGGCGCGCTCGGCAGCCAGCAGTTCCGCCTCCGCGCGAGCGACCCGTTCGGCCAGCCCCTCGTCGAACGCGGCCTCCCGTTCGGCGACCTCCCGCTCGATCCCGGCCACCCGCTCGTCGTACTCCTTCTGGAGTTCCGCGAGCATGCCCTCCGTCCGCTCCCGCGTCTCCCGCAGTGCGGCCAGCGCCTCGCCCCGCCCCTCCTTCACCCCGCGCCGGGCCTCGATCCGCAGCTCGTCCGCCTCGGCCTGGGCCGCCAGCACCACCTGCCGGGCCCGCTCCTCGGCCTCGCCGCGCAGCTTGTCGGCGTACGCCTGCGCGGCCCCCCGCAGCCGCTGCCCGGCCTCCTCCGCGTCCGCGACGATCCGCCGGGCGTCCTCGCGCCCGCCCTCGCGGACGGCCTCGGCCTCCTCCACGCCGAGCTCGAACAGCTCCCGGGCGCGCCCGCCGAGCGCCTCGTACGTCTGCGGGGTGAGCCCGGCGACCGTCTCGCGCAGCAGGGCCAGGTCCGCGCCCATCTCCCGGGCCAGCACGGTCAGCCGGGCGGCGCGCTCCCAGGCGGCGTCCCGGTCCCTGGAGAGGGCCGCCGCGTGGGCGTCGACCTCCTCGGGACGGTAGCCACGCCGTACGACGTCGAACTCGAAGTCATGGGGTGCCGTCGGTGCGCTGCTCATGCTGGGCCCTCTCCGCCGGACGCACACGAAATGATGATTTCGCGCCACATCTTGATGGATCGGACCAAAGGGTTCATAACGCGACACTCCGTGCGAGGTCACGGGAGCGAGCGGCCGGACACCCGCAGGGCGCACCCGCACCCGTTTCGGGCCTCGACCCAGACACACGCGAGGGCCCGGCCCGGATCACTCGCGTGTCCGGGCCGGGCCCTCGCGTCCTGCGTAGACGGGCGGCCGACGTGGAGGTCAGCCGCGACGGGTCACAGCAACCCGTCCCACATCTGCTCCAGCAGCACCGACCACCAGCTCTCCGGCGAGGCGAGCGCCGCCGGGTCGAGCCCGGCGAGCTGCGCCTGGAAGTCGACGGTCCAGCGGCCCGCCTGCTCCTGGTTGAGGCCGAAGCGCAGTCGCCACATCCTGCCGAGCAGCGCCAGGCAGCGCGCGAACTCGGGCAGCCCCGTGTTCACGAACTGCGGCGGTACGGGCGCACCGCCCGGCCCCGCCTCCACCGGCACGGCCACGATGTTCGCCGTGCCGTACTGCACACAGAGCGCCTTGCCGAAGTCGCTGCCCATCACCAGGTACGAGCCCGCGTCGGCCGCCGGCTGCACCCCGCGCTCCTGCGCCAGCTCCGCCAGCGTCGGCACCGGACGGCCCGGCTGGGCCTGCGCCCAGAAGAAGGGACCCATGTCCACCGGCAGTCCGGCGACGACCAGGGTGTGCGCCACGATCGGCGGAACGCCCTGCCGCGACACGGCCTGCTGGTCGAACCGGAACACCCCCGGCCCGAACGCCGCCGCCAGCTCCTGCCCGATCAACTCCGGCGGGACCGGCGGCGCCGGCTGCGCCGGCTGCAACGGCGCACGCACCGGCGCGGGCCGCGCCGGACCGTCCGCCACCTGGTGCAACTCGCCCTGGTGGGCGAGGAGCTGGGCCATGCCCTGCTGCCGGCTCGCGTGGTCCTTGCCGTAGGGGGCGATGGAGGTGATGCGCGCGTTCGGCCACTGCTCACGGATCATCCGCGCGCAGTACGCACCCGGCAGCTCGCACGACTCCAACTCGGTGTGCAGCTCCAGCACGGCCTCCGGCGGGATGTTCATCCCGCGCAGCTCGTGGAAGATCTGCCACTCCGGGTGCGGCGTCCCCGGCGCCGAACGCCGGATCACCTGCTGCTCGGACCCGTCCGGCGCCCGGAAGCGCAGCACGGCCTGGTAGCCGGGGCCCACGGTCGGCTGCCCGGCGGGCGGCTGCGGATAGCCGTACGCCGGCGGAGCCCCCATCGGCGGCCCCGGCTGACCGGGCATCGGCTGACCGGGCATCCCGTGCGGAGCCCCCGGCGGCATCCCGGGCGGCCCGGGCGGCTGCGGGGCCCCGGGCGCACCGGGACCACCGAGCGGCGGCCCGGCCAGCATCGTCTCCGCGTGGTGCACGGGACCGGGGGCACCGGGCGGCGCACCCGGAGCACCGGGCGCACCGGGGCCGCCCACGGCCGGGCCGGCCAGCATCGTCGCCGCATGGTGCACCCCACCGGCGGGCGTACCCCCCGGCGGATTCGGCCCACCAGGAGCACCGGGAGCACCCGGGGCGCCGGGGGCCTGCGGTCCGCCCGGCTGGCCCGGAGCCCCAGGAGGCCCCGGAGGCAGCGGCGCACCCGGGCCGCCCACGGCCGGGCCGGCCAGCATCGTCGCCGCATGGTGCACCCCACCGGCGGGCGTACCCCCCGGCGGATTCGGCCCACCAGGAGCACCGGGCGCACCCGGGCCCCCCGGACCGTCCGGCCCGAGGGAGGAGACCAGTTGGGTCGGCACATACCCGCCCGCCGGGGTGCCCGGAGCGCCGGGACCGGACGGCGGCGGAGGCGTGGCGCCCGGCCGGGCGCCCGGCGTCCCCGGGGCCCCGGGCGGAGCCGGAGGCGGCGGCGTACCGGCCCCACCGCCCCGGCGCGGCGGCGGCGCGGCCTTGCTCGTGGCGGCGTCCGCGATGTCGCCGGCGTGGGGCGCCGGCGGAGCCCCCGGAGGCGGCGTACCCAGGCCCTGCGGACCACCCGGGCCCTGCGGGTAGCCGTACGACTGCGGCGCGCCGGGCGGCGGCGTGCCGGGGCCCTGCGGTCCACCGGGGCCCTGCGGATACCCGTACGACTGCGCGCCCGGCGGCGGGGTCCCCGGGCCGGACGGAGGCTGCTGCTGCGGCTGCGCGGGGCCGCCCGGTGCGCCCGAGTCGGGGCCGGGGGCGCCCAGGGCGGGCGCCACCGCCGTACGCGGGAGCTGGCTGCCGCCGGAGATCAGCGCCGTCTTGGCCTCCGGCAGCGCGCTGGGCGAGGGGGCGTCGTCGGTGTCGCTCGCCTCGGACAGCTGGGGCGCGAACACCGTGTCCGGCAGCGGCACCGAACGGTCGTCCTCGGCCTCGGCGTTGGTGTCCGTCCCGGCCCACGGGGTCGCCCCGGCGGGCACCACGTCGTGCGGTTCGGCGTCCCGCGGCGGCGGCACCGCGTCCCGCACCTCGTCGTCCGCGGCGGCGGCCGGCCACGGCGTGGCGTCGGCCGGGGCGTCGGGCACCCCACGGCCGGCCGACGGCGACTGCCCGACCGGCCCCGCCATCGTCTCGGGCAGCGAACCGCCGCCCCCGGACGCCCCGTTGACACCCGGAGAACCGGAACCACCCGTACCGCCACCGGAACCGGCATCGGCGGCAGTGGCAGCAGCAGCGGGACGGGACCCGGCACCGTCGGACGCACCGGCACCGGCACCGGAGCCGGACCCGGCCCCCGCACCCGTGCGGTGGTCCGGAATGCCCATCCGGTCCGCCGCGTCCTGCAACCACTCCGGCGGAGTCAGCAGGAACGACGTCTGGTTCAGGTCCACCCGGGCCGGAGGCGCCGGCGCGGCGGCCGGAGCCGCCTCCGTACGGCCGTACTCCTCCTCGAACCGGCGGATCACCTCACCCACCGGCAGCGACGGCCACAACGTGGCCTCCCCGCTGTCCCGGGCGATCACCAGCCGCTGCGCGCCACCGTCGGAACGCGGACCGTCCGCCCGGTCCTCCGCCCACACCACGAACCCGAGCTCGAACTCCCGCACCCGCACCTCACGGTGCTGATAGCCCGGCAGATCGCCGTTGATCCACTCCTCGGCGCGCTCCTGCGCCTGAGCGAACGTCACCATCGAAAACTCACTCCCCCACCGAGGACGCCGAGGACGCCGAAGACGCCGCGACCGGCACGGCACGCGCGAAGCCACCGTCCACCATCAGGTTGGCCACCGTCTCCAGTTCCGGCGGATTGCCCGCCAGCCGGGACAGGAACGCGTCGAAGTCCTCACCGGCGGGGAGCAACAACCGCTCCACCCGCTCGGCCGGCGGCCACGACGGATCGACGTCACGGGCGTCGTCGTACGCGCAGAACCACACCGACCCGATCCGGTCGCCCTTCACCTTCACCGCGAGGATCCCGCCCTGCGCGAACGCCACCGCGAGATAGTCCTTGGTGAGGTGGTCCCGCAGACACTTGTTGACGTACACCAGGTCGTTCACCGCGGCCTCGTCGCGCACCGTGAAGAACGGCTGGTCGACCAGCAGCCCCAGCTCCGCGTCCAGCGCCGCCCCCACGGGGGCGCACCCGCCCGCCGCCTTCAAAAACGACCGGTACGCGCCCGGCAACCGGTACCCGAGGTCCTCCTCGACCCCCTGCACCTGCGTCTCCGTCACCGCCACCGCCGACGACTTCGGCAGCCCGAAGTGCGCAGGCCGGGTCTCCTGCAACGGCCGCGTGCCCCGCTTGTGCTGGTCCACGCGCGCCGTCGCGATCCCACCGTGGTGCCGCAGCAGCGCCTTCACCTCGACCGGCACCAGCTCCAGCCGCCGACCGCCCGGCGCGTGGTGCCACGTCCAGCCGTGCGGCGTCGCCACCGGCGGGATCGTGTCCCACAGCTCGTGACCGGACGCCGCCAGCGCCGCGTTCGCGGACACGTAGTCCGTCAACCGCAGCTCGTCCACCCCGAACCCCTCCGGGGGATCGGCGATCTCCGCCGCGGCACGCGCATAGGGCGAGAAGTCCGGATAGCCGTGCGCGTCAACACGGACACCCCTCGGGTGACGCGCCGCCCGGACCGGGTCCGGAAACTGCACGACCTGCCCGGCGTAGGCCGCGTTCGGCGGCGCGGCTTGCTGCCCGAGCCGACCTGTCGTCATGGCGGTAGCCCCCTGCGGCGTTCTGTGAGACCTGTTTCTGGCTGCGTTGTTGCTGTGTCGACTGCTCTCCGACAGCAGAAAAGGCCCTGGTACGGCCTGTTCTGTCCGCCCTCGATCGCAAGACCGAACGGATCGCGGTTGTCGACAGCCTATGCGGTACGGCGACACCGGTCATCGGGCCTCCGCTTCCGTGACCAGCCGTCACACCACCCTCACGCAACGCCGAAGCCCGGGCGTGTCGTACCGCCCCAGCTTCCGCACCGGCCACGCCGTTTGGCACTCTGTGTCCCCTGGCGGGGGATGCAACAGGAGGGGATCACGACCATGAGCGCGACGCAGGCGGGTCCTTCGGGCGACCCTCGCATCGGCTGGAGCACCGCGGAGCAGCCGCACGCCCCCGCCCTCCTCCACCGCCGCGACGGCATCCTGCCGACCGTGGCCGCCGCCCTCTCCGTACGCGGCGAGACCCTCACCGGCACCGCCGCCCGCGGCGACCAGGCACCGCCCCTGCACCCGCTGGTCCAGGAGTTCCTCGACTCCCTCGCCACCGACCGGCGCGACCGGTTCACCGGACGCTGCGCCGAGGCCATCCTCATCTCCCGCCACATCACCGGCGCCGACGCGGCCCGCAGCAAGCGCGCCGCCCGCAGACCCATGTCCAACGGCGAGGCCCGCAAGGCCCTCAAGCAGGCCAAGCTCACCACCCGCCACATCCGCGAGGACGGCGACCCCCTGCACGGCGCGTTCGCCACGCCCTGCCGCTCCTGCACGGCCCTCAGCACCCACTTCGGCGTACGCATCGTGGACCCGACCCAGGAGAACTAGGAACCCCGGCGCCCGGAGAACACGTCAGTCAGGTCGGGCCCCGCGGAGGACGACCCGCGGAACACGACCCAGGCTCGGCCGGGCGCCACCGACGCACACCTACGAACCACCGACGAACAAAGGGCAGATGCACACAGACCGCACCTCCACCACGCGCTTCTCCGTTCCCGTCGACGCCGCCCTGCGCGCCGCCGGGTGGCAGCCGGGCCGCTGGGACATAAAGCAGGCCGAGATCTGGGCCGACGCCCTGCGCGAGCACACCTCCCCCGCCGGACACCGCCACGCGGTCTTCCCGGCCGCCGTCGAGGCCTGGGCCGAGTTCGGCGGCCTGCGCCTCACCGCCCAGGGCCCCGGCCGCCGGCTCGCCCCCGCCGACCTGCACCTCGACCCGCTGCACGGCCTCCACATGGCCCGCACCCTCGGCGACCTCGGCCGCGCCCTCGACACCGAGGTCTGCCCCCTCGGCCACGAGATCGCCACCCGGGCCCTCATCGCCATCGACACCGAGGGCCGTACGTACGCCCTCGACCACACCGGGGACTGGTACCTGGGCCCCACCATCGACAGCGCCCTCACGACGCTGCTCACGGGTTCGGCGCCGGTGCGCCTGACGGCGGGCTGAGCGGGTCACTCCATGGGTTCGGCCGGTGAGGCCCGGCCGGGGTGGGGGTTCGACCGGTGAGGCTCGGCCGGGGTGGGGGTTCGGCCGTGGGGGCTTCGGCCGTCGGCCGCCATCCGCGTCGCGTCCTGGGCCGTTCCACCGTAGGGCCGCACGGAGGGGACGGTCGTCCGTCGTGTGGGGCTGCTCGCGCACTTCCCCGCGCCCCTGAAGGGGCTGCGCCCCTTACGGCGCGGCCGGAAGCACCGCCGACACCCGGAAACCCCCGGCGTCCGTGGGCCCGGACACGAAGACACCCCCCAGCTCCGCCACCCGCTCCTTCATCCCGAGCAGACCGTTGCCTCCGCTCGGCAACCGCGCGGCCGCCGCCGCACCCGGCTCCGGCGGGGGGCCGTTCTCCACCTGCATCGCGATCTCCGCCTCCCGATGCGCGAGCCGCACCCGCGTCTTCGCCCCCGCCGCATGCTTGTGGACGTTGGTCAACGCCTCCTGCACCACCCGGTACGCCGTCTGCTCCACCTCGGCCGCATACACCCGCACCTCCCCCTCCACCGACAGCTCGACGATCATCCCCGCGGCCGCCGACTGCCCCACCAACACCTCCAGCTCGGCCAGACAAGGCCCCTCCGCCGCCTCGTCCTCGGCCCGCGAAGCCGCCGCCGCGGCCGCCGCCCCCACCGCCGCCAACGGCACCGGCGCGGGCGCGGGCGCGGACACCGACCCCGGCCGCGCCGACGCCATCGACGAGAACCCCTCCCCCGACCGCAACACCCCGAGCATCTCCCGCAACTCGGTCAACGCCTGGCGCCCCATGTCCCCCACCAACGCCGCGTTCCGCACGGCCTTCTCCGGATCCTTCCGGGCCACGGCCTGAAGAGCGGCCGCGTGCACGACCATCAACGACACCCGGTGCGCGACCACGTCATGCATCTCCCGCGCGATCCGGGTCCGCTCCTCCCCCCGAGCCCACTCGGCCCGCTCCTCCGCCCGCTCCGCGAGCAGTTGCAGCTCCCGCTCCAGCGAATCCGCCCGCTCCCGCAGACTCTCCATCAGCCGCCGCCGCGCCCCGACGTACAGCCCCAGCAGCACCGGCGGCGCGGTCAGCCCGATCGCCATCGTGGACGCGAGGAACACGGCGAACACGTCCCCGCCGCCGACCGCCCCGTCCCCCTGGAGATTGCTCCGGGTCGCCTCCACGAACCACACGATGAACACACCGGCGAACGCCATCCCCGACAGCGCCCCGATGATCCGTCTCGGCGCCTCCGAGGCCGCGAGCGTATAGAGGCCGACGAGCCCCATCAGATACCCCATCTGGGCGGGCGCGACGGCGATGAAGACCAGCACGACGGCGACGGGCCACATCCGCCGCACCAGCAGCACGGACCCGGCGAGCACCCCGAAGACGACCCCCACGGCCTCCGGCAGCGCTGCGTTCCGGGCGAACTCGACGCCCTCGATCGAACACTCGACGGCCGACACCAGCGCCAGCCCGCCGTCGAGGGCGGCGCTCCGCCACCGCTCCCACCACCACGGTCCGGCCCCGTCCCCCGTCCCGGCCGCGGTGTGGTCTTCCCCCGTCGTGGTCATACACCCAAGCCTACGTTCGAGCGCCCCCGCTTTTCCGGCGAGTTTCCCGTACCGCCCGACACCACACGGCACATTCGAACAGAAGCGAAACCGCCCGGTATCCCTCGAACAGCTGAATCGCCCACCGTTCGACCCCGGAACGGCCCATTCCGCCCGGACGGTATGCCCATGGCACATCCACACAGCAAGTACGCCGACTTCGAGGGGCTGCGAGAGCGGGCGGTCGCGCTGCGCCGCGAGGGCTACAGCCTCCGGCAGATCCGCGACGAGCTTCAGGTCCACAACAAGGAGATCCTTCAGCGCCTGGTCGAGGGCGAGCCACCCCCGGAGTGGACGAAGCGCCCCAGGGCCAAAGATGACCTCCGCGAGAGAGCACGAGACCTACGACAACAGGGCTGGACGTACAACCAGATCCAGGCCGAGCCGGGCTGCTCGAAGAGCTCAGTCTCGCTCTGGGTGCGGGATCTCCCGGCTCCGACGCCACAGTGCACGCCCGATGAGCAGCGCGCACGCATGAACGCGGGACTCGCACGACTGCGAGCCGCACAGAACCTTGAACGCGAGGAAGCCAAGCGGGCTGCAGCAGCCGCGGTCGGTGCCCTTTCCGACCGCGAGTTGTTCCTTGCGGGAGTCGGCTTGTACTGGGCCGAGGGCACGAAGGACAAGCCGCACACCCGCCGCGAATCCGTGGAGTTCGTGAACAGCGACCCCAATATGATCGCCATGTTCCTCGCCTGGCTGGACCTCGTCGGCGTCGAGCGCGATCGCCTCCACGTCCGCGTCATGATCCACGAGACCGCCGACGTGGAAGCCGCCGAGCGCTACTGGGCCCACCTCGTCGGCATCGACAGATCCCTTCTCGGCAAGACGGTGCTCAAGAAGCACAACCCGACGACGCATCGCAAGAACGTGGGCGAGGCCTATCGAGGCTGCTTGGGGATCAAGGTTCGCCGGAGCGCAGAGTTGTACCGTCGCATCGAAGGGTCTTGGTACGGCATAGTGTGTAGTGCCACTCGGCGAGCCGACTAAATGTCCGGTTTAGGCGAGTTTGATCCCCTGTGGTGTAATTGGCAGCACTGTGGCTTTTGGTGCCATATGTCCGGGTTCGAGTCCTGGCGGGGGAGCCAAGCTCAGTTCGGGTCCTGACCCCAGCAACACGGGTCAGGACCCGCTCACATTTCCCCCTCACAACGCCCCGGTATCCTGCGGATGTCAACCCCCACCGCACCCACAGCCGAAGGGCATCCCCGTGAGCGCAACCCGCCCGGCAGCCGTCGTCGTCCTAGCAGCGGGTGAGGGCACCCGTATGAAGTCGGCCACACCCAAGGTTCTGCACAGCATCTGTGGCCGCTCCCTGGTGGGCCACGTCCTCGCCGCCGCGCGCGAGTTGGAGCCCGAGAACCTGGTCGTCGTCGTGGGGCACGCCCGCGAGAAGGTCACCGCGCACCTCGCCGAGGTCGACCCCGGCGTGCGTACGGCGGTCCAGGCGGAGCAGAACGGCACGGGCCACGCCGTACGGATGGGCCTGGAGGAGCTGGGCGGCGTCGTCGACGGGACCGTGGTCGTCGTCTGCGGCGACACCCCGCTGCTCACCGGCGCCACCCTCCAGGCGCTCGCGGCCACCCACTCGGCCGACGGCAACGCCGTGACCGTGCTGACCGCCGAGGTCCCGGACGCCACCGGCTACGGCCGCATCGTGCGGGACGGCGCCTCCGGTGCGGTGACGGCCATCGTGGAGCACAAGGACGCCACCGAGTCGCAGCGCGCGATCCGTGAGATCAACTCCGGGGTGTTCGCGTTCGACGGCCAGCTGCTCGCGGACGCCCTCGGGAAGGTGCGGACCGACAACAGCCAGGGCGAGGAGTACCTGACGGACGTGCTCGGGATCCTGCGGGAGGCGGGGCACCGGGTCGGCGCCTCCGTCGCGGGCGACCACCGGGAGATCGCCGGGATCAACAATCGTGTGCAGCTCTCCGAGGCCCGCCGCATCCTGAACGACCGGCTGCTCACCGAGGCCATGCTCGCCGGGGTGACCGTGGTCGACCCCGCCACCACCTGGGTCGACGTCACCGTGACGTTCGAGCAGGACGCCGTCGTCCACCCGGGCACCCAGCTCCTCGGGGCCACGCATCTCGCCGAGGGCGCGGAGGTCGGTCCGAACAGCCGGCTGAAGGACACCACGGTCGGGGCCGGCGCGCGCGTCGACAACACCGTGGCGGACGGCGCCGAGGTGGGGCCGCAGGCGACCGTGGGGCCGTACGCGTACCTGCGTCCCGGCACGCGGCTCGGGCTGAAGTCGAAGATCGGCACGTACGTCGAGACCAAGAACGCGACCATCGGCGAGGGGACGAAGGTCCCGCACCTGTCGTACGTCGGTGATGCGACGATCGGCGAGTACTCGAACATCGGTGCGGCGAGCGTGTTCGTGAACTACGACGGTGAGAACAAGCACCACACGACCGTCGGCTCGCACTGCAAGACGGGCTCGGACAACATGTTTGTGGCGCCTGTCACGGTCGGGGACGGCGCGTACACCGCCGCCGGGTCCGTGATCACGAAGGATGTGCCGCCCGGTTCGCTGGCCGTCGCCCGTGGCCAGCAAAGGAATATCGAGGGTTGGGTGGCCCGTAAGCGGCCGGGGAGCGCGTCGGCGAAGGCTGCCGAGGCGGCGTCCCGGGAGGGCGAGAGCGAAAGCTGACTGGAAACAGGTGCGCCAAGGACGTCGTACCGTGATAAGTGCACACCCGCACCCCAGCTGAGCGGCTTTTCCGTGCCCGGCTGAGAAACCTCTGAGGAGACAGTGCTGTGACCGGGATCAAGACGACCGGCGAGAAGAAGATGATGTTCTTCTCCGGCCGCGCCCACCCCGAGCTTGCCGAGGAGATCGCCCAGCAGCTGGGTGTCGGGGTCGTCCCGACGAAGGCCTTCGACTTCGCCAACGGCGAGATCTATGTCCGCTACCAGGAGTCGGCGCGAGGTGCGGACTGCTTCCTGATCCAGAGCCACACGGCTCCGATCAACAAGTGGGTCATGGAGCAGTTGATCATGATCGACGCGCTGAAGCGTGCCTCCGCCCGCTCGATCACCGTCATCGTGCCGTTCTACGGTTACGCGCGGCAGGACAAGAAGCACCGTGGTCGTGAACCGATCTCGGCGCGTCTGATCGCGGATCTGATGAAGACGGCGGGTGCGGACCGGATCCTGGCCGTGGATCTGCACACGGACCAGATCCAGGGTTTCTTCGACGGGCCCGTCGACCATCTGTTCGCGCTGCCGCTGCTGGCGGACTACGTGGGCGCGAAGGTGGACCGGAACAAGCTCACGGTGGTCTCGCCGGACGCGGGTCGCGTGCGGGTGGCGGACCGTTGGTGCGACCGTCTGGGTGCGCCGCTGGCCATCGTGCACAAGCGGCGTGACAAGGACGTGGCGAACCAGGTGACCGTCCACGAGGTCGTGGGTGAGGTCGAGGGCCGGGTGTGTGTCCTGGTGGACGACATGATCGACACCGGTGGCACCATCTGTGCGGCGGCGGACGCGCTGTTCGCGCACGGTGCGGAGGACGTCATCGTGACGGCGACGCACGGTGTGCTCTCGGGTCCGGCCGCTGATCGGCTGAAGAACTCGAAGGTGAGTGAGTTCGTGTTCACCAACTCGCTGCCGACGCCGAGCGAGCTGGAGCTGGACAAGATCACGGTGCTGTCGATCGCGCCGACGATCGCGAGCGCGGTGCGTGAGGTGTTCGAGGACGGTTCGGTGACGAGCCTCTTCGACGAGCAGTGACGGCGTTGCTCTAGCTTCGTCTAGATCGATTTCTTGTACGGCCTTCCCGCTGCGTAAGCTGTCACAGTTGCTCGGCGAGGGAGGCCGTACCTGCGGGTACGGCGGTCCGTTATCGACGCGCTCTTCGTAGCAGGCCGATGGTTTGGCCGGGTGACCACGTTTCCCCAGTTCTCTACGAGGAGTGATCATGTCCGAGGTGAAGCTCGCCGCGTCGACGCGTACCGAGTTCGGCAAGGGTGCCGCCCGTCGTATCCGCCGTGACTCCAAGGTTCCCGGTGTTCTGTACGGTCACGGTTCCGACCCGATCCACCTGACGCTTCCGGGCCACGAGCTGCTGCTCGCGCTGCGTACGCCGAACGTCCTGATCTCCCTGGACATCGACGGCAAGTCCAACGAGCTGGCGATCCCGAAGTCCGTGCAGCGCGACCCGATCAAGGGCTTCCTGGAGCACGTCGACCTTCAGCTCGTCAAGCGCGGCGAGCAGGTCAACGTCGAGATCTACGTCCACACCGAGGGTGACCTGGCCCCGGGTGCCTTCCTGCTGGAGCACGTCCTGAACGCGCTTCCGGTCGAGGCCGAGGCCACCCACATCCCCGAGTCCGTCACCGTCTCCATCGAGGGTCTGGCGGCCGGCGACTCCATCCTCGCCAAGGACATCCCGCTGCCGAAGGGCACCAAGCTGGCTGTCGAGGAGGACACCGTCGTCCTGCAGGTCCTGGCCGCGCAGGCGGAGGAGCCGTCGGAGGAGTCCGCCGAGGGTGACGAGGCCGCGGAGGCCTGAGCCCCGGCTCTGTCATCGGTTCGTCAGCCGCTGCTTCCCTCCGGGGGGCGGCGGCTGGCGCGTATCCGGGCATCCGCCCGCGTATCAAGGAGACATGCACGTGACGACCGATCCGAGCGCCCCCTGGCTGATCGCCGGGCTCGGCAATCCCGGGCCCGAGTACGCGGCGAACCGGCACAACGTGGGGTTCATGGTGGCCGATCTGCTGGCCGAGCGGATCGGGGGGAGGTTCAAGCGGGCCGGGAAGGCGCAGGCGCAGGTCGTCGAGGGGCGGATCGGGCCGCCGGGGCCGGGGAACCGTCGGGTGATCCTGGCCAAGCCGATGTCGTACATGAATCTGTCGGGCGGGCCGGTGACCGCGCTGCGGGACTTCTACAAGGTGCCGGTGGCGAACATCGTGGCGATCCATGACGAGTTGGACATCGACTACGGCACGTTGCGGCTGAAGCTCGGTGGTGGTGACAACGGTCACAACGGGTTGAAGTCGATGACGAAGGCGATGGGGTCGGAGTACCACCGGGTGCGGTTCGGGATCGGTCGTCCGCCGGGCCGGATGCAGGTCGCGGACTTCGTGTTGAAGGACTTTTCCTCCACGGAGCGCAAGGAGTTGGACTACTTCGTGGACCGGGCGGCGGACGCGGTGGAGTGTCTGGTGATCGAGGGGTTGGAGCGGGCACAGGGGACGTACAACTCCTGAGCTTTTTCCCGTGAATGTTCCGTTTGGTCCGCTGTCGTGCGCCGGCCAGGGGGAGTTGACCGACCGCAGTGTCATGGCCAATGATCCCCGCCATGCCTGACAGCAAAGCCCCCGCTCACCGTTCGCGGCGCCGTGCGCGCCCGAGCGGCGTCGGCGCGTCGGCCGCGCTGCGGTACGGGCGGCTGGCGGCCATGGGTGCGATCGCGGTGGTGATCCTGATCGCCGGGGTGTGGGGGTCCTGGGGCTGCGCCCAGCACGTGATGCTGAGCAAGGGGCGCGAGCAGGGCACGATGACGGTGTCCCGGTGCCAGGGCGAGACCTGCTGGGGTCCCTACGAGCCGGTGTCGACGGGGTCGCGGGCCCGGGACCGGGTCGACATCGAGCGGTCGGTGGCCGTGGAGACCGGTGAGACGTACACCGTGGTGGTGAAGCCGGGCAGCGGCGATGTCGTACGGACGGGTCCGGCGGGCCTGCTGCACGCGTGGGTGCCGTTGGGCGGCGCGCTGCTGCTCGCCGCGGTGGTCGTGGCCGGGGGGTTGCGGATGGTGCGGTCGGCGTGGGTGCTGGGCGGGTTGGGGTTCGCGCTGATCACGGCGGCGTGGGTCGCGCTGTGAGCCGGTTTTCGGCTGACGGCCGGTGGGGCTTCTCGCGCAGTTCCCCGCGCCCCTGAAAAGCAGGGGCTGCGCCCCGTGCTTTTCAGGCCCGCAGCCCCGCCGCTTTCCAGGCCCGCAGGGCCGTGGTTTTTCAGGCCCGCAGGGCCTGGTCTTTCAGGTGCGCGGGGAACTGCGCGAGAAGCCCCACCGGGCCGTCAGCCGCCATCGAAGCCCACGAAGTCAGCCCGTATTGCGCAGACCCGCCGCCACCCCGTTGACCGTGAGCAGCAACGCCCGCGCCAGCAGCGGATCCGCCGCCTCCCCCGCAGCGGCAGCGTCCCGCTGGCGCTTCAGCAGCGCGACCTGGAGGTAGGAGATCGGGTCGAGATAGGCGTCGCGGATGGAGAAGGTCTGCTGCAGGACGGGGTTGGCGTCCAGCAGCTTGTCCTCGCCGGTGATGCGGAGCACCTCGCGGACGGTCAGCTCGTGTTCCGCCCTGATCCTGTCGAAGACGTGCTTGAGCTCGTCGGGGACGAGCGTGTCGACGTAGTGCTGGGCGATCCGCAGGTCCGTCTTGGCCAGCGTCATCTCGACGTTGGAGAGGAAGTTGCGGAAGAAGTGCCACTGCTCGTGCATCTCGTCGAGCACGGTGTCCAGGCCCGCTTCGCGCAGCGCCTTCAGGCCGGAGCCCACGCCGAACCAGCCGGGCACGATCTGCCGTGACTGGGTCCAGCCGAAGACCCAGGGGATGGCGCGCAGGCCGTCGAGCGAGACGCCCGAGCCGGGGCGGCGGGAGGGCCGCGAGCCGAGGTGCAGGTCGGCGAGCTGGTCGACCGGCGTGGAGGCGAGGAAGTACGTCGGCAGGTCGGGGTCCTCGACGAGCTTGCGGTAGGCGGCGTGGGCGGCGTCGGAGACGACGTCCATCGCGGCGTCCCAGCGGGCGAGGGCGTCCTCGGACTGGCGGGGGGCGGTGTGCAGGGCGGAGGCCTGGAGCGTGGCGGCGACCGTCAGTTCCAGGTTCTCCCTGGCCAGGGAGGGGACGAGGTACTTGTCGGAGATGACCTCGCCCTGCTCGGTCACCTTGATCTCGCCCTCCAGGGTGCCCCAGGGCTGCGCGAGGATCGCGTCGTGCGAGGGGCCGCCGCCGCGGCCGACGGTGCCGCCGCGGCCGTGGAAGAGGCGCAGACGCACGCCGTAGCGGTGGGCGACGTCGCGCAGACGGCGCTGGGCGCGGTGGATCTCCCACTGCGAGGTGGTGATGCCGCCGAACTTGGAGGAGTCCGAGTAGCCGAGCATGACCTCCTGGACGTCGCCGCGCAGGGCGACGAGTCGCCGGTAGGAGGGGTCGGCGAGCATCTCCTCGAGGATGGTGTCGGCGGCCTTGAGTTCGTCGGTCGTCTCCAGCAGCGGGACGATGCCGATCTTGGCCCAGCCGGCGTGGAGGTCGATGAGGCCGGCCTCGCGGGCGAGGACGGTGGCGGCGAAGACGTCGTCGGCGCCCTGGCACATCGAGATGATGTACGACTCGATGACCTCGGGGCCGAAGACGGCGAGCGCCTTCTTGACGGTTTCGAACACGCCGAGGGTCTTGGCGCCGGCGGCGTCCAGCGGCGCGGGCGTCGGGGCGAGGGGACGCCGGGAGCGCAGTTCGCGGGCGAGCAGCTTGTGGCGGTACTCGCGGGGCATGTCCTCGTACCGCCAGGACTCCTCGCCGAGGCGGTCGAAGAGCTGGCCGAGGGCGTGGTGGTGGGCGTCGGCGTGTTCGCGGACGTCCATGGTGGCGAGCTGGAGGCCGAAGGCGGAGAGGGTGCGGATGGTGCGGTTCATCCGGCCGTCGGCGAAGAGGCCGCCGCGGTGCTCGCGCAGGGAGGTCTGGATGAGGGTGAGGTCGTGGAGCAGTTCGGCGGTGCCGAGGTAGTCGCGGCCGTCCTCGTGGGGGGTGCCCTTGGCGAGGCGCTGCTTGGTGTTCTCCAGCTTCTGCCGGATGCAGGTGGCCTTGAGCCGGTAGGGCTCCTCGGCGTTGAGGCGCTTGTAGCGGGGGCTGATCTCGGGCAGCGCCTCCAGGTCGGCCTGGAGCGAGGTGAGCAGTTCCTCCGTGGCACCCGTGTAGCGGATGGAGTTGGAGAGGAAGCCGCGCAGTTCGTCGATGAGTTCGAGGGCGTCGTTGATGCCGTGCTCGTGCTGGAGGATCAGGACGTCCCAGGTCACCTGGGGGGTGACGTTGGGGTTGCCGTCGCGGTCGCCGCCGATCCAGGTGCCGAAGGTGAGGGGGCGGGTGGCGTCGGGGATCGTCACGCCGACGCGCTCCAGCTCGGCGGTGAGGTCCTCCAGGACGTCGCCGACGGCGTTCGCGTGCAGCTCGTCGAGGTAGTAGATGGCGTTGCGGGCCTCGTCGGCGGGCTCGGGGCGGACGACGCGGAGTTCGTCCGTCTGCCACACCAGGTCGATGTTCTCGGCCAGCCGGATGTCGTAGCGGCGGCGGTCGGACTCGATGACCGGGGTCTCCAGCAGCGCGGCGATGCGCCGGAGCTTGTTGAGGACCGAGCGGCGCGCGGCCTCGGTGGGGTGGGCGGTGAAGACGGGGCGGACGTTGAGGTTCGCGACCGTCTCGCGCAGGTGTTCGGGGTCGGCGTCCTTCAGGCGATCGGCCGTACGGGCGAGGAGGCCGCCCTCGGCGGCACGGCGTGCCCTCAGCTCGCGGCCGCGGTGCACCTGTTCGGTGACGTTGGCCAGGTGGAAGTAGGTGGAGAAGGCGCGGACCAGCTTGGCCGCGGTCTCCAGTTCGGTGCCGCGCAGCAGGTCGGCGGCGGCTTCACCGTCCTCGCGGGTCAGGTGGCGGACACGCTCGACCAGCTCCAGGAGTTCGGGGCCCTCCTGGCGTACGAGGGTCTCGCCCAGTAGGTCACCCAGGCGCCGGATGTCGGCGCGCAGCTCGCTGCTGACCGTGGTGGTCTGGTCGTCGGCACTGCTCACAGGTGCGGCTCCTTGCAGTGTTGAAGCTCGGCTGAGGGGAACCCGGGTGGGGGCCCGGCGGTCTGGGCCGCGGTGTGTGGCCCGGCGGCCGGGCAGGATTCAGAGCGGACCGCGCTGTCCGAACGAGTCCAGGATAGGCGTCCACCTGGGCGCCCCCCGCGACAGGTGCCACTTTCGCGGCACTGAGTGCCACCTGTCCACCGTGCCCGCCCGCTACACCTGGACGCGCTGAACAGGGGGACCCTTGCCGCCCGGCACCGCGCTGCCATACTTACGATGCCGTAGGTTACGGAACCGTAGGGAGTGCCGACAGGTGACCCCCGCACGCTGTCGCCGTAGGCACCTCCCCCTCTCCTCACCCTCGACCCCCCAGGGGACGCCCCATGAGCTCAAGGTCCGATGTGATCGAAGACGCACCGAATGCGACCGGCCATCCCGACTCCGCAGCGACCGACTCCTCCGCCCCGTCGGCCACGCTGGGCGGCGAGCAGAAGCGTTCGATCGAGCAGATCACCCTGCTCCTCTTCATCACCGTCCCGTTCCTCGCGGTCCTCGCGGCGGTGCCGCTGGCCTGGGGCTGGGGCGTGAGCTGGCTGGATCTCGGCCTGCTGGTGTTCTTCTACTACCTGGGCTGCCACGGCATCACGATCGGTTTCCACCGGCACTTCACGCACGGTTCGTTCAAGGCCAAGCGGCCGCTGAAGCTCGCCCTGGCGATCGCCGGTTCGATGGCGGTCGAGGGTCCGCTGGTGCGCTGGGTGGCCGACCACCGCAAACACCACAAGTTCTCCGACGCCGAGGGCGACCCCCACTCGCCGTGGCGCTACGGCGAGACGGTCCCCGCGCTGATGAAGGGCCTGTGGTGGGCCCACATCGGCTGGATGTTCGACGAGGAGCAGACCTCGCAGGAGAAGTACGCGCCGGACCTGATCAAGGACCCGGCGCTCCGGGCGATCTCCCGCCAGTTCATCTTCTGGACGATGCTCTCCCTCGCCCTGCCGCCGCTGATCGGCGGTCTGGTGACGATGTCCTGGTGGGGCGCGTTCACCGCGTTCTTCTGGGGCTCCCTCGTCCGGGTGGCCCTGCTGCACCACGTGACCTGGTCGATCAACTCGATCTGCCACGCCGTCGGCAAGCGCCCCTTCAAGTCCCGCGACCGCTCGGGCAACGTGTGGTGGCTGGCGGTCCTCTCCTGCGGCGAGTCGTGGCACAACCTCCACCACGCCGACCCCACCTCGGCCCGGCACGGAGTGGAGCGCGGCCAGTTGGACTCCTCCGCTCGGCTGATCCGGTGGTTCGAGGTGTTCGGCTGGGCGTACGACGTCCGCTGGCCGTCACGCTCGCGTATCGATTCCAGGCGCAAGACGGGTGAGGACGGCTCCGGACACCGGAAGGCGCCCGCCGAGGCGGCATGATTGACGCCGTGGCGACCGACTCCAGCAGCACCCCGAGCAATGACAAGCCGCGGCGTGTTCGCCGCACCCGGATGACGGGCGCCGAGCGCCGGGCGCAGCTGCTGGAGGTCGGGCGGGCCCTCTTCGCCGCGAAGGGCTTCGAGGCCACGTCGGTGGAGGAGATCGCGGCGAAGGCCGGGGTGTCGAAGCCGGTGGTGTACGAGCACTTCGGCGGCAAGGAGGGGCTGTACGCGGTGGTGGTGGACCGTGAGATGAGCCGGCTGCTGGACATGGTGACCAGTTCGCTGACGGCCGGGCACCCGCGTGAACTCCTCGAACAGGCCGCGTTCGCGCTGCTGGACTTCATCGAGGACCACACGGACGGTTTCCGCATCCTGGTCCGTGACTCCCCGATCCCGCAGTCCACGGGTTCCTTCGCGTCCCTCATCTCCGACATCGCCACGCAGGTGGAGGACATCCTCGGCCGTGAGTTCAAGAGCCGCGGCTTCGACCCGAAGCTCGCGCCGCTGTACGCGCAGGCGCTGGTGGGGATGGTCGCCCTGACCGGTCAGTGGTGGCTGGATGTGCGCCGGCCGAAGAAGGCGGAGGTGGCGGCGCATCTGGTGAACCTGGCGTGGCACGGTCTGGACGGGCTCAACCAGAAGCCGCGCCTCATCGGCCACCGGAAGTTCTGAGCCGGGGGGTGCGTGGCGGGGTGCCGGTTTCGTCGCCGGGTGCGGCCCGGCGGGGCTTCTCGCGCAGTTCCCCGCGCCCCTGAAAAGCAGGGGCTGCGCCCCGTGCTTTTCGTCTTTTAGGGGCGCGGGGAACTGCGCGAGCAACCACGAAGCACCCGCACCCGCCGACGAAACAGGCACCCCCACCCCCTAGGCGTCCTCCCCCTACGCGCCCTCGCCCACATCCTTCGCACTGAGCGCCAGTTCGTTGTTCACGGTGAAGTACGGCCGCACCCGCGTCCACCCCCGCTCCCCGTGCTCGAACTCCTGCCCAGGCACCAGATCGGTCTTCCGCCGCTCCACCACGTCACCCCCGATCCGGCCCACCGGCACCTCGCCCAGCCGCAGATCCCACAGATCGTGCTCGACACTCCGCCGAGCCATGAGCTCGCCGTACGGCACGGTGAACCGGAACCCCCGCTCCCCCACAGCCGACGCGGCCACGGTGAAGTCGTACGCGCTGTCGGCCCGGGACACCACCCGCACCACGGCCCCGGTGGCGACGGACTCGGCGCCCCCGAGGAGCGTGCCGGTCACGGTCACCGCCCCCTCCCCCACCTCGACGGCGTCGATCTCCGCGTGCGCGGGCCGCAGCCACGTCCGCAGGGCGAGGAACCCGTCGACGGTCGGGTACGGGATCCACGCCCCGACCCCCCGTTCGTCCACCCGCGGCGCCTGTCCGACCAGCGCGGCCTGCTCCACCAGCCGTGCGCGCAACCGCATCCGCTTGTTCGAGCCGCGCGGCGCGACGTAGCAGTCCCAGCGCCCCTCGGCGAGGGTGTGCTCGCCGGGGTTCACGGTCGCCCGCAGCACGCCGCCCGGCGCGCCGGCGCTCGGCAGCGCCGGCACCCTGACCTGCCGCTTGCCGGGATCGCGGCGCAGCCGGGCGACGAAGTCGAGGTCCCCGGAGGGCAGCTCGGCCGGGTCGAGGAGGACGGTGAGGCCGCCGTCGCCGGTGGCACGGGCGTGCGCGGCCGCCGTGGGAGCGCTCCCGTCGGCCTCGGCGGCGGGGGTGACGGCGGCCTTCGTGGGGCGGGGCCGGACGGCACGGGCGGCGAGCCGCTTCAGCCGGGCGGCGCCGTCCCAGCCCCGGCGCCGGGATGCGGTCAGCTCCTCGAAGAGGCTCTCGTAGCGCCGCGCGATGACGGCGGGGGCGTAGGTCTCGGCCTTGATGAGGGCCTGCTTGCCGAGCCGGGCGCGCAGGGCCTCGTCGCCGACGACACGGTTCAGCGCGTCGGCGTAGGCGTCGACGTCCCCGTCGAGCGGGACGAGGATGCCGTCCTCGCCATGGGTGATGATCTCGCCGGGGCCGTGGGGGCAGTCCGTGGCGACGACCGGGACGCCGCAGTGCATGGCCTCGACGATGGTCATGCCGAAGGACTCCATGTCGGAGGAGACGGCGGCGACGGCGCCCTTGGCCCATTCCGTCTCGATCGGGGAGACCGCCCCCATGAGGAACACCCGGTCGTGCAGCCCGAGCCGGTCGATCAGCTGGCGCAGGTTCTCCTTCTGCGGGCCGCGTCCGTAGATCCGCAGGGTCCAGCCGGGGTGGTCGGCGGCGACCTTGGCGAAGGCGTTCACCAGTCGGTCGTACCGCTTGATGGGGATGAGCCGGCCGGCGGCGACGATGACCCGGGAGTCGAGGGTGGAGCGTTCGACGGCGGGGGCCTGGACCCCGTTGGGGACGCAGACGATGGTGGTGGTGACGTCGGGCAGGGCGGCGCGGTACTGGGCGGCGTCGGCCTCGGAGACGGTGACGTAGGCGTCGAGTCCGCCGATCGCGCGGTTCTGGTCGCCGCGCAGCGGTTCCCGGTACTGGTCGAGGCTGAGGTGCTCCTGGCCGATCCGCAGGTAGCGGCGTCGGCCGTCGCGGGCGAGGTAGCCGTTGAGGTCGGGGCGGGTGGCGATGACGACGTCGGCCTCGGTGTCGGTGAGGAAGCCGCCGATGCGTTCGTCCTGGAGCCCGGTGTAGGGCAGGTTCCCGGTGGCCCCGGTGTACGGGAACATCGTGCCGGGCCGCTGGGTCAGCGGGTGGTCGCCCTCGAATCCGGGGCTGTCCTCGCGCAGGTCGATCAGCGAGGTCAGACGCACGCGCGGGTCGAACGGGAGGGCCGGTTCGTCGCGGGAGCGGTGGACGCTGACGACCTCCACGTCGTGCCGGTCGGCGAACGCGGCGGACAGGTTGGCGGTCGATCGGATGGTGCCTCCGATACCGAAGGCATTGTTGATCAGGAACGCGATCTTCATATGTTTTTCCCCCTGGTGACCCGCCCGCGGGCGGGCGGCATCGCACCCGCACCCCCTGGCGGTCAGGCATGGGGTGCGCGCGGGCGCGGCTATATACGCGATATGCGGTCGACAATCAAGAAATGAATGATTCGGCGCAGCGGAAATCGGCCGACCGGGGAATCCGCGCGGAGATACGCGGGAAGAAATCCCGACCGGGACGACAAAAAGCCTATGTGGCGCGCGTCACAAACCCCGTCAAGCGCGCCGAGTGGCTCAGCAAGTACTCACTGGCCCAGATCCCCCCTGGTCACAGCACGAACTCCCGCTTCCCCGAACTGCCGGCGGGAGACATCAAAAGTGAACCGAGAATATATCCTTAACAAAGGAAAGACAAAGAACAATATCGGCCACACCTGCACCAGAAGCACCGCCGAGGGCCCCGGAAGCGCCGGGGAGCGGCGAGTGGGCGCGGAATGCAGAAATCCGTTTCGGCTACGGCATTTCGTCTGCGACGGGACGCAGCGGGATCGTTTCCAGTACGTCCGCGGCCATCCGTCCGGCCGGTCCCGCCGTCTGCTCGGCGAGGCGCCGGAACGTGTCCTGGGCCTGCCGCGCGGGCCAGTCGGCCGGCAGGTGCTGCACGGGCAGGCGCGGGTCGGTACGGATGATGCGCAGCCACTCGGCGACCAGGCGCAGCCGGGTGGCGATCGGGTCGGCCTCGGCGACCTCTGCGGTGGTCCACCGCTTGTCGAAGGTGACGTAGCGCGCGGCGAGGGTCTCCAGGTCCCAGCTCTCGCGGATCATCAGGCCGACGTCGGTGAAGGCGTCGGCCCGGGCGTGGAACACCTTCACATGCGCGTCCAGCCCCAACTCCGAGACGATCTCCCGGACGTCCACCCGCCCCGGGGCGATCCACAGCCCGCTGTAGAGGGCGCCGAAACCGGACCAGGTGAGCCGGGAGCGCAGGTCGTGCCGCTGGCGCTGCCAGGACTCGGGGAGGGAGAAGCCGAGGAGGGTCCAGGTGCCGTCCCAGTCCTCGTTCACGGCGCCGTCGCGCCAGATGCGCTGGCCGCCGTCACGCAGGATGTCCTCCGCGTGCGGGGTGAGGGCGAAGAACATCCGCCGGCCCTCGCGCTGGCGGCGCAGCAGCCCCCGGTTGACCATGCGGGTGAGCGTCGACCGCACGGCCTGCTCGCCCGTGCCGACCCGCCCGAGCACGTCGATGATGCTCCCCGAGTACACCCCGAGGCCGCGCTCGCCCCGGTCCAGCACGTGATTCCCGAAGAAGGAGAGCACCAGCGACTGCGGCCGCGGCTGCGGCACGCCGACCACCTCGACACCCAGGATCTCGTCCTCCACAGCGCAAGAGTACGGGCGCGGCCGCGGCCCGTCAGGGGCGCGGGGAACTGCGCGAGAACCCCCACCGACCCGCGGCCGGGACACAACCCCGCAGCCCCCACCCCCCACCCGACGGCCCCCCGACCGGAGGTCACCGCTAGGACGCCACTTCCTCCTTCGCGGCCCCCTCGGCCCCCTCGGGGACAACCGCCTCTCCCAGCGACTCCCGATGGGTCTCCCGTACGAACCACACGGTCACGGCGGTGATCACCGCGCCCGCGCAGATCAGCAGCGAGACCGGCGTACCGGACCCCCCGTTCGCGGCGACCAGGCTCCCGGCGATCATCGGGGAGAACCCGGCCCCGATCAGCGTGGCGAGCTGGTAGCCCAGCGAGGCCCCGGTGTAGCGGACCCGCGTGCCGAACATCTCGGTCAGCAGCGCCCCCAGCGGCCCGTACATCACCGACTGGGCGATGCCGTGTCCCAGCACGACCGCGAGGATCAGCAGCCCCGGCGAGCGGGAGTCCACCAGCGCCAGCACGGGGAAGGCCAGGACGGCGGAGGCGACGGCACCGGCCAGGACCACCGGGCGGCGCCCGACGCGGTCGGAGAGCGCCGACGCGCACGGCAGCACCACCAGCGCCACCGCCGCGGAGACCGTCAGCGCGGTCAGCACCTGCGGCCGGGGATACCCGATCCCGGTGGCGTACGCGATCAGATAGCTGGTCAGCAGCGACTGCGCGGTGAACGCGCCGATGCCCACGCACGCCGCCAGCACCAGCGCGCGCGGCCTGCGCACCACCTCCAGCAGCGGCAGCCGGGCCTGCGCGCGGTCCTTGCTGACGCGGGTGAACAGCGGGCTCTCCACGACCTTCAGCCGCACGAACAGGCCCACACCCAGCAGCACCACGCTCAGCAGGAACGGCACCCGCCACCCCCACGCGGCGAACTGCTCACGCGGCATCGCCACGACCATCGTGACGACCAGCGAGGAGAGCAGGGAGCCCAGCGGCGCTCCCATCTGCGTGAAGCTGGACCACAGGCCGCGCCGCCGCTCGCCCGCGTGTTCGACGACCATCAGCGTGGCGCCGCCCCACTCACCGCCGATGGCGATGCCCTGCACCACCCGCAGGGTGATCAGCAGTACGGGCGCCCACACGCCGATGGTGTCGTAGGTGGGCAGCAGGCCGATGAGGAAGCTGGCGCCGCCCATCAGTCCCATGGTCAGCAGCAGCATCGACTTGCGGCCCAGCCGGTCGCCGAAGTGCCCGAACACGATTCCGCCCAGCGGGCGGGCGAGGTACCCGGCGGCGAACGTGCCGAACGCGGCGATCGTGCCGACCGCCGGATCCGCGCCGGGGAAGAACAACTCGCCGAACACCAGTGCGGCGACCGTGCCGTAGACGAGGAAGTCGTAGAACTCGACGGCGGTACCGAGCAGCCCGGACAGCGCCACACGACGCAACTGCCTGGTCCGCCGGGCCTGGTCGGCCTGCTCGGCGGGGTCGGGGAGGGGGGACGACGGTGACATACGGCTCTCCCTGGAGCTTCGGGGGACGAGGGAGGAACACCGCGAAGGTAGGCGTCTATCTATCCGCAGTCAATATTCTGCACAACATCAAACCTCGCTCGGCCGTAGGCCCCCCGAGGCCCCTCAGCCCGGCTCCAGGAACTCCAACCGGTTCCCCACCGGATCCTCGGAGTAGAACCGCCGACACCCCGGCAGGCCGTCGTCCCACGTCACGAGGGCCCCGCGCCCGGCCAGCCGGCCGGCGAACGCGTCGATGTCCCGCACGCGCAGGCCGGGGTGGGCCTTCCTCTGCGGCCGGAAATCCGCCTCCACCCCCAGGTGCAGCAGCACCGCCCCCGCCGCGAACCAGCAGCCTCCCCGGACGGCGAGTGCGGGCGGCTTCTGGATCTTCGCCATGCCGAGGACACCGGCGTAGTACGCCCGCAGCCGGTCCTCCCGTCCCGGGTGGGGCGGCGAGCAGGACGTGGTCGACGGCGGTGATCACCGGGCGGTCTCCGGCTTGTGTGCGACGACGAAGATGCGGCGGAACGGGAACGGTGTGCCGTGCGCGGTGGGCGGATACGCCTCGCGGAGTGCGGCGCGGTACTCGGCGACGAAGGGGTCCGCGTCCGGCCCCAGTTCGCCGAGGACCGGACGCAGCCCCGTCCCCTTGACCCAGTCGAGCACCGGGTCCTCGCCCTGGAGGAGGTGGACGTACGTCGTCTCCCACGCGTCGACCTCGCAGCCCAGGTCGGCGAGGGCCGCGTGGTAGCCGACGGGCGTGTGGACCGCGTCGTCGTGGCGGAGGGTGTCGCCGAGGCGGTCCTTCCAGCGGGCGGAGTGCGCCAGTTCGCGCATCAGGCGGTGGCTGGGCGAGTCGAAGTTCCCCGGGACCTGGAAGGCGAAGGTGCCGCCGGGTGCCAGGGCGTCGACCCAGGCGGCGAAGCGGTCGAGATGCCCCGGGACCCACTGGAACGTGGCGTTGCTGACGATCAGGTCGTACGGCTCCGGGGGCACCCAGGTACGGACGTCCGCCGCGGCGAAGTCGATGCGGCCGCCGCCCGGGGTGGGCCCCTCGTGGTCGGTGCGGGCCCGGTCGAGCATCTCGGGCGAGTTGTCGTACCCGGTGACGCGCGCGGTGGGCCAGCGGTCGGCGAGGAGGCGGGTGACGTTGCCGGGGCCGCAGCCGAGGTCGGCGACGCGGGGGTGGGCGGCGGGTGGGTCGGGGATGTGGGCGAGCAGGTCCACGAAGGCACGGGCGCGGTGACCGGCGTGCCGCAGGTATTGCTGGGGGTCCCAGGTATGTCCGGTGGGGCTGGTGGGGCTGGTGGGGCTGGTGGGAGTCATGGGGGACGTCCTCCTCGTCGTCGCTCGGTCGCCCCTGCCGCGGTCGCCGTCACTGCCGCCGTAGCCGTCATCGTCGCCGTCGCCGTCGCAGGGCACTCCCACTCTCGGACGGCATTATCTCGATGTCAAGAGACTTGCCTCTAATCATCTTGATCTCAAGAGACTTCACATCGACACAACCACTACACTGATCGCCATGGAGGACGAGGTCGATCGGCTGGTCGCAGCGTGGCGCCGGGAGCGCCCCGACCTCGACGTGGAGCCGCTGGAAGTACTCAGCCGGGTGAGCAGACTGGCCCGGCACCTGGACCGCGCGCGCCGGCTGGCGTTCGCGGAGCACCAGCTGGAGCCGTGGGAGTTCGACGTGCTGACGGCGCTGCGCCGGGCCGGCAACCCGTACCAGCTCTCGCCCGGTCAGCTGCTGACGCAGACGCTGGTGACCTCGGGCACGATGACCAACCGGATCGACCGGCTCACGAAGAAGGGCCTGGTCGAGCGGTTGCCCGACCCCAGTGACCGCCGGGGCGTGCTCGTCCGGCTCACGGACGAGGGCCGGGACCGGGCGGACCAGGCGCTCGCCGGACTCCTCGACCAGGAACGCGCGATCCTGGCCGAGCTGTCCCGCGCCCAGCGGGGCGAACTGGCGGGCCTGCTACGCCAGTTGACCGCCCCGTTCGACAACATCCCCGGCTAGGGGCCGGCCCAGGTCGACGGGCCCCACACCCGCCCGGCGGGCGAGGGCCACGGCGGCCAGGGTGGAGTGGACGCCTAGCTTTCCGAGGACGTTCTGCATATGGGTGCGGACGGTGTGCGGGGAGAGGAACAGGCGCTCGGCGACGGCCTTGCGCCCCAGCCCCGCGACCATGCACCGGAGCACTTCGCGCTCACGCGGGGTGAGGGACTCGACGAGCCGCTCACTCTCCGTGCGGTGCTTGCGGGCGGCGGTCAGCTCGCGCAGGACGCCGGTGAGCAGCGCGGGCGGCAGATGCGTCTCCTCGCGCAGCACGCCCCGGATGACGGTGAGCAGCCGGGAGAGCGAGCAGTCCTTGGCGACCCAGCCGGACGCGCCCGCCTGGAGGGCCAGCGCGGCCCTGCGCGGATCGTCCTTCTCGGCGAGGACGACGATCCGTACGCTCGGCTGTCCCGAACGCACACCCGCGACGAGCGATATCCCGTCCACGAGCCCGTCCTCGTTGCCGTCCGGCACGGGTACGGCGGTCGGCCGCGCGCCGGGGACCTGGGCGTGACCCCCCAGGTCGGCGTCGACCAGAAGCACGTCGAACTTGCGGCCCTCCGCCGCCGCGCGGTCCAGACAGCGCAGCGCGGCGGGGCCGCTGCCGGCCGCGGACACGTCGACATCGGGCTCGGCGGCCAGTGCCGCCGCGAGCGACTCGGCGAAGATGCGGTGGTCGTCGACGACCAGGACTCGGATGCGAACCACTGAAACCCCCACTGGTCGGGGGACGACCGGCGCGAGCACGACGCCCGGAGCGTGCCCCGGTTTACACCTGGGACGGGGCGTCGCAGCCGCACGGCCGCCGCCGTGCTGAACCGCTACCCCCACTCCGGGCGTCGTACCCGACTGTCTCGCCCCCTGATCAGCACCGGCCCCCACCGGCGCTGTTCATCAGAGTAAGGCCGGGGGGCAGGAGCGGAAGCTCATTTGCAGAACTGGTTGTCCAGCGCGTTTATGGTGTGCCGCATGTTTCGTATGGAGACAGAAGTCGACAGGGAACGAAGCCAATTGCTGCTTTCGCGACTGCGCGCCAGCAATACCGCCGCGTCGCCGGTCCTGCGTGACCTGCGGGGAACCCCGGACGCGCGAGAGGTCCCGCTGCATGTGTGGGCCCTGGACGAGGCGGGCGAACTGGCCGGGGGCCTGGTCGGTCACACCTGGGCCACCTGGCTGCACGTCGTCCACCTCTGGGTCGACGAACGCCACCGGGGGGCGGGCCTGGGCTCGCGCATCCTCTCCCGGGCCGAACACCTGGCCGCCCGCGAACGCGCCTGCCGCTCGGTCCGGTTGGAGACCTGGGACTTCCAGGCGCCGGAGTTCTACAAGCGCCTGGGCTACGAGGTGGTGTGCGTGATCCCCGACTATCCGCCGGGGATCACCGAGTACACCCTGACCAAACGGCTCGGTTAGGGCCGCGGGGATCCATCAGGAGGGCCCCGGTCAGACGACCCGTCGTGCTCCGGCCGACGGGACCGCCACGAAGACGCGCGGGGCCGTGAAGGCGGCCTCGGTGAAGGCCTCCTCCACCGCCTTGGTGACCGCGTCCGCGTCGGCCGCGTCGACGAGGACGATCGCGGAGCCGCCGAAGCCGCCGCCGGTCATCCGGGCGCCGAGGGCGCCGGCGGCGAGGGCGGTGTCGACGACGAGGTCCAGCTCGGGGCAGGAGATGCGGAAGTCGTCGCGGAGCGAGGCGTGGCCCTCGACCAGGACGGGACCGATCGCGCGGGTCTCGCCCGATTCGAGGAGGGAGACCACGCGCTCGACGCGCTGGTCCTCGGTGACCACGTGGCGGACCAGACGGCGGACCTCCTCGTCGTCGCCGAGGCGGTCGAGGGCCGCGTCCAGCTCGTCGTAGGCGACGTCGCGCAGCGCGTCGACGCCGAGCAGGGCCGCGCCCTTCTCGCAGCCGGCCCGGCGCTTGCCGTACTCGCCCTCGCTGTGGGAGTGCTTGACCTGGGTGTCGACGACCAGCAGCTGCATGCCCTCGGCGGCCAGGTCGAAGGGGATCTGCCGCTGGGACAGGTCCCGGGTGTCGAGGAACAGGGCGTGGCCGGTCTCGCAGCACGCGGAGGCCGTCTGGTCCATGATCCCGGTCGGGGCGCCGACGTAGACGTTCTCCGCGCGCTGGCACAGGCGGGCCAGCTGCCAGCCCTTGAGGCCCAGGTCGTAGAGGTCGTTGAGGGCGAGGGCCACGACCACTTCCAGGGCCGCCGAGGAGGAGAGGCCGGCGCCCGTGGGGACCGTGGAGGTCAGATGGACGTCCGCGCCGGTCACCGCCGTGTGGCCCGCCTCGCGCAGGGCCCAGAGGACGCCCGCCGGGTACGCCGTCCAGGCGCGGTCGGCCTCCGGGGTCAGCGCGTCGAGGGACAGCTCGACCACACCGCCCTCGACGTCGTCGGAGTGCAGGCGCAGAACGCCGTCCGTGCGGCGGGAGACGGCCGCGACGGTGGTGTGCGGGAGGGCGAAGGGCATGACGAAGCCGTCGTTGTAGTCGGTGTGCTCGCCGATGAGGTTCACCCGGCCCGGCGCGGCCCACACTCCCTCCGGCGCCGCCCCGTAGAGCTCCTCGAACCGCTCGGCGACGACGACAGCCTCGCTCATCCCCTGCCCTGACCTTTCCGTACTCGACCGACGAACCGGCTCGGCCGACGAACTGGCCGAGCCGGCACACTACTGGGCGCGAACGGGCGCGAACCCGCGCCCCTGGGACCTGCGCGCCCTACGACGCGCTACCGCGCGCTGCTGAGCCCTACTGCGCCCGCTCCTGGGTGAAGCGCCACGCGTCCGCCACGATCTCCGCGAGGTCCGCGCGCGACGGGTTCCAGCCGAGCCGTTCGCGGGCCGTGGCGGCGGAGGCCACCAGGGTGGCGGGGTCGCCGGCCCGGCGCGGGGCGACGACCTCGGGGATCGGGTGGCCGGTGACCTGGCGGACGGTCTCGATCACTTCGCGCACCGAGAAGCCGTTGCCGTTGCCCAGGTTGCAGATGAGGTGCTCGCCCGGCCGCGCGGCGTCCAGTGCCAGCAGGTGGGCGTCGGCGAGGTCGGCGACGTGGATGTAGTCGCGGACGCAGGTGCCGTCGGGGGTCGGGTAGTCCTCGCCGAAGACGGAGATCGCGTCCCGCCTGCCCTGCGCGACCTGGAGCACCAGCGGGATGAGGTGCGACTCGGGGTCGTGGCGCTCGCCGCAGGAGCCGTACGCCCCGGCGACGTTGAAGTAGCGCAGCGAGACGGCGCCCAGACCGTGGGCGGCGGCCTCGCCGGTGATCATGTGGTCGACGGCCAGCTTGGAGGCGCCGTACGGGCTGGTCGGCCTCGTCGGCGCGGACTCCACGATGGGGGTGGTCTCCGGCTCGCCGTAGGTGGCGGCCGTGGAGGAGAACACCAGCCTGCGGACGTTCGCCTCGCGCATCGCGGCGAGCAGCGCCATGGTGCCGCCGACGTTGTTGTCCCAGTACTTCTCGGGCTTCACGACGGACTCGCCGACCTGCGAGAACGCGGCGAAGTGCAGGACGGCGTCGAAGGAGTCGTCGAGCCACTTGCCGGCGTCGCGGATGTCGCCCTCGATGAAGGTGGCGCCGGCCGGGACGCCCTCGCGGAAGCCGGTCGAGAGGTTGTCGAGGACGACGACCTCGTGGCCCGCCTCCAGCAGGTGCTGGGCGACCACGCTGCCGACATACCCCGCGCCACCGGTGACCAGGTACTTACCGCTCATGAACTCGCTACCTCTCGCAGTCGCTCGGCCGCGCGCTCCGGCGGCACGTCGTTGATGAACACGTTCATGCCGGATTCGGAACCCGCGAGAAACTTCAGCTTGCCGGTGGTGCGGCGAATGGTGAAGAGCTCCAGATGCAGCGCGAAGTCCTCGCGCTGGACACCCTCGAACTCCTCCAGCGTGCCGAACGGGGCCTGGTGCCAGGCCGCGATGTACGGCGTCGGGGGCTCACCCTCGCCGAAGATCCGGTCGAAGCGCCTCAAGAGTTCCAGATAGACCTGGGGGAATTCTGTGCGGGCGTCCTCGTCGAGCGCGAGCAGGTCGGGGACCCGGCGCTTCGGGTAGAGGTGCACCTCGTACGGCCAGTGCGCCGCGAACGGCACGAAGGCGGCCCAGTGGTCGGTCTCCAGGACCATCCGCTCGCCCGCGAGCTCGCTCTGCAAAACGGCGTCGAAGAGGTTCTCGCCGCCGGTGGCGTCCTTGTGGGCGGCCAGCGAGCGCAGCATCAGCGCGGTACGGGGTGTGGTGAAGGGGTACGCGTAGATCTGCCCGTGCGGGTGCCCCAGGGTCACGCCTATCTCGGCACCGCGGTTCTCGAAGCAGAACACCTGCTCGACGGAGGGGAGATGCGACAGCTCCGCCGTGCGGTCGGTCCACGCCTCCAGGACGAGGCGGGCCTGCTCCTCGGTCAGGTCGGCGAAGGACGCGTTGTGGTCCGAGGTGAAGCAGACGACCTCGCAGCGGCCGGAGTCGCCGGCGAGCGAGGGGAAGCGGTTCTCGAACACCACGGCGTCGTACGACGAGTCCGGGATCTCGCTCAGCCGGTCGCCCTCGGAGGGGCAGAGCGGGCATTCGTTCGCCGGGGGGTGGTAGGTGCGGCCCTGGCGGTGCGAGGCGATCGCCACGGAGTCGCCGAGCAGCGGGTCCCGGCGTACCTCCGAAGTGGTGACGGTGCGCTCCAGGGGCCGCCTGTCCACCGCGTCACGCACGGTGTCGTCGCGCAGGTCGTAGTAGATCAGCTCACGACCGTCGGCCAGCCGGGTCGAGGTCTTCTTCACGCCGGACTCCCCATCCCACCCATCAAACAGAACCAAACACATCAAAGCACAAGTTCCGACGTTCGTCACCATCACAATCAAACAAAGATCACCAGATGCCAACTGAAGTGAGCTGCGCATGGAGAATCTCGCGGATGCCTCCGGCACCGCCGCCTCCGCTGTGGCTGGCTGTGGCTACGGCCGGTGGCTCCGCCGGCGGAGGGGGAGCGGTCGAGGGAGGAGCGGTCGAGGGAGGAGCGGGACTCCGGATGACGCCGGGCGTGAGGGCCGGGGGCGCTCCGGCCCTTGCGCCTTGCCCGCCCGCGGCTAGGGTCGTGGCTGGTGACGGTCGCCGAGGAGGGGGATCCGAGGGTGTACGGGACAGTGACGGCGGTCAGCAGCAACGGTGAGTACTCGTTGACCAAGCCGAACCAGGACAGCATCACGCTGCTCGCCGGACTCGGGGTGGAGGGTGATGTGCACGCCGGTGTGACGGTCAAGCACCGTTCGCGGGTGGCACAGGACCCCACACAACCGAACCTGCGCCAGGTCCACTTGATCCATGAAGAACTCTTCGCGGAGGTCGGGGCGGAGGGGTTCGCGGTGGCTCCCGGTGACCTCGGCGAGAACATCACCACCACCGGCATCGATCTGCTCGGGCTGTCGGTGGGCACGCTGCTGCGCATCGGGGACGAGGCGGTCCTGGAGGTGACCGGCCTGCGCAATCCCTGCTTGCAGATCGACAACTTCCAGGCCGGGTTGCTGAAGCGGGTGGTCGGCCGCGACGCGGCCGGGAACGTCGTGCTCAAGGCGGGAATCATGAGCATCGTGAAGGAGGGTGGCACGGTGCGGCCGGGCGACACGATCAAGGCGGTGCTTCCGAGCGGTCCGCACCGCCCCTTGGAACGGGTCTGACGTCCCACCGCGCTCCCGGTGGGACGCCCTGGTCAGTCCTCGAACAACTCGGCCGCGTCGGTGACGTCGTAGGCCCGGTCCACCCAGATCTGGAGGATGTCAGGGTCGGTGCAGGCGCGTACCCGCCGACGGACCGCGTCGGGCACGTCGATGTGGCGGCGGTCCAGGGTACGCAGGACGCTCGCGATCCGCTCCGCGATCCGTTCCTCCACACGCCCTTCCTCTCGCAGCTTCACCGCGACCGGGTTCTTGAAGAAGTAGTTGACCGGCATCATCAGTTCCTTCCACGTCTTCTTCGCCTGGGCGTCCACCAAGCCCGACTGCGGATCATGCCCTCGGTGCCCTTCTGGCAGATCTGATGCAGCGCCTCGTGCGGCGAGCCGACCATCGGACCTCCTTTCTTTCGGGATGGTCAACGAGCTACGCGGCCATCAGTTCGCACCACACGTATTTGCCGCGACGGCCGAAGCGGGACGACGGCTGCCAGCCCCAGATGTCCGTGCAGGCGCGCACGAGGGCGAGCCCTCGGCCCGTTTCGGTGTCGGGCTTCGCCAAGTGGTCTGGGGGCTCTGGGGGTTCGGGGTCGGCGTCCCAGGCTCCGATCCAGAGCGTGCCGTTCGACCAGCGGACGCGCAGGGCCGCCGGGCCCTTGGTGTGCAGCACGGCGTTCGCGATCAGTTCCGTGGCGAGGAGTTCGGCGGGGTCGAGGAGGGCGGCCAGGCCGTGGGCGGTGAGGATCAGGCGGAGGGTGCGGCGGGAGACGGTGACAGCTCGGGGGTCGTGGGGGATGTGGAGGACGTACTCCCAGGGTTCGGAAGCCACTTCGGGCATGGGTGAACTCCGTTCGGTGTGGGGGTCGGGGCGATCCGGTGGCATTGCCTCAGCCGTCAGGGCGTGACGGAGTGGTGCACTTCCGGGGGCCCGGAACTCCGCAGGGTGCGCGGTGCGTCACTGACAGTAGGGTAGAAATTCATACCCTCGCAACAGGCTGCCGTAATCTGACACCCGTAAGAGGCGTCAGGGAGAGGCAGTTACTCGGATGACCATGCGGAACCAGCCCACAGCACGACAGGTGCGCCTGGGGTCCGAGCTGCGCAGGCTGCGGGAAGCAGCAGACAAGCCCGCCAAGGAGATCGCCGGGCTCCTCGGAGCGAGTTCGGCCCACATGAGTCAGATCGAGGCCGGGAGTTCGGCGATCAGCGAGGAGCGGCTCCGGAGGCTGGCGGCTCACTGCGCCTGCACAGACGCGGAACTCATCGAGGCACTCGTGGCGATCGCGACCGACCGCACGCGCGGCTGGTGGGACGACTATCGAGGCGTCCTGCCCCAGGTGAACCTGGACGTCGCCGAGGCCGAGCACCATGCGAGGTTCCTGGACGAGGTTGCCATCGCCTATGTGCCTGGACTGCTCCAAACCGCCGACTACGCACGAGCGGTCTTCAGTTACACGCGCCCCGAGCTTCCCGAGAGCGAGCTGACTCCTCGGGTGGAGTACCGGATGCGGCGGCGCACGGTCATCGAAGGCGACCATCCGCTGCCGTACGAGACGATCGTCCACGAGTTCACCCTGCGGATCCGAGTGGGCGACCGGCAGACCTCGCTCGCCCAACTCCGCCGCATCTTGGACGAGATCGAGCGCGGACACGTGACGGTGCGTGTCATCCCCACCGACCAGGACGGATTCGCCGGCGCCGCCGCCTCGATGATGTACCTGGGCGGTCCGGTGCCCCGACTGGACACCGGGCTTCGCGATTCGCCGACCGGCGTCCTGTTCATCGACGCCGAGGCTCAGCTGAAGCAACTCCGAACGCTCTTTTGTAAGGTGAAGGAGGCGTCGCTGGAACCCACAACATCACGGGACTTCATTCACCGTCTGACGAAGGAGCTGTGAGGACACAATGGACCGCGCTCCGCACTGGCAGAAGTCCACGTACTCCGGCGGCGGCGAAGGCGACACCTGCATAGAACTCTGCGCAGCCGCCGGAGGCATAAGCCTCCGCGAATCCACCACCCCCGCCACCCACCTCCGCACCACCCCCACCCCCCTCGCCGGCCTCCTCCACCACATCAAGGCCCGCGGGGTTCGTGCAGCGAGCTGAGGAAAGCCCCCGGTGGCATACGGGGGCGTGCCGCATGGCTGGTGGGGGCGGGCGTTTCTACGGTGGCTCCATGCGTACCCCCCACAGCCGCCGCACCGCCTCGGCCACCGTCGTCGCCCTTGCTCTCGCCCTCCTCGCTCCCCTCTCCCCGGCCCGCGCCCACGCCGCGGCGGACCCCCTCCAGCGGGACGCCGACGCCCTGCGGGACACCGGGGTGACCGGTGTCTCCGTGCGGGTCGACCGGCCTCGCGGGGCGCGGACCGTCCGTAGTGGGGTCGGCGATCTGCGGACCGGTGTGCCCGTGCCGCACGGTGAGAACATCCGGATCGGCAGCACCACCAAGGCCTACGTCGCCACCGTTCTCCTCCAACTCGTCGGTGAGGGGCGGCTGTCGCTGGAGGACCGGGTGGAGCGGTGGCTGCCGGGGGTGGTGGAGGGGAACGGGAACGACGGCCGACGGGTCACCGTGCGGCAGCTCCTCCAGCACACCAGTGGGCTGCCGGACTACATCGGCGACGTCGTCCCGGAGCTGAGCGCCGCCGGGTATCTGAAGCACCGGTCGACCACGTACACCTCGCGGCAGCGCGTCGCCTTCGCCATGACTCATCCTCCCGTCTTCGAGCCGGGCGCCCGCTGGGAGTACTCCAACACCAACTACATCCTCGCCGGGATGGTGATCGAGGCGGTCAGCGGGAGGACATGGGATCAGGAGGTGCGGGAGAGGATTCTGCGGCCGTTGAGGCTCACGCGGACCTTCACTCCGGGCAACGATCCCGGTCTCCCCCGGCCCCACGCCCGTAACTACCAGCAGTTCGAGCCGGGTGGCGAGGGTCCGATGACCGACACCACCCTCGCCTATCTCCCCTTCGACGGGGACGCCGACGGATCCATGATCAGCACCACCGCCGACACCAACCGCTTCTTCTCCGCGCTGCTCGGCGGCAGCCTCCTCGCCCCCGCCCAGCTCGCCGAGATGCTGCGTACCGTCGCCGTGCCCGACACCCCCGGTGAGGTGCCGGGCTCGCGCTACGGGCTGGGCATCGGCTGGACGCCCCTGACCTGCGGCGGCGGCTACTGGGGCCACAGCGGCAGCGGCTTCGGCTTTCTGGCGTGGCCGGGGACGACACGGGACGGCCGTACCTCCGTCACCGTCGCCGTGCACAGCCGGCCGGGCGACGAGCGGACCGCCGTACGGCAGATCGGGGCCCTCACGGACCTGGTCGACCACGCCCTGTGCGCGCGGCCGGGGCAGTAGCCACCCGGGCCGCGCAGCGGCCCTACCCCTCAGCCCCGGACGCCCCCGGCAACCCCGACGGCCCCTGCTGGACCGGCCCCGCCCGGTCCAGCAAACCCGTGCGGGCCGCGAGCGCCGCCGCCTCCAGGCGGGAGCCGACGCCCAGCTTCATCAGGACCCGTTGGACGTGGGTGCGGGCCGTCGACGGGGCGATGCCCATGCCCGCCGCGATGAGGCGGGTGTCCTCGCCGTCCGCGACGCGGACCAGGACCTCGACCTCGCGCGGAGTCAGCATCTGGAGCAGACGCTGCCCCTCGTCGTCCGGCTGGGCGGCGGGGTTCAGCAGTTCAGCGAAGGCGCTCTGGAGGAGTTGGGGCGCCACCGCCGCCTCGCCCGCTCGGGCCTTCATGATGGCGCGTTCGACGCCTTCGATGCGTTCGTCGTGGCGGACGTAGCCGGACGCCCCGGCTGCGAACGCCGCCGCGATGCCGCGCGGGTTGGGCACCGGTCCGAGGACCAGTACCGCCACCTGCGGGCGTTCGCGCTTGATCTTCACCACCGGGTCGAAGATCCCCGGCTCGGCCGGTGCCGCCGTGCCGATCAGGCACACCTCCGGTGCCCTGGAGATCACCAGCTCGGCCGCGCCCGCGGCGGGCGCCGCCGCCGCCAGCACCCGGTGTCCTCGCAGCTTCAAGGCCGAGGCCAACGCCTCGGCCAGCAGTCGGTGGTCGTCGACCACCATGAGCCGCACTCCCATCGAGCCACCCCACCCCCCAGTCCCCCACAGTCCCCCAGATGGTTGCCCACTATGGCTGCCCACCGGACCTCGCGGACAGAAGCCCCCCGACTTCCCGTCGACTCACCCGTCGACGCCCGCTCTTCATGCCCCCGGAAGCTACACGCTTGTTCGACGTTGCGCTCCCCCTACGGGAGAGAAGTGCCCCGGATTACCGAAATTCCCTCCGATTCGAGCGTGATGAGGGATACGTCCACGGCCCCGCCCCTGAGCTGGGGCGGGGCCGTGGAACGAGGCCGAGGGGGCGCGTGGGGTTACTTCGCCCCGAAGCCGAGCGCCGTGTACTCCTTCTCGTCGTCCGAGTACGGCTTGCTGACGAGTTCCGAACCGATGAACCAGCGTCCGTCGGTGTAGAGCATCTCGCTCATCGTCGGCGTCATGGCGCTGATCGCGCGGAGCACCGACTCGGAGGCCGGGGTCTCCAGGAGCTTGGTCTGCTTCAGCGTCTTGCCGTCGATGGAGACGATCTGGGCGCCCTTGTCGTACGGGCCGTCCTTGTAGGCGATGATGTTCGGCCCGTCCATCCGGATCGGGAACAGCTCGTGGTCGTCGCCCGCGTCCACGCGGTCACCGGTGGGCTTCCCCGTGGCCAGGGAGAAGGAGACGATCTCGTTGGTGGAGCTATAGGAGCCGGTGCCGTCGTGGCTCTTGGTCGGCATGTACACCTTGTCGTTGCCGACGTAGATGCCCCGGCAGGCCCAGACACCGCGGACCGGGCACTCGTAGTCGTACTTCTCGTCCGGGATGGAGATCTTGGCGCGCAGCTTGCCCTTCTCGTCGAGGGAGAAGATGTCGGTCGTGCCGGTCAGCGGGACGTCGCTGCCCGTCACCACGCCGAAGACGACCGGGTTGGTGGAGATGACCTTGGCGCGCTGGATGCCGGAGGGGACCTTGTACGTCCACTTCACGCTGCCCGACCTGGGGTCGAGCAGCTGGATCTCGAAGGTCTCGCTGCCGTAGTCGCCGCACTTGCGGACCGCGATCAGCTGGGCGCCGCCCGCGTAGCCCTCGTCGGTGCACGCGCCGGCCTTCGGCGACCACAGCACCTTGCCGGAGTTGACGTCGAACGCGGCGCCGCCGGAGTAGCCGCCGGCCGCGGCGACCGTCGTACCGGAGATGGTGACCTCGCCGAACGGCACCTTGCTGCCGCTGAGGTCGGCGCTCTTGGTCCACACCTCCTTGCCGGTCTCGACGTTGAACGCGGTGACCTCGGTGCAGGGCTGGCGGTCGTCGTTGTTCTTGCGCTTGGCCGACTCGGTCACCACGACGGCGATGCCCTCGGTGGTGATCTCACGGGAGCCCGCGCAGGTCTGGCCGGCCAGGTCCAGCGTCCACTTGGTCTTCCCGCTGTCCGGCTCGTAGCCGACGATCTTGTTGAGCGCGGACTTGGCGTACGTGGTCTTCGTCAGCCAGGAGCCCTTGACGCTGTCGATCTGGAGCTTTTCCTTGACCTCGTGCGCGGGCACCTGGAAGAGGATCTTCGCACTGGGGCTGGCCGGGGCCTTCTCCTGCGCCGTGGTCGGGATCTCCACGCCACCGGACGACGAACCGCCGGACGAGGAGCCGCCGTCGTCGTCGCCCTTGGTGTCGTCCTTGCCGCCGGAGGTGCCCTCCGAACTGGCGGTGTCCTTCTTGCCGTTGTCGTCGTCGCCGCTGGAGGTGGCGATGTAGACGCCGCCGCCGACGATGAGCGCGATGGCCGCGACCGCCGCGGTGATGATGATCGCCGCGGAGTTCACCTTCTTCTTGCCGCCGGGACCGCCGGGGCCGCCGGGGGCGTGCCCCACCTGCGGCTGCATCGGCATGGTCTGCGGCTGATAGCCGTACGGCTGCTGCCCGTAGGGGCCGGGCTGCTGCGGCTGGCCGTACGGGCCGGGCTGCGGCTGGCCGTAGGCACCCGGCTGGCCGGGCTGGCCGGGCTGGCCGGGGTAGCCGTAACCGGGCTGCGCCGGCGGGGGCGTCTGCGGGTAGCCGTAGCCCGGGGCCTGCGCGGGCGGGCCCTGCGGCGGGGGCGTCGGGGCGCCGAAGCCGCCGGCCGGCGGGGGCGTGGGCGCGCCGAAACCACCCTGCGGCGGCGGGCTCTGCGGGGGCTGCTGCCCCGGGGCGGGCGGCTGGGCGGGCGGCTGGCCCTGCGCCGGGGGCTGGTCCTTGGACAGCGACGGGGCGGGCGGCTGGTTCGGGGGCGGGCCCGGCGGCTGGTTCGGCGGGGGCGGCGGCTGCGTCATGACGTGGATACCTCGGAGCGGATGTCGGTGGTCGGGTGGAGGACGAGCGGGGCTGTCACTTGCCGTAGGCCAGCATCAACTTCTCCTTCGCGTCGTCGGCACCGTTCAGCAGGGTCGAGGAGATGTAGAAGCGTCCGTCCACGTAGTCGATGGCCCTCGAGTAGAAGGAGCTCTCGATCTCCGCGGCGCTCGCCGGCATCCGCAGCAGCTCGGTGGCCGCGGGGCTGCCGCCCGTGGTCGGGAACGACACGATCCGGCCGCCCGCGTCGGACGACGGCTCCACGTACGCGATCAGCTTGCCGCCCTCGGTCCGCACCGGCTCCATCGTCGCGTCGGCGGAGGGCGACTTGACGCGCCACTTCTCCTTGCCGGTGGCGAGGTTCAGCGCCACGATCTGGTTCGTGCCGTCCTTGTCCTCGGTCGGCAGGTAGAGCGTGTTCGCGTCGCTCGCCACGCCGGTGCAGCCGGCGAGATTCCCGGTGAGGATCCCGCCGTCGCACTCGGGTGCGAACGAGGCGTCGGAGTCGACCTGCGAACGGGTCGATCCGTCGGCCTTGAAGGTGGAGATGTTCCAGGTGTTCTCTTCCTCGTTGGTGAGGTAGAGGACGAGCGGGTCCACGGAGTACGCGTTCTCGACCTCCCAGCCCTTGGGGATCTTCCGCGTCCACTTGGCCTTGCCGGTCTTCGCGTCCAGCTCCTGGACCTCGTCGTGCTCCTTGTCGGTGGTCACCGCGCAGGAGGAGACGACGACCAGCCTCGCACCGCCCGCGAACCCCGACGGGTAGCAGGACTGGCCGTAGGTCTTCTTGTCGAACAGCTTCTTGCCGCTGTCGATGTCGTACGCCGTCCCGGACTGCGAGCGGCCCACCATGAGCGTGTCACCGGCGACGGCGAGGGAGACGCTGCTCGCGCTGTCGAAGAGATCGCCCTTCTCCAGCTGGGCGGACCACCCCTTCTCACCGGTGTTCAGGTCGATCTGCTGGAGCTGGTCGCACTCGGCGTTCTTCGAGGTGCTCTTCTGGTACGCGACGACGGCCCGGTCGCCTGCGGTCTTCGGGGTGACCGAGCAGATCTTGCCGGGGAACTCGATCGGGTCCCACGCCGGGTCGCCGTCACCCACGTTGTACGCGAACAGCTGCTTGTACGCCGGCTTCACGGCGACCTTGTCCGTGACCCACAGGCCGGGGGCGGACGCGCCCGAACCGGGGGCGTCGGGCGCGCTCTTGTACCAGAGGACCTTCGCCTCGCCGTCCTTGCGGTCGGCGTTGAGGTCGGAGATGTCGAGGTCCTCGCCGCCGTCGCCGCTGCCGTCGCCCGGGTTGACGGGCGCGGAGGGCGCGTCGGACGGCTTGTCGTCCTCGGACGGGCCGGTGCTCTCCTTGGCGACCGGCTTCTTCTCGCCGTCGTCCCCGAGGGTCGTCACGGCGAACACGGCACCGCCCACCACGAGCAGCGCGGCCACGGCCGCGCCGACGACCATCGCGGGCCTGCCCTTGAACGGGTTCTTCGACCCGCCGCCACCGCCGCCGACGGGCGGGGGCGTGGGCGCGCCCGCGTACTGCGACTGCGGGTAGCCGTAACCGGCCTGCGACGCCGGGTTGTACGGGCCGGGCTGCGCGTACGGGCCGGGCTGCTGCGGCTGGCCGTACGGGCCGGGCTGCTGCGGCTGGCCGTACGGTCCGGGCTGGGTGTACGGGCCCGGCTGCGCGGGTGGCTGCTGCTGAGGGGGGTAGCCGTAGCCGGGGCCCGGTGCGGGCGGGCCCTGCGGCGGGGGCGTCTGCGGGTAGCCGTACGGCTGCTGCGGCTGTTGCGGCTGCGACGGCGGTGGTGGATTCCGCGGATCTCCGTAACCGCCGTACGGCGGTTGATCGGGCGGCTGAACCATCAGCGCTTTCCCCCTGTTCGCTGCTTTCGAGCCACCCGTGACCACGCGTGGTGTCGCTTCTCAGACTGTTCTCAGACGGCTCTTTCTATCACTGCGACGCAGTCATGCACGGGGCCGGTCGCTCCCCTGTTCCCAAGGGAGAACCGGCCCGTGATGCGCCCGTTACGCTCCTTCACGCCCCCTTCACGGGACGTGCGCGCGGGCTCGATACGCCCATCAGAGAGCTGGGCAGCGCCCCGAAGGGGAGCGGGGTGCCGCCCTCTGCGGCTCAACCGCTACGCGTCATCCGCCAGTTCGAGCCACCGCATCTCCAGCTCTTCCTTCTCGCCGAGCAACGCCCGCAACTCGGCGTCCAGCTCCCCCACCTTCGAGAAGTTCGTCGCGTTCTCGGCGATCCGCGCGTGCAACGTCGCCTCCTTCTGGGAGACCTTGTCCAACTGCCGCTCGATCTTCTGGAGTTCCTTCTTCGCGGCACGGACGTCGGCGGCGCTCTTCTGCGACGCGGTCTCGGCGGCGGGCTTCACGGCGACCCCGGCGGACGCCGCCGCGGCCTCCTCCATCGTGTGGCGCCGCTCGATGTACTCGTCGATCCCGCGCGGCAGCATCCGCAGCGTCGCGTCACCGAGCAGCGCGAACACCTTGTCCGTGGTCCGCTCGATGAAGAACCGGTCGTGGGAGATCACGATCATCGACCCGGGCCACCCGTCGAGCAGGTCCTCCAGCTGGGTGAGGGTCTCGATGTCGAGGTCGTTCGTCGGCTCGTCGAGGAAGAGGACGTTGGGCTCGTCCATCAGCAGCCGCAGCAGCTGGAGCCGCCGCCGCTCACCACCGCTGAGGTCGCCCACCGGCGTCCACTGCTTCTCCTTGTTGAAGCCGAAGGTCTCGCAGAGCTGCCCCGCCGTCATCTCGCGCCCCTTGCCGAGGTCGACGCGGTCGCGGATCTGCTGCACGGCCTGGAGCACCCGCAGGTTCGGGTCCAGCTCGGCGACCTCCTGGGAGAGGTAGGCGAGCTTGACGGTCCTGCCGGTGACGACCCGGCCTGCGGCCGGCTGCTTCTCGCCCTCGCTGCGCGCGGCGTCCGCCATGGCCCGCAGCAGGGAGGTCTTGCCGGCGCCGTTGACGCCGACGAGGCCGACGCGGTCGCCCGGCCCGAGCTGCCAGGTCAGGTGCTTCAGAAGCACCTTCGGACCGGCCTGCACGGTGACGTTCTCCAGGTCGAACACGGTCTTGCCCAGCCGGGTCGACGCGAACTTCATCAGCTCGCTGGTGTCGCGCGGCGGCGGTACGTCCGCGATCAGCTCGTTGGCCGCCTCGACACGGAAGCGGGGCTTCGACGTACGGGCGGGGGCGCCGCGCCGCAGCCAGGCCAGCTCCTTGCGGACCAGGTTCTGCCGCTTGGTCTCCTCGGTGGCGGCGATCCGCTCACGCTCGGCGCGGGCGAAGACGTAGTCGGTGTAGCCGCCCTCGTACTCGAAGACGTCGCCCTTCTGCACGTCCCACATCCGGGTGCACACCTGGTCCAGGAACCACCGGTCGTGGGTGACGCAGACGAGGGCGGAGCGCCGCTCGCGCAGATGGTTCGCGAGCCAGGAGATGCCTTCGACGTCGAGGTGGTTGGTGGGCTCGTCGAGGACGATCAGGTCCTGCTCCTCGATGAGCAGCTTGGCGAGCGCGATGCGCCGCCGCTCGCCGCCGGAGAGCGGGCCGATGACGGTGTCGAGGCCCTGCGGGAAACCGGGCAGGTCCAGGCCGCCGAAGAGGCCGGTCAGCACGTCCCTGATCTTGGCGTTGCCGGCCCACTCGTGGTCGGCCAGGTCCCGGATGACCTCGTGCCGGACGGTGGCGGTGGGGTCCAGGGAGTCGTGCTGGGTGAGCACGCCGAGGTGGAGGCCGCCGGAGTGGGTGACCCGCCCGGTGTCGGCCTCCTCCAGCTTGGCGAGCATCCGGATCAGGGTGGTCTTGCCGTCCCCGTTCCGCCCCACGACGCCGATCCGGTCCCCTTCGGAGACGCCGAGCGAGACCCCGTCGAGCAGGGCGCGGGTGCCGTACACCTTGCTGACGTTCTCGACATTGACCAGGTTGACGGCCATTACTCTCCTGCCACGGGGACGATCGACCCTCCAGGGTAGTCGGCGGGGCGCACGGGTGTGACGGGGCGGCGGGCCGCCGCACGCAGGCGGCGGCCGCGCCGGGTGAGCCCCCAGGGCTTCAGCACCGAGATCACGGTCATGAAGAGGTACGCGGAGAGCGAGACGACCGGGCCGAACAGGACGTCTCCCGTGTCCGGCAGCGGGCCCCCGGCCGCGACGGCGGTGACGGCCGCGTTCACGCCGGGGCGCAGGGCGAGGACGGTGGCGGTGAGGGTGGCCAGGGTCAGCCAGAACTTGGTGTGGACCCAGCGGTGGCGGGCCAGGCCCCACGGGGTGCCCAGCGACAGTGCCAGACCGCTGGTGAAGGTCAGCAGGCCGACCGGGACGAGGAGCCAGTCGGCGAACAGCTTCATGGCGCGGACGGACGCCTCGACCGCGGCCGCGGACGACGTGGTGCCCGCGGTGACGCCGAGCGCGAGCAGGCCGAGCGTGAGCCCGAGCCAGGCGGCGGAGGCGGCGACGTGGACGACGAGGAGGGCGCGGCGGGCGGGGCGGCGTAGGGGGCGGGGGTTCGTCTTCATGGGTACGACGGTGCCGGGGTGGGGGCGGCGGGGCGTCTGCCGGCGGGAGTATTCGGGAGTACGGGGTAGGGAGTACGGCGGGGGGCAGCGGAGGGGTGCGGTGCGTTGTCGGGTGCGGCCCGGTGGGGCTTCTCGCGCAGTTCCCCGCGCCCCTGAAAGACCAGGCCCTGCGGGCCTGAAAGACCACGGCCCTGCGGGCCCGGAAGGTGACGGGGCGCGGCCCCGGCTTTTCAGGGGCGCGGGGAACTGCGCGATCAGCCCCCACTCGCCCGCGCTCGACGACACCACCCGAAAAAAGGCCGCGCGCCCCGGGGACATCGCCACCCGGGGCGCACGGCGGTCTCGTGAGCCCCCTACCGCCGCCGCTGCTGGATCAGCGCCGTCGCCGGGGCTTGGCCCTCGTCGGCCGGCTCCCGGTGGACGGGCATGTCGTCGCGGACCAGGTTCTCGGGGATGAAGACGGCCGCGGCGACGCCTCCGTTGGTCGACTGCCGCAGTTCGACGCGCAGGCCCTGGCGTTCGGCGAGCCGGTTCACCACGAACAGGCCGATCTGCTTGGCGTCGAGGAGGTCGACCTTCTCCGACCTCAGCTTGCGGTTGGCCTCGGCCATCGCCTCCTCGTTCATGCCGAAGCCGCTGTCCTCGACCTCGATGAGGATGCCGTCCCGCAGCCGGGCCGCGCGCAGCTGGACCTGGGTGGAGGGCGGGGAGAACGCGGCGGCGTTCTCGACGAGTTCGGCGAGCAGATGGATGACGTCGGCGACGGAACCGCCGTTGAGGGACACCTTCGGTACGGCCCACACCTGGACCCGTGTGGCGTCCTCGATCTCCGCGACGGCGGCCCGCAGGACGTCCGTCAGCGCGATCGGCTCGCGCCAGCCCCGGCCGGGCGCGATCCCCGACAGGATGAGCAGCGACTCGGAGTGGCGCCGCATCCGGGTGGCGAGGTAGTCGACGCGGTAGAGGTCGTACAGCTCGGCGTGGTCCTGCCGTTCGTGCCGGCGCTGTTCCATCACGCCGAGCAGGTCGAGCTGCCGGTGGAGCAGCACCTGGCTGCGGCGGGCGAGGCTGACGTACACCCCGGAGATGCCGCTGAGGAGTTCGGCGCGCTCGGAGGCCGCCTTGAGCGCGGCCCGCTGCACGGCCGTGAGCGCGGTGCCGACCTGGGCGAGTTCGTCACCGGCGAGGCGTCGCATCGGGGCCTCGGCGTCGATGTCGACGCCCTGCCCGGCGTGCAGCTTGCGCATCGCCTGCGGCAGCCGGCGCCCGGCGACCTCCAGCGCGGAGTTGCGCAGGTCGAGGAGTTCGACGATGAGGCCGCGCCCGACGACCACGGAGACCAGCAGCGACAGGAGCACACCGGCGAGGCCGAGGACGACGGCGACTCCGGACGCGCCGAGGGTGTCCCAGCCGAAGACGTCCGCCTTGGCCGCCGCGCCCGTCCCCGCGTTCTCCTCGGCCGCGGCCAGGCCCTCCAGGACGGCCGCCGAGGAGGCGTCCCAGTCCTTCAGCACGGCCGCCGACACCGGTCCCGCGCCCGCGTCCGTCACCCCGTCCTCGACCCTGACGAGGGCGGCGTAGCTGTCGCTGTCCAGCAGCACGTCGTACGCGGGCCGGTGCTCGGCCTTGAGGTCGGCGACGGCCGGCCTCAGCAGCTCGCGCTGGGTGGCGACGGCGCCGACGAAGCGCGCGTACTGCTCCTTGCCCAGCGTCCCCGACGCGGTCGCGGCGGCCAGCAGCGCCTGCTCGCGGGCCACGGCGTCCCGGACCCGGGAGAGTTCGAGGACGACCCGCGCCTCGGAGGTCGCGTCGGTGCCCTTCTCGCTGGTGAGCGCGCCGGTCACGGCGAAGGCGTGGTCGATGACGGTGGAGTACCTGGTGTACGCCGTCGACACCGCGTCCCGCGCGCCCGACCCGGTGGTGCCCGCGCGCAGGGCGGCGAGGTCGCTGAAGTCGGCTTCGAGGGTCCGCAGGCGGTCGGGCAGACCCGTGTCGATGAGGGCGGCGTCCGAGCTGGAGGAGCTGAGGCCCGCGCGGAGGGCGGTCACGGCCTTGTCGGTGGCCTGCTGGTCGGCCCTCAGGTCGTCGAGACCGGTCTCGGTGCGCCGGGCGGCGTACCGCATCGCGGCCGTCCGCTCGCTCTGCAGGGTGGTCACGAACGTGGCGACCGGCGCGAGCAGTTCGCTGTTGACGTCCTTGGCCCGCTCGGTGTCACCGATGGCGGCCACGGTCGTCACGGCGGCGTAGCTCCACAGCGCCATCAGCGACACGACGGGCAGCATCAACAGGGCCACGATCCTCGCCCGCACGGATCTGGGGCGCAGCAGCCGGGTGGTTGCACGGAAGATTTTCATTGGGGACCTCGTTGCAGGAGGGAGGATCGAGCGCCCCTTCAGGGGCGCGGGGAACTGCGCGACCAGCCCCCACGGGCCCGCAGCAGAAAACGGCGCTCAGAGCGGAGGGCTCAGAAGCGGAGCGCTCACGCCGTCGACAGCTCCACCTCACGCAGCAACTCGTCGGCGAAGGAGGACTCCGCCCGCTTCCCCGTCGGCGAAAGAGCCACGTACGCCGAGGTCAGGAAGAGGAACGAGCCCAGCATCACGGCCAGCGGGAAGAGGAACTCCGTGGCCGTCGCGCCCGCCAACTGGGCGGTGCTCGGCGCGAGTTCGATGCTCACGGCGTACATCGCGGTGTAGTGCATGCTGCTGACCGCGAGTCCCATGACCAGTGCGGCGACCGTGGCGAGCACCCCGCCCCGCACGATCAGGGTGAGCGTGAGCGCGGCGGTCGCGGCGACGACCGCGATCACCACGGAGGCGATGACCAGGGACGGGTCGTAGCTGACCTCGCCGTGCAGGTTGAGCGCGGCCATGCCGGTGTAGTGCATCGCGGCCACGCCGAGGCCGGTGCCGAGGCCGCCGAAGGCCACCGCGCGGACCCGGGAGCGGCCGTAACCGGCGGTGAAGACACCGGCGCTGACCACGGCGATCGCCATGACCAGGCTGAGCACGGTCATCGGGACGTCGTAGCGGATCGGGGTGCCCTGCACGCCGAAGCCCATCATCGCGACGAAGTGCATGGTCCAGATGCCCGAGCCGATCGCGAACGACGCCAGCGTGAGCCAGTTCCGCTTGGAGGCGCCTTCGGCCTCAAGTGCCCTGACGGTGCAGCGCAGTCCGAGCGCGGAGCCGACGCAGGCCATGACGTAGGAGAGGACGGGGGTGACCCATCCGGCACTGAAGTGGTCCATGTGTCCCATGAGGAACCCCTCTCGCCCGCCGCGCGGACGACACCACGCGCACGGGAAGTACCGCCGGTAACAAGTCACCGGGGATCGAGATCATGCCACCCGAGAATGACGGGCGAATCACCCGAAGGGCACCAGAAAGGAATTCCGTGAACATTAAAACACTGTGGGATGGGGCACAAACTGAAGGGTTTGCCAGACCAATGCGTGACCTGCACATTCCCTTCACCGGACCACCCCGGTCAGGCACTTGACCGTGCGCCACGACCAATAAGTTCCACCAGTGCCCATCCGGCGAGTGTCATGACCACCGCCACCGGAGCGCTGACCTGAACGGCGATCAACAAGGCTGTGCGTCCCTCGAGGAGCCCACCGAATCCGACCATGGAGAGCCCCAGCACCCCGAACAGACACAGTGTCACCCCGAGGGCGGCGGCCGGCCCCGCATACGCCTCCGACCTGCTGGAACGGCTCGTCCGAACCGGTCGGGATGACCGGGCCGCGGGCCGTTCGAAGCTCCGGAAGACGGCGACGAGCACCGCGGTGAGGACGGCCGCGAACGCGATCCGCAGGGGCAGTTGGACCCACCAGGCGCCCGTCGCGGGCGCGGGCAGGTCGACGTCGAGCGCGAGCAGCACGCCGTAGACCCCGAGCATGGCCGAAAGATGCCACAGGAACGCGGTCATCGAGATGCCGTTGGCCGCCACGACCGTCCGCCACACCTTCGGCCGCTCCAGCCACCGCGCGACCGGCCCGCGCACCCACTCCACCGCGCCGACCAGCCACAGCCCGTGGCACAGCAACGCGAAGGTCGGCGGCGCCATGTTCGACACCTTCTCGCCCGGCATCCCGACCATCGACAGCGGATACGGCCCGTACGCCACCAGCAGCGCGGCCCCCGCGAGCCCGGCGCCGGCGAGCAGATACGGCCGCGTCAGCCGCCCGTCGGCCCGCAGGAACCCGAGTTGGTGGATCGCGAGCCACACGAAGGCGAAGTTGAGGAACTCGACGAACGGCACGTCCAGCGCGAAGCGGGCCACGTCCACGAGCGCGGCGGCCGCGACCAGCCCGCCGAACGCGCCCCAGCCGTACCTCTCGTGCAGCCTGAGCAGCGGCGGTGTGAAGGCGACCATCGCCAGGTAGATCCCGATGAACCACAGCGGCTGCGCGACCAGCCGCAGCGCCACGCCGAGCAACCCGCCCCCCTGTCCGGCGAGTTGGAGGACCGCGGCGGCGGCGCCCCACACCCCTATGAAGACCATGGTGGGCCGCAACAGCCGCTGCAGCCGCGCCCGGAGGAACGCGGGATAGACCGAGGCGCCGTCCGGGGCCTTCCGGCTGAGCGAGCGGTAGGAGAGGGCGTGCGAGAAACCGCCGACGAAGAAGAACACCGGCATGATCTGCAGGGCCCAGGTGAGGATCTGCAGCCGCGGTTCGACCGCGAGCAGGTTGCCCACCTCGACTCCGCCGCCGTCCCCGGTGGTCACGGCCGCCATCAGCCAGTGGCCGAGGACGACCGTGCCGAGGGAGGCGACGCGGAGCAGATCGACGTACCGGTCCCTGGTGGCCGGGGTGGCGGCGGCGAGTTCCCTCGCGCCCACGCTTGCGGTGGCGGTCATGGGAGTACGGTCGCGCGGGCGCCCGGGTGGGCGGCAGCGCTCCCGTACTCATCTCACGTCTGAGTACGCCTTCGTACGCGCCTCACGTCCGAGTCCCTACGGTCGTCCGCCGCGGACCACGGTCGCCCCCGGCGCGGGCGAGGCGGCCACCCGGGCGGCCTCGCAGGTGCCGGAGGCGAGGAGAGCGTCGGCGACGGCACGGGCCGACTCCGCGTCCCGGGCGAGGAAGGCCGTGGTCGGGCCCGAGCCGGAGACGAGCGCGGCGAGCGCGCCCGCCGCGCGGCCCTCGGCGAGGGTGTCGGCCAGCTTCGGGAACAGCGAGAGGGCGGCGGGCTGAAGGCCGTTGGAGTCCGGCAGGAACGCGGCGAGCGCGTCCACGTCCCCCTTGGCGAGCGCGTCGAGCAGCACCTGGGAGGCGACGGGCTCGGGGACGACGTCGTGCTCGTGGAGCCGGTCGAACTCGCGGTAGACGGCGGGCGTGGAGAGACCCCCGTCGGCGACGGCGAACACCCAGTGGAAGGCCCCGCCCACGTCGAGGGGCCGCAGCCGCTCCCCCCGCCCCGTGCCGAGAGCGGCCCCGCCCACCAGACTGAACGGCACGTCGCTGCCCAACTCGGCGCAGATGTCAAGGAGTTCGGCGCGGGTGGCGTTCGTGCCCCACAGCGTGTCGCAGGCCAGCAGCGCACCGGCCGCGTCCGCGCTGCCGCCGGCCATGCCCCCGGCGACGGGGATGTCCTTGACGATGTGCAGCTGGACGGCCGGCTCGATCCCGTGCCGTTCCGCCAGCGCGAGCGCGGCGCGGGCGGCGAGGTTGGTGCGGTCCAGGGGCACCTGGTCGGCGCCGGGGCCCTCGCAGGTGACGGTCAGTTCGTCGGCGGGGGTGGCGGTGACCTCGTCGTACAGCCCGACGGCGAGGAAGACGTTGGCCAGGTCGTGGAACCCGTCGGGCCGGGCACCGCCGACCGCGAGCTGCACATTGACCTTGGCGGGAACGCGAACGGTGACGCTCACGACTGACGGGGCTCCTCGTGGTGGGGCTTGGGTTCTTGGGGTGGGATCGGGGCTCAGGGCTCGGGGTGGGGCGCGGCTCGCGGTTCGGGTCGCGGCGGCCTAGCGGCCGGTCTCGCCGGGGGCGGTGTCCTCGGTGACGCGGTTCTCGGCGATGGCGGCGAACTCCTCGACCGTCAGGGACTCGCCGCGCGCCTGCGGGGAGACCCCGGCGGCGACGAGGGCGGCCTCGGCGGCGGCCGCGGAACCGGCCCAGCCGGCGAGGGCGGCCCGCAGGGTCTTGCGCCGCTGGGCGAAGGCCGCGTCGACGACCGCGAACACGTCCCGCTTGGCGGCGGTGGTCTTGACCGGCTCCGTCCGCCGGACCAGGGAGACGAGCCCGCTGTCCACGTTCGGCGCCGGCCAGAAGACGTTCCGCCCGATCGCCCCGGCCCGCTTGACCTCCGCGTACCAGTTGGCCTTCACCGACGGCACGCCGTACACCTTCGAGCCGGGCCCGGCGGCCAGCCGGTCGGCGACCTCGGCCTGGACCATCACGAGGGTGCGCTCGATGGCCGGGAAGGTGTCGAGCATGTGCAGCAGGACGGGGACGGCGACGTTGTAGGGGAGGTTCGCGACGAGGGCGGTGGGGGCGGGGCCGGGGAGGTCCGTCACGTCCATCGCGTCCGAGTGGACGAGCGCGAAACGCGCGGCGCGGGTGGGCATGCGGGCGGCGATCGTCGCGGGCAGGGCGGCGGCGAGGACGTCGTCGATCTCGACGGCCGTGACCCGGTCCGCCACCTCCAGCAGGGCGAGGGTGAGCGAGCCGAGACCCGGGCCCACCTCGACGACGGTGTCGTCCGGGCGGACATCCGCAGTGCGCACGATGCGGCGCACGGTGTTCGCGTCGATCACGAAGTTCTGGCCGCGCTGCTTGGTGGGGCGCACACCGAGCGCGGCGGCGAGTTCACGGATGTCGGCGGGGCCGAGGAGGGCGTCGGGGGAGGGGCTGCTCACCGCACCAGGGTAAGGGGCGGGGGGCTCCGCCCGGTTCTTGGGCGCCTTGTGGGGTGGGGGGCGGGGGGTTCGTGGGCGACTGCGGGTGGGTGGGGCTTCTCGCGCAGTTCCCCGCGCCCCTGAAAAGCAGGGGCTGCGCCCCCGTGCTTTTCAGGCCCGCACGCCGTGGTCTTCCAGGCCCGCAGGGGCCTGGTCTTTCAGGGGCGCGGGGAACTGCGCGAGAAGCCCCACCGGAGCCGCACCCGCCGACGCACCCCCGCCCCCACCCCACAACGCGCCCTATCCCCGCAACCGAGCCCCGCAATGCGGCCAAGGACTGGCCCCCCGCTGCACATACAGCTTCTTCGCCCGCAACGTCTGCTCCGCCGCCGACGCGTCCTGAGGCCGCCCACTCCCCCCGAGACTCCGCCACGTCCGCGTGTCGAACTGGTACAGCCCCCCGTACGTCCCGGAGGAATCCACCGCATCGGGCCGCCCACCCGACTCGCACGCGGCGAGCCCACCCCAGTTCAACCCCTCCGCCCCCGCCACGGACGTGGGCATCGTCTTCGTCCCCACCTTCACCACCTGCTCCCGCGGCTCCCGCACCACCTCCGTCCGCACCAGCCGCGGCCGCTGCCGGACCCCGTTGACCGTCCGCACCGCGTACGTGACGCGCCGCACCCCCGGCCGGCCGGCCCGCTCCACGACCTCCGTGCCCTGGAAGAGCGACGGATCCTCGCTGCGGCGCACCCGAAACGGAATCGGCGTCTCCCGGACCTCCTCGGACCCGGTGACCCGCAACACGGTGACCGTCTGCCCGTCCCGGGGGAAGCTCGACCACGCGACCGAGGTGGTGTCCTCCCCGCGCAGGGTGACCCCGGCCTGCTCCACGGCCTCCCCCACGGTCGCCGCGTTCGTACGGATCGTCCGTGTCCGCCCGTCCGCCATGATCGTGACGGTGCGCTCGGTGCGGACGTCCAGCTCCAGCCCCGCACGCCCGATCCGCTGGGAGCGCGAGGTCGACACGTACGCGCCCTCCGCACGCACCCCGAGCTGCTGAAGCGCCCCGTCCACCGTGTGGGCGGTCGTCCAGACCTTGCGCGGCTGCCCGTCCAGGGTGAGGCCGACGGGGCGCCCGTAGTGCACCGCGACCTCGTCGCCGCTGCTCAGCGCCGTACCGGGGGCGGGCGCGACGACATCGTGCGGGCCGAAGGCGACCCCTTCGTCGGCGAGCAGTTCGGTGACGTCGTCGGCGAAGGTGTGCAGCGTGCGGGGCCGCCCGTCGACGGTCAGCTCGATCGCCTTGTCCTTCGCCACGAACGCGGAGGTGCCGCCCGCGAGGAAGGCCACCACCAGGGCCTGCGGCACCAGCCGCCGCAGCGAGCCGGGCCGGTCGGCGGCCCGTCTGCGCCGCACGGCCCGCCGGGAGCCGCTCCGCCCGCCCGCACGAGCCGAGGCGTCCGGGTCCGCCCCTTCCGGCCCCTCCCGCTCACCCGGGGCCTCCTCGGCGAGCCGGTCCTCGTAGGCGGGCCGGTAGGTGTCCGCGTACACCCCGTAGGGCAGCGTCTCGGCCTCGTACGGCGACTGCGCATTGCTCACGACGACACGCTCCAGAGGGGATCCGGGTCCGGGTCGGGCGACGTGAACCTAGCGGACTCCGGTCACCCTCCAAAGCAACGCGGTCACTCAGTGTCGCGACACGGGCCGCTGATCATCTTTTTGGGTCCCCCGGACGGCCCACACGACGTGACCCGTCAGTAATCGAACGCCCTCGCCGTGTTCGCCGCGATCGCCGTCGCCAGCGCGTCCTCGTCGATGCCCCGCACCTCGGCCATCGCGCGAACCGTGACCGGAACGAGATACGGCGCGTTGGGCCGTCCGCGGTACGGCGCGGGCGTGAGGAAGGGCGCGTCGGTCTCCACGAGGACGAGTCCGAGGGGCGCGACGGCGAGGGCGTCGCGCAGCGGCTGGGCGTTCTTGAACGTCATGTTCCCGGCAAAGGACATGAAGTAGCCGTGCGCGGCGCAGACCGCGGCCATCTCGGCGTCGCCGGAGTAGCAGTGGAAGACGGTCCGCTCGGGCGCGCCCTCCTCCTTCAGGATCCGCAGCACGTCGTCGTGGGCGTCCCGGTCGTGGATGACCAGCGCCTTGCCGTGCCGTTTGGCGATCTCGATGTGCGCGCGGAAGGACCGCTCCTGGGCGGCCTTGCCCTCCGGCCCGGTCCTGAAGTAGTCGAGGCCCGTCTCCCCGACGCCCTTGACCTGCGGCAACGCGGCCAGCCGGTCGATCTCGGCGAGGGCGTCGTCGAGCGCCGCGTCCCCGCCGGGCGTCCGCGCGCCCTGCCGGGACCAGCCGTCCGGGTCGCCGTGGACGATGCGCGGCGCCTCGTTCGGGTGCAGCGCGACGGTGGCGTGCACGGCCTCGTACCGCTCGGCCGTCTCGGCGGCCCAGCGGGAGCCCTTGATGTCACAGCCGACCTGGACGACCGTCGTCACCCCCACGGAGGCGGCCTTCGCGAGGCCCTCCTCGACGGTGCCGGACTGCATGTCCAGATGGGTGTGCGAATCGGCGACCGACACCCCGAGGGGTTCGGGGAGCGGGGGCGCGGCGTTCTTGTCGTTCGAGGGCATGCCCCGATCCTACGAATCGCACGATCGGGGCATGCCCCACAGGCTCGCTGGGGGGAGGTCAGCTCGCCTTGCGGTGGAACGGGTGAAGCAGGTCGGACAGGTGCCAGTGGTGGTGTTCCGCGGGCTCCGACGCTTCCGGGGTGTCGCTGTCCGCCACCGGGCGGGGCTTCGGCAGATGCCGGCGACGCTCGGCGTCCCGCACCGACGACACCTGGCCCGCCCGCATGATCCGGACGACATGACCGTCGCAGTTCTGGCACGTGGGCCGGGACAGCGGGGACGGCACGACCGTGCCGTCGGCCACGTACATCACGAAGTCGCGCCCCTGGGCGTCGTTGTGGTGCTCTATCTCGTACGACTGCTCCCAGCCGTGCCCGCAACGCATGCAGGCGAACGCGTAGGACTCGTGAACGACGGCGGTGGCGGTGTCGCGCAGCACTGCGCGCTCTGCGATCTCGGTCATTGCCAGCTCCTCTTGTCCGCTGGACGGTGAGGACGTGGCGTGTCCGTCCTCACCACCCAGTGGATGCCCTGACGGTCCTGGAGTGCACGCCATCTGCCGACTGTTGAAGGGCATTTGGCCTCCCCTTGTGGGAAGCCCCCCGCTACGAAAGCCGCACTTTGCGCGGCTTTACCTGGGCATGGGCCGTGCGCTTTCGCGGACGACGGGGGTGGGGCTTCTCGCGCAGGGAAAGCAAGGGGCGCAGCCCCGGCTCTTCAGGGGCGCGGGGAACTGTGCGAGAACCCCCACGCACCCGCAGCCGCCGACGAACCCGCGCCCCCGAGCGACAAGGCGCCCCTACCTCGCGGCCCTCTTCGCCGCCACCACCGCGTCGAACACCTCCCGCTTCGGCACCCCCGCCTCCACCGCGACCGCCGCGATCGCCTCCTTGCGCAGCTCCCCCGCCTCCTCCCGCACCCGCACCCGCCGCACCAGCTCGTCGGCGTCCAGTTCCTCCGGCCCCTTCTCCGGCGCCCCCTCGACCACCACGGTGATCTCCCCGCGCACCCCGGCCGCCGCCCACTCGGCCAGCTCCCCGAGCGGCCCCCGCTTGATCTCCTCGTACGTCTTGGTCAGTTCGCGGCACACGGCGGCCCGCCGCCCGGCGCCGAAGGCCTCGGCCATCGCCGCGAGTGTGGCGTCCAGGCGGTGGGGCGCCTCGAAGTACACGAGGGTGCGCCGCTCCTCGGCGACCTCGCGGAGCCGGGCGAGCCGTTCGCCGGCCTTGCGCGGCGGGAACCCCTCGAAGCAGAACCGGTCGACGGGCAGCCCGGACAGCGCGAGGGCGGTGAGGACGGCCGAGGGCCCGGGTACGGCGGTGACCCGGATGTCCTTCTCCACGGCGGCCGCGACCAGCCGGTACCCGGGGTCGGAGACCGACGGCATCCCGGCGTCGGTGACCAGCAGCACCCGGGCACCGCCCACCAGCGCCTCGACGAGTTCCGGCGTGCGCGCGGCCTCGTTGCCCTCGAAGTAGGAGACGATCCGTCCGCCCGGCTGCACCCCGAGCGCCTGGGTGAGCCGCCGCAGCCGCCGGGTGTCCTCGGCGGCGACGACGTCCGCCCCGGCCAGTTCTTCGGCGAGCCGGGGCGGCGCGTCCGCGATCTCACCGATGGGGGTACCTGCCAACACAAGGATTCCAGTCACACCCCCATCCTCCCAGCCAGGCTCTGACCGGGGTGAAGCCGAGGGCCGGGGACGGTGCGGACCCGGCACATCCTCATCCCACGGGACTCCCACAGCCGTGTTCCCTACGATGGCGCGGTGACCAGTACCGCGTCCTCCACGGACACCCGGCAGGACCAGGCCACCGAAGACCCGAGGCCGTCGTGGCAGCACCGCCTGCGCCGATTCGGCTACACGGCACCGCCGAGAAGCGACGTCCGCGGCCGGCTGGTGCCGCCGTACACCCGCCCCAGCCCGCGCTTCTGGGCGGTCCTCGGCCTGCGCGAGGAGGTCGCGGACCGCCTCGTGCGCTGGTCGGCGTGGGGCGGTCCCCTGCTGGTCACGCTGGTCGCCGGACTGCTGCGGTTCCACAACCTGGGCAGTCCCAAGGCGGTGATATTCGACGAGACGTACTACGCCAAGGACGCGTGGGCGATCGTCCACCGCGGCTACGAGGTCAACTGGGCCAAGAACGCCAACGAGCTGATCCTCCAGAACAACGGGAACGTCCCGATCCCGACGGACGCGGCGTACGTCGTGCACCCGCCGGTCGGGAAGTACGTGATCGGCCTGGGCGAGCTGATGTTCGGCTTCGACCCGTTCGGCTGGCGCTTCATGACCGCCCTGCTCGGCACGCTCTCGGTCCTCATGCTGTGCCGTATCGGCCGCCGGATCTTCCGCTCGACGTTCCTCGGCTGCCTCGCAGGCGCCCTGATGGCGGTCGACGGCCTGCACTTCGTGATGAGCCGCACGGCGCTGCTGGACCAGGTGCTGATGTTCTTCGTCCTGGCGGCGTTCGGCTGCCTGGTCATCGACCGCGACAAGGCACGGGAACGCCTGGCCGCGGCCCTCCCCCCGGACGGCGACGGGGTCGTACGCCCCAACTCCCTCGTCGCCGAGACCACCCGTCTGGGCTGGCGCCCGTACCGCTGGCTGGCCGGCCTCTGTCTGGGCCTGGCGCTCGGCACCAAGTGGAACGCCCTGTACTTCATGGTGTTCTTCGGGATCATGACGGTGCTCTGGGACTACGCGGCCCGCAAGGTCGCCGGCGCCCGTCAGCCGCTGATCGCGACGGTGCAACGCGACCTGGGCCTGGCGTTCCTCTCCACGGTCCCGGTCATGATCGTCACGTATCTGGTCTCCTGGACGGGCTGGATCCTCTCCCCGGACGACGGCAGCGGCGGCTACTACCGCGACTGGGCCGCGACCGAGGGCAAGGGCGGCTGGTTCAGCTGGCTGCCGGACTGGCTGCGCAGCCTGTGGCACTACGAGCACGCGGTCTACGAGTTCCACGTCGGCCTGTCGTCCCCGCACACGTACCAGTCGAACCCGTGGAGCTGGATCGTCCTCGGCCGCCCGGTCTCGTACTTCTACGAGTCCCCGTCCCCCGGCAAGGACGGCTGCGCGGCGGACACCGCCGACAAGTGCGCCCGCGAGGTCCTGGCCATCGGCACGCCCCTGCTGTGGTGGGCCGCCGTCTTCGCTGTCCTCTACGTCCTGTGGCGCTGGTTCTTCCGCCGCGACTGGCGCGCCGGCGCGATCGCCTGCGGCATCGCCGCCGGCTACCTCCCCTGGTTCCTCTACCAGGAACGCACGATCTTCTTCTTCTACGCCGTCGTCTTCCTCCCCTTCCTCTGCCTCGCCGTCACCATGCTGATCGGCGCCGTCCTCGGCCCCCCGGGCGCCCCGGAACGCCGCCGGGTGGCCGGCGCGGCAGCCGCCGGCGTCCTGGTCCTCCTGATCATCTGGAACTTCATCTACTTCTGGCCCCTCTACACCGGCCAGCCCATCCCGATCGACAACTGGCGGTCGCGGATGTGGATGGACACCTGGGTCTAGCGGCCCGGAGCCTCGGGCGGTGCGGTCGACGGTCGGCTTTCGGTTGGCCGGATACGGGGTCGTGGTGGCCTGAATGGGGTTCTGTGAGGGGGCTGGGCTAACAATCAGGGCACGCGCAGGGCGCATTTTTCCCACGCGTTACTGCCTCGTGTTTACAGTGAGCCTCGGCAAGCGGTTTCTGAACGTGTTCAAAGACGTGTTCGGGGCCGGACGGGTAGCCACTACGGGGTGACGGGGAAGGGAACGCGTCATGCGCAAGGGGGTCAAGGTCGCCATAGTCGGCGGGGTGTTCGCCGCGATGGTGGGAGGAGCCGGGTACGGCGGGTACAACATCGTCAGCGCGCTCAACGGGGACGGCGGGGGCGTCGAGAAGCGCACCGGGCCGCCGAGCGGGGACGAGGTGCGGGAGACCACCGAGAAGTTCTTCGCCGCCTGGGAGAAGGGCGACGCGGCCACGGCGTCCTCGTACACGAACGACGCGGCGGACGCGCAGGCCGTGTTCGGCAGTTTCGTCGACGCCGCGCGGATCGCGGACGTGAAGATCGAGCCGGGCGAGCCCACCGGCTCCGGGGACAGGACCGTCCCGTACTCCGTCACCGCCACGGTGTCGTACGACGGCAAGAGCAGGAAGCTCCTCTACAAGAGCCGGCTGACCGTCGTGCGGGGGAAGACGACCGGGCGGGCCCTGGTCGACTGGCGGCCGACCGTCGTGCATCCCGAGCTGAAGGCCGGCGACCGCCTGTTCGTCGGCGAGGCGGCGGCGCCGCCCATCGAGGCCGTGGACCGGGACGGCAAGGTGCTGACCAAGGAGAAGTACCCCTCCCTCGGACCGGTCCTCGACACCCTGCGCGAGCGCTACGGCGCCGACGCGGGCGGCACCCCCGGCATCGAGCTGGGCATCCGCCACACCACCACGAACGCGGGCGACACCACGCTGCTGACCCTCGCCGAGGGCAAGGCGGGCAAGCTGGAGACCACGATCAGCGCGGGGGTGCAGGCGGCGGCCGAGAAGGCGGTCAAGAAGTTCGGGGAGTCCTCCGTGGTCGCGCTGCAGCCCAGCACCGGGCAGGTGCTCGCCGTCGCCAACAACCGCAAAGACGACTTCAACGCGGCCTTCCAGGGCGAACTGCCGCCCGGCTCCACGATGAAGATCATCACCGCCGCGATGCTCATCGACAACGGCGTGACCTCCATGAACGGCCCGGCCCCCTGCCCCGACACGGCCACCTGGCAGAGCCAGACCTTCAAGAACCTGCCGGGCATGAAGCCCGACGAGACGTCGAACGCCACGCTCGCAGGCGCCTTCGAGCGGTCCTGCAACACGGCGTTCATCAAGCTCATCGACGAGAAGCCGCTGACCGACGCGTCGTTGACCGAGGAGGCGCAGGACAGGTTCGGGATCGGCCGGGACGACTGGAAGACGGGCATCGTCTCCATGGACGGCAAGGTGCCGCCGTCCGGCGGGCCGAACCGGGCCGCCAACGCCATCGGGCAGGGCGATGTGCTGATGAACCCGCTGAACATGGCGTCGGTGACGTCGACGGCGATCACGGGGCGGTTCCGGCAGCCGTATCTGGTGTCGCCGGAGCTGGACGACCGGAAGCTGGCCACGGCGGAGGGGTTGCGGGCCGGTACCGCGTCGCAGTTGAAGCAGATGATGAGGCTGACCGCGACGCAGGGGACCGCCGCGAGCGTCATGGCCGGCCTGAGCGGGGAGATCGGGGCGAAGACCGGGTCCGCGGAGATCGACGGGCAGGCCGTGGCGGACAGTTGGTTCACCGGGTTCCGGGGGGATGTGGCCGCGGCGGCGATGTCGGAGGGCGGTGGCCGCGGCGGCGAGGCGGCCGGGCCGATCGTGGTGGAGGTGCTGAAGGCCGGGGGGTGAGTCGTGGGGCCGGGTCGCGCCGTCGAGGGGGCGGTGCGTTGCGGGGTGCGGGCAGTTCGTGGTTGCTCGCGCAGTTCCCCGCGCCCCTGAAAAGCACGGGCTGCGCCCCGTGCTTTTCAGGCCCGCAGGGCCGTGGTCTTTCGGGCTCGCAGGGCCTGGTCTTTCAGGGGCGCGGGGAACTGCGCGAGAAGCCCCGCCGACCCGCACCCGACAACGCACCCTCTTCGGCCGAACCCCACGGAGTGACCCGCGGGACTCTAGTGTGGTGCCTCTCGTTGAGGAACGAGAGGCAGCCGGGGGCAGCGGAAGGTCGGGAGCGTGGGTAAGAGAAGGCGTGTCGACGAGCGGAAGGCCGCGAAGTCGGGGAGGTCACGGCGGCATCTCGTGCTGGGCGGGGTCGCGGTCGCGGCTCTCGGCGGGGGCGCGATGGCCGTGTACACGGTGTTCGGCGCCGGCGCGGCCGCCGAGGACGGCTCGGCCGACGCCAAGGCCGTGAAGACCGGCCCCCTGTCCGCCGCCGAGGTCCGCACGGCCGCGACCACGTTCCTCACGGCCTGGCAGAAGGGCACGGTCGCCAAGGCCGCCGCCGCCACGGACGACTCGACGGCCGCCACGGCGGCGTTGACCGGCTTCACCAAGGACGCCCACATCACGGACGTCACCCTCACCCGCGGCAAGCGCTCCGGCGACGAGGTGCCGTTCACGGTGAAGGGCACGGTCTCCTTCAAGGGCACCGAGAAGCCGCTGACCTACAAGTCCGCCCTCACCGTCGTCCGGGCGGAGAAGGACGGCGAACCCGTCGTCGACTGGCAGCCGTCCGTCGTCCACCCCGAACTCGCCGCAGGCGACCGGCTGGTGACCGGCGAGGCGGGCACGCCCCCGGTGAAGGCCCTCGACCGGGACGGGGGCGAGCTGACGACGGAGAAGTACCCTTCGCTGGGCTCGGTGCTGGACGGTCTGCGGGAGAAGTACGGCAAGAAGGCGGGCGGCAAGGCGGGCGTCGAGCTGCGGATCGTCCGCGCCGACCCGGCCGCGGACGGGTCGGACGACAGGTCCTCCGCCGAGCCCAAGGACTCCACGAAGTCCGTCGACTCCACCAAGTCCACCAAGAAGGCCGCCGACAAGACACTGCTGGAGCTGAGCAAGGGCACCCCGGGCGAGGTGAGGACGACGCTCAGCCCGTCGTTGCAGGCCGCCGCCGAGGAGAAGGTGGCGGCCACGAAGCGGGCGTCGGTGGTCGTGATGCGGCCCTCGACCGGCGAGATCCTGGCCGCGGCCAACTCCAGCAGCTTCAACGTGGCGTTCCAGGGCTCGCTGGCCCCCGGCTCCACGATGAAGATCGTGTCGTCGGCCCTGCTCATCGACAAGGGCCTGGCCTCGGCGGACAAGGGCCACCCCTGCCCCAAGTACTCGTCGTACGGCGGCTGGAAGTTCCAGAACGACGACAAGTTCGAGATCAAGGGCGGGACGTTCAAGGCGAGTTTCGCCCGCTCCTGCAACACCGCCTTCATCTCCCAGGCGAAGAAGCTGGACGACGACTCCCTGACCAAGGAGGCCCAGCAGGTCTTCGGGCTCGGCCTGAACAACTGGGCCATCGGCGTCTCCAGCTTCGACGGCGCGGTGCCGGTGCAGAGCAACGCCCCGATGGCGGCCTCGCTGATCGGCCAGGGCGGGGTGCGGATGAACCCGCTGAACATGGCGTCGGTGGTCGCGACGGCCAAGACGGGGGTCTTCAAGCAGCCCTACCTGGTCCCGCCGTCCGTCGACGACCGCACCCTGGCCACCGCCTCCCGCCCCATGTCCGCGACGGTCCGCTCCCAGCTCCGCGAACTCCTCCAGTACACCGCCGCGGCCGGTACGGCGGCCGAGGCGATGTCGGGTCTCGGCCCGGACTACGGCGCCAAGACCGGCTCCGCCGAGGTCGACGGCCAGAAGGAGCCCAACGGCTGGTTCACGGCTTGGAAGGGCGACCTGGCCTCCGCCGGAGTCGTCCAACAGGGCGGCCACGGCAGCGAGTCGGCGGGACCGATCGTGGCCGCGCTGCTCAAGGCGGGCAGCGGCGGCTGACAGCGGCCGCTGGCCGGTGGCCGGCGGTCAGTCGTCGGTCGCGTCCGTCCGCTGCACCGAGCGTTCCTGGATCGGCATCTCCTCGTACGCCTCGGACGCCGGGCGCAGACACCAGTCGAGCATCGACGGCCAGGGGCCGTAGCCCGAGTCCGGGTTGAGGTGGGCCTCGCCGGGCAGCACGTCGACGGGCAGGCCGAGGGGCCGCGCGTACGCCGTGGCCGCGCCCGGCAGGCAGTACGGGTCGTTGTCGCTGCCGACGACCCGGGTGTACGCCGCCGTCTCGGCCAGCCGCTTGGGCGTCAGCGGCGGCGGGGCGAACTCGGCGATCTCCGGCTGCTTCAGGGCGAACTCGGGGGACGGTGGGGCCACGAGGAGGACGCGGTCGACGGGGCCGGACAGGATGCCGTCCCGGGCGACCGCGTGCAGCCACAGCAGACAGGCCAGGCTGTGGCAGACCACGGTGATCCGCCGGCCCGCCAACTCACCGAGCAGCGCGTCCAGTTCCGCCAGCCATCGCTCCAGGTCCGGGTCGTCCGCCTCCGGGAGCTGGGGGTAGGCGACCTCGTGGCCCAGGTCGGTGAGGCGGTCGGCCAGCCAGTGCTGCCAGTGGGTGGGCGGGCGGTGGTTCTGCCAGCCGTGCAGGATGAGGAAGGCGCGGGTGTCGTCGGCGGGCGGGGTATCTGTCATCCCTCGATCGTCAGCGAAACGGATCGGTCGGTCCAGTGCCGTCTCTGTGGCTGGATGGGAGGGCGAGGCGGGTGCGTTGTCAGGTGCGGGTCCGGTGGGGCTTCTCGCGCAGTTCCCCGCGTCCCGGAAAAGCAGGGGCTGCGCCCCGTGCTCTTCACCCCGCGGCCCCGTCGCTTTCCAGACCTGCGGCGCCGTGGTCTTCCAGGCCCGCAGGGCCTGGTCTTTCAGGGGCGCGGGGAACTGCGCGAGAAGCCCCACCGACCCGCACCCGCCAACGCACCCCCAACCACCCCCGGCCCACCGCCCACCACCCGACAACCCACTCGCATGGCCACTACACCCACCACTACCGTGCCGGACATGACCACCGACCCGCAGGACACCGACGGCCCCGCCGCCCACCCCCGTATCCGCCGTTTGCCCGAAGCCACCCGCACGCTGATCACGCACGCGGGCGCCACCCTGGTCGACGTCCGCGAGGGCATGGGCGCCGGCGAAGGCGAGGGCGACGCGTGACGCCGCTCGTCACCGCGGCGGTGCTGCTCGCCGCCGTCACCCACGCCAGCTGGAACGCCATCGCCCACAAGATCACCGACAAGCTCGTCGGGTTCACGCTGATAGCCGGCGGCGGCGCGCTGATCGGGTTCGCGATGGTGCCGTTCGTACCGCTCCCGGCGGCCGGCGCGTGGCCGTACCTGATCGCGTCGACGGTCATCCACCTCGTGTACTACGTGCTGCTGATGACGTCCTTCCGGCTGGGCGACTTCGGCCAGGCGTACCCGATCGCGCGCGGCTCCGCGCCCCTCGTCGTCACCGTCCTCGCCGCCGCCTTCGCGCACGAGGTGCCGGACGGCTGGGCGGCGGCCGGCGTCCTACTGAGCTGTGCCGGGCTGACCGGGGTCGCGCTGTGGGGCCTGCGCGGCAGCCGGCCGCACTGGGCGGCGATCGGGGCGGCGCTGGCCACGGGCCTGTCGATCGCCGCGTACACGGTCGTCGACGGCCTCGGGGTCCGGGCCTCCGGGTCCGCCATGAGCTACATCGCCTGGCTGATGGCGCTGGAGGGGCTCGCGATCCCCGCGTACGCGCTCTGGCGGTGGCGCGGGGAGACGGTCGCGCTGCTCCGGCCGTACGCCGGCGTGGGCCTCCTCGGCGCCGCGCTGTCCGTGGTGGCGTACGGGCTGGTCCTGTGGGCCCAGACCAAGGCCGAGTTGGCGCCCATCGCGGCCCTGCGGGAGTCGTCGATCATCGTGGGGGCGGCGATCGGGGCGGTGTTCTTCAAGGAGCGGTTCGGGGCGCCGCGGCTGGTGGCGGCGGGGCTGCTGGTGGTGGGGATCGGGCTGATGCTGCGGGCCGGGTAGACCGGCCGCGGACCGGGGTGCGCACCGGGAGCCGGGCCGGACGCCGCGCAGGCCGTGCGTCCCCCGTCGGGGAGGAGCACTCTGGAAAGAGCGGTTCCGGAGGTGATCGTCATGATGAAAACCGCTGTCGGATGGCACATCGAGCTGGAGTTCCAGGAGGACGATCAGCGCACACGGGCGGCGGCCCTCGTACGGCTCCCCGACGGGAAGGAGGTACGGGCCAACGGCTACGCCAGCCGCCACCAGACCGACGCCAACCAGCCACGGGTCGGCGAGGAGATAGCCGGGGCCAGGGCCCTGAACGAGCTGGCCATGAAGCTCCTCACCAAGGCCCACGACGAGATAGACGAGGCATCGGGCAGAACGTCCCACCCGATAGCTCTCTGAACCCCTCTGAGCAGGCGGCCCACAGGCGCCCGGCGACGAGGCGCGCCCCACCCCGGCCGGCCCCGCGCGGCCGGGGTCCCGGGTGCCCGACAGGCCCGATTCCGCCCTGTGGTTGACTGGCCCCGTGTTGCACGAGTCGGTCTTCCGGTCCGTGGACCTCCCGGTGGACGCCCGGTTCGAGGCCTGGGCGGAGCTGCTGCGGCAGACACACGCGCCCATGGATCTGGTCCCCATCCCGCTGTCGACGGCCGACCGCGGCCACCACCCCGGCGCCGACTACCACGCGCACCAACGCCTGATCGCCCTCGGCGACGTGACGATCTGGCCCGCCACCTTCGACCCGATCGTCTTCCGCCGCACACCTCGGATGGTCCGGCAGTCCGACCCGGAGACCTTCCATCTCTCCCTCCTCCTCCAGGGCGAGGGCGCCGCCAGCTGGGGCAGACAGCAGACGGCGTACGAGGCACAGGACTTCCACGTCAACTGCACCTCGATGGCGTACGACATCCTCACCGGCACCGAACCGGTCACCACCGTCGGTGTCGAGATACCCCGCTCCCTCGTCGCCCTGCCCGCGCGCAAGGCGGACCGGGTGATCGGGAGCCGTCTGTCGGGCCGGGAGGGCGTCGGCGCGCTGCTCGCGCAGTTCCTGATGCGGCTGGCCGAGGACACGACCCCGTACGGGCCGGCCGACGCGCCCCGGCTGGGCACGGTCGTCGCCGATCTGGTCACCGCGCTCTTCGGCCATGTCGCCGACACCGAGCCGCGGCTGACGCCGGAGGCCCACCGGCGGACGCTGCTGCTGAACGTCAAGGTGTTCGTACGGCGGCATCTGGGCGACCCCGACCTCACCCCCGCGGCCATCGCCGCCGCCCATCACATCTCACGCAGCTATCTGCACCGGCTCTTCCAGGAGGAGGGCCTGACCGTCGCGGCGTACGTCCGCGACCAGCGGCTGCGCAACGCGTACCGCGACCTCACCGCCCCCGACCCCGCGCTGCGGGCCACTCCGATCCACGCGATCGGGGCGCGCTGGGGCTTCCCGCGCGCGGCCGAGTTCAGCCGGGCCTTCCGGACGGCGTACGGGGTGCCGCCGAGCGAGCTGCGGAGCCGGGTGGCCGCCGAGGGGCGCTGAACAGTGGACTCGTTGCCAAGTGACAGTGGACCGTCCGCCAACGACATGCGAGGGAATTCGGCGCATCCTGGTGAGCGCCGCCGCGGAGGGCGGCCGTCCGGATCACCGGGATCGGGCCAGGACACCACGGGGGAGCCCTGGGCCGATCCGGCCGCTCGCCGTGACGGCCGCTCTCCGTGGCGCCGAAGCGCGCCCACTGGCCCCTCAGGCTTTCAGCGCCGCTCTCACCGCCGCCACCAGCGCCTGTGCCCTCGGGTCCGCCGTCACCGTCTTGCGGTAGCCGTTCGTGACGTAGCCGAAGGCGATGCCGGACTCGGGGTCGGCGAAGCCGAGCGGGCCACCTCGGCCGGGGTGGCCGAAGGATGTCGGGGCCAGCAGCGGCGAGGCGGTGCCGTGGAGCATGTAACCGAGTCCGAAGCGGGTGTTGACGACCAGGACGCGGTCGGGCCCGGAGGACTCCTCGGCGCGGGCCGCCGCCAGGGTCGCCGGGGCGAACAGCCGTACGCCGTCGACCTCGCCGGCGAGTGCCGCGTAGAAACGGGCCAGGCCGTCCGCCGTCGCGATGCCGTTGGTCGCCGGGAGCGCGGACGCCCGGTACGCCGGGTCGTTCTGGTCGGGGAACGGGGTGATCGCGGCGAAGGCGCGGCGGGTGAGGGAGTCGGGGTCGTCGTAGGCCTCGGTGACCGACCGCTTGGCGCGGACCCGGAGGCCGCCGCTGGGCTCGGGCGGCGCTGCCAGGCGTCCGGCGCGGCCCACCCGGCCCGTCGCCGCCACCGCGTCCGGCAGGCCCAGCCACAGGTCGTCGGCCAGGCCCAGCGGGGCGGCGATGTCGGACGCGATCCACGCGCCGGTGCCGCGGCCGGTCACCCGCCGGACCAGTTCGTCGAGGATCCAGCCGTACGTGAGGGGGTGGTAGCCGTGGGCGGTGCCGGGCTCCCAGGCCGGGGTCTGCGCGGCGACGGCCTCGGCGCCCCGGCGCGGGTCCAGGGCCTCGGCGGGAGTGAGGGGGTGGTCCAGGACCGGGAGCCCGGCGCGGTGGCTGAGCACGTGCCGGACCAGCACGCGGTCCTTGCCGTGCGCCTTGAACTCCGGCCAGTACCGGCCCACCGGCGCGTCGAGGTCCAGTTCCCCGCGCTCGGCCAGCAGCAGCGCCACGGCGGCGGCGACGCCCTTGGTCGCCGAGCGCATGATCTGGGCGGTGTCCCGCTGCCAGGGCTCGGTGCCGTCGACGTCCCGGGTGCCGGCCCAGAGGTCGACGGCCCTGCGCCCGTGCCGGTACACGACGACCGCCGCGCCCCGCTCGCCGAGTGCCTCGAAGTTGCGTACGAACGCGGCCCTGACCGGCTCGAAGCCCTCGTCGACCGTACCGTTCACGTCCACGTCGGCGCTCCCTGTCCGTTCACCCGCCGTACTCGCCACGACGACGGGTGCAACGTACACGCACGGGCCCGGATTCCTCCGGCCGGGGGCCGGGCCTGCCGGGTCGGTCGCCTCAGCCCAGCACGATCGTGACGTCGATGTTGTCGCGGGTCGCGTTCGAGTACGGGCAGACCTGGTGGGCGGCGTCGACGAGCTTGGCCGCGATGTCCTGGTCGATGATCGGGAGGGAGACGCTGAGGGCGACGGCGAGGCCGTAACCGCGCTGCTGGTTGGGGCCGATGCCGACCTTCGCGGCGACGGTGGAGCCGGTGAGGTCGTAGCCCGCGCGGCGGCCGACGAGGACCAGCGCGTTGTGGAAGCAGGAGCTGTACCCGGCGGCGAACAGCTGCTCGGGGTTGGTGCCGTCGCCGTCGCCGCCCATCGCCGGGGGCATCGCGACCTTGAGGTCGATCTGCCCGTCCTGACTGCTGATGTAGCCGTCGCGGCCACCGTGCGCGGTGGCCTCGGCGACGTACATGATCTTCGTCGGACGTGTGTCGGGTCGGGTGTCGGGACGCGTATCGGAACGGGTCTCCACCGCGGTGTCGTCAGTCATTCCCTTGGCCTCCCCCAGGACGAGCGCGTGGCCTCCCCGGACAGGCGCGCACGAATACATCGTGCACAAGGTACCGGGCGGTAGGGGACAGCGGTTACCGGGGGGTAGTAACCATGGGTAACACAAGGTCACCTTCGGCCGTGCTCAACGGCCCGCCGCCTTGGTCGCCCGCGCCGTCAGCTGCCACAGCTCCTCGCGCAGCCGGGCGACGTCCGGGCCCTGCAGCCCGGTGGCGGCGGCGAGGGTGGCGGGGACGGCCGCCGCGCGGTCGCGGAGCTGTTCGCCGCGGCCGGTGAGGGTGATCCGCACCGAGCGCTCGTCGCGCGGGGACCGCTCCCGGCGCAGCAGCCCGGCCGACTCCAGCCGCTTCAGCAACGGCGAGACCGTGCCGTAGTCGAGCCGCAGGGTGTCCGCCAGTTCCTTGACGCCGGTCTCCCCGTGCTCCCAGAGGGAGAGCATGACCAGGTACTGCGGGTAGGTCAGGCCGAGTTCGTCGAGCAGCGGGCGGTACGCGGCGGTGACCGCGCGCTGGGCCGCGTAGAGCGCGAAACACAACTGCTCGTCGAGGAGCAGCGAACCATGCCGGGGCGCATCCGCTTGGTCTGTCACGGGGTCCATTGTCGCGGACGCCGTTTTCGTCCGCGGGTCCGGTGGGGGTCGCTCGCGCAGTTCCCCGCGCCCCTGAAAACCAGGGGCTGCGCCCCGTGCTTTTCATGGCCCGCGGCCCCGTCGCTTTCCAGGCCCGCAGCCCGTCCCCTTCCGGACCCGCAGCCCCGTCGCTTTCCGGACCTGCGGCGCCGTGG
>NZ_JBVISJ010000005.1:198274-576091 GCF_055575575.1 Streptomyces sp. NPDC034049
GACTTCCAGGCCCGCAGCCCGTCCCCTTCCGGACCCGCAGCCCCGTCGCTTTCCGGACCTGCGGCGCCGTGGACTTCCAGGCCCGCAGCCCCGTCCCCTTCCAGACCCGCAGCCCCGTCGCTTTCCAGACCTGCGGCGCCGTGGACTTCCAGGCCCGCAGCCCCGTCGCTTTCAGGCCCTCAGGGGCCTGACGCGTTTAGGGGCGCGGGGAACTGCGCGAGAAGCCCCACGCACCCGCACCCGACGACGCACCCCCGACCCGGCCCTACCCCACACCCACCGACCGCGGATCGAACCCGAACGGCAGTTCCAGCCGATGCGCACGCATCAGCGCGTCGTCGACGAGGAGTTCCCCCGTCGCCCCGTCCGCCGCGATCACCCCCTCGCTGAGGATCAGCGACCGGGGGCACAGTTCGAGCGCGTACGGCAGATCGTGCGTGACCATGAGGACCGTGACGTCCAACGACCGCAGGATGTCGGCCAGTTCGCGCCGGGAGGCCGGGTCGAGGTTGGAGGACGGCTCGTCGAGGACGAGGATCTCCGGCTCCATGGCGAGCACCGTCGCCACGGCCACCCGCCGCCGCTGCCCGAAGGACAGGTGGTGCGGCGGCCGTTCCTTGAACTCGGCCATGCCGACCTGTTCGAGGGCCCGGTCCACCCGGGCCTCCAGTTCGGGCCCGGTCATGCCCGCCGCCGCGGGCCCGAAGGCCACGTCCTCCCGCACGGTCGGCATGAAGAGCTGGTCGTCGGGGTCCTGGAAGACGATGCCGACCTTGCGCCGGATCTCGGCCATGTGCCGTTTGCCGACGGGCATCCCGGCGACGGTCACCGTGCCCGCGCCCCCGGTGAGGATGCCGTTGAGGTGCAGCACGAGGGTGGTCTTGCCGGCCCCGTTCGGCCCGAGCAGCGCGACCCGTTCGCCGCGTCCGACGGTGAAGTCGACCCCGAACAGGGCCTGATGGCCGTCCGGGTAGGCGAAGGCGAGGCCGGCGACTTCGAGGGACGGGGGCACTTCGAGGGACGGGGGCACGGGGTTCTCGGACGCGGTCACAGGCTCCATCCCAGCAGACAGACGACGAGCGCGGCGACCGGGAGGGCGAAGGCGTACGACCACTGCGCCCGGGACGCGGTCACCTCGTCGATGACGGGCATGGTGCCCGCGTACCCCCGGCTGATCATGGCCAGATGGACCCGCTCGCCCCGCTCGTAGGAGCGGATGAACAGCGCCCCGGCCGTCTTGGCGAGCACCCCCCAGTGCCGTACGCCGCTCGCCTCGAACCCGCGTGACTCGCGCGCGATCCGCATGCGCCGCATCTCGTCGGTGATCACGTCGCCGTAGCGGATCATGAAGGACGCGATCTGGACGAGCAGCGGCGGCAGTCTGAGGCGTTGCAGGCCGAGCAGCAGCGCGCGGAGTTCGGTGGTGGAGGCGAGGAGGACGGAGGCGGCGACGCCCAGTGTCCCCTTGGCGAGGACGTTCCAGGCGCCCCACAGCCCGCTGACGCTCAGCGACATCCCGAGGACCTCGACGCGCTCGCCCTGCGCCACGAACGGCATCAGCACGGCGAACGCGACGAACGGGATCTCGATCAGCAGCCGCCGGAGCAGGAAGCCGGCGGGCACGCGGGCCAGGTACGCGACCACGCCCAGCAGCACGGCGTACAGCCCGAACGCCCACATCGCCTCCCGTGGCGTCGACACCACGACGACCACGAAGGCGAAGACGGCCGCGAGTTTGGTGTGCGGCGGCAGGGCGTGCACCGGCGAGTGCGCGTGCCGGTAGAGCTTGTGGACGTGGCCGGCGCCCATGTCAGGCGTTCTCGGGCACGGAGGTCGGGGACACGGCGGCGTCCTCGCCGGCGCGCCGCTTGCGGACGGCCCAGAAGATCCCCGTACCGGCGACGACGGTGACGCCGACGCCGATCACGCCCGCGAGGCCGCCGGCGAGGCGGGCGTCGGTGAGGCCCTCGACGCCGTAGTCGGCGAACGGGGAGTCGGCGGCGGCGTGCTCCTCGGCCTTGGCGTCGAAGCCCTTGTCGGCGGCGACCTTCTCCAGACCGTCGGGGTCGGCGGAGGCGTAGAAGCTGACGACACCGGCGAGGAGGAGCGAGGTGGCGAGCCCGGCGAGGAGCACCTTGCGGGTCGAGCGGGCCGCGGCCGGCGCGGGCGCGGTGGCCGGCCCGGCAGCGGGGGCGTCCACCAGCTCACCGTCGACCCGCAGCTTCAGCGGGGCGGTCAGGCCGCGGGCGCCGTGCACGAGGTCCGGGCGTACGGCGACGACGGCGCCGACCGTGGCGGCGGTGATCGCGGCCTCGCCGATGCCGATGAGGACGTGGACGCCGACCATGGCGGTGAGGACGGAGCCGATCGGCACGTCCGTGGTGCCGCCGATCGCGTAGACGAGGGTGAAGGCGGCGGCCGAGGCCGGCACCGAGACCAGGGCGGCGACGAAGGCGGAGGCGGTGATCGAGCGCCGCTTCCTCGGGAGGATCCTGACCAGCGCGCGGAAGACGGCGTAGCCGACGACGGAGGTGATCACCCCCATGATCGTGATGTTCACGCCGAGGGCGGTGAGGCCGCCGTCCGCGAAGAGGATGCCCTGCATGAGGAGCACCACGGACACGCACAGGACCCCGGTGTAGGGGCCCACGAGTATCGCGGCCAGGGCCCCGCCGAGCAGATGTCCGCTGGTCCCGGCCGCGACCGGGAAGTTCAGCATCTGCACGGCGAAGATGAACGCGGCGACGAGTCCGGCGAGGGGCGCCGTCCGCTCGTCCAGTTCGCGCCGGGCACCGCGCAGGCTCACGGCGACCGCTCCGGCGGCGACCACTCCGGCGACCGCCGAGACGGGGGCGTTGATGAATCCGTCGGGGACATGCATACGAGGGCTCGCTCTCCTGACAGGGGGCCGGGCCACCGGGTGGGGACGCGCTGGCTGGAACCTTACGATGATAGTGCCTTATTGCGATCCTCTTGCAAGAGCGCCTGTATACCGAATAGCCAAGGATTCGCCGGACGCTCCCCGATGCACCGCGCGCCCCGACGGCCGCCTCGTCGGCCCCCTTGTCGTGCCCTTCCAGCGCCCTCGCCGTGCCCGTGCAGTGCCCTTCCAGGGCCTCCGGGGGCGCGCGGCCGAAAATGTGCGACATTGGAGAGGCAGGGGACAGCGGATGCACAGCTTCTGCTTGTGTCACTCAGCGTGAGGAGCCGTTCGATGTCCGTCACCGTCGAGCAGTACGCCCGGGCCCATGTCGTCACGGACTCCCCCGAGGACCGGGACACCGTGCCGGTCGTCCTCCGCTACGACCCCGACACCGACGCCTCCGCCGTGCGCGTACGCCTGCCCGGCCCCGACGAGTGGACCTTCCCCCGCGAGCTTCTCGAACGCGGCCTGCGCACCCCCACCACCGCCGGCTCCGTGAGCATCTGGCCCTGCGGCCGGGTCCAGGCCGTCATGGAGTTCCACTCCACCGAGGGAGAGGTGGCGGTGATGCAGTTCGACACCAAGGCGCTGGTCCGCTTCCTGCGGCGGACGTACACGACCACGCCGGTGGCGCACTGAGCGGAGCGTTCGGAGCGGCCCCCTGGGTATGCATGTCGGCGACCGACGCGAAGAGCCGGATCGCCACGACCTGGGGGACTCATGACGGCGCGGAGGGACGACGCCACCGGTACGGGGATCACGACGGCCCCCGGTGAGGGGCTGGCACCGCCGTACACGCTCGCCGCGCTGTGGGTGGTGCGGCACGGACAGAGCACGGCGAACGTGGCGTACGAGGAGGCCGAGCGGACGGGCTCGACGGTGCCCCTGCCGGGCCGCGGCGCGGACGTCCCCCTCTCCGACCTGGGCCGCGCCCAGGCCGGGGCGCTGGGTGGGTGGTTGGCCGGGTTGGCCGGGGCGCGGGGAGTGCAGCCGGGCGGGCCGGAGTCGGCCCCGGATGTGGTGGTGTGCTCGCCGTATGTGCGGGCGCGGCAGACGTGGGAGGTGATGGCGGGGCATCCCGGTGTGGTCCCGCCACCGCTGCTGGTCGACGAGCGGCTGCGGGACCGGGAGATGGGGATCTTCGAGATGCACCCGCCGGCCGCGTCGCGGGCCCGCGCACCGGAGGAGGCGGCACGGCGGGCCCAGGCCGGCGAGTGGTTCTACCGTCCGCCGGGCGGTGAGGCGCTCGCCGATGTGGTGCTGCGGGTACGGGACTTCGTCGGCGAACTGGACCGCGTCGCGCCCGGCCGCCGTGTCCTCCTGATCGCCCACGACGCGATCGCGGTCGCCGTACGTCTCGTGTGCGCGGGGCTCGGCGCGACGGCCCCCGACCGGCTGCCGCCCGTCCCCAACGCCTCGGTCTCGCGGTGGGAGAACGACGGGCGGCGGCTACGGCCGGCGGGGTGGGGCGACACGACGCACCTCGCCCCGCCGGGACCGGCCGGCTACCCCGCTACACCGCCACGGTGAGCGTGGCCGTGTACCCCTTGTCGGTGCTGCCCTCGACGGTGGCGAGCTGCTGGTCGTAGCCGTCCCTGAAGATCATGTCGGTCTCCAGGGACAGCTCGCCGAGGTTCCGGACGCTGTCGCCGTAGCCGTCCGTCGCGTACACGGTGTCGCAGACGTCCTTGGGGAAGGCGAGCTGTGAGGTGACGGCGATGTCCCGGGTGGCGGTGGCGTCGTCGAGGCTGTCGTAGACCTCGAAGTGGATGTGGGGCCAGCGGCCGGGGTAGCAGCCGGGGAAGATCGAGGTGAAGGTGAGCCGGCCCTCGGCGTCGGTCTCCTGGACGCCGCGCAGGTAGTTCTCCTCGGTGACGCCGTCGGAGTAGAGGGAGTACCTGCCCTCCCGGTCGCACTGCCACAGGTAGACGGCCGCGCCCTTCTTCGGGGTGTCGCAGCCGGAGGACCGGTCGACGACCGTCAGCGTGATCGTCAGCGGGATGCCTTCGGCGACACCGTTCGAGGAGCCGACGCTGGTGGTGATGTCGCGCCGGACGACACCGCTCTCCTCCAGGACGTTCGGGCCGTTGGAGCCGTCGCCCGGGTACGGGCCGGCCGTCTCGCTCGGGATCACCTCGCAGTCGGAGCCGGAGGTGCCGGACGAGGAGGAGGACGACGAGCCGGAGGAGCCCGGGTCCGCGGCGGAGCCGCCGGAGTCGTCCGCGGAACAGGCCGCGACCAGCGGGATCATGCTCGCGCCGGCCAGCAGTCCGAGCATCCGGCGGCGGGCGAACACGGGCAGGTCGTACGAGAGCCCTCTGTCGAACTCGTCGTCGTGGTGGTGGTGGTCGTGACCGTGACCGTGCGTCCGACCGCCGCCGCTCTTGGGTGCTGTGCTCATCTACGGAACCGCGCTTTCCGAATGTTCCCGTCATGGAATGCGCGTGATGCTATGAGCAATTCCTGTGTGCTTCCCAGGCCTTCCCCATGAGGTGGGCGTCGGGCCGCGTCACCGAGCGGCCGCGCGTCACCGCGCCACCGCCGACAGCACCACGAGCGCGAACAGCACGACGGGCGTCACGAGCATCGTGGCCAGGTGGACGAGCCACGTCCGCGTCATCCGCAACACGGGGAACAGGACCAGCCCGCCGAGGAACCAGCACCCGTAGATCCGGCCCGCGAGCTGCCCCGCCTCGGTCTCCTCGGCCCGGGTGGTGGGCTCCGCGAACAGCGCGCCGACGGCCACCAGGAGCAGCACACAGCACAGGACCACGTTCCCGGCCCCGACCCCGACGGCGACCCGCCGGTCGGCACGTCCCCGTGACCGCATTCCGAAGGCGCTCACACTCTCCCCACCGCCCGCTCGACGTGAAGCCCGCATCCCTGGTCGCGAGCCCGCGCTCAGCCTCCCCGGCGTCGACGACGCTCCTGGACCAGACGCACGACCCAGCCGCCGACCACGAGCAACCCCGCGTAGACCGCGCACTGGACCCAGGTGAAGGGCGGATTCCGCAGCCGGCCGACGAGCCACAGGAGCACGAGGCAGACGGTCCAGTGGCTGATCCAGAGCAGGCCCTCCAGCCAGACCGGCAGGGTGTCCTCGTCCCGGACGGGCGGCCGGGGAGCGTCCCGGCGGAAGCCTCCGGCGCGGGCGTAGTGGGCCTGGCGGCGGCGCTCGAAGCGGCAGAAGAGCCAAATGGACAGGCCTCCGCACAGACCGACCGCCACCGCCCCCGGCAGCCGCGCCGGATCGTGGAACGCGGCCGACGCCCACCCGACCAGGCCGCCCAGCAGCACGCCGAAGACCACTCCGGCCGCCACCGGATGCCTGGCCAGGAACACCTGCGCCCGCGGAGGCGGTTCGGCCCCACCGTGGCTCCGGTCGAACCTCAGGAACGCCTGCCGCAGCCTCTCCGACCATCCCGCCACCCCCGCCCCACCCCTTCCGTGCCCCCGGCAGTCACTGACGTGGACCGTCGTCGCGTGATCAGCTTGGCGGGTGGAGACCATCATCGCCAGTGGCATAGCCGTGCTCGGAACGCTGCTCGGGTCGGGGCTGACGCTCGCCTTCCAGCAACGCGCCACCGACCGCACCCACGAGTTCACCCGCCGCGAGAAACTCCGTCAGGAACGCCTGGACGCCTACTCCCTGTACGCCGGCGCGCTGATCAACTACCGCCGCGCCCTGGTCCACTTGTGGTTCTGCGAGCACGAACAGCCCCCGCCCGAGGACCCCGACACGGTCCGCGTCCGCGCGTACGACCTGCGGTCCGCCGCGCAGGAGGCGCTGTTCCGCGTACAGATGCTCACGGCCGACGAGGAACTGGGCCGGGCCGCCGAGACCGTTCTCGCCGAGGTCACCGCCGTCCACAAGACCGACAGCAGGCCGGAGTTCGTCGAACGCCGGGTACGGACCCGAGACGGGATCGCCCACCTCATCAACACCGCCAAACAGCACCTCTAGGGGACCCCTAGCTGTCGACGGCCCCGCGCCCCTGCCCCTCACGCCCCCACCGTCCCGTCCACCCCCTCCCGCAGGAAGTCCGCGTGGCCGTTGTGGCGGCCGTACTCCAGCAGGACGTGGATCATGACCATGCGGAGCGAGACCTCCTCGTCCCAGCGCGGCTGGCGGCCGACGAGGTCCAGGGACTCCGCCTCCCGTTCGATGCGCCGCGAGGTCTCCACCTCCGCCTCCCACGCCCCGAACGCCTCCGCCCGCGTCGAGGCGCTCGCGTCGTACGCCGCCTGGAAGTCGATCTCCTTCGACCACACCATCGGCGCGTCGTGATCCTCGAAGACCCGGCGGAACCAGGCGCGTTCCACCTCCGCCATGTGCCGTACGAGACCCAGCAGGGTCAGCGTGGACGGCGGCATCGACCGGCGCCGCAGCTCCTCGTCCGTGAGTCCCGCGCACTTCATGGCGAGCGTGGCGCGGTGGTAGTCGAGGAAGGCGCGGAGCGTCTCGCGCTCGGTGCCCCGGTGGGGCGGCCCCACGCGGTCGTCACGGGTTCCCTGGGGGGTCTGCTGCGTCTGCTGCGTCTGTTCGGTCACCCGTCATGCTTACCCCGGCACGCGAGAGCCGGTGAGGGCGCCCGTCCCCACGGGCCCTCACCGGCGGTCCTTCCCACGCGTCAGAGGCGGACCAGCGTCCTGTCCTCGTCCTCGTCCTCGTCGTCCTCGGCCCGCTTCCCGGCCGCGTCGTCGTGCGCCCGCAGGCCCTCACCCTCGACGTCGACGTTCGGCAGCGCGCGGTCGAGCCACTTCGGCAGCCACCAGGCCTTGTCGCCCAGGAGGGCGAGGACGGCCGGGACGATGGCCATGCGGACGACGAACGCGTCGAAGAAGACGGCGATGGCGAGGCCGAAGCCGATCATCTTGATCATCGACTCACCGGAGCCGATGAAGCCGGCGAAGACGGCCATCATGATCGCCGCGGCGGCCGCGACCACCCGGGCGCTGTACCTGAAGCCGGTCACCACGGCCTGGTGCGGGTTCTCGCCGTGGACGTACGCCTCACGCATCCGGGTCACGAGGAACACCTCGTAGTCCATCGCCAGGCCGAAGACGACACCCACCATGAAGATCGGCATCATCGACATGATCGGGCCGGTCTCCTCGACCCCGATGAGCCCCGCCAGCCAGCCCCACTGGAAGACCGCGACCACGGCGCCGAGCGCGGCCAGCACGCTGAGCAGGAAGCCGAGGGCCGCCTTCAGCGGCACCAGGATCGACCGGAAGATCACGATCAGCAGGAGGAAGGCCAGTCCCACCACCAGCGCCAGATACGGGATCAGCGCGTCGGTGAGCTTCTGCGAGAAGTCGATGTTCATCGCCGTCGCGCCGGTGACCAGCACCTTCGCGTCCGTGTCGGCCGCCACGCCGGCGCCCGCGTCACGGATGGCGTGCACCAGGTCCTCGGTCTGCGTGGAGGACGGCTTGGACTCCGGGATGACCGTGATCATCGCGGTGTCACCGGCCTTGTTGAACGTCGCCGGGGTCACCGTCACGACGTCGTCGAGACCCTTGATCTCGTCGGTGACCGCGGTGGCGGCCTCCTTCGGGGACGCGCTGTCCTCGGCGTCGACGACGACCATCAGGGGACCGTTGAAGCCGGGCCCGAAGCCCTCGGAGAGCAGGTCGTACGCCCGGCGCTGCGTGGTGGACGTCGGCTGCGAGCCGTCGTCGGGCAGGCCCAGTTCGAGCTGGGTGGCCGGCAGCGCGACCGCCCCCAGACCGACCACGCCGAACAGCAGCACGGCGACCGGACGACGCACGACGAAGCTCGCCCAACGGGTGCCCAGACTGGGTTTGACCACGGCGGAGCCCTCGGTTGAGCCCTCGGCGGAGTCCACCGCAGCGCCCTTGCCCGCGCCCCCGGCGGAGCCCTTCCCCTTGCGCCGCCCCAGCAGTCCGCCCTTCTCGTCGGCCGGCCGGACCTTGCGGCCCGCGTAGCCGAGCAGCGCCGGGACCATGGTGAGGGCGATGAGGACCGCGACGACGACCGTGCCCGCCGCGGCGAGACCCATCTTGGTCAGCATCGGGACGTCGACCACCGCGAGACCGGCGAGCGCGATCACGACCGTGAGCCCCGCGAAGACCACCGCCGAGCCGGCGGTGCCGACGGCCCGCCCGACCGCTTCCTCGCGCTCCCGTCCCTCGGCCAGCTCGGAGCGGTAGCGGGAGACGATGAACAGCGCGTAGTCGATCCCGACCGCGAGGCCGATCATCAGGGCCAGCGTGGAGGTGGTGTCGCCGAGGTCGAACGCGCTCGCGAGGGCGGTGATCGTGGAGACGCCGATGCCGACACCGATGATCGCCGTCAGCAGCGGCAGCCCGGCCGCCACGAGCGAGCCCAGGGTGATGACGAGGATGACGGCGGCGATGGCCAGGCCGATGATCTCGCCGGCGGCGGCCGTCTCGGGCTCGGCCTGGAGGGCGTCACCGCCCATCTCGACGGTCAGCCCGGCGTCCTGCGCCTTGTGCGCGGTGGCCTCCAGCGCCTCCCGGGAGGAGTCCTTCAGCTCCATGGCCGGGACGTCGTAGGTCACCGAGGCGTAGGCGATCGTCCCGTCGCGGCTGACCGCCCTGGTGGTGAAGGGGTCGCTGACGGAGACGACCTCGGAGCCGTCGCCCAGTTCCGCGACGGTCTTCTCGACGATCGCCCTGTTGGCGGCGTCGGCCATCTTCTCGCCCTCGGGCGCCTTGAAGACGACCCGAGCGGTGGCACCGTCGGCGCTCATCCCGGGGTAGCGCTGTTCCAGCAGGTCGAAGGCCTTCTGGGCCTCGGTGCCGGGGATGGAGAAGGACGACGAGCCCGCGGCGGGCGCGGAGGCGGCGCCGACGCCCGCGAGCGTCAGCAGAGCCACCCAGACGAGGACGGCGACGTGTCGTCGCCGGAAGGCGAGTCGGCCGAGTTTGTAGAGGAATGTGGCCACGGGGCGTGCTCCCGTTCAGGTCGTGAGGTGCAGGAGGGCAGGACGGATCAGCCCGTGCCGTGGGGAGGAAGGAGGCAGGGCGGTGTGGGGCGGGGCAGGGGTGATCAGCCCGACGACGTGAGCGGTGGGTCGGACGGGTACGTGCCGAACTGCGGGGAACTACAGGGAGGTCGAGACGCCGAGAGCGGGGAGGACCACGGCGTCGAGGTACGACCGGAGGAAGCTCTGCGTGGGCGGCTGGTTCTCGATCACGCCCCGCGCGACGAAGGCGCCGACGAACATGTGCACCACGTAGTCGACGGCGGGGTTGTCCGGACGGACCTCACCCCGGTCGACGGCGCGCTGCACCACGCGGCGGATCTCCAGCATCTCCGGCTCGATGATCAGTTCACGGAAGGCCTTCAGCAGGTCGGGATTTCCGTGCACCGCCATGGCCAGACCCCGCATCAGCGCGTTGTTCTGTTCCATGGCGCAGTCATCGGTACTCATCACCAGAGCGTGCAGGTCGCCCCGCAGGGATCCGGTGTCGACCGAGCCGATGTCGACACCCGGCTTGTTGTGCCGCATCGCCTTCGCGACCAGCTCGGCCTTGCCGCCCCACTGGCGGTAGAGGGTGGCCTTGCTGGACCGGGTGCGGGCGGCCACGGCGTCCATGGTGAGGGCGTCGTAACCGACCTCGCGGAGCAGGTCGAGGACGGCCGCGTAGAGCTCGGCCTCGCGCTCGGGCGTGATCCGACTGCGGCGCGCCGTCGCGGTCTCAGTCATGTCACTCCCCTTGCTGCGGTTGCACGTTCGAGGACGACAGGCTACCGGCCGTGCGGCACGGCACGGGTGACACCAGCTGGACGCCCGCTCCCGAACGAAACGGTTTCGTACGCTTAACGATAGCGCGGGATCCGAAGAAAACGAAACCGTTTCGTACGTGCGGTGGCTCACGCAGTCGGTCACGGGCACGGCCGCCCGGTCGATCACCTGGTCGATCACCTGGTGGGCCGCCCGGTCGGTCATCCCGTCGGTCGCCCGGCAGTGGGTGCGGCGCGTAGAAGTTGCCGGTGCCTCCCGACCGGAAAAGCATGGGTGGGTGAGCGACAGCTACGAGCAAGGAACGCGCCGGGACTCCGGCTACCTCCGCCACCCCCACCTCAGCGGCGACCACCTCTGCTTCGTCGCCGAGGACGATCTGTGGCTGGCCCCGCTGGACGGCTCGGAGCGCGCCTGGCGGCTCACCGTCGACCGTACGAAGGTCGCCACTCCGCGCTTCTCGCCCGACGGACGGCACATCGCGTACACGAGCTGGCGGAGCATCCTCCCGGAGATCCATCTGATCCCGGTGGACGGCGGCGCCCCCTCGCGCCGGCTCACCCACTGGGGCAGCCCCGACACCGAGGTCCGCGGCTGGACACCGCCGAACCGGGAGGGCCGCTCGGACATTCTGGCCGTCGCCTCCCACGGCGAGCCGTTCTCGCACTTCACCTGGGCCTACAAGGTCGGCACGGACGGCGACCCCGGCCGCAAGCTCCCCTGGGGCCCGGTCTCCGACATCCAGTCCGCCGAGATCGACGGCGAGCGCCGCACCCTGCTGCTGACCGGCACGCCCCCGCACGAACCGGCCTCCTGGAAGCGCTACCGGGGCGGCGCCACGGGCCGCCTCTGGCTGCACGGCGAGCGGCTGCTGGCCGATCTCGACGGCCATCTGCACTCCCCCATGTTCGTCGGCGGCCGGATCGCCTTCCTCTCCGACCACGAGGGCGTCGGCAACCTCTACTCCTGCGCCCACGACGGCTCCGACCTGCGCCGCCACACCGACCACGACGCGTTCTACGCCCGGCACGCGGCGAGCGACGGAACCCGGGTGGTGTACCAGTGCGCGGGCGAGGTGTGGCTCGTCGACGACCTCGCCGCCGACGCCGTCCCGCGCCGGCTCGACGTACGGCTCGGCGGAGCGCGCACCGGGCGGCGGCCGTACCAGGTGCCGGCCGCGCAGCACGTCGACGGCATCTCCGTGGACGGCACGGGCCGCGCGAGCGCGGTCGTCGTCCGAGGCAGCCTGTACTGGCTGACCCACCGCGACGGCCCCGCCCGGACCATCGCCGACACCCCGGGCGTCCGCGTCCGGCTGCCGGAGATGCTGGGCTCCAGCGGCCGGGTGGCGTACGTGACGGACGCGGACGGCGAGGACGCGATCGAGATCGCCCACCTCCCCGGGGCCACCGGCCCGCGCGAGCCCCGCCGCCTCGCCTCCGGCGACCTGGGCCGCGTCCTGGAAGTGGTCTCCGACCCGCGCGGCGAACGCCTCGCCGTCGCCTCGCACGACGGCCGCGTCCTGCTGCTGACCGTGCCCGACGAGGTGGCCGCCGCCGCGGGGACCGAGGAGTCCGACGGCGAGGTCACCGAACTCATCACCTCCCTCAACGGCCCCGTCCGCGACCTCGCCTTCTCCCCCGACGGCGCCTGGCTGACCTGGTCCCACCCGGGCATCGGCCGCAGCCTGCGCCAGATCAAGATGGCCCGGATGAGGGACCGGACCGTCGTCGACGTCACCGGCGGACGCTTCGAGGACGAGAACCCGGTGTTCACCAGCGACGGCCGCTACCTCGCCTTCCTTTCCTGGCGCGGCTTCGACCCGGTGTACGACGTGCACACCGGCGACCTGTCCTTCCCGCTCGGCTGCCGCCCCTACCTGGTGCCGCTCTCCTCCGCCACGCCCTCCCCCTTCGCCCTGAACCCCGACGGCCGCCCGGTCGCCGGGGGCATGGACCCCACCGAGGACGAGAACACCGACGGCACGGTGACCGTGGAGACCGAGGGCCTGGAGAGCCGCGTCACGCCGTTCCCGGTCACCGCCTCCAAGTACTCGGCGCTGTACCCGGTCGCGGGCGGCGGCCTGGTCTGGCTGCGGTGGCCGATCTCGGGCGCCCTGGGCGAGACCTTCGCCAACCCGGACGACATGACCGGGCGCCCCACCCTCGAGTACTTCGACATCAGCAAGGCGAAGAAGTCCGAACTCGTCGAGCACCTGGACTGGTTCGCCGTCAGCGGCGACGGCTCACGGCTCGTGGTCGTGGACGAGGGCGACCTGCGGGCCGTCCCCTCCACCGAGTCCGGCGACGGCGACACGACCGTCTGGATCGACCTGCGGCGCATCCCGCACGAGGTCGACCCGGGCGCCGAGTGGCGCCAGGCGTACGCGGAGGCCGGCCGGCTGATCCGCGCGTACTTCTGGGACCCGCGGATGAGCGGCATCGACTGGGACGGCGTCCTCGCCCAGTACCGCCCGCTGGTCGAACGGGTCGCCTCCCCCGACGAGTTCGCGGACCTGCTGCGGGAGGTGCTGGGTGAACTCGGCACCTCCCACGCCTATGTCTCCCCCGCCCGCCGCAACGAGGGCCCGCCCCACTACCAGCGCCGCCAGGGCTTCCTCGGCGCCAACTTCGTCCGCCGGGGCGACGACTGGACGATCCGCCGCATCCTGCCCGGCGACTCCTCCGACTCCAAGGCACGCTCGCCCCTGGCCGGCACCGGGATCCGGGAGGGCGCGGCCCTCACCCACGTCGACGGCCGCCCGGTGGACCCGACGACGGGCCCGTACCCCCTGCTGGTCGGCGCGGGCGGCACCACGGTCGAGCTGACGTTCACCCAGCCCGCCGCGCCCCACCCGTCCGAGGACGGCCCCGAGGACCCCGCCGACACGGGCCTGGAGGACCGCCCCCGCCGCATCGCCGTGGTCCCCCTCACCGACGAACGCCCCCTGCGCTACCAGGACTGGGTCGCCAAACGCCGTGAGGTCGTACGGGAGTTGAGCGGCGGCCACTGCGGCTATCTGCACATCCCGGACATGGGCGGCTCCGGCTGGGCCCAGTTCAACCGCGATCTGCGCATGGAGGTCTCCCGGCCCGCCCTGATCGTCGACGTGCGCGGCAACGCGGGCGGCCACATCAGCGAGCTGGTGGTGGAGAAGCTGAGCCGCACCATCCTGGGGTGGGACCTGACGAGGAACGCCCAGCCGGTGTCGTACGCGTCGAGCGCCCCGCGCGGCCCCGTCGTCGCCCTGGCCGACGAGGCGACCTCCTCCGACGGCGACATGATCACCGCCGCGTTCAAACTGCTGCGGCTCGGCCCCGTCGTGGGGCTGCGCACCTGGGGCGGTGTCGTCGGCATGACCGGCCGCCACCAGCTCGGCGACGGCACGGTCATCACGGTCCCGATGAACGCCGCCTGGTTCGACGCGTACGGCTGGACCGTCGAGAACCGCGGTGTCACCCCGGACCTGGAGACCCTCCGCACCCCGCTGGACTGGGCCGAGGGCCGCAACACCCAGCTGGAGGCGGCGGTCGGCCTGGCCCTGGAACTCCTGAAGTCCCACCCCCCGGCGAACCCCCCGGACTACACGGGCGTCCCGAACAGGGCCCGCCCCGAACTGCCCCCGAGACCGAGTTCGTAGGACCCCGGCCCGGCCCCCCGGGGGCCGGGCCGTCGCGAACACCGAGTCAGTCGCCGCCGGAACGCAAGAACGCGGGGCACTCTCCGGTGGAGGAGAGTGCCCCGCGGGTCACACGGCCGGGGCCGGGTGCGGGTGTCAGACGTCGAAGTCCTGGCGGACGCGGTCTTCCTCGTCCCGCATCAGGCGCTCCGACTCCTCGTCACGCCGCCGCGCACCGCGCTCCGGCTGCCCGTGCTCGCGCTGCGGCCGGCCGTGCTCACGCTGCGGCTGACCGGGCTGCGGCTGACCGGGCTGCGGCTGACGCTGGGGCTCGCGCTCACCAGGCCGCTGAGCCCGCTGCCGCTCCTCCGGCGACTGTCCGGCCTTCCGCTTCAGCTGCTCAGCCTTGTCCTGGAACTGGTCCTTCATGCCCATGTGGTTTCACTCCCGTTTCGGGTCAGGGGATCGGGCCTCGACCAGACAAACACGCACGAACACACCACGCATGTCGATCAGTGACGCTCGGTGACACACGGCTATCGCCGCTCCGGCGCCCCCACCCCGCGCGTCCGCTCGTCGGCCGCCCCACCGGCGCCCACCAGCCCCTTGGCCACCTCGCGCAGCCGGGGCTCCATCCGCCGCACCTCGCGCGGCGCGAACGTCCCTATGAGCGCCGGGAGATACCCGCGCACGCCCTGCATCCCGCGCAGCCACCACTGCCCGTACACATGGCTGGAGCGCCGCTCGATCCCGGCGACGAGCCGGTCCACGGCCGGCCCCAGCGGATACGTCTTCCCGGTCGGCCACGGCAGCCGCTCCCGCAACTCCCGCAGCGCCTCGTCCTTGTCGGCCCCGCGCACCATGTCCGTGTCGGTCCAGGACAGATACCCGACCCCGATCCCCACCCCCTGATGCCCGACCTCGGCCCGCAGACAGTGCGCGTACGCCTCGACGCCCGCCTTGGACGCGCAGTACGCCGTCATCATCGGCGCCGGGGTGATCGCCGCGAGGGAGGCGATCTGCAGCAGATACCCCCGGCTCTCGATCAGCGCCGGCAGGAACGCCCGCCCGGTGACGGCCGATCCGACGAGGTTGACCTCGATGACCCGCCGCCAGGAGTCGGGGTCGGAGTCCACGAACGGCCCGCTGTTGGCGACGCCCGCGTTGGCGACGACGATGTCGACCCGCCCGAACCGCTCCTTCACCTCCGCCGCGACCCGCGTCATCGCCTCGTGGTCGGTCACATCGGCGTGCCAGTACTCGCTCTCGCCGTACAGCCGCTCCGAGACCCGCTTCAGCTCGTCCGGTTCGAGGCCGACGAGCGCGACCTTCACCCCCCGCACCGAGAGCTTGCGCGCGAGGAGTTCCCCGACGCCCCGCGCGGCGCCGGTGACGACCGCGACCCGCCCCTCCAGGGTGCTGCCGTTGCTCATGCGCCCGCCTCCTCCAACTCGTCCCGTCCAGCACGTACGTACATCGCCACCAGCTCGCGTATGCGCGCGGCGACCGCTTCCGGTGCCTCCACCGGTGCCATGTGTCCGACCCCGGTCAGCTCGCTCACGCCCACGCAGTCGGGCAGCGCGGCGGCCAGCGCCCGCGCGTGCACGGGCGGGGTCATCCGGTCCGCGGTGCCCACCACGACGGCCGTCGGCGCCGTCAACCGCCGTACGCCGTCGTCGAGATCGAGCGAGTCGAGGACGTGCGACCAGGCGTGCCGCACCCTGGCCGGGCACGCGTGCACGATCCGCGCGCACGCCTCGACCATCACCGGCGACGAACCGGGGCCCATCGTGGCGTACTTGAGGATCCGCCGGGCGACCGGCGTGACCGGCCCGAGCGGCGCCCGCGACCCGAGGACCTTCCGGGTGAGCCAGGTCCGCAGGCGCCCCGGCCGCAGCGGCACGACCAGCGACTCGTCGACCAGCTTCGAACTGCCCGTGCTGCACAGCAGGACGGCCCCCGCGTGCTCCTGGAAGCCCGGCCGCCCGGCGGCGGCCATCAGGGTCATCCCGCCCATGGAGTGCCCGGCCAGCACCGCCTTCTCGCCCGGCGCGAGCGTCGCCGCGAGCACCGCCTCCAGATCGTCGGCGAGTCCGTCGGCGGTGCACACGGCGGAGGCGGGACTGCGGCCGTGGCCGCGCTGGTCGTAGACGACGACCCGGTGGTCGACGGCGAGGTCGCGGACCTGCGCCGCCCAGTAAGCCGTCGAGCAGGTCCAGCCGTGCACGAGCACCACCGTCGGCGCGTCCTCCTGGGGGCCGTGCACCTCGACGTGCAGCCGCGCCCCGTCGGCGGACACGGCCGCCAGCTCCCGTACGGCGACGGGCGGCGCGTAGGGCCCGTGCTTCACATGGGTCAGTCGGGTCACGCTCCGGCCTCCACCTTCTCCGCGTCCGTCGCCCCGGCGACGTCCTTCGTACCCGCCGGGGCCGGCCGCAGCACCTCGTACTCGCTCAGGTCGACCCGCCGGGTCGCGCCGCGGAACTCGGTGGTCGTGCCCGGCCAGACGGTCGTGTTGCGCCCGCTCGCGTCGAGGTACCAGCTGGTGCAGCCCCCGGTGTTCCACACCGTGCGCTCCATGCGCCGCTGCACCCTCCGGGTCCAGGCGTCCACGGCCGCGGGCCGGGCGTCGAGGGCCACCCGGCCGCCCAGCACGTCCAACTGCCGTACGTAGTCGGCCATGTAGTTGAGCTGGGACTCGATCATCAGGATCATGCTGGAGTTCCCGAGACCCGTGTTGGGTCCGATGATCGTCATCCAGTTCGGGAACCCGGCCGCCGACGCTCCCCTCAGCGATCGCATCCCGCCGTCCGCCCAGCTCTCGGCGAGCGTGCGCCCGTCGGCGCCCACCACCCGGTCGGCGATGGGCATGTCGGTGACATGGAACCCGGTGCCGAAGACGATCGCGTCGACGTCGGCGGCGGTCCCGTCGGCGGCGACGAGCGTGGAGCCGTCGACCTTGGCCAGCCCGGAGGCGACCACGTCGACGTTGGGCCGCGTGATCGCCGGATAGTAGGTGTTGGACAGCAGGATGCGCTTGCAGCCGATGCGGTAGTCCGGCGTGAGCCGGGCGCGCAGCTCGGGGTCCTTGACCGCCCGCGTCATGTGCCGCTTCGCCAACCGCTCCACCAGGCCCAGCTGGTTGGGCCGCTTGGTGAAGGCCTGCACCTGCAACTCCCGTACGCCCCACAGCAGTCCGCGCCGGGCCCGGGCGGTGAGCGGCAGCTGCTTGTGCAGCCACTGCTCGGCCGCGCCGATGCCCCGGTCGACGCGGGGCAGCACCCAGGGCGGGGTCCGCTGGAAGAGGGTCAGCCGGCCGACCTCGGGCTGGATCGCCGGCACGATCTGGATCGCGGAGGCGCCCGTGCCGATCATCGCGACCCGCTTGCCGCGCAGGTCGTAGCCGTGGTCCCAGCGGGCGGAGTGGAACACCTTGCCGGGGAAGGAGCCGAGTCCCGGCAGCTCGGCCTCGGTCGGCACCTTCGGGTCGGAGAGCGGCCCGGTGGCGGAGACGACGAAGTCGGCGCGCAGCGGCCCGGCGCTGGTCTCGATGTCCCAGCACAGCCGCTCCGCGTCCCAGGCCATCCTCGTCACCTCGGAGTCGAAGCGCAGGTGCGGCCGCAGTCCGAAGACGTCCGTCACATGCTCCAGATAGGCCCGGATGTGCTCCTGCCCGGAGAAGGCGCGCGGCCAGGGGAAGTCGGGCGCGAACGAGAACGAGTAGAGATGGGACGGCACGTCGCATGCGCACCCGGGATAGTCGTTGTCGCGCCAGGTGCCACCGACCGATCCCGCCCGTTCCAGGACGACGAAGTCGGTGATCCCCTCGCGCCGCAGCCGTACGGCGGCCCCGAGCCCGCCGAACCCGGACCCGATCACCGCCACCCGCACATGCGGCCCGTTCCCGCCCTTGTGCTCGCCCATCCGGTACCTCCACGCCTCATCGCGTGCGCACACCGCGTTCGCACCTACACGTCCGCGCCAGTAATCACTGGCGCAGTGGGAGCGTAGGGCAGGACCGTACCGATGGGTAGGGGTCGGGCGCTCTGGAGTTACCAGCGGTACGACATAGGCTGCGCGGGTGGCAGAAGACGGCGAGCGACACGAGTACCGCATGGAGGAGCTGGCCGAGGCGGCCGGCATCACCGTACGCACCCTGCGCTTCTACCGGGAGCGCAAACTGATCCCGCCGCCCCGCCGCGAGGGCCGCATCGCCTGGTACGACGACACGCATTTGGCCCGGCTGCGCACGATCGCGGCCCTGCTGGAGCGCGGCCACACCCTCAGCGGCATAGCGGAGCTGGCGGAGGCCTTCGACGAGGGCCGCGACGTGGGCGACCTGCTCGGCCTCGGGGCACCCACCGAGGAGGTGCCGGTCCGTCTCACGCCCGAGGAACTCGCCGACCACTTCGGCGACCAGGCCACCTCGGAGAACCTCGCCGCCGCCCTCGACCTCGGCTACCTCGCCACCGACGGCGGCGACATCGTGCACATCAGCCGCCGCCTCCTCGAGGTCTCGGCCGCACTGGTCCGCGAGGGCGTCCCCCTCGCCGACGTCCTCAGCGCCGGCCGCCGCGTCCGCGAACACGCCGACGCCCTGGCCACCCTCTTCACCGACCTCATCCTCACCCAGCCGGGCCGCACCCCCGAGGACCTCCACCGCCTGCGCCCCCTGGCGAAGAGCGTGGCGGAGGCGGAACTCTCCCTGGCGCTGGACAGGCGGTTGCGGGAGCAGCCGTAGGCGGCTGCGGGTTAGGAGTCCGTCCACCTTCCAAGGCATCATCTCGTAGGCACATTCACCCCATCAGGGGTATTTTTCCCTAACCGTACAAGGTTACGAGTTCCGCATCCGAGAGTGAGATCGAAAAGGCCCCGGCGACTGTGCGACCAGTCCCGGGGTGTGGCCGACACTTCGCGGAGCGCCGACATGCCCAAGCCTAGCGTTACCGAACACCCACGAGCTCTTGGAGCCGTGCGTCTCAGCAACCTGACCAGAGTGACCACCTCGCCGGACAGGCAGCGCGCCTGCATCCAACTACGCGCCGAGCAACTGGGCTGCACCTTGATCGCCGAAGCCACTGACCTCGGCGTCTCCGCGCGCAAGACGTCCCCGTTCGAGCGGCCTGCGCTGTCGCCTTGGCTGCGACGCCCGGACGAATACGAAGTCATCGTGTGGTCGCACGTGGACCGCGCGGTGCGCTCCGTCGCCCACATGTCAGAGTTGATCGAATGGGGTCAGCGACATTCGACCACTCTCGTCTTCGGAATGCCTGAAGAGCGTCAGCCCCTCGCGGTGACGCCACAGGCAGACGGCGACGCCATTCGCCACTGCATGAACCTGGCCTACGCCGCAGAGCAGGAGGCGCGCGCTCTTTCCGCCCGACTCACCGGCGCTCACGAAGCGCTGCGCGCAAAGGGCCGATACGGCGGCGGCCTTGTGCCGTTCGGGTACCGGAAGGCGCCCCATCCGTCGGGCGTCGGGTGGTGTCTGGCTCCCGACCCGGAGACCATCCCCGTCGTGCGCGCGATCGTGGACGACGTCCACTCAGGACTGTCCCTGGTGGCTATCGCCCACAAACTCGAAACTGCGGGCGTTCTGGTGCCACGCGACCGTCACGCCCAACTTCAGGGACGCCCTACGGGTGGGCGACGTCACGGACGCGACTTCGACCGATTCCGCTGGACAGTCGGCAGTCTGTGCAAAATCCTCCGCACCCCGGCACTGATGGGGCACCGGGTGCACAAGGGCCAGACGGTCCGTGACACCAACGGCGCACCCGTGCTGATCGGCCCTCCGGTGCTCACCGAAGAGGAGTTCCAGGCCCTCCAGGATGTCCTCAACGCCCGCTCGAACGGTACTCGCGCCAAACGTCGGGAGACGTCGCTGCTCATCGGTGTCGCACACTGTGCCGGGTGTGGTGGCCGCATGTACTTCGCCACACGGAAGGCCTACGACTACGGCGACTACGTCTGCCGCGCCAGTGCTCGCGGCACGACGTGTCCCGCGCCCGCAGCCATGCGTGCCAGCTGGCTCGATGAGTACACCGTCAGCCGCTATCGCGAGGCGTTCGCCGTGGACGGCGAGGTGACACGCGAGCGACTCCTGAGCGACGCAGTTCGCGTCACCGTCGCCAAGGGACGGTCGGGCGGCGGGCCCGAGCGGCTGGCCGGACCTGACACCTCCCGCTTGACCTTCACGGTCAGGACGCGTCCCTGATCCGCCCTGCGACGCATGTGGGGGCGTGCCCATGCCAGCCCGCCCCCCACGCTCCGTGTCACATGCTGAAGACGACCGTCACTGGAGCATGGTCCGACCACCGCTCGTCATGGCTCGCGGCCCGCTCCACGAACGCCTTCACTGCCTTGCTCGCAAGCCCCGGGGTCGCAACGGCAAGGTCGATCCTCCAGCCCGTATCCCGCTCGAAGGCCCGCCCTCGGTACGACCACCACGAGTACGGCCCCTCGACATCGGGATGCAGCGCCCGCACGACGTCGGCATAGCCCCCGTCGGCCTCGTCGAGGACCCGCCCCAGCCACGCCCGCTCCTCGGGCAGGAACCCGGAGTTCTTCTGGTTCGCCCGCCAGTTCTTGAGGTCGGCGGGCTGGTGGGCGATGTTCCAGTCGCCGCAGACCACCACCTCGCGCCCGTCGGCGGCGGCTCGCTCGCGCAGCTCCTTCAGATGCGCGAGGAACTCGTCCATGAACCGGACCTTCTCGTCCTGCCGCTCGGTCCCGACCTCGCCGGAGGGAAGGTAGAGGCTGGCCACGGTGACACCGGGCAGGTCGGCCTCGACGTACCGGCCGCTGCCGTCGAACTCGGCCGACCCGAAGCCGATCCGGATCCGGTCGGGCTCACGGCGGCTGTAGAGCGACACCCCGGCGCGGCCCTTGGCGGCGGCCGGGGCGTGCACGACATGCCATCCCTCGGGCTGCCGCACTCCGGCGGGGAGCTGTTCCGGTTCGGCCCGCACCTCCTGGAGGCACAGCACGTCCGCCGAGGTCCCGGCGAGCCACTCCACGAAGCCCTTCTTCGCGGCGGCCCGCAGCCCGTTCACATTCACAGAGGTCACAGTCAGCACCCGGGCACGATACCCGCACCTTGGACAGGGTCCAGTTTCCGACGAAGATCACACCGGGAGCGCACGCATCACAGCGCGGGCCTGGAGCATGCGCATGCATAGATGTACGATGCTTGACATGATTATCCGCCGGGTCCCCTTCGACCACCCCGACGCCGTCAAGCTGAACGACGAGGTCCAGGCCGAGTACAGCGTCCGATACGGCGACGACGGCGACGCGACCTTCATGGACCCGGCGCACTTCGTCCCACCCGCAGGGCTGTACCTGATCGCCTACGACGAGCACGGCAGCCCCCTCGCGACGGGCGGCTGGCGCACCCAGGACACCAATGACGAGGGGTACCAGGACGGGGACGCCGAGATCAAGCGGATGTACGTCACGCCCGGGGCGCGGGGCCTGGGGCTGGCCCGCCGCATACTCGCCGAACTGGAGGCCGACGCCCGCGCCGGCGGCCGCACCCGCATGGTCCTGGAGACCGGCTCCAAGCAGCCCGAGGCCGTGGCCCTCTACACCTCCAGCGGCTACGAGCCCTGCGCGAAGTTCGGCCACTACCGCTTCCACGAACTGAGCCTGTGCTTCGCGAAGCCGCTCCACCCCTGACGCGGGCCCGCTAAATCCCGGTGCCCGCCGGGGTGTCGGGCACCTACGGTGTGCCCGTGAAGAAGAACACCCGCCTTCGCCGTCTCGTCGTGGGCGACACCACCTGGCACTGGACCGTCCGCCAACGCTCCAACGTCGCCTACGACCACTGCCACCTGAAGCTGTCGCTCTACCCCGACGGCCCCCGGGGCCGCCGCCTGGTCCTGCTCTTCAGCCCGTCGGAGAACCGCGTCGTCTCGAACTGCTACTTCGACTCCGGCGCCCTGGTCCGCCTCTCGGACCACACCTACCTCAACCTCCACGAGCCCGGCACGGTCCGCCGCCTCCTGGACGCCGCGGCCCCGACCCTGGACCTCCACCCCGCCACCCGGTCGCTCGAACTGGACGGCTGGCCCATCTTCGACGCGATCACGGCCGACGCCGCCACGGCGCCGGGCTCCAACACCTCACTGGCGAAAGCCGCGCCCTCAAGTCGGTGACCGGAGCCACCACTTGGCCCCGAAAACGACCAGAGGCCCGCTCCCCTGACGGGGAGCGAGCCTCTGTGATGCGTGGACCTGAGGGGATTTGAACCCCTGGCCCCCTCGATGCGAACGAGGTGCGCTACCGGACTGCGCCACAGGCCCTTGCAACGAGTGAAACTCTAGCATCCCCATCGCGGTGCTTGGAAATCCGTTCCCGGGCGGCCGGAGAGCGGCCCACGGGCGGCGCGCCGGCGGCCGGCGGGCGGCTCCTGGCTGGTCAGCGGGAGGGGCGGCGCCGGAGGGCGCGCGTCACTCGTTGGCCGCGCGCGGCCGGTCGCCGTCCTCGTACTGGTCGAAGAGCGGTGTGCGCCCCCGCTCTCGGGAGCGCCGCGCGGACGCGGCCCGGCGGGCGTCGGACCGTCCGCCGTCGGGTGCGTCGGCGGCCTCCCCCGGACCGGTGCCGTCCGCACCCTCCTCACCCCCGCACTCCCCCTCCGGCGCGCGCCCGGAGGCGCCGGGGGCGTTCGCGGGGGCGCCCGACGCGCCGTGCGGGTCGGCCGAGCTGGAGCGCGCGGAGCTCCACGCGTCCGGGGCGCCGAGGTCGACCCCGGACGTGGCCCGGGGCGCGACCGGCGCGGTGACATACGTCGGGAGCGGCACCGGGACGGGGTCCCAGCTGTCGCCCTGGCCGGGCCGCCGCTGGCGCTCCCGCTGCTGGTCGACCCACTCGGCGTGGTCGGTCTGCTCGACGAGGGCCCGCCGGTCGGCCGCGAGCGCGGTCAGCTCCGCCCGGGTCTCCTCCGACTCGGGTCCGTCCTCCGGCTCGTCGGAATCCACCGGGTCCGGCGCGGGACGCCGCCGCTGGGGCTGCCGCTCGCGCAGTCGCTGCGCCGCCGCCTCGGCCTGCTGCCGGTCCATGGTGTACGCGAACCGCTTCAGCTCCTGGCGGCGCAGATGCGCGATGTAGGTGCTCAGCAGTACCGCCGGTACGGCCGGCGCCCACAGGAAGGCGAGTCCGCCGACCGCCGCGACGACCGCGCCGAGCGTGAAGGCGAGGAAGAGCATCACGGTCGTACGCCGCCGGCGGGCGAGCACCTTCGAGCGCTGGGCCCGTGCCTTGGCCTCCGCCGAGTCGCCCCGGCGCGCGCCCGCCGTCTGCCGGCCCGCCCGCTTGGCCCGCGCGGGAGCGGGCACGGGGGCCGCCCCCTGCTTGGCCGCCCCTTGCTTGGCCGCCGACGCGCCGGCCTGCTGGGGCACCGGCTTCGCCTGCGCCGGTGCGGGTGCCTGCGTCGCGGGTTTGCCCGGTTGCTGCGGCTGCTGGCCCTGCTGCGGTGACTCACCCCGCTCCACCGGCAGTTGTGCCTTCGTGTGCTCCCGGTGCGGGGGCACGGCGAAGGCCCGGACGTCCACCGAGTCGGTGACGCCGTCCGGTTGGGCGCTGGGCTCCCCCTCGTCGGTGGAGCGCGCCCGCAGGTCCCTGGCGTATCGGCGCTCCATCCCCGCCCGGCCGGAAAGCAGCCGGATGGCGGTGCTGAAGCGTTCCGTCGGACGGGCTTCGTTCAGCTCGTCCTGCCTACGGAGCCACATCGGCACCAAGTAGGCGGCCCAGGCCCCGACGATGACTGCGTAGATGAGGCCGCTGCTGCTCACGCCTCACACGGTAGAGGGGTTTGCGTGAGGCCATCCGCCAATTGAGCCGGTGTGTCGCACGATCCGGCTGATATTTCGAGCTTTTTTTGTGACCGATCTGATCAGCGGGCCGCCGAGAGCGCGAAATTAACGTGCGGAGAACGCACCGACTCGTTCAACCCGGTCGTTCGCTCAGGCGTCGGCCGCACATCCGTGCAATTTTTTTCGAACACGTATTTCATTTATTGCGACTGGCCGGGCTGTCCGGCGTCGGAGCCCGCGTTGCGCGCGTTCCGCGCCCGTTCCCGCTGCCAGCGGCCGAGCAGCCCCTCGGGCACCTCTTCGGCGGTGAGCGCGAAGACGAGATGGTCGCGCCAGGCGCCGTCGATGTGAAGATACCGTGGACGCAGGCCTTCCTCGCGGAATCCGAGTTTCTCCACGACCCGCCGGCTGGGCCGATTCTCGGGGCGAATACAGACCTCGATGCGGTGCAGTCCGACGGTCCGGAAGCAGTGGTCGACGACGAGCGCGACGGCCGTCGGCATCACGCCCCGCCCGGCGACCGACTCGTCGACCCAGTAGCCGACATGGCCGGAGCACATGGAGCCCCAGGTGATCCCGGCGACCGTCAACTGCCCGACCAGCCGCCCCTGGTACTCGATGACGAACGGCAGCATCCGGCCCGCGTTCGCCTCCGCCCGCAGATGGCGGACCATCTGACGGTACGTCGGCCGGTGCGCGATGGGCCCACTCGGCGTGGGCGGCGGAATGGTCGCCTCCCAGGGCCGCAGCCAGTCCCGGTTGCGCCGGTTGACCTCACGCCAGGCCCGCTGGTCGCGCATCCTTATGGGCCGGAGGACGACCTCGCCGTCCACCAGCACCACGGGCCAGGATGGGCTGTTCAGCTCACACCCCCACGGGGTCTGGAGGGGTCTTCCTCGGCCGGGGAGCCGCCGGGGGCCGGCCTCGGGTGGTCCCCGCCGCGGATCTGGTCCACCGCATGGGTCAGCAGGGGCCCCAGGACGGCCAGGCCGTCCCGTACGCCACCGGTCGAGCCCGGCAGGTTGACGATCAGCGTGCCGCGCGCGACGCCGGCGAGACCTCGGGAGAGCGCGGCCGTGGGCACCTTGTCCCGGCCGTACGCCCTGATCGCCTCGGGGATGCCGGGCACCTCGTGGTCGAGGACCGCGCGGGTCGCCTCGGGCGTGCGGTCGGTGGGCGAGATGCCGGTCCCGCCGGTCGTCACGATCACGTCGTACCCGGCGTCCACGCCCGCCCGCAGCGCGGCCTCCACGGGGTCGCCGTCCGGCACGACCTGCGGGCCATCGACGGCGAAGCCGAGCGCCCGGAGCCCCTCGGCGATCAGGGGTCCGCCGCGGTCCTCGTAGACACCGGCGGAGGCACGGTTGGAGGCGGTCACGACCAGGGCGGCATACCGCGCGGTGAGGGCGCCCCCGGGCTGCGGTTGCGCCGGGCCCGTCATGTCCGACTCCAGTCGCCCGACTTGCCGCCCGTCTTCTCCTCGACCCGGACGTCCGTGATGACCGCGCCCTTGTCGACCGCCTTCACCATGTCGATCACGGTGAGGGCGGCGACGGAGACCGCCGTGAGGGCTTCCATCTCGACGCCCGTGCGGTCGGTGGTCTTCACGGTCGCGCGGATCTCGACGGCGTCGTCCGCGACCGCGAGGTCGACCTTGACGCCCGAGACCGCCAGCGGGTGGCAGAGCGGGATCAGGTCGGGGGTGCGTTTGGCGCCCATGATCCCGGCGATGCGCGCGGTGGCGAGGGCGTCCCCCTTGGGCACCCCCTCGCCGCGCAGCAGTTCCACCACCGCCGGCGAGACCAGGACCCGGCCGCTGGCGCGGGCGGTGCGCGCGGTCACGTCCTTCCCGGAGACGTCGACCATACGAGCGGCGCCCGCCTCGTCGATGTGGGTCAGTCGGTCCTGCGGCGTACTCATGGTGGTGTGGCGCTCCCGGTCGGGGCCCGTCGCGGTGCGGCGCGCGGCCTGTTGTGCGCGACACGGTACGCCACCCTCGACGGTTCAGCCGAGCAGGACGACCTCGACCTCCGTACCGGGCTCGACCGACTCGGTGTCCTCGGGGATCACGATGAGCGCGTCGGCGTGCGCGAGGGCCGCGACGAGGTGCGATCCGGCGCCTCCCACGGGGGTGACCTCGCCGTCGGCGTACGTCCCGCGCAGGTACTGCCGGCGGCCCGCGGGCGAGGTCAGCGCCTTGGGAGCCCGCAGGGTCGCCGTGGCCGTCGGCCGGTGGACGTCGTCGAGACCCATCAGGGTGCGGATGGCGGGGCGGACGAAGAGTTCGAAGGAGACGTACGACGACACCGGGTTGCCGGGGAGGGCGAGCAGCGGGGTGTGGTCGGGGCCGATGGTGCCGAAGCCCTGGGGCTTGCCGGGCTGCATGGCGAGCTTGCGGAAGTCGATGCCGGCGCCCTCCTCGTCCTCGTCGCCGACGGACTCCAGGGCCTCCTTGACCACGTCGTACGCGCCGACGCTGACGCCGCCGGTGGTGACCACCAGGTCGGCGCGGACGAGCTGGTCCTCGATGGTGGAGCGGAGGGTCTCGGCGTCGTCGGCGACGGCGCCGACGCGGTAGGCGATGGCGCCCGCGTCCCGGGCGGCGGCGGTGAGGGCGAAGCTGTTGGAGTCGTAGATCTGGCCGGTGGCCAGGGTTTCGCCGGGCGGGATCAGTTCGCTGCCGGTGGAGAGCACGACCACGCGCGGGCGCGGGCGTACGCGTACGGAGGCGCGGCCGATGGCGGCGAGCAGGCCGAGCTGGGGCGGGCCGAGGAGGGTGCCGGCCGCCAGGGCGCGCTCGCCGGCCTTGACGTCGCTGCCCTCCGCGCGCACGTGCGCGCGTGCCTCGGCGGCGCGGTGCACGGCGACCTGGCCGGTGGCGCCCTCGGGGCTCGCGCTGCGGGCGCGCATCCCGGAGACGGGCCCCTCGCCGAGGCCGCCGTCGGTCCACTCCACCGGGACGACCGCCTCCGCGCCGGGCGGCAGGGGGGCGCCGGTCATGATGCGGGCGGCCTCCCCCGGGCCCACCTGCGGTTGTTCGCTCTGGCCCGCCGCGACGTCGCCGATCACCGTGAGCACGGCGGGGAACTCCTCGCTCGCGCCCGCCACGTCCGCGACCCGCACCGCGTACCCGTCCATGGAGCTGTTGTCGAACGGCGGCAGTGACACCGGCACCGTGACGTCCTCGACCAGCACGCAGCCCTGGGCGTCGAGGAGTTGCAGCTCGATGGGTTCCAGGGGGCGCACGGTGGCGAGGATGTCCTCCAGGTGCTCGGTCACCGACCAGAGGTGGTCCCGGCCGGTGGTGCGGGTCGCGGCGGTGCTCACTGTGGCTGCATCTCCTCGGCTACGTAACTGCGAAGCCAGGTCCGGAAGTCCGGGCCCAGGTCTTCACGTTCGCACGCGAGTCTGACAATGGCACGCAGGTAGTCGCCACGGTCTCCGGTGTCATAGCGGCGGCCCTTGAAGACGACGCCGTGCACGGGTCCGCCGACCTTCTCGTCCGCGGCGAGCTGCTGGAGGGCGTCGGTGAGCTGGATCTCGCCGCCGCGGCCCGGCTCGGTCTGGCGCAGGACGTCGAAGATCTGCGGGGCGAGGACGTAGCGGCCGATGATCGCGTAGTTCGACGGGGCGTCGGCCGGCTCAGGCTTCTCGACCATGCCCGTGATCTTGACGACGTCGCCGTCCTCGGTGGCCTCGACGGCCGCGCAACCGTAGAGGTGGATCTGCTCCGGCGCGACCTCCATGAGGGCGATGACGCTGCCGCCGCTGCGCTCCTGGACCTCGACCATGCGCCGCAGGAGCGGGTCGCGGGGGTCGATCAGGTCGTCGCCGAGGAGGACCGCGAAGGGTTCGTCGCCCACGTGCGGGGCGGCGCACAGCACGGCGTGGCCGAGGCCCTTGGGGTCGCCCTGGCGGACGTAGTGGATGGTCGCGAGGTCGCTTGACTCCTGGACCTTGGCGAGCCGGTGGCCGTCGCCCTTCCTCTGGAGGGCGGACTCCAGCTCGTGGTTGCGGTCGAAGTGGTCCTCGAGGGGGCGCTTGTTGCGGCCGGTGATCATCAGGACGTCGTCCAGGCCCGCCGCCGCGGCCTCCTCCACCACGTACTGGATCGCCGGCTTGTCCACGACCGGGAGCATCTCCTTGGGAGTCGCTTTGGTCGCCGGCAGGAACCGGGTTCCCAGACCCGCCGCGGGAATGACAGCCTTGCTGATCCTGGGGTTCGCCTCACTCATGCGCCGAACCATATCCGGTGCCTTTGTGGGGAATCTGTGGCTCCGATGAATTCGTTCTCATATGAGCCGATTACGAATAATACTGGAGCCACCTGTGAGCCGGATGGGACCTGAACCGGAGCTTTCCAAGCGAATGTTGCGACGAGAGCTCCTCCTGGTGAGGAGCGGGTTGACACCGGATGACGTCCGGAAAACGACGGGCGCCCTTGCGGACCGGGCTCTCGATCTGCCCGAACTGGCGCACGCGCGCACGGTCGCGGCGTACGTGTCCGTGGGGAGTGAACCGGGCACCCTCGCGCTCCTCGACGCACTCCGCGCGCGGGGCGTGCGCGTCCTGCTCCCGGTGCTGCTGCCCGACAACGACCTCGACTGGGGCGTCCACGAGGGAGAGACCTCCCTCGCGCGCGTGCGGCACGGCGGCCGCATGGAACTCCTCGAACCCGCCGGCGAGCGGCTCGGCCCGGACGCCGTGACCACCGCCGACGCCGTCCTGCTGCCGGGCCTGGCGGTCGACGCGCGCGGGATGCGCCTCGGCCGGGGCGGCGGCTCCTACGACCGCGTCCTGTCCCGCCTGGACCGCGCGGGCGCCGATCCGGCGCTGGTGGTGCTCCTGTACGACACGGAGGTGCTGGACCGCGTCCCGGAGGAGCCGCACGACCGCCCGGTGCACGCGGTGGTGACGCCGTCGGGGGTACGACGGTTCCGGTGATCCGGACACGGAAAGCGGCCTCCACGCGCGCGTGGAGGCCGCTTTCCGTGTTCAGCCGGGCGTCACGGTTTCAGCAGCAGCGTGTCGCTCGTGCCGTCCTGGACCGCCTTGTCCGAGAACGACCACGTCAGCAGCTCGCCCTTGACCCACTTGTCGGTCTGGTCGGTGTAGTGCGCGTTGTACGCGTGCCCGGAGGCGCCGGTGAGGTTGATCCACTTGGACTTGTCGAGGTCCCCGAGGTTCACCACCATCCGCATCGAGGGCACCCAGACGACCTCGTAGCCGCCCGCCGCGTTCCAGCCGGTGGCGTTGACGGTGGCCTCGCCGCCGCCGAGCTTCCAGGGGCCGCGGTTGAGCATGTACTGGAGGAACCCGGGGCCTTCGGTGCCGAGGGTCTGGTTCTTCAGGAACAGCCGGTGCAGCCGGCCCCAGCTCCAGCTGTCGATGTCCTTGCCCAGCTTGGCGGTCAGCTCCCAGCGGGCGTTTCGCATGGCCCGCTTGAACAGCTCGTCGCGGGTGTCGGCGGCCTTGAGGTTGCGCGTCTTGGGCGTGGACCACCAGGCGTTGTCCTGGTCGTCGACGAGTCGGCGGACCACCTCGAACCAGCGGTCGCCGCCGTCCGGCTGCGCCTGGTCCGCGTCGCGCCTGCCGCACTCGCGCACGCTCTGGTCCTCGTCGGCGGGGCCGGTGGAGTCGACCGGCTCGACCGACAGGCACTGGCCCTCGACGCGCAGCTCCTTGGGCAGCTTGTCGCCGAAGGCGAGCTGGAGGATGTTGCGCCAGACCGAGTTGAAGTAGGCGGCGGCGGCCGAGTCGGCGTCCTGGGTGTAGTCCCAGCCCTCCAGGAGCTTCTGCGCCTCACGGATGTGCTTGTCGCCGACGTCGATCTTGAGCAGCAGCGGCACCAGCAGCTTGGCGATCTCGCTGCTGTTGTCCATCTGCATCTGCCGCATGTCGTCGGTGGAGATCTTGCCGCCACCCTTGATCTTGGACTCGATCAGGCTGGTGATCCGCTGCGCGCGCGTGCCGTAGCCCCAGTCCGTGGTGAGCGTGAAGGGGTACTTCTTGTCGACGACCGCCTGGTTCGCGGTGACGATGTAGCCGCGCTCCGGGTCGTACTCGTAGGGCAGTTCGTCCTCGTCGATGTAGCCGGTCCAGCGGTACCGGGGGTCCCAGCCGGGGGCGGGGAGCGAGCCGTCGCCCTTGCCTCGGGTGGGGATCGTGCCGGGCAGCTGGTAGCCGATGTGGCCCTCGGTGTCGGCGTAGATCAGGTTCTGCGAGGGGACGTCGAACAGGGCGGCGGCCTCGCGGAAGTCGTCCCAGCCCTTGGCCCGGTTCATGGCGAAGACGGCGTCCATGGAGGTGCCGGGGTCGAGCGCGGTCCAGCGCAGGGCGATGCCGTAGCCGTCGCCGCGGTCGGGGGCGTCCTGGTCGACCGTGGCCTTCTTGCCGACCTGGACGAGTTCGTCGTTGCGGTCGGAGAGGAGGGGGCCGTTGTTGGTGGTACGCACGACGATCTGCTTGGACGTGCCGCCGGCGACCTCGATGGTCTCCTCGCGGGTGTCGAACGGCAGGACCTTGGAGCCGTACTGGTAGCCGTCGCCGGTGAGCTTCTCCAGGTAGAGGTCGGTGACGTCGACACCGGAGTTGGTCATGCCCCAGGCGATGTCGGCGTTGTGGCCGATGACCACGCCGGGCATGCCGGAGAAGGTGTAGCCGGAGACGTCGTACTGGCACTTCGCGGAGACGGACTTGCAGTGCAGGCCCATCTGGTACCAGACCGACGGCAGCGACGCCGACAGGTGCGGGTCGTTGGCGAGCAGCGGCTTGCCGGTGATGGTGTGGTCGCCGGAGACGACCCAGGAGTTGGAGCCGATGCCGTTGCCGTTCACGCCGACGGCCTCGGGCAGGTCCTCCAGGACGTTGTAGAGGCCGTCCAGCTGCGTCTGGAGGGCTCCGGAGTCGGTGGACGTGCCGGCGGCCGTGCCGGTGCCCGTCCCTGTACCCCCGGTGCCCGTCCCCGTGCCGCCGGTGCCCTGGGTGGAGCCGCCGGTGCCCTGCGACGTCCCCGACCCGTCCGACCAGGTCTCGGTCAGTTCGTCGTACTGGCCTTCCCGCACGATCGTCCCGTTGCGGCTGTACGGGTACTGCGGGTACAGGTCGGCGATCTGCTTGGGGCCGAGGCGGCTGGTCATCAGGGCGCGGTCGATCTCGTCCTGCATGTTGCCGCGCAGGTCCCACGCCATCGCCTTCAGCCAGGCAATCGAGTCGACCGGGGTCCACTCCTCGGGCGTGTAGTCGTTGGCGAAGCCGAGGGCCGCGTACTCGACGGAGATCTCGTCGCCGTCCTTGCCGGCCAGGTAGGCGTTGACCCCCTTGGCGTAGGCGTCGAGGTACTTCTTCGTCTCGGCCGAGAGGGTCTTCTTGTACTCCTCCTCGGCGATCCGGTGCCAGCCGAGGGTGCGCAGGAACTCGTCGTTGTCGACCTGGCCCTCGCCGAACATCTCCGAGAGGCGGCCGGCCGTCATGTGGCGGCGCACGTCCATCTCGTAGAACCGGTCCTGCGCCTGGACGTAGCCCTGCGCCATGAACAGGTCCTCGTCGGAGGAGGCGTAGATCTGCGGGATCCCGTAGCCGTCGCGCTTGACGTCGACCGGTCCCGACAGACCGTCCAGGGTTATCGAACCCTTGGTCTGCGGGAAGGCGGCGCGCACGGTGGAGACGGACCAGAACGCCCCGTAGCCGACGCCACCGATGATGGCCAGGACCAGGACGATCAGGAGAAGGCGGACTTTTCGCCCCTTCTTCCTGCCGGACTTGCCGGACTGCTGGCCGGAGGGGGTGGTGTCGGTGGGCATCGCTGTCCTTGCTGTCCTAACACGAGCGGCAGGTCGGGCTGTGCTTTGTACTGAACGCTGGAGCAACCATAGGCGCAGGGCCCGACACGACTTGACGCGGAGTCGGGAACTGGCGCGGACGACTGTTCGATCTTGCCCTCGCGAGCGTCAAGAAATCGTCAAGAGTTAGGTAAGGTAACGAAGTACTTGCACTGACGTAACCGCAATCGCACGGTTTCCGTGATCGGCTTCGCATGCCCACACGCGCGCGTGCCTCCATCCAGTGCTCGGCACCTCACACTCGGAACCACGTGCGGTTCGGCAAGAAAGGTACGGCCCGCTGACTGTCCACGATCTCAACCAGCTCCTGCTCGTCTGCTCGCTCGTCCTTCTCGTCGCGGTCGCCGCGGTCCGGATCTCGTCGCGCAGCGGGCTCCCCAGCCTGCTCGTGTACCTGGGCATAGGCATCGCCATGGGCCAGGACGGCATCGGCGACATCCACTTCGACAACGCCGAACTGACCCAGGTCATCGGCTACGCGGCCCTCGTCGTGATCCTGGCGGAGGGCGGCCTCGGCACGAAGTGGAAGGAGATCGAGCCGGCCCTGCCGGCCGCCAGCTCACTGGCGCTGGTCGGAGTCGCGGCGAGCGTAGGCGTCACCGCCGCGGGCGCGCACTATCTGATCGGGCTGGAGTGGCGGCAGGCGCTCATCATCGGCGCGGTCGTGTCCTCCACGGACGCGGCGGCCGTCTTCTCCGTACTGCGCAAGATCCCGCTCCCCGCGCGCGTGACGGGCACGCTGGAGGCCGAGTCCGGCTTCAACGACGCCCCGGTGGTCATCCTCGTCGCCTCGCTCTCCATGGCCGGACCGGTCGAACACTGGTACGTCCTGATCGGCGAGATAGTGCTGGAACTGGCGATCGGCGCCGCCATCGGGCTCGCCGTGGGCTGGCTGGGATCCTGGGCCCTCAGGCATGTGGCGCTGCCCGCCTCCGGCCTCTACCCGATCGCCGTCATGGCCATCGCCGTCGCCGCCTACGCCGCCGGCGCCCTCGCCCACGGCAGCGGCTTCCTCGCCGTCTACCTGGCCTCCATGATCCTCGGCAACGCCAAGCTGCCGCACTGGCCAGCTACCCGGGGCTTCGCCGAGGGCGTCGGCTGGATCGCCCAGATCGGCATGTTCGTCCTGCTCGGACTGCTGGTCACCCCGCACGAGATGGGCGACGACATCTGGCCCGCGCTCGTCATCGGCCTGGTGCTGACCATGGTGGCGCGACCGCTGAGCGTGGTCGTGGCCCTGGTGCCGTTCCGGGTGCCGTGGCGCGAGCAGGCCCTGCTGTCGTGGGCCGGACTGCGCGGCGCGGTGCCCATCATCCTGGCGACGATCCCCATGGTGAGCGGCGTCGAGGGCAGCCGCCGGATCTTCAACATCGTCTTCGTACTCGTCGTCGTCTACACCCTCGTCCAAGGGCCGACACTGCCCTGGCTGGCCCGCAAGCTGCGCCTCGGCGGCTCCGGGGACGAGGCGGCCGACCTCGGCATCGAGTCGGCGCCCCTGGAGCGGCTGCGCGGCCACCTGCTGTCCGTCGCCATCCCCGAGAAGTCCCGTATGCACGGCGTCGAGGTCAACGAGCTGCGGCTGCCCGCGGGGGCCGCCGTCACCCTGGTCGTCCGCGACGGCAAGTCCTTCGTCCCCCTGCCGACCACGGTCCTGCGCCGCGGCGACGAACTCCTCGTCGTCACCACCGACCCCGTCCGGGACCAGGCGGAGCGCCGCCTCAGGGCCGTCGGACAGGGCGGCAAGCTGGCCGACTGGCTGGGCACGGGCAACGGCGGGGGCGGCGGATCCCGGCGTTAAGAGCAGGTTTCGTCCTGTTCACACCCTCCGGAAGCGGGGGTGCGGCCGCCGATGGTGCTCACTTTCACAGGTGACCAGGGCTGATCCCCTGTACGATGAAGGTGCACTTGATCGGACCAACTCTGTCTGACGCAGAGCTGGCGCGACCGTATGGCGGCCGTCACGCCCCTCTCCCGGGCCCGGCATCTACCGCAGTGGCGCAAGAGGACAGCTCTCGGCGCCCCCGCACAGGCGCGCTACCAGGCGGCGGAAAGGCACGGCCGTGGCGTCCACGGTCTCCTCGAACAGTTCCCACGGTTCCACCGGTTCCGACGGCTCCAGCCGCTCGAACACCTCGCATGTCTCCAAGGCGTCCCGGTCGGGATACGGGCAGCTGCTGCGCACCCGGGGCGCGTGGACGTTCCTCCTGCCCGGCTTCGCGGCCCGCCAGCCGTTCGCGATGCTGACGCTCTCCATCGTGCTGCTCGTCCAGCACACCACCGGCTCGTACGGCGCGGCCGGCGCCGTGGCCGCCGTGACCGGCGTCTCCATGGCCCTGTTCGCGCCCTGGAGCGGCCGTCTCGCCGACCGGCGCGGCCAGCGGGCCGTCCTGATCCCGGGCGTCCTCGTCCACGGCGTCGCCGGACTCTCCCTGACGGCGCTCGCCCTGATGGACGCCCCCCTGTGGGCGCTCTTCGTCGCCGCCGTGCCCACCGGCGCGTCGGTGCCGCAGGTCGGCCCCATGGTGCGGGCCCGCTGGGGCGTCAAGCTCCAGGACTCGCCCCTGACGAGCACCGCGGCCGCCTTCGAGTCGGTCACCGACGAGCTGACCTTCGTCCTCGGCCCGCTGCTCGCGACCGCGCTGTGCACCGCCGTGCACCCGGCCGCCGGCCTCCTCACCGAGGCCGCGCTCACCCTGATCGGCGGTCTGCTGTTCGCCGCGCAACGCGGCACCCAGCCCCGGGTCGCACCCGCCGCACACGCGCGCGTGGAGCGGGTTTCCGCCCTGTCCGTCCCCGGGGTGCGCGTCCTGATCGTCACCTTCCTGGGCATCGGGTCCGTCTTCGGCGGCATGCAGGTCTCCCTGGCCGCCTTCTCCGAGTCGATCGGCGAGCCCGGCCTGAACGGCGTCCTGTACGGCGTGTTCGCCGCGGGCAACATGCTCTCCGGCATCGTGTGCGGCGCCGTCGCCTGGAAGGCGGCTCCGCAGCGGCGCCTGGTGATCGGCTACACGGCTCTCGCGCTGGTCGCCTCCGCCCTGTGGACCGCCGACTCCGTGTTCGTCCTCGCCGCGCTCGGCCTGCTGGTCGGCATGTGCATCGCCCCCGCCCTGATCACCGGCTACACGCTGGTCGACTCCCTGGTCCCGTCCGGCGCCCGTACGGAGGCCTTCACCTGGCTGACCGGAGCGGTCGCGCTCGGCCAGGCGGCCGCCGTCACGGCCGCCGGTCAGCTGGAGGACCGGCTGTGGACCGGCGCCGGCTTCCTGGTGCCGGCGGCCGGTACGGCCCTGGCGCTGGTGACCCTGTTGGCGCTGCGTACGAGGCTGGTGGGCAGCCCCCGCAGCCGTACCGTCGCGCGTGTCGTCGGTCACCGAGTGCCGGTGGCAGTGGACTGATCCCCGGGGAATAGGTCACTATGGACTGTCGTTAGCACTCATCGAGTGAGAGTGCCAGGAGGAAGACCAGTGCCGACGTACCAGTACCAGTGCACCGAATGCGGTGAGGGCCTCGAAGCGGTGCAGAAGTTCACCGACGACGCCCTGACCGAGTGCCCCAGCTGCAACGGCCGCCTCAAGAAGGTGTTCTCGGCGGTCGGCATCGTCTTCAAGGGCTCCGGTTTCTACCGGAACGACAGCCGTGGCTCGTCGTCGAGCAGCAGCCCGGCGACGTCGAAGGCCTCCTCGTCCTCCTCGGACGCGAAGTCCTCCACGACCTCGTCCTCGTCGTCCTCGGACGCGAAGTCGTCGTCCTCGGGCTCTTCCTCCGCCAGCAGCACGTCGGCCGCGTAGCGCGTTACGCGCGTGATGCGCTTCGCGGGGTGGTGGGTCTGCCCCGTAGCGCGTCGCGCTGACGTGAGCGCCTTCCGTCCAGGACCCTGCCGTCGTACGACGACCTGCGGGGTCCTTGGCGTTTCCAGGCCCGGTTAGGGTGCGGGCATGGCGAACACGGAGCACGTGGACAACGGGGTCGGGCCGACGGACGGGACCGGCGCGGCGGGCGGCACGGCAGCGGGCGGCCTGGCCGAGATCGGGGTCATCGGTGGGTCGGGGTTCTACTCCTTCCTCGACGACGTGACCGAGATACAGGTCGACACCCCCTACGGACCGCCCAGCGACTCCCTCTTCCTCGGCGAGATCGCCGGACGCCGCGTCGCCTTCCTCCCGCGCCACGGCCGCGCCCACCATCTGCCGCCACACCGCATCAACTACCGCGCCAACCTCTGGGCGCTGCGTTCCGTCGGGGCGCGCCAGGTGCTCGGCCCGTGCGCCGTGGGCGGTCTGCGGCCCGAGTACGGACCGGGCACGCTCCTCGTGCCGGACCAGCTCGTGGACCGTACGAAGTCGCGCACCCAGACGTACTTCGACGGCCTCCCCCTGCCCGGCGGCGCCGTCCCGAACGTCGTCCATGTCTCGCTCGCCGACCCCTACTGCCCCGTCGGCCGCGAGGCCGCCCTGAAGGCGGCGCGCCGGTGCGACTGGGAGCCGGTGGACGGCGGCACCCTCGTCGTGGTCGAGGGCCCCCGCTTCTCCAGCCGTGCCGAGTCCCTGTGGCACCAGGCGCAGGGCTGGTCCGTGGTCGGCATGACCGGCCATCCGGAGGCCATCCTCGCCCGTGAGCTGGAGCTCTGCTACACCTCCCTGACCCTCGTGACCGACCTCGACGCCGGCGCCGAGACCGGCGAGGGCGTCTCCCACGAGGAGGTCCTCCAGGTCTTCGCCGCCAACATCGACCGCCTCCGGGGCGTTCTCTTCGAGGCGGTCGCCGCGCTGCCCCCGAACGAGGGCCGCGACTGCCTGTGCACGAAGGCGCTGGGCGGGATGGATCCGGGGTTCGTGCTGCCGTGACGGGGAGGGGGCGGGCGCGGGGACGGGGTGGAGGGCGGGGTTGGCGGTGAGCTGAGGCGGGGTTGGGGGCGGGGCGAGGCGGAACTCCTCGTTCGGGTGGCGAGGTTTTCCACAACCGGTGGGTGGTCCACAGGCTTCAGCGGGTCTCGCCGCGAAGCCTCATCGTGGGACCGCAAGCCGATCTCACACAGCAGGTGGTGGCCTCATGTCCCGTCCCATGTCCGGGTCTACATCGTCTACGTCTACGTCCACGTTGCCGTCCTCATCTCTGCCCCCATCCCCCTCCCCCGCATCCACCCGCCGACCCTCCTGGGCCACCGGCCCACCTGGCACCGATGCCCCTCCCACCTGCGAGGTCCCACACTTCGCCCCGCTACGGGTGCGCGGCGGGGCGCACCGGCTCCGCCGTCTCGCCCGCTGTCGGCGGCGAGCCATGGCCGCCGGTCTGGCGGTGACCGCCGCCGCCCTGTTGGTGACAGGGGCGGGCCCGAAGGAGGCGGAACGGGTCAGGGGGCACCCCGTGGCCGACCCGGTCCCCGAACGGCCCGCCCGCGTGGGGGCGGTGACCGCCCCGGTCCGCATCGCCGACGGCGCGACGGTACGGCTGCTGCGCCCGGGCGACCGGGTCGACGTGATCGCGGCCGAGGACTCCGCGTCGGGCGGTGCCGCGAGGATCGTCGCCCGGGGCGCCCGCGTCTCCGAGGTGCCCGCCGCCGACGCGGCCGAGAGCGGAGCCCTGGTCGTCCTGACCGTGCCCCGCCGCACGGCGGCCCGGCTGGCGGGCGCGGGCGCCACGTCCCGTCTGGCGGTGACGCTGTGGTGACCGCGTGCCCGACGACGGGACCTCGTCCGCCAAGTCCCACGATGGAGGGACCCAGTTGGACACCGGGGACCGACCCTGACGTAGGTTGCGGAGTCGTTTGTTCCACAATCAGCGCAGAGAGGCCTCGTGGTGAGCGAGAAGAAGGAGCCGAGCGTCTGGGAGGGCTTCAAGGCCTTCCTGATGCGGGGGAACGTCGTCGACCTGGCCGTCGCCGTGGTCATCGGCGCGGCCTTCACCAACATCGTCAACTCGGTGGTGAAGGGGGTCATCAGCCCGCTGGTGGGGGCGTTCGGCACGAAGAACCTCGACCAGTACCGCTCGTGCCTGAAGGACCCCTGCACGGTGGCGGCGGACGGAACGGTCACCGACGGCGTCGCGATCCTCTGGGGCACGGTGCTGAACGCGACGCTCACGTTCCTCATCACCGCGGCCGTCGTCTACTTCCTGATGGTGCTCCCCATGGCCAAGTACCTGGCCCGGGTGGAGGCCCGCCGCAAGGCGAAGGAGGGCACGCACGAGGTCATCGAGGTGACCGAGCTGGAGGTCCTGAAGGAGATCCGCGACGCCATGGTGGCCCAGCGCGGTTCGGGCCACGACCGTACGTAGCGGCGCCCGGGGCCTTCGGCCGGCGCTGTCAGATGTGGTGGGGCGGCTTCTCGTCGAGGAAGCGCTTCAGGTCGGCCGCGCTGCCGCCGTCACCGGAGGGCTCGCCCCATCCGTGGTCCGTGTCGTCCGACGAAGGCCGACTGAGCGGGTCGTCGAAGACCAGCGCGGCCTTGGGGTCGCGGGGTTCGGAGCCGGAGCCGGGGGTGGGAGCGGTACTCATGCCTCCAGCGTACGGCCCCGCACCCGGACGACCTCCCGCGCCGCCCCCTGGGCTCGCCCCGGCGCCGCCCCCTGCCCCGGCTCCTCCCTCTGCCGCTCCCCCGGTCCCTCCGCGCCCGCCTCGGGCCCGTCCGCGCACACCCTCGGTCCGGCCCGGTACCGGTGAACACCTGAGCGAGAATTCCACCGGGTTTTCTGGTGTGCTTGGCCCCATGACGCCCCGTTCCACTCCCCCACCTTCCTCGGCTCCCGCTCCCTCCTCCGGCGCCGGAAGGGCGCCGGTGCGCAGGCTGGTCTCGCGGGGCCGCGGGGAGGAACACCGGGTCGCCTCGCCGCTGGAGCTCTTCTTCGACCTGTGCTTCGTCGTGGCCGTCGCCCAGGCTGGCGTCCAGCTGGTCCACGCCGTCGCGGAGGCACACGCCGCCGAGGGCATCCTGAACTACGCGATGGTCTTCTTCGCGATCTGGTGGGCCTGGATGAACTTCACCTGGTTCGCCTCGGCCTACGACAACGACGACGTGCCCTACCGCCTGGTGACGCTCGTCCAGATGGCGGGTGTGCTGGTGCTCGCCGCCGGGGTCGGCCGGGCCTTCGAGGACCACGACTGGTCCCTGGTCGTGCTCGGCTACGTGATCATGCGGCTGGCGATGACCGCGCAGTGGCTGCGGGCCGCGCGGACCGCGACGGACGCGGAACGGGTCACGGCCCTGCGGTACGCGGGCGGTGTGGCGCTGTGCCAGATCGGCTGGCTGGGGCTGCTGGTCCTGCCGGAGCCGGCCAGACCGTGGCTGTTCCTGGTGATGGCGATCGCCGAGCTGTCCGTCCCGCTGTACGCGGAGAGAGGTTTCCAGACGTCCTGGCATCCGCATCACATCGCCGAGCGGTACGGCCTGTTCACCATCATCGTGCTGGGCGAGACGATCCTGGCGGCCACGGTCGCGGTGAAGTCGGCGGCGGACGAGCACGACGCGTTGGGGGAGCTGCTGCCCATCGCGGTGGGCGGGCTGCTGATCGTCTTCTCGGCGTGGTGGATCTACTTCACCGTTCCCATCCACGGACATCTGCGCTCCAACAGACAGAGCTTCCTGTGGGGGTACGGCCACTACCTGATCTTCGCTTCGGCCGCCGCGATCGGCGCCGGACTGGAGGTCGCGGTGGAGGAGACGGTGCACAAGGCGCACATCTCCACCCTGGCCGCGTCCTCGGCGGTGACGCTGCCGACGGCGCTGTACCTCGTCTCCGTGTGGGCGCTGCACGCCCGGCACCACAAGGTGGGCACGGCGCAGCAGGCCGTGCTGCCGCTCGCCGCGCTGGCCGTGGTGCTGTGCACATTCTTCGGGCACTGGGCGGTGCCGGCGGCGGGCGTCGTGACGGCCGTGACAGTCGCGGTCGGGGTGGTCGTCGGCGCCCGCGGCCACGGCGCCCCGCACGGCCACGCGGCAGGGACGCACGGGCAGGCCCACAACACCCGAGACGCTCATGGCAGTTGACGCGTTGACCGATGTGCCCGGTGTGCGGGTCGGGCACGCCACACGGGTCGGCGGGGGCTGGCTCACCGGGACCACGGTCGTGCTGGCTCCGGAGGGCGGCGCGGTCGCGGCCGTGGACGTGCGCGGCGGCGGGCCCGGCACCAAGGAGACGGACGCGCTCGATCCGCGCAACCTGGTGCAGAAGGTCGACGCGGTGGTACTGACCGGCGGCAGTGCGTACGGGTTGGACTCCGCGTCGGGGGTGATGGCCTGGCTGGAGGAGCGGGGGCGGGGTGTACGGGTCGGCCTGGACCCGGCCCATGTGGTGCCGGTCGTGCCGGCGGCCTGTGTCTTCGACCTGGGCCGGGGCGGCGACTTCAAGGCCAGACCGGATGCCGCCGTGGGCCGGGCGGCGGTGGAGGCGGCGGAGGCGAGCGGGCCGGGCGCCCCGGTGGCGGAGGGATCTGTGGGGGCCGGGACGGGGGCGACGGTCGGGCTGCTCAAGGGCGGCGTCGGCACCGCGAGCACCGTGCTGGACTCGGGGATCACGGTGGCCGCCCTGGTGGTGGCCAACGCGGCGGGATCGGTGACGGATCCGGAGACGGGGGTGCTGTACGGGGAGTTGTTCCAGGGGCGTGTGACGTATCCGGCGGCGGAGGTGCACGAGAGAGCGCGTCGACGGATCGCCGAGGCCGCCGCGGCGAGTGCCCCTCCCCCGATGAACACCACGCTGGCCGTGGTCGCCACCGACGCCGACCTGACCCGCGCCCAGGCCCAGAAGATGGCCGGCACGGCACACGACGGGATAGCCCGCGCGGTGCGCCCCGTGCATCTGCTCAACGACGGGGACACCGTGTTCACCCTGGCGACGGGCACGCGACCACTACCGCCCCGGGCCGGCCCTCTCGCCTTGAACGAACTCCTCGCGGCGGCAGCGGACTTGGTGACCCGCGCGATCGTACGAGCGGTACGAGCAGCCGAGCCGGTGCCCGGCCCGGGCGGAGCGTGGCCGTCGTACGAGGAGTTGTACGGGAGGCGTTGAGGGGCGGGGGGAGCCAGGGGCTCTCCAGGATCATGAACAACAAGGGGGAAGTCACGCCGGACCCGAAGGCCGGAGGCCCCATTGCGGAGCCACGAAAAAGGTAACGGGGGGGGAGGGGGAGGCTCCCGGGAGTTGTGGGGGCGACGAGTCGAGGTGGGGCGCCGGGAGCGATTGTCCCGGTTCTGTCACGTGATTGTGCTGGGGCGGGGGCAGGGGGAACCTGCTCTGCCGCCGTTCGCTCTATGTCCACGTACCGGAGCGGATGACGTGGATCGCCTAGAAGCGAAGAAGCTGGAGCAGATCGTGACAAGGCCGAAGATTGCTGTACGGCGGGCACTGGGGACCTGTGCCGTGCTGGTGGTCGGTGCGCTGACCCTCACCGGCTGCGGCGGGGACGCCCAGGCCGACAACAAGAGTGACGGCAAGGGGACTTCGGCCGAGGACACGGCGGCGAAGATCACGATCTCGGCGAAGGACGGTTCGGCGGGCGCGTCCATCAACTCGACCGGGGTGAAGGTCAGCGGCGGCAAGCTGACCGAGGTGGAGATGACCGTCGCGGAGGGCGGCGAGGCCGTGGCGGGCGAGATAGCCGCGGACGGGCGGTCCTGGAAGCCGAAGGAGCAGTTGGAGCGCGGCACGAAGTACCGGATCTCGGCGACCGCGAAGAACGCCGCCGGGAAGACGTCGGCCGCCAACTCCATCTTCACGACCGTGTCGACGGCCGACAGCTTCATCGGCACCTACACGCCGGACAACGGCACCACGGTCGGCGTGGGGATGCCGGTGTCGTTCACCTTCGACAAGGCGATCACGGACCGCAAGGCCGTCCAGTCGCACATCGAGGTCACGTCGAGCAGCGGCCAGGAGGTGGTGGGGCACTGGTTCGGGGAGCAGCGGCTCGACTTCCGGCCCGAGGAGTACTGGAAGGCCGGCTCCAAGGTCACGATGAAGATCGACCTGGACGGCGTGGAGGGCGCGAACGGGCTGTACGGGGTGCAGGACAAGACCGTCACCTTCACCGTCGGCCGGTCGCAGGTGTCCACGGTGGACGTGAACACGCAGACCATGACGGTCGTGCGGGACGGAAAGACGATCAAGACGTTGCCGATCTCGGCGGGCGCCGCGGCGAACCCGACGTACAACGGTCAGATGGTGATCTCGGAGAAGTTCCGGCAGACGCGGATGAACGGGTCGACGGTGGGCTTCGGCGGTGAGTACGACATCGCGGACGTGCCGAACGCGATGCGGCTGACCACGTCGGGCACCTTCGTCCACGGCAACTACTGGTACAGCAGGGGCAACCCGCCCTTCGGACGGCAGGGCACCAGCCACGGCTGCATCGGTCTCGCGGACGCCCAGGGCGCGAACAGCGCCACGAACGGCAAGTGGTTCTTCGACAACTCGCTGATCGGCGACGTGGTGACGGTCAAGAACTCCCCCGACAAGACGGTCGCGCCGGACAACGGCCTCAACGGCTGGAACATGTCGTGGAGCGAGTGGACGGCGGGCGGCGCCATCTGACCACGTCGTTCCGGTAGTTCGTCGAGCCGCGCGGGAACCAACCGCGCGGCTCCGGCGTTTTAGAGGCGTACGTTTTCTCGGTTCCCGGGCATGATGTCCGACCGAGGGGCTACGGTATGCACCCACAAGGTGACATGCAGCAACGCCGGGAGAAACCTTGAGCGTTCCGTACGAGACGGCAGCGTACGAGCCACCCGAGTCGCCCGAGTCTCCTGAGGAGCACCTCGCGCGACTCCTCGGCCGCGCCCTGAACTCCTTCGAGCTGCCCGACGAGACGATACGGCAGCTCGACTGCGCCCTCGCGCACGACAGCTCGCTGCACTCCGCGCACTACAGTTCGGGGCTGCACCGGGCGACGTACCGGCACACCTGGCTGCTGGCCGACGGCTCGGCGGTCACCCTGTGGGAGCTGGTGCACAACACGGTGCCCGGCAGCGACACCCAGCACGAGGTGTACACGGACGACGAGGAGTTGCGGGCCGCCACCGCGCGGCTGCCACTGCCGCCGGACGCCCCCGACTTCGAGTTGCCCGTCACGGTGGAGCTGGCGGCGTTCCCGGAGCCGCGCCACGCATATGTGCCGGACGACTCGGCGGATCACGCCCGTCGGCTGCTGCGGCGTGCGGAGAACCCGGACCCGCCCGGGGACGAGCTGGCCACGCTGCTGCTGCGGACCGCGTTCGCGCACGAGATCACCCAGGCCTTCGGCCGCCCTCACCGCCCCGCGCGCCGGGGCCGGCCGGGCCTCAGCTTCTCGCTCTACGAGCACGCCTTCCTGCTCACCGACGGGCAGGAGATCTCCCTCTGGGAGGTCGAGCACACGGCCACCCCGGACGGTCGGCACATGTGCGAGGTGTACGTGTCGGAGGACGCGGCCCGCGACGCGATGGAACGACGGGCCGGGACGCTCGGTTAGATTCACCGGCTCGGCCGGAGGTGGGGGCGCCCCTCCCGTCGAGGGCCGCGCCCGCCCGACGGGAGGGATGGCCGGGACGGTGAACGGCACGGGGCGGCTCAGGCCAGGCGGTCGTCGCTGAACTGGCGGGCCAGGAACGCGAAGGCGTCCTGTTCGGCCGGGGTCAGCTCCACGTGCTCGACGTGCGGACCCTTGCGGCGCTGATGGGGCAGGCCGCGCAGCCCCCGGCCCCGGCCGCGGGCCAGGCCGGCGAAGCGGGCGCGGTGGGCCTCCTGGTCGCGGCGCAGCACCCGTACGAGCACGGCGACCCAGATGACCGCCGCGAGGACGAGGGCTGTGCCGCCCAACAGCTGGAGTATCGACACGTGCTCAGGCATGCCGTCCAGTAGACACCACCGGATGGGACTTTGAGCCCGGACCGTGACGTATCTCGCAGGTGCGGCTTACACGTCACACGGGTTGTAAAGACGCCCAAAGGGGCGCATGGAGCGGACACACGGACGGCCGCGGCCCCCTCGCTCGGGAGGGGGCCGCGGCCGTCGTACGGTCCCGGGTTCAGGCCGCGACCGGCTCCTTCGTCTCCGCCGTGGCGGCGAGGGCGGGCTGCGGGGCCGCGCCCGGCTGCGTCTTGCGCATGCCCTTCAGGACGATGACCAGGCCGGCCGTGACGGCCGTACCGATCGCGACGGCGAGCAGGTAGAGGAACGGCTTGCCGATGAGCGGGGTGACCCAGATGCCGCCGTGCGGGGCGCGCAGGGTCGAGCCGAAGGCCATGGCCAGCGCGCCGGTGACGGCGCCGCCCGCCATGGAGGCGGGGATCACGCGCAGCGGGTCGGCGGCGGCGAACGGGATCGCGCCCTCGGAGATGAACGAGGCGCCGAGCACCCAGGCGGCCTTGCCGTTCTCGCGCTCGGCCGTGGTGAACAGCTTCTTGCGGATCGTGGTGGCGAGGGCCATGCCCAGCGGCGGGACCATGCCGGCCGCCATGACCGCCGCCATGATCTTCATCGCGGAGTCGCTGGGGTCCTGCACGGCGATACCGGCGGTGGCGAAGGCGTAGGCGACCTTGTTGACCGGGCCGCCGAGGTCGAAGCACATCATCAGGCCGAGGAGGACGCCGAGGAGGATCGCGTTGCTGCCGGAGAGGCCGCTCAGCCAGTCCGTCATGCCCTTCTGGGCCTCGGCGATGGGCTTGCCGATCACCACCAGCATCAGGAAGCCGACGATCATCGACGAGATCAGCGGGATCACGACGACCGGCATGATGCCGCGCAGCACCGGCGGGATCTTGATCCGCTGGATGCCCATGACGACCCCGCCGGCGATCAGGCCGGCGACCAGGCCGCCGAGGAAGCCGGCGTTGATGTCGGCGGCGATCATGCCGCCGACGAAGCCGGGGACGAGGCCGGGCCGGTCCGCCATGCCGTAGGCGATGTAACCGGCGAGGACGGGGATGAGGAAGCCGAAGGCGACGGCGCCGATCTGGAAGAGCAGGGCCGCCCAGCTGTCGACCTGGAGCCAGTCGAAGTGCTCGGTGACCGGCTTGGCGCTGTTGATCTCCCAGCCGCCGATCGCGAAGCCGAGGGCGATGAGGAGGCCGCCGGCGGCGACGAACGGGACCATGTAGCTGACGCCGGACATCAGCCACTTGCGCAGCTTGGTGCCGTAGCCGTCGCCGGAGTCGCCCGCGCGGTCGACGGGGGTGCCGGGGCGGGCGGCGGCCGTGGTCTCGCCGCGTTCCGCCTTGCCACGGACCTCGGAGATCAGTGCGGCGGGGCGGTTGATGCCGGCCTTCACGCCGACGTCGACGGTGGGCTTCCCGGCGAACCGGTCCTTCTCCCGTACGGGGACGTCGTGGGCGAAGATCACGCCGTCGGCGGCGGCTATGACGGCCGGGTCGAGGCGGGTGAAGCCGGCCGACCCCTGTGTCTCGACGACGATCTCGACGTCACCGGCGTCCCGGCCCGCGTTCTCCAGCGACTCGGCGGCCATGTAGGTGTGGGCGATGCCGGTGGGGCAGGAGGTGACGGCGACGATCCGGAAGGGGCGGGCCTCGGCGGGCGCCGCCGTCTCGGCAGACGCCGGGGCGGGGGCGGCCGAGGGGTCAGTCGCCGGGGCGGGGGCGACGGAGGGAGGAGTCTCCGGGGCGGGGGCCACCGGGGCCGGGGTCGTGCTGACCGCGGCGGCGTCGGGGGAGGCCGTTCCGCCCGACGCCGCCGCGGAGTCTTCGGTGCCCTCGGTCGTGCTGTCGCCCCGGATGAGGGCGGCGGCGCGGGCCGCGTCGTCCACGGCGCGCAGCGCGTCCGTGAACTCGGTGTTCATCAGCTGACGGGCGAGGGAGGAGAGGATCGTCAGGTGCGCGTCGTCCGCGCCCGCCGGGGCGGCGATCAGGAAGATCAGGTCGGCGGGGCCGTCGGGTGCGCCGAAGTCGACGCCGGCCGTGCTGCGGCCGAAGGCGAGGGTCGGCTCGGTGACGTGCTCGCTGCGGCAGTGCGGGATGCCGATGCCGCCGTCGAGGCCGGTGGGCATCTGGGCCTCACGGGCCGCCACGTCGGCCAGGAAGCCGTCCAGGTCGGTGACTCGGCCCTTCGCCACCATGCGCTCGGCGAGGGCACGCGCCGCCGCTTCCTTCGTCTCGGCGGACAGGTCGAGGTCGACCAGGTCCGCGGTGATCATCTCGCTCATCGCGGGCTCCTTCGCACGCGTATCGCCCGGGTGCTGTGGTGGGCGGGGGTGGGGACGGGGGTATGGGGGGCGCGGGCCACGGGGGCCGGCCGAGGGCGGGGGGAGGGGAGGGGGAGGGGGATCGCGGCGCCGGGTAAATCAAAACGAAGGTTCGTTCGCGGTCGTCGGCTCCCGCTGGTCATGACACCGGCTCCCTCAGCGCCCGGTCCGCGGGGACCTCCCGTGTCACCGTCACCGCCGCCGGGTCCAGGTCGGCGGGGGTGGGCATGACGCTGCCCGGGAGCTGGACGGCGGCGGCGCCGTGGGCCACGGCCGAGGCGAGGGCTTCGGGGCCCTGGCCGCCGGCGATGAGGAACCCGGCGAGGGAGGAGTCGCCGGCGCCGACGTTGCTGCGGACGGCGGCGACGTGGGCGGTGCCGTACCAGGTGCCGGAGGCGTCGACGAGGAGTTGGCCGTCGGCGCCGAGGCTGGCCAGGACCGCGGCGGCACCCATCTCGCGGAGTTCCTCGGCGGCCTTGACGGCGTCGCCGACGGTGGCGAGGGGGCGCCCCACCGCCTCGGCGAGTTCCTCGGCGTTGGGCTTGACTACGTCGGGGCGTTCGCGGAGCGCGGCGAGGAGGGCCGGGCCGGAGGTGTCCAGGGCGATGCGGGCGCCGGCGGCATGGGCGCGGGCGACGAGTTCGGCGTACCAGGAGGGGGCGAGGCCGCGCGGGAGGCTGCCGCAGCAGGCGATCCAGGAGGCGTCGGCGGACTGGGCGCGGACGGTCTCCAGGAGGAGTTCCCGCTCGGCGGGCGTGAGTTCCGGGCCGGGTGCGTTGATCTTCGTCAGGACGCCGTCGGCCTCGGCGAGGGCGATGTTGGAGCGGGTCGCCCCGGCCACCGCCACATGCGCGACCTCGATGCCCTGCGCGTCGAGGAGGTCCGCGACGAGTGCGCCGGGCGCGCCGCCGAGGGGCAGGACCGCCACGGTCCGGCGTCCGGCGGCGGCGACCGCGCGGGAGACGTTGACGCCCTTGCCGCCGGGGTCCATGCGTTCGCCGGTGGCCCGGATGACCTCGCCGCGGTCGAGGGAGGGGACCTCGTAGGTGCGGTCGAGGGACGGGTTCGGGGTGACGGTGAGGATCATGAGCGGTCTTTCCGGCCGTTGGTCCGGGTCGTGCCGGAGCCGCCGAGGGGCTCGGTGCCGGGGACGCGCAGCACCTCGGTGCCCTCGCGTTCGATGGCGAGGGCGTCCTCGGGGCTCAGGCCGGTGTCGGTGATCAGCAGGTCCACGTCGCTCAGGTCGCCGAAGCGGGCGAAGTGTTCCTGGCCGTGCTTGGAGGAGTCGGCGAGCAGCACCACGCGGCGGGCGGCGGTCACGGCCGCGCGCTTGACGGCGGCCTCGGCGAGGTCGGGGGTGGTCAGGCCGTGGTCGGTGGAGAAGCCGTTGGCGGCCACGAAGAGGACGTCGGCGCGGATCTCGCCGTAGGCCCGGAGTGCCCAGGCGTCCACGGCGGCGCGGGTGCGGTGGCGGACGCGACCGCCGACGAGGTGCAGCTGGATGCCGGGGTGGTCGGCGAGTCGGGCGGCGATCGGCAGGCTGTGGGTGACCGCGGTGAGCGTGGCCTCCAGCGGGATGGCGGCGGCGAGGCGCGCGATCGTCGTACCGGCGTCGAGGACGACCGTGCCGTCGGTCGGGAGTTCGGCGAGGGCGGCCTGGGCGATGCGGTCCTTCTGGTCGGCCGCGGTGCCCTCGCGTTCGGCGAGGTCGGGCTCGAAGTCCAGGCGTCCGGCGGGGATCGCGCCGCCGTGCACCCGCTGGACGAGGCCGGCACGGTCGAGGGCCTTCAGGTCGCGGCGGATCGTCTCGGCCGTGACCTGGAACTCCTCCGCCAGCGACACCACGTCCACCCGGCCGCCGTCGCGGGCGAGCCGGAGGATCTCCTGCTGCCGCTCCGGTGCGTACATGTCCGTTCGCCTCCGACTGATGCCCGATTCTGTGGTTTCGCTCGGAGGCTACGCCCGGATTTCCGAAAAGTAAACAGGTTCGGGCAACACTCGGGCCGACTCGGACATGATCGGGCGCACGACGCACGGCGCACGGCGTACGGCGTACGCGTGGGGCCCCGCACCCACGAAGGCGCGGGGCCCACTCACACGTCGGCGCGCTATGCGGCGGCCACGGCTGCCGGCTCCTCCGCGTCCGTCTCCGCGTCCGTCGTGGAGCGTGCCGGCAGGGCGAACATCAGCAGGAAGATCGCGACCAGGACCGCGGCCACCCAGCCGAGCGCGTACTCGAAGGCGTCGACGAAGGCGGGGCCGATGCCGGACGGGGCCAGGTGATCGTCCATGACGCCGAAGAAGACCACGGCGACCAGCCCGAGCCCGAGCGCGTTGCCCATCTGCTGCACCGTGCTGATCAGCCCGGACGCGGAACCGGAGTGCTCGCGCGGCACCCCGGAGAGGATCGCGTCGGTCAGCGGGGCGACCACGAGCCCCATGCCCGCGCCCATCACGACCAGCGGGAGCGCCATCTGCCAGGGGGTGATGGCGAGGCCGTACCGTTCGGACCCGGCGAGGTACAGGAGCACGCCGGCCGCCATCAGCAGCGCGCCCGCCTGGAGGACCTTGCGGCCGAAGCGCGGGACGAGCTTCTGGACGGACACCCCGGCCGCGACCGACACGGCGAGGGAGAAGGGGATGCCGGTGAGGCCGGCCTTCAGGACGCTCCAGCCGAGGCCGGTCTGGAGGTAGAGGGTCCAGACGAGGAAGAAGACGCCGAGGGCGATCCCGAAGACGGTCTGGACGGCGATGCCGGCCGCGAAGCTCTGCACCCGGAACAGGGACAGTTCGATCAGCGGGGAGCCGTCGCGCGCCGCCTTGCGCCGCTCGTACGCCACCAGCGCCGCGAACACGACGAGCGAGCCCGCCATCGAGACGTACCCCCACAGCGGCCAGCCCGTCTCGTGGCCCCGGGTGAGCGGGTAGAGCAGCATCAGCAGTCCGCCGGTGACGAGCGCGACACCGACGAGGTCCAGCTTCAGGGCGTGCGGGGCCTTGGACTCGCCGATGAACCGGCGGCCCAGGATCAGGCCCGCGACGCCGACCGGGAGGTTGATCAGGAAGATCGCGCGCCATTCGAGGCCGAGCGGGTTCCACTCGATGAGCAGGGCGCCGAGCAGCGGGCCGGAGACCGCGCCGAGGCCCACGATCGCGCCGAACAGCCCGAAGACCTTGCCGCGTTCGTGCGCCGGGAAGGTGGCGTGCACGATCGACAGCACCTGCGGCACCATCAGCGCGGCCGTCGCGCCCTGCGCGATCCTCGCCGCCACCAGCATCTCCGGGTTCGCGGCGAGACCGCACAGCGCGGAGGCGAGGGTGAAGCCGCCGATGCCGAGGAGGAAGATCCGGCGGCGGCCGTGGATGTCGCCGAGCCGGCCACCGGTGACGAGACCCGCGGCGAAGGCGAGGGCGTACCCGGCGGTGATCCACTGGATCTGGCTGAATGTGGCCCCTTCGTCCCGCTGGATGGAGGGGATCGCGATGTTGACGATGGTGACGTCGACGAGGTCCATGAAGGCGGCCGTCATGACGACGGCGAGGGCTGTCCAGCGTCGGCGATCGGCTCCGTCGGGGGGTGCGGGGAGCGCCGTTCCGGTGGCCGCGGCGGCCGGGTTCGGGTCACCGACGGGTGTTTCGGGCTGGTCGCGCAGTTCCGCGCGCCCCTTCAGGGCGCTCGTTGTCGAGGTCATACGGGAAAAGTAGGGGGTCAGTAGGCCAGATCACGTCCTACTTCTCCGGCATGCTCGCAAGCATGACTACGGACACTCCGGCGCGGCTGCTTCAGCTCCTCTCCCTCCTCCAGACACCCCGCGAGTGGCCCGGGGGTGAACTGGCCGGCCGGCTCGGCGTCTCGCGGCGGACCGTGCGGCGGGACATCGACCGGCTGCGGGAACTCGGCTACCCGGTGCAGGCGACGATGGGCGCCGACGGGGGCTACCGGCTGGTCGCGGGGAAGGCCATGCCCCCGCTGGTCCTCGACGACGAGGAGGCCGTGGCGATCGCGGTGGGGCTGCGGGCCGGGGCCGGGCACGCGGTGGAGGGCGTGGACGAGGCCTCCGTACGGGCGCTCGCCAAGCTGGAACAGGTGCTGCCGTCGCGGCTGCGCCACCGGGTCTCCACCTTGCAGGCCGCCACCACTCCCCTGACCAGCGGCGACGGGGCCACCGTCACGCCCGAGACGCTCACCGTGATGGCCTCGGCGGTGGCGGGGCACGAGCGGTTGCGGTTCGCCTACCGCTCCGGCGACGGGACGGACTCGCGCCGCCATTGCGAGCCGTACCGGCTCGTCTCGACCGGGCGCCGCTGGTATCTCGTCGCGTACGACCTCGACCGCGCCGACTGGCGGACCTTCCGGGTGGACCGGGTCGAGGAACCCTTCGCCACGGGCGCCCGGTTCACACCGCGCGAGCTGCCGACGGGGAGTGCGGAGGAATATCTGAAGCAGTCGATGTACCGGCGGCAGGAGACGTACGAGTTCGACGTCACGTTCGCCGCGCCGGCCGAGTTCATCGCGGCCCGGCTGCCCCGCTGGCTCGGTACGCCCGAGCCCGTCGACGAGCACAGCTGCCGGTTGCGGGCGTCGGTCGGCGACTCCGTGGAGTGGCTCGCGTTCCGGCTCGCCATGGCCGACTGCGACTTCACGGTGCGTCAGCCGCCGGAACTGGTGGGTTACGTAAGGGAGTTGGGGGCTCGACTGACCCGGGCGGCCGGGGACGCCGACGGGTGAGGGGCGAGGGGGGCGACTGCGCCTCTGACGTGCGGGGACGACCGTCGCCGGGCCTCCGGCAGAGTGGGGCTCTGTGACACAATCTGGCGTTCGGGTCACCCCGGGGTTCAGGTCCGGGGTGGCCCGTCGGCGTTCCCCGGCGGCGGAGCCGACAGCGAGGGCTACAGCGGGGCGAAAGTCGAGCCGGACTTCGGCGCCAGGGGGGGAGGCGCCGAAGCCCGGCTCTGGGAGAGTCCCGGCGCTGGGGGGAGAGCGTCGGGACTTGGCTTCGGATGACTGCGGTCGCGGCGGTCGAACTCCGGGTCCCGGGCCAGAGGCTCCGGGCCGGTGAAGTCGTGCCCGGAAGTCTTGTGCCCCGGGAACGGGGAGTTGAAGCGGCGTAGTACGGCCAAGTAGCGGCGTCCTACGGCCAATCGGCGGCAGAGAGTGGCCGAGCGAGGGCACAGAACGGCCAAGCGGGTGATGCCGAACGGTCAAAAGGCGTCGGGCGTACGGTCGGAGGGCTGCCGACGCCGTACGGCCGGAGCGCGGCCGACGTACGACCCGCTGCGGGCGGCGTACGACGGCGGGCCGGGCCGGGCCCCGTGGCGGCCCCAGGGGGGCGCGCCGTTACGGGGCCCTGGTCGGTGTTCGGGCCTCGGCCGTCCAGACCTCGATCGTCGGACCTCGGTGGTCGGCCTCGGTCAGGCGGCCGCGTCGAAGCCGGTGTCTCGGGCGAGCTTCTTCAGTTCGAGCAGGGCGTGCTTCTCGATCTGGCGGATCCGCTCGCGGGTGAGACCGTGCTCCTTGCCGACCTCGGTGAGGGTGCGCTCGCGGCCGTCCTCGATGCCGTACCGCATCTTGATGATGGACGCGGTGCGCTGGTCGAGGCGCCCGATGAGGCCGTCCAGCTCCTCGCTGCGCAGCAGCGTCAGCACGGACTGCTCGGGCGAGACGGCGGAGGTGTCCTCCAGCAGGTCGCCGAACTGGGTGTCGCCGTTGTCGTCCACCGACATGTTCAGCGAGACCGGGTCGCGGGCCCAGTCGAGGACGTCGCTGACGCGGTCCGCGTTGGAACCGAGCTCGGCGGCGATCTCGGCGGGCTCCGGGTCACGCCCGTGCTCGCGGTTGAACTCGCGCTGCACACGGCGGATCCGGCCCAGCTCCTCGACGAGGTGGACGGGCAGCCGGATGGTGCGCGACTGGTCCGCTATCGAACGGGTGATGGCCTGACGGATCCACCAGGTGGCGTACGTCGAGAACTTGAAGCCCTTGCGGTAGTCGAACTTCTCCACCGCGCGGACCAGGCCGGCGTTCCCCTCCTGGATCAGGTCGAGCAGGGGCAGGCCACTGCGCGGATACCGCCGGGCCACGGCCACGACGAGGCGCAGGTTGGACCGGATGAAGATGTCCTTGGCCCGCTCGCTGTCGGCGACGAGGGCTTCGAGCTCCTCACGGGTGGCGTCCGCCCTGGCCTCCTCCTCGCCGTCGAGGATCTGCTGCGCGAACACACCCGCCTCGATGATCTGGGACAGCTCGACTTCCTTTGCGGCGTCGAGCAGCGGTGTACGCGCGATCTCGTCGAGGTACATGCCGACCAGGTCGCGGTCGGCGATCTCGCCGCCAGAGGCGCGAACGCTGCGAGCCGCGTCGGTCCGGCCGGAGGCGGACGAACGACGAGCGGCGACGGCACGGGTTGCCATGCGTGCTCCCTTGCGATGGTGGGCTGGCAGGGTCGTGTCTATTCCTACGTATGTCGTGATGCGGCCGCTCGGACACTCTCCCGAGTGCCCTGCTTCCGAAGGAAACAACGACTGGAATCAGGACAGAATTCCCAACCCGTCCCACTATTTTTCTGATCTTGCAGTACCCTGTGCCGCCACAGGAGGGGGCGTGATGTCGATGGAGTCCGCAGAGGTGCAGGTCAGACCAGGAGTCGAGACCGACCTCGCCGCTCTCACCGACCTCTACAACCACTACGTCCGTGAGACGGCCATCACATTCGATACCGCTGTCTTCACTCCGGAGGAGCGCCGCCCCTGGCTGCTCTCCCACCTTGAAGACGGACGGCACCGCCTGATGGTTGCCGTCGAGACGGGTTCCCCGCGGATTCTGGGATACGCCACGAGCAGCCCGTTTCGCCCGAAGGCGGCGTACGGCACCTCGGTGGAGGTATCGGTGTACCTCGCGCCGGAGGCGGGCGGCCGGGGTGTGGGCACCCTGCTGTACAAGGCGCTGTTCGAGGCGCTCGCCGACGAGGACGTGCATCGCGCCTACGCCGGCATCGCCCAGCCGAACGTGCCGTCGACCCGGCTGCACGAGCGCTTCGGGTTCCGGCACGTCGGCACCTACCGCGAGGTGGGGCGGAAGTTCGGGCGGTATTGGGACGTGGCCTGGTACGAGAAGGAACTGTGAGACGCCTTGCGGCTCTCCGGTCCCCCGGGGCTCACCGCGGCGGCCCCGGGGCTCACCGCTCGGTGGCCAGGGACTCCCGCATGGCCTTCGCCGTGGCCCGGGGGTCGTAGCCCTCGGGCACCCCTTCGACCAGGATGATGTCCCCCTCGATGTGACGTGAGCGGAGCGGGGCGATCTCCTGGTACCCGGGCGAGTCCCACCAGGCGCGCGCCTCGGCGATCCCGGGGAAGCCGATCATCACGACGGCCCCGGGCCAGCTCCCCTCCATCACCTCGTGCGGGGTGACGTGCACGAGGAAGCGTCCGCCGTAGGGCTCGAAGGTGGTGGGGATGCGCTCGATGTACTCGGCGATCTCCGGGTGCGGGGCGGCGTCCTTCAGGTGGGCTATGGCGTAGGCGGGCATGCGGATCCCTCCGGCTGGTCGCGTGGGACACGTCGGTCGCGTCGGTCGGCTGCGTACGCCGTCGAGCCTGGCAGGCGTACGGGCCCGGGTCGATGACCTGTCAGGTAAGCGACCCCGGCGCCCGTGCTCACGCCTCGCGCCCGCGCCTCGCGCCCGCCTGTCAGCCGAACTGCACCGACCGCTTGGACAGGCCCAGCCAGAAGCCGTCGATCACCGACCTCTGGGCGTCGAGTTCGCCGGCGGCCTCGGCCGCGCCCATCGTGACGAAGAGGGGGGCGAAGTGCTCCGTACGGGGGTGGGCCAGCTGTCCGGCCGGGGACTTGTGGAGGAAGTCGAGGAGGCCGTCCCAGTCGCGGGTCTCCAGGGCGCGGTGGCCCCAGTCGTCGAACTCGGTCGACCAGGTGGGGACGCCGGGCTGACGGAGGGCCGCCAGGTTGTGGGTGAAGAAGCCGGAGCCGATGATCAGCACACCCTCGTCGCGGAGGGGGGCGAGCTTGCGGCCGACGTCCATCAACTTCAGCGGGTCCAGGGTCGGCATGGAGATCTGCAGGACCGGGATGTCGGCGTCGGGGTACATCTCGACGAGGGGGACGTACGCGCCGTGGTCGAGGCCCCGGTCCGGTATGTCCTGGACGGGGGTGCCGGGGGCCTGGAGCAGCTTGCGGACCGAGGCCGCCAGCTCGGGGGCGCCCGGGGCGGCGTACTGGACCTTGTAGTAGTGCTCGGGGAAGCCCCAGAAGTCGTAGACCAGGGGGATGGTCTCGATCGCGCCGAGGGCGAGGGGGGCCTCCTCCCAGTGGGCGGAGACCATGAGGATCGCCTTGGGGCGGGGCAGCTTCGCGGACCAGGCGGCGAGTTCGCCGGGCCAGATCGGGTCGTCGGCGAGCGGCGGGGCCCCGTGACTCAGGTACAGGGCGGGCATGCGCTCGGCGGTGGCGGCGGACATAGGGGTGACTCCCTCAACACATGTGCGACGCACACGACACTCACGCCTCGGTGGGCCCGGCAGTCGCTTCTGTCTCCTTGGTCACGCCCGGCTCTCCAGGCGCTTGAGACCTCTCCCAACTCCCCAGTAGTTGAAGTCTCAATATTTCTTGTTTCACCTTACATCTCTATAGTTCAAATTTCAAGGAGGAGCCTCGTACAGTGGGGGCATGAAGACCGCATCCGCCGAGGAAGAACCCCGCTGGCTCACCGATGAGGAGCAGCGCACCTGGGTTGCCTATGTGCACGCCAAGACCCTGCTCGAAGACCATCTCGACCGCCAGTTGCAGCGCGACGCGGGCATGCCGCACCTCTACTACCACCTGCTCGTGGTGCTCTCGTCGGCGCCGCAGCGGCGGTTGCGGATGACGGAGCTGGCGATGCAGACGAAGATCACGCGATCCCGCCTGTCGCACGCCGTGGCCCGCCTGGAGAAGAACGGGTGGGTACGGCGCGAGAACTGCCCCGCGGACAAGCGGGGGCAGTTCGCCGTCCTCACGGACGGCGGGTTCGAGATGCTCTCCAAGAGCGCGCCCGGGCACGTGTCGGCGGTGCGGCAGGCACTGTTCGACCGTCTGTCGCCGGAACAGCAGAAAGCCCTCGGCGAGATCATGGAGATCGTCGCGGAGGGACTTCAGCCGACGGACGCGGGCGCGGACCTGCCCTGGCTGCGGTAGGTCGGTAGGTCGGTAGGAGCCTGTCAGGGGATGGAGCGGGGGCAAGGCCCCCGCTCCATCCCCTCCCGTCTGTAACCGTCAGTACCCGTCAGACCCGTCGGTGTCCGTGATCAGTGGGCGATCACCGGGACCTTGACCTCGTTCGCCGCGTCCTCGCCCTCGGCCGTGGCCCCGGTCATGTCGGGCTTGCCCGTCGTGACGAGGGTGAAGGCGATGGCGGCGGAGGCCACCAGGATGGCCACGGCGAACCAGATGGCGTTGGTGTAGCCGTGGACCATGCCGTCGAGCTGGACCAGCTGGGCGGCCGGCTTCGAGGTGGCCGAGCCGATGTGGTCCGCGATGTAGGACGTGGTGGCGGAGGCCGCGATCGTGTTCAGCAGGGCCGTACCGATGGCGCCGCCGACCTGCTGGGAGGTGTTGACCATGGCGGAGGCCACGCCCGCGTCCCGCGGCTCGACCCCGTAGGTCGCCAGGGACATCGCCGGCATGAACGCCGTACCCATACCGAGGCCGAGCAGCAGCTGGGCCGGCAGGAGCAGGGTGGTGTACGAGGAGCCGACCTCCATCTGGGTCAGCAGGAGCATGCCGAGACCGGCGACCAGGAAGCCCGGGGCCATCAGCAGGCGCGGCGCGACCCGGGTCATCAGACGGGTGCCGATCTGGGTCGAGCCGATGATCATGCCCGCGATCATGGGCAGGAAGGCGAAGCCGGTCTTGACCGGGGAGTACCCCTTCACGATCTGCAGGTAGTAGGTCAGGAAGAGGAACAGGCCGAACATCGCGATGATCGCAAGGCCGAGGGAGAGGTAGACACCGCCGCGGTTGCGCTCCAGGAGCACGCGCAGGGGCAGCAGCGGGGCCTTCACCTTGGACTCGACGAAGACAAAGGTGGCCAGGAGCACCGCCGAGGCGACGAACAGGGTGATCGTCATCGAGTCGCCCCAGCCCTCGGACTCGGCTCGCGTGAAGCCGTAGACCAGGGAGACCAGGCCCAGGGTGGACAGGACCACGCCGGGGATGTCGAGCGGGGAGCGGTTGCGGCCGCCCGCCGGCTCACGGACGACCAGGTACGCGCCGACCGCCGCGATCACCGCGAACGGGATGTTGACGAAGAACGTCCAGCGCCAGTCCAGGTACTCGGTGAGGAAGCCGCCGAGGATCAGACCCACGGCACCGCCACCACCGGCGATCGCGCCGTAGATGCCGAACGCCTTGGCGCGCTCCTTGGCGTCGGTGAACATCACCGCGAGGAGGGAGAGCGCGGCGGGCGCGAGCAGCGCGCCGAAGACGCCCTGGAGGGCGCGGGCGCCCAGCATCATCGCCTCACCGGTGGCCGCGCCGCCCAGCGCGGAGGCGCCGGCGAAGCCGATCAGACCGGTGACGAAGGTGCGCTTGCGGCCCCAGATGTCGGAGATACGGCCGCCGAAGAGCAGCAGCCCGCCGAAGGCCAGGGCGTACGCGGTGATGACCCACTGGCGGTTGCCGTCGGATATCCCCAGGTCCTGCTGGGCGGAGGGGAGGGCGATGTTCACGATGGTCGCGTCGAGCACGACCATCAGCTGAGCCAGGGCGATGAAGACGAGCGCTTTCCAGCGGTTGGCGTGCGCGTCGGCGGTATCGGAGGTTCCGGATACGGCTGTTCTGGACATGGGGGTACCCACTTCGGGACTTCGTGACGGAAAAGCTCGGAAGAGAAAAGCTCGGAAAAGCTCGGAAGAGATCGAGAAAGATCGGTGTCGGGTGGCAAAAAAAGGGCGTGGAGGGCCGACGGCTCGGCGTCTCGGCAGCGGGATCGGCGTCAGGACACGTGCGGGCGCGGGTGCCGGTTTCGGTGCCGGGGTCTACGACGGCGGCCGTGGACTCGGTGGGTCGGGGCAGGCTGGTCGGGGCAGGTGGGTCGGGCCAGGCGGGTCAGGGCCGGCTGGGCCTCCGTAGGTCCTCCACGGTCACCGGGGTGCCGGGCAGTTCGGATGTGGCGGGGGCGCGCAGTCCGTCCAGGAACAGTTGCAGGAGGCGGTGGACGAAGGGGTCGACGCCGGCGCACTGGGTGCCGGCCGGCGGCCTGCTGAGCTGGCTGACGGCGATCATCAGATCGCCGACGCCCACGTCGGGGCGGAGCTGCCCGGCGTCCCGGGCACGCCGCATGATCCCTTCGACCAAGTCCTCCAGGCGCTCGCGCGCCGCCTCCAGGTCGGGGTGGTGCTTGTCGAACGTGCTCTGGACCATCGGGCAGAGCGCGCTGACCCGTTCGTCGGCCGAGCTGTGCACGAAGCGCGAGAGCGCCTCGAACGCGTCACCGGTCTCGGCGAGCGCCACCTCGGCCGCGAGGGCCGTGCGGTCCATGACCGAGCAGACGACCTCACGGACCAGTGCGTCACGGTCCGGGAAGTTGCGGTACAGCGTGGCGTTGCCGACACCGGCCCGGCGGGCGACCTCGTCGAGCGGCACCTCGGGGCCGAACTCCACGAACATCTCCCGGGCGGCGGTGACGATCCGCTCCCGGTTGCGCAGGGCGTCCGCCCGAGGGCGAGGCACCTTGCGACGCACGGCGGTGGCGGTGCAGCTCTCCACGGCGTACTCCTCTGCCTGATCCAGTGGTGTGGGGGGCGCCCGGTGACGATCCGGGGATGGAGTCCCCGTTTCGCTCGGACGAAGGGTTAAACGGGGAAACGGTCCCCGGTTATTTCCCGGCTCCGAAGACTTTTCGCGTGACCTGGGTCACATAACGGCCCGGGGTGGCGTCCGTCGAGGTGAACCCACGTTCGGCCCTTCCAGCGCGCGCCCGCGCAGCCGTCGACCCAGGGTGATCGAGAGGGCGCAGCCTTGTCACCGGACGGCTGCCGTGGAGCGAAGGACGCGGGCATGCAGCAGCCGTTCCGCAGAAGCGGGATACCTCCGCGCCGGATACGCGCGCGGCGGACACGCCCGCGCCGGGCCGTCGCGCTCGCCTCCGTCACCGCCCTCACGCTCGCGGTCAGCACCTCCGCCGGGGCCGGGCGGCTGATGGCGAAGGAGACGACGACGGCCGCGGGGGCCACCGCCGTGGTCCGCGGTTCGGCGCTCGGCCCCTGTCTGATCCGCGGCCCGCTCGGCACCCAGATGTCCGAGGGCATGCCGACGCCGCCGGGCTACTCCCGCTCCACCGGCACGGTCCGCGCGCTCAACCTGATGATCGACTTCTCCGACGCCCCCGGTGAGGGCAGCGCGATGGACCGCTTCGCGGAGTTCGCGCCCCAGACCCAGAAGTGGTTCAGGACGAGTTCGTACGGCCGTGTCGACTACCGTCCCGAGGCCCCGCTCACCGAGTGGCTGCGGATGCCGAAATCCTTCCGCTCCTACGACATAGAGCGCGGCGCCCCCTTCGACCCCGGCTACCGCCGGCTGGTCCAGGACATGGTGCGGGCCGCCGATCCGCTCGTGGACTTCCGCTCGTACGACCTCGTCAACGTCCTTGTCACCCCGAACGCGGGGCCCTCCGCCCTGGACACGGTCCTGTCGGTGACGTTCGCGGGCAACCGGGAGGCGCCGGTCGCGGACGGTGTGCCGGTCTCCAACGCGTCCTTCGTCTACAGCCGCCAGGACGACGGCTCGGGGTCGTACGGGGAGACCGGGTACCGGGTGCTCCCCCACGAGAACGGCCATGTCTTCGGCCTTCCCGACCTCTACACGCACGAGGGCGGGGGCGCGGTCGGGCACTGGGACATCATGAGCGAGGACTGGGGCGTCGACAACGATCTGTTGGGCTGGCACAAGTGGAAGCTCGGGTGGCTCGACGAGACGCAGGTGGCGTGTGTGGCGCACGTCGGTTCGGCGGAGTATCTGCTGACGCCGCTCGCCGCCGAGGGCGGGGCGAAGCTGATCGTCGTGCCGCTCAGTTCCCGTACGGCGTACGTGGCTGAGTTGCGGACGCGGGCGGGCAACGACGCGGTGGTGTGCCGGCCGGGGGTGCTGGTCTACCGGGTCGACGCGGCCGTCGACACCGGGAACGGGCCCATCAAGGTCCACGACTCACGGCGGGACAGCGGGGGGTGCACCCGGAGCCCGAACGTCCACGCGGAGCTGTCCGACGCGCCGTTCGTGCCGGGTGAGACGTTCAAGGACGCGCGGGCGGGGGTGGAGATCGCTGTGGCGGGGGTGGATGTCGGGGGGAACCATCGGGTGGTGGTGAGCCGGAGGTGAGGGGGTGGGGGGTGGGGGGCGGGGGTGAGGGTGAGGGTGAGGGTGAGGGTGAGGGGGTGCGTTGTCGGGTGCGGGTGGGTGGGGCTTCTCGCGCAGTTCCCCGCGCCCCTAAAGGACCAGGCCCCTGCGGGCCTGAAAGACCACGCCCCTGCGGGCCTGAGAAGCGCGGGGCGCAGCCCCGGCTTTTCAGGGGCGCGGGGAACTGCGCGAGCAACCCCCACCCAGCCGCAGTCGCCAACGAACCGTCCGCCCCGAGCCATCAGGCGCCCGGCGCGGCGGCGCAGCCCGACCGCATTACCGTGAACCCATGCTCCCGAACGCCCCCGGCGCGGTCGCCGCCCCCGCGCCCGCGCCCGCCGAAGCCGTCGCCCCCCTGATGCGGGGCCTCACCGTGCTGCGCCGGCTCACCGAAGCGGACGGCGCGCTGAGTCCGAGCGCGCTGGAGAAGGCGACCGGGCTGGCCCGTTCCACCGTGGACCGGATCACGGCGACCCTGGCACGCATGGGCTACGTACGGCTGGACGGCCGCGACGCGGTCCTCGCCCCCCGGCTGATGGAGCTGGGCAACGCCTATCTGGCCGCCCTCCGCCTCCCCCGCCTCCTGGACGCCCACGCGGACGCCCTCGCCGACGAACTCGACGAGTCGGTGTCCCTCGCGGTCCGCGACCAGGACGGCGTCCGCTTCATCCACCAGGCCACCCGCCGCCGTGCGATGTCCCTCAGCTTCCGCATCGGCGACCTCCTCCCCGCCGAACGCACCGCGCCTGGCCCCCTGTTCGCCACCGAGTGGGAGCCCGCCGACTGGGCCCTGTGGCGTACCCGCCGCACCGCCGACCCGGAAGGCCACGGTTTCCCGGCGGTGCCTCCGCGCGGCGGCGCCTACGACGACTTCGAGGACCGTACGGACCGGGCGGGCGCCCAGGGGTGGGCGCTGGACGACCAGTTGATCGAACCGGGGCTGGTGGCGGTCTCCGTACCCGTACGGGATCCCCGTACGGGACGGATCGCGTGTGTGGCGAGCGTCGTCAGCCACACGAGCCGGCACACCGCGGATGCGCTGCGCTCGACGCTGCTGCCCCGACTGCGCGCGACGGTGGCGGAGATGGAACGAGAGCTGCGGGAAGCGCGCGACCCGCGGGAGCCGAGGGGGGCGGGCGGTGCCGTCGTCGGTGGCGACGCGGCGGCCTCCGGGCTGGCCGCCTGGACGGGTGCCTCCAAGCAGGAACTGGGCCGCGAGTTCGTCGAGTCGCTCGCGCGGGGGCTCACCGTGATCACCTCGTTCGGCGAGGGCCGGGCCGAGCTGACCCTCACCGAGGTCGCGCAGGCCACCGGGCTCGCGCGGGCGACGGCCCGACGCGCGCTGATCACCCTCGAACACCTCGGGTACGTCGAGTCGTACGACCGCATCTTCCGCCTGACGCCCCGTGTGCTGGGCCTCGGCTTCCCGCCCCTGTCGATGCTGCCCCTCTCCGCGATCGCCGCGCCGCACCTGGCCGAACTCTCCGCACGGCTCCACGACTCGGCGTCCCTCGCCGTCCTCACCGGGGGCGGGGAGGAGGTGCAGTACACGGCGCGGGTCGCCACCAGCCGCATCATGAGCGTCAACATCACCCTCGGAACGCGGTTGCCGGCGTACGCGACGTCCCTGGGGCGGGTGATCCTCGCCGACCGGCTGCCGGAGGTCCCCCTGCCGGAGCGTCTCGACCCGCTGACCCCGCACACGGCCACCGACCGGCGGCAACTGCTGACCGTCCTGGAGCGCGTACGGGACAGCGGGTACGCCCTCGTCGACGGGGAGTTGGAGGAGGGGCTGCGGTCCATCGCCGTACCGGTGCGGGAGCGCGGCGGACGGGTCGTCGCCGCGGTGAACGTCGCGATGCACAGCAGCCGGCGGTCGATCGAGGAGTGCGTGACGGAGGTCCTCCCCGAGATGCGGGTCGCGGTGGGCCGGATCGAGGCGGAGCTGGCGGTGGCGGGGATGTTCCGGCGCGTACCGGAGGTCTGACCTCCGGGAGGAGCGGGCTGCGCACACCGTACGCTGGTGGCGTCATTCGTACGCTGGTCGCGTCAGCCGTACGCAGGGAGAGGAGACGTGCCCCCATGGCACCCGAGAAGCCGGTCAGGAAGCAGCAGGGGATCCAGTCGGTCTGGACCCGGCCCCGGACCGGGCGGGAGCAGCCCGCGCTGAGCCGGGAGCAGATCGTGGCCGAGGCGCTGCGGCTGCTCGACGAGGAGGGCATCGACGCGCTGAGCATGCGCAAGCTCGGCGCCCGCCTGGGGGCCGGCGCGACCTCCCTCTACCGCCACGTCACCAACAAGGACGAACTGCTGGAGCTGGCCGTCGACGAGATCTACGGCGAGATCGAGGTGCCCACGACCCCCGACGCGGCGAACTGGCGTACCGACACGGCGAGTTGCGCCCACAGCCTGCGCACCACGATTCTGCGCCACCCGTGGCTCGCCTCCGTGCAGGGCGAGTTGGGCATGTCCTATCTCGGCCCGAACTGGATGCGGGTCTCCGAGGCCATGCTGAGGGTGCTGACCACCGCCGGGTTCCCGGCCGACGAGGCCGACCGAGCGCTCACCACGGTCGTCGCGTACGTCACCGGCACCGCCACCACCGAGGCCGCCTGGCTCAACGTCCTCGCCCGCAGCGGGCAGGACGAGCAGAGCATGGTCGAACAGCTGTGGCCCGCCGCCGAACAAGCCGCCCAGGACTATCCGCTGCTGCGCGAGGGCTACGCCGAACAGCGCGGCGCGGACCCCCGGGCGGCCCGGGAGGAAGGGTTCCAGTACGGTCTCGATCGGGTCCTGGACGGCTTGGCGACCCGGCTGAAGTGACCCGCAAGCTCCTCCCCCATCACCCTTCGCTCCCCCGACCCTCCCTCCTCTCCTACCCGTTGACGCCCGTGTACTTGCTGAGGCTCCAGTTCCACAGCAGCCGTGACAGGACGAAGGCGGTGAGGCCGATGAAGGGGGAGGCGACCGCGAGCACCTCCGGTACGCCCATCGCGTCTCCGTGGCCGGTCAGCACACCGGCCGGGAAGTAAGCGATGAACGCGAGCGGTACGACGAAGGTGAACGCGGCGGACGCGGCCTTCGGGAGGATGCTCAGCGGGTAGCTGCCGAAGGTGCCCATCAGCTCCTCCAGCCACTGGCTCCAGTACGACGTGGCCGGGAAGTGGAACGCGGCGGCCGCCAGGGCGGTGAAGAGCGCGGCCTCCACGAGCATGCCGCCGAGGACCCCGGCCACCACGTACGTGATGCGGCCGGCCGTCCAGTCCAGCGCACTGCGCTGGAGCGCGGCGACGAACAGACCGACCGCGACGACCAGGTCGCCGATGGCGTTGACCGGGAAGAACGTCAACTGGACCTGCCGGTAGACCGGCATCGGACGGATCAGACAGGGGTCGACGACTCCTTCCTGGACGAGCATGTTCATGTACTGGATCCGGCCGAGGAAGAGCACGTACAGACCGTGGGCCAGCATGCGCATGCTGGCGATGAGCAGCACGTCGGAGCTGGACCAGCCGCCGAGGCCGGGGAACCGGGTGAGCAGGACGGAGGCGAAGACGACGATGGAGACCTGCCAGATCGCCCCGACGGCGACGCCCATCAGGAACTCGCCCCGGTACTCCAGCCGGGCCTTGAAGTTGAGCTTGGTGATCCGCCAGACGACCCGCCAGGCGTGCGCGGCCCCGTGGGGATTTCCTTGGGGTGTCCCTGGGGGTGTCCCTGGGGGTGTCCCTGGCGAATTCCCATGGGTGCTGTGTGTGGTTGCGGTCTCCATGGTCATCCTCCCTGGGACACGACGCGACGGCCGGCCAGGGCCCAGAGCCGGCGGGTGAGCAGCGCGAGCAGGACGACCCAGACGGCCTGGACCGCTAGCTGCCCGAACGCGTCCCCGACCGCGATCCGGCCGACGTAGATGGAGAGCGGCACACTGAGCGTCGCCTGGAACGGCAGGAACGAGCTGAGCGTGATGAACCAGTCCGGGAAGTACCAGAGCGGGGCGTACACACCGGAGAGCAGGTTCTGCGCGAAGACCAGGATCAGCAGGGCCGCCTCGTTGCGCAGGGTCCAGAAGCAGAGCAGGTCGACCAGCATCATCACGTAGTAGAGGACGAGTTGGCCGAGCAGCATGCTCACCGCGAAGACCCCGGCGACGGAGAGGGAGGCGGGGAGGGGGACGACGCCCACGGCGAGACAGAGCAGGTATCCGGCGAGCACCCAGCAGAAGCCGTACAGCTGGTCGCCGAGGGCGCGCAGGGCGTAGTAGCGCTGGGGCTTCATCGGCCGCAGGTACCAGTAGACGATCGTGCCGAAGCGCAGGTGCTGGATCACCATGTCGCGGCCCGCCTGCCGGTCGAGGCCGCGGATGCGGTTCGCGAGCACGGCGAGTACGGCGTAGCCGACGGCCTGGCTCTCGTCGAGCCCGGCGCTGGAGTCGGTGTTCGCGTACAGCCCGCGCCAGAGGTAGACGACCAGGCAGACCTGGACGAAGAGCCGTATGGCGGTGGCGGACATCCGGGGCGGCGCGAGCAGTTCACCTCGGGGGGTGATCCAGGAGACGCGACGGGCACGGGAGAGGGCGGCGGTGAGGGTGGTGGGGGTGGGAGCGGAGGGGGTGGTGGCGGCCATGGTTCAGCTGCCCTCGGGGGTGGAGGGGGAAGGGGAAGGGGAGCCGGTGGTGGATGTGGGGGCGGAGGGGGAGGCGGAGGCGACGGTGGCCAGGTACTGATCCTCGCGCCCCTCCTGGTTCTCCTGGGGCGGTACGTCCTGGTTCTCCTGGGGCGGTACGTCGCTGAGGTAGGCGGCGCGCATGACGTCCTCCAGGTCGTTCTCCTCCAGCGCGAGGTCCGCGACCCGGAACCGCCCGATGATCACCTTGAGGGCCTCGTGGACGGTGGGCGCGTCCTCCCCGACCGGCCCGAAGACGACCCGCGGCCCTTCGCGCCGCAGCACCCCGATACCGCCGAACCCGGGCAGCGCAACGGGACCGCCGCCCCCTTCGCCCTGCTCGACGGCCTCGACGTCGGCGGGGTCGGCGAGGGTGGCGCGGACCTGCCAGGTGCCGCCGAAGCGCCGCCGGATCTCCTGGAGGGAGCCGTCGAGGACGATCCGGCCGTGGTTGATGAGCACGACGCGTTCGGCGAGGCGTTCCACCTCGGTCATGTCGTGCGTGGTGAGCAGGACGGTACGGTCGCGCTCCTCGACCTGGTGCCGCAGGAACCGCCGTACCTGTTCCTTCACCACCACGTCCATGCCGATGGTGGGTTCGTCGAGGAAGACGACGGGAGGATCGTGGAGCAGGGAGGCGGCGAGATCGCAGCGGACCCGCTGCCCGAGGGACAGATGGCGGACCCGGGTGTCCCAGAACTCGGAGAGTTCGAGGAGCCCGTCGAACTCCTCGATGCGCTCGCGGAACCGCGCTTCCGGAACACCGTAGATGTCCCGGAGGATCTCGAACGACTCCCGGGCGGGGAGGTCCCACCACAACTGCGTGCGCTGCCCGAAGACGGCCCCGATGTTGTGGGCGTTGCGCTCCCGGTCCCGGTGCGGGACGACACCGGCGACGAGCGCCTCGCCCGAGGTGGGCGTGAGGATGCCGGTGAGCATCTTGATGGTGGTGGACTTGCCGGCCCCGTTGGGACCGAGGAGCGCGAGCAACTCCCCTCTGCCCACGCTGAAGTCGACGTCCTGCACGGCGACCTTGTCCACGCGGCGCGGACTGACGAGCGATCTGAGCGCCCCCAGGAACCCGGGTTGCCGCACGGTCGTCTGAAACACCTTGGACAGCCCACGCGCCTCGATCACCGCGGACAACGGCGCCACTCCCCTTCACCCGACCCGCTCGACATCACACGCACCACTCCGTCCGAAATCCCGGACACCATTCGAAGCACCTTGCGGACCACCTGGCCGAACGCCCCGGAACGCCAGCCGGACTCCACCCGGAACCCCGCTCGTGCCTCGCCTCGGAAGTCCACTCGGAACGACTGCGGCATGCTAGGCCCGCAGACGCCCCCGGCAAACCGATTTCTCGACCGCCCGGACCTACCCACCCCACCCACCCCGAACGCCTACTCCCCACCCGCCCACCACCCGCTACACTGACCGGGCACCTTGCCTTCGTAGCTCAGGGGATAGAGCACCGCTCTCCTAAAGCGGGTGTCGCAGGTTCGAATCCTGCCGGGGGCACCACCTGCACCGCAGGTAAGAGAGATCCCGGCCCCCCGTTCCATTCGAACGGGGGGTCTTCCTCATGTCTGGAGTCCACAAAAGTCCACATCTCCATGTGAACCCCGGACGCGCCTCTCGCAGACCTGCGCGGTATCCGTCGGGAGGCGCGGTATCCATCGGGAGGGCGGCCCGGGCAGGTGAGGAGCCTGTCGTGGAAGCGGACCTGTTACATCGGTGACTGGTCGTTCCTGCCGCAGACCCGTTTCCGCGGTCCCGGCGTGCCGGAGCTGTTCTCGGGGATCTCGGTCAACTCCTTCCGTAGGTTCCCGGCGGGCGCCTCCAAACACATCGTGCAGACCAACGCGCACGGCCATGTCATGAGCGAGGGCATCCTGACCCGGCTGGATGAGGAGGGCTACGTCTTCCACGGGCCGGGTGGCGACTGGGCCCGGTACAACCTGGAGCACGGCGACTTCAAGGCCACTGCCGGGGACGAGGACTGGTTCGTGTACCAGGTCTCCGGCCCCGCGCACTCCCTCGGTCCCGCTGCTGCTGGATCTGACCGGCGACGATCGGCTGCTGGAACCCCGTACATGCATGCGGTGCCCACCACCCTCGCCGGGCACCGCGTCTGAGCGCTGCGGCAGGGCATGGCCGGCGAGGTCGGGTTCGAGTTGCAGGGCCCACGCGAGATCGGCTGTGCCGTGTACGACGCGGTCGTTCAGGCCGGGCAGAAGTACGGCATCCGCCGCCTGGGCAACCGGGCCGCGCCCATCAACCACCTGGAGAACGCGGTTCCCACCCGGAACCTGGACTACCTGCCCGCCCTGTACTAGCCCGAGCAGGCCGACTTCCTGGCCCACCTGCTCAGCTCGCCCTGGCACATCCCGCGGGCGTTCATCGCCGGCAGCTTCCAGGGCGAGTCGCTGCGCGACTCCTACCGCGACCCGGTCGAACTCGGCTGGACCAGGCAGATCAGCTTCGACCACACCTTCCTCGGCGATGCCGCCCTCATGGAGCGGCTCGCCAAGCCCGCGCGGGTGCTGCGCACCCTGGTGTGGAACAGCGACGACGTCCTCGACGTACACCGCTCGCTGTACGGCGACGGCCCGCACCCCACCTTCATGGACATGCCCCGCGACCTGCGCGGCCACCTGTGGATGGACCGAGTGGAGCGCGACGGCGTCCTTGCCGGCACGGCCACCCGGGCGCGCCCGCCGAGAAGGCCCAGGCGGCGGGCACCGCCCAGCCCATGGGCGCTGGCCGCAGCTGACCGGGCGGCAAGGGGAGGGCGTCGCACGCGCCGGTCACAGCAGAGCCCGAGGGCAGGTCTATGCACCTCACCAATCAGCTGACCTTCTCAACAAGCTCTACTGCACCCGCGACCGCCAGCCCCTGAAATGGCGCTGCGCACAACAGGGCGTAGCACTGGGAGAGCCGTGGACGTCACCGGAAACCAGTACTCAGGAACGGACTGGATCGGCGAGAGCCGAGACGCTCTGTATCAGGACGGCCCGACACTTTGAGGCGCAACACCGAGAGGCGCTGGAGATCGGCGACACGTTGCATGCTGCCGGGTCTCGGCCGTGAGGGCCGGCTCGGGAGAAGGTCTCTCTCGCGCCGGCCCGTCCTCGCGTCTCGGTCGTGCCGCACGCTCTCCGCCCAGCAGCAGGGGCAAGGAGCGCCCGGTGTCGACGCCGTCAGTCGTAGACACCGTCAGTCGTAGGCTCGGTCAGTTGTAGACGTTGAATTCCGCGATGGACCACCAGTTACTCGCGACATCAGCGGTGTTGACGACCTTGATGTGGCGAGCCGTCCGCGTGGGGAAGGAGACCACCTGGACGCGCTGGCCGTCCGTCACGGAGGAGACCTTGATCCAGTCGGTTCCATCCTCCGAGACGTACACGTCCGCGCTTCGCGCGTAATCGTCGATGCTTCCGCCGACATCCAGGACGACCTTGTCGAAGGTCTGCGCCTGCCCCATGTCCACGTGGATCCAGAGGCCGTCGTACTGCCCGGTTCCGGAGCTGTAGCGGTTACCGGAATCGCCGTCCAGCATGTTTCCGGGTTCGTCCCACTGGCTCGCGTCCGAAGCCGTCGCGGTCCAGCCCGTGCGCGGCAGTGCGGGGCCCAGGTCCATGACGTCGAAGGACGAGCCGCCCGCGTCCGCTCCGGTGGCGCCCTTCACGGAGACCGTGACCTTCCCCGCCGGGAGTCCCTTCGGGACGTAGGCGCTGATGCTCGTGTCCGACCAGGTGTCTGTCTCGGCATAGCTCGATCCGAAGTACACCGTGCCCAGCCCCTGCGAGTCGCCGAAGCCGGAACCGTGGATCGTGAACTTGGAGCGTGGCACGCCCCGTTCCGGCTTCAGATCGCTGAAGGTCGGCGACGGGAAGCTCGAGAGCTTCCTGGTCGTGAACATCGCCGAGGTGCCACCCGGCAGCTCATAGGTGTACGAGCCGTCGGTGGACATCTTGAAACTCCTGCTGTCAGCGGTCCCGTTGAAGACCACGGTGACCTGGTCCCCGTGCTTGCTGGTCCAGCTCTTCGACTGGAGGCCGCTTGCCACCGCTGTCGGAGCCGCGATGGAGCCGGTTCCGCGCGCGGCCCCGTACACCTCGATGTCGCCGATGGCCCACCAGAAACCGGAGGCCGCGGTGCTGACGATGCGAATGTACTGTGCCGTGCGGGTCGGCAGTGCGACGGTTATTTTCCCGATTCCCCCGCTGCCGCTCGCGACCGCGCTGCCCCACTCGGCTCCGTCGTCCGACACGTAGATCTGATACTTCGTGACGTAGTCGAACGAGTTGTTCACGCCGGTGTCGAAGACGATCTTGTTGAAGCTCGTGGGGCTCCCCAGGTCGGTTTGGAACCAGTCACCGCTCGTCGTCCCGTGCCCGAGGCTCCACTTGGTGTTGATATCGCCGTCGATCGCGTTCGCGGCCCTGCCCCAGTCCGGCTGCGCGGAAGCCGTGGCCGTCCACTTGGTACGGCTCAGTGCCCTTCCGGTCGTCCGGACGGAGGCTCCGATCGGCAGGGAGTACGTGATCAGCTTGTTTCCGGTGCGGATGGAGTTCTGGTGGGGCAGCAGTGCCGGGTCGTAGGTGACGGTGACCGGACCGGACTCCGACTTGAACGCGAAGTCGTGTGTCGGGTCCGGGACCTTGGCCGCTGCGGGGGTGCTGCCGCTCCGCGCGGGGCCGGAGTAGGTGAAGGTGACGGCGTCTCCGGCGTCCAGGGTGTAGTCGAACGAGTGTGTCCCGTCCGCGACGCTGAAGGTCTTCGCCGCCTTTCCCGAGTTGTGCGCGATCAGGACCTTCGATCCGTCCGGGTTCTGGAACGCGACGTTCTCTATGCTGCCTTCCCCGAAGGTGTTCGAGTAGATCCGGCGTGCTCCGGGCCTGACGAACCTGCTCGCGTGAGCGAGGGCGTGGTAGTCGACGTTGTAGGACACCTGCCCGTCGGCCGGGTCGATCGTGAGCAGGCCCCGCAGCATGGGGATGCCGGCCGTGTCGCTGTTGAGCGGGCCCCGGTCGGGGTCGAGTGCGATGTTCCACAGCATCACACCGTTCGCCCAGTTGCGCGTGCCGTTGATGATCCACGTACCCAGTGCCTCGGTGAACGCCGTCTGGTCGCTGTCCTGCCACACGCCCCCGGTGGCCTCCGTGATGAAGGTTTCCTTGCTCGGGTAGTCGTTGTGGACCACCGTCTGATACGTCGGGTCGCCGCTGTAGATGTGCCATCCGGTGCCCGCGGTGTACCGGGAGGCTGCGGGGTCGCTGAAGATCGTCTCCGGGTACGAGGGCACGTCCCAGTTGTGGTCCCAGGCCAGGATCTTCGTGGAGATCCCGTTGGCTTCGAACGCCTTGCCGATCTTCTTGATCAGCTCGGCTTCCTGGTACGCGGACAGGAACATTCCGGGCCAGGTGGGGGTGCCCATGGGTTCGTTCTGCGGGGAGATGTAGGAGATGGGCACGCCGGCTTCGCCATAGGCTTGCACGAACTTGACGAAGTAGTCCGCCAGCGCGGAGACGTACTCGCTCTTGAGGGTGCCGCCGATCATGGAGTCGGAGGTCTTCATCCAGCCTGGTGGGCTCCAGGGGTTGGCCATGACCTTGAGGGACGGGTTGAGGGAGAGGGCCTGGCGCAGGGCCGGAATGATGTACGGGACGTCATGCCGGATGGAGAAGTCGGCCAGCGTCGGGTCTGTCCGGCCGGCGGGCATGTCGTCGTAGGAGTAGCTGCCGGACGCGTTGAAGTCCGTGGCGCCCATCGGGGAGCGGAGAAGGCTGAGGCCGATTCCCTTCGAGGGATCGAACAGCTTCTTCATCACCTTGGCCCGCTCGGCAGGGGACAGCTTGTCGATGAGCCAGGCGGCGGAGTCGGTCATGGCCGCGCCGAAGCCGTGGACCTTCTGGTACTTGACGCTGTCGTCGATCTTGATCGTCAGCGGGTTGGCCGCTTTCCTCGCCTTGAACAGCACATCGTCCTGGCCGGCGACCCACGTGTCGGCCGATACGTCCGTCAGCCACACACGGACGGAATTGTCACGTGGGGCCTGCTTCAGCCGCGGGGCGGCTATGGCATTCCCGGAAACCTGGGTCCACGCGGCGGCGACGCCGACCGCGGTGGCCAGGAACCGGCGTCGTCCGAGACCGTACGAGCTCATGGAAGATCCTCCTTCGGACCAGCTTGTTCTGTACTTGGGTGAGGGGGTGGGACACAGTGCCGAGGTGGGGGATCGACCGGTCGGAATCGGTGCTACGGCGACGTCGGCGCCGACTGTGCGGCGCTGGTACTCGGTTCCTTGATCACGAGCGGGTGCAGGTCCCAGGCGTCGACCGCGAAGCCGAGGCGCGTCCCCGGTGCGGTGCGGGCCCGCAGTCGCCAGGGGCTCTGCCCTGTGGGGTAGAAGCGCAGGGTGAGGACCTGGCCGGTGGTGATCAGGAAGATCTCGGCGATGGAGTGGTCGACGACCACGCGCAGGTCGACGGGCTGCTCCGCCGGGCAGGGCATCCGGTGGGAGCCGCCGCGGGCTCTGCTGTCCAGTGAGGCGTGGTCGCGGTCGACGACCAGTTCACCCGCGTCGGTGTCGAGGCGGATGTCGAGGTACTCGGAGCCGTCCGCGGTGGTGACCAGCCGTAGGCCGGCGTTTCCCGTCGGCTCCAGACGTGCCGTCAGGTCGAAGGCGCGGCCCACGGTGCCGAGGTCCACCGGCCACGGGCCGTCCGTCGCTCCTGTGGCGTGGAGGGTGTGTCGGCCGCGCAGGGCGAGCAGTTCGGCGGCGGGCCGCTGGCGCAGTGTGCCGTCGTCGTCGACGTGGATCTCGCGGGGCAGCGTGAGGACTCCGGCCCATCCGTCCGCGAGGGCCCAGGCTTCGTCGCGGGCCTCCCATGACCAGGCCCACAGCAGCCACCGGTCGTCCGGTCCGCGCAGCAGGGCCGGTGCGTAGCAGTCGGGGCCGTGGTCGGCGGGTACCGCCGGTCCGGCCTCGAAGTGGCCGTCGTGTTCTTCGCCGATCAGGGCCGCGACGCTCAGCGGGCCGGTGGGTTCGGTCCACGTGCCGAAAATGAGGGCGCCGGGCCCGTCCGCCGCCGGAAGGTACTGGGGGCATTCCCAGCCCTCGCCGGAGTGCAGGGCGGTGTCGCCGACGGGCTCCGGGCGACGGGCCGCGAAGGGCCCTCGCCAGGTCCAGGTCTCCAGGTCGGGTGAGTCGTACAGGAGGGCGGCGGCGCGGCCGTCCGCGAGGGCGGCGCCGACCAGCATCCGCCAGCGGTCGCCGTCCTGCCAGACGTAGGGGTCGCGGTACATGGTGCAGCCCTCGGGCAGCTCGGGGATGAGCAGTTCGCCCCGCGGGGTGAAGGTGCGGCCTCCGTCGGCGGAGACGGCGGAGGTGACCGGCTGGTGCTGGAAGGAGCGGTCCTCGCGGTGCGCGGAGTAGAAGGCGACCAGCCGTTCGCCGTCGGAGACGGCGTTGCCGGAGAAGCAGCCGTCGGCGTCCGGGCCGCCCGCGGTCGGGGACAGGGCGATCGGCAGCGGCTCCCAGGTCAGCAGGTCGGGGCTGCGGAAGTGGCCCCAGTGCAGGTTCGCGTGGGTCGTTCCGTAGGGGTTGTACTGGTAGCTGACGTGGTAGTGGCCGTCGTGGAAGACCAGGCCGTTGGGGTCGTTGATCCAGTGGTGGGGTGGGCGCAGGTGCGCCACGGGGCGGTGCGGATCGCTGGGTGTGGTGGACACACGCGTGCCTTTCGGTCTTGCTGGGCCCGCCCCGCCGGCCCTCGATGCGGCGGGGCGGCCGGGTCGGCGGGGCGGGGGTCTTCGAGCCCGTGCGGGGCCTTGTGGGCCGGGCGCGGTCAGGTCTGGAGGCGGTCAGGTCTGGAGGCGGTCAGGTTCGGATGCGGAATCGTGCGCTCAGCTGCTGCTCCCGCCGTGAGCTGGGCCCGACGCGGAGCGCGAACTCACCCGGTTCGACCACGCGGCGGTTGTCGGCGGTGACGAGTGAGCACTGCGCGGCGGGGATGCTGACGGTGGCGTCCAGGCTTTCGCCTGGGGGGATCTCGACCTGGGTGAACGCCTTCAGTTCCTGCTCGGCCCAGGTGACGCTGGTGGTCAGGTCGCTGATGTAGGCCTGGACCGTCTCCAGGGCCGGACGGCTGCCGCTGTTGGTGAGTCGTACGGTCGCGTCGACGGTGCCGTCGGCGGGGATGTCCGGGTCGTGCACGACGAGGTCGGAGTAGGTGACGGTGGTGTAGGTGAGGCCCTCGCCGAACGCGAACAGGGGGTCCTGCGTGAGGTCGGCGTAGCGGCTGCCGTGCTGGCCTCGCACCTGGTTGTAGAAGACGGGCTGCTGTCCGACGTGGCGGGCGAAGGAGACGGGGAGCCGGCCGCTGGGTTCGATGAGGCCGAGGAGGAGTTCGGCGACGGCGCGGCCACCGCGCATGCCCGGGTTGAACGCCTCGATGAGCGCGGCCGCGTTCAGTGCCGAGTCCGGGAGGGTGCTCGGCTTGGACTGGGCGAGCACGACGATCATGGGTGTGCCGGTGGCGGCGACCGCGTCCAGCAGGGCGATCTGTCCTCCCTGGAGGTCGAGCGTGGCGGTGGAGCGCACCTCTCCGGTGAGGTCGATGGTGTCCCCGACGACCACGACGGCGTAGTCGGCGGCTTCTGCGGCAGCGATGGCCTGCCCGAGTTGTGCCTGGTCGACGGGGGCGGGGGTGAAGACGTCCGGCTGCGGTTGGCCGTCGGGGCCGAGGGTCCACCCGGTGTCCTGGTGGGGGCTGGCGATGTCGGCCCCGCGGGCGTGCGTGATGGTCCAGTCGGTGGGCGCGACGGCGCGGAGGCCGTCGAGGACCGTCTCCACCGACTCCCGTGGATGGCCTTCGGGCATCCACGGGACCTGGCCGGTGGCGCCCGCCCAGTCGCCGAGCATGGCTTCGGTGCTGTCGGCGTTGGGGCCGATGACCGCGATCGTCCGCGGAGTACCGTGGCTCACGGCGCGGCCGGTTCCGTCCGAGGTCAGCCCTCCTTCGAGGGGCAGGGTGCCGTCGTTGCGCAGCAGTACGAGGGAGCGTCGGGCGGTCGCGAGGTTGAGGTCTGTGTGGGCGCGGCAGCCGATCACCTGCGCCTGCCGCTCGGGGTCGGGAACGCGCGGGTCCTCGAAGAGTCCGAGCTCGAACTTCAGCCGCAGCACCCGCCGTACCGCGTCGTCGATCTGCTTCTCCTCGACCAGGCCGCGGGCGACCGCCTCCTGCGCGCCCTCGAAGAAGCCGGGGGTGGCCATGATCAGGTCGTTGCCGGAGTTGACGGCGACGGCCGCAGCCTCGGCGTAGTCGGCGCAGGTCCGCTGGTCGTAGACCATCCGGCCGACGTTGTCCCAGTCGGTCACCAGCGTGCCGGTGAAGCCCCATTCGCCCTTGAGCACATCGTTGATCAGCCACTCGTTCGCGGTGATGGGCACCCCGTCGATCGACTGGTAGCCGAGCATGAAGGCCCGGCAGCCGGCCCGGGCCGCCCGCTCGAACGGGGGCAGGAACCATGAGCGCAGCTTGCGTGGGCTGAGATCGGCCTCGCTCGCGTCGCGCCCGCCCAGGGTCTCGGAGTAGCCGGCGAAGTGCTTGGCGTACGCCAGCACGGCGGTCGGGTCGCCGAGGCCCTCGCCCTGGTAGCCGCGCACCATCGCCGCCCCGAGTTCACCGATCAGGTACGGGTCCTCTCCGAACGTCTCGTTGATCCGGCCCCAGCGCAGGTCCCGGGTGATGCACAGCACGGGGGAGAACGTCCCGTGGATCCCCGTCGCCGCGATCTCGGTCGCGGCCGCCCGGGCCACGCGGTGGAGCAGGGCGGGGTCCCAGGCGCAGGCCATGGCCAGCTGGGTCGGGAAGATCGTCGCACCGGGCCAGAACGAGTGGCCGTGGATGCCGTCGTCGGCGGTCAGCAGCGGAATGCCCAGCCGTGTCCGTGTGGCGATCTCCATGGCCTGCGGCATCAGGTCGGGTGACACGTGCAGAACCGATCCGGCCAGCTTGGCCGACACGATGTCTTCCAGGTCCCCGTGTTGTGCGTCGAGCATCAGCAGCTGCCCGACCTTCTCCGGAAGGGTCATCCGTGACAGCAGGTCCTCGGTTCTTGCTTCCACGGTCGCTTCCGGGTCCAGGTACACGGCGGTGCCGACCGGCTGTCCCACGTTGTTCTCCCAGTGATGAGTGGTGAGGGGCGGAGCGTCGATGTCCGGCGGCGGGGCACCGGGAGGTCACTTCAGGCCGGTGGTGGCGATGCCGGCCACGAACTGGCGCTGGAAGAGGAGGAAGACGACCATCACCGGCAGCAGCACGACCACGGCGCCGGCGAGCAGGATGCCGAAGCGGGTGAAGGACTGTCCGCTGCTGGCCAGGGCGAGGCCGACGGGAAGGGTGTACTGGCTCTCGTTCTGGGCCACTACCAGGGGCCACAGGAAGTTGTTCCAGGAGCCGAGGAAGGTGATGATCCCGAGGGTGGCGAGGGCCGGCTTGGTCAGCGGCAGGATGATCTTCGCGAAGACGGCCAGTTCGCGGCATCCGTCCACCCGCGCGGCGTCGATGAGTTCGTCGGGCAGGGTGGAGATGAACTGCCGCATCAGGAACACCCCGAAGGGGCCGGCGAGGAACGGCAGGACCAGCCCGACCAGGGACCCGGTCAGCTGCATGTTGGACACCAGCACGTACAGCGGTACGAAGGTGACCAGTCCGGGGATCATGAGCGTCCCCATGACCAGCAGGAAGACCGCGCGCTGTCCGCGGAACTCCAGCTTGGCCAGGGCGTATCCGAGCATCGAGCAGAAGATCAGGTTGCCCGCGGTGACGGCGAGGGCGACGATCACGGAGTTGGCGAACATGCTCGTGAAGTCGAGCGTGCTGAACAGTTCACCGTAGTTGGCGGTCGTGGGCGCCGTCGGGACCAGGACCGGCGGTACTCGGCGGATGTCGGCCTCGGGCTTGAAGGAGCCGGACAACATCCACAGGAACGGCGCGATCATCAGCAGGAGGGCGCCGGCGAGCGGCAGGTACAGCCAGGGCCGGCCCCAGGTCTGTCGGACGCGGCGGCGACGCAGGGTGCGCTCCGTGTCCGGGGTTGCCGTCGGCACGGTGGCGAGGGTGCTCATGGGGCATCAGTCCTTAATCCACGGATCGCAGCACGCGGAACTGCAGCACGGTCAGAGCGACGATGAGGACGAAGATGACGTAGCTGGCCGCCGACGCCATGTCGTAGTTGCCGTTGCCGAACTGGTTGTAGGCGTACAACGTGGCCGACAAGGTGGAGTCCAGCGGCCCGCCGCCCGTCATCACGAACGGCTCGTCGAAGAACTGCAGATAGCCGATGCCGGTGGTGACGGCGGTCAGCAGCAAAGCCGGACGCAGGAGCGGGAAGGTGACCCGCCAGAACCGCTGCCAGGGCCCGGCTCCGTCGAGTTCGGCCGCCTCCATCAACGACTGCGGCACGGACTGCAGACCCGCCAGCATGATGATCATGACCGTGCCGAGGTTGCGCCACACCGCCATCACGATCATGACGGGCAGGGCGAACCGGGTGTCCGCCAGCCAGGCCGGACCGTCGATCCCGAACCAGCCCAGCACGAGGTTCACCAGACCCGCGCGCGGTTCCAGGAGCGTCTTCCACACCACGGCGACGGCCACGATGCTGGTGATCACCGGCAGGTAGAAACCGACCCGGAAGACGGCCCGGAAGCGGCGGATGCCCCGGTCGAGGGCGACGGCCGCGGCGAGCCCTGCGGCCAGGGTCAGCGGCAGGGCCACCAGGACGAACACGCCCGTGTTGCGCAGGGCCGTGAAGAACTGGTCGTCCTGGAAGAGCCGTACGTAGGTGTCGAGTCCGGTGAACGACACGTTCAGCGGGGTGCGCAGGTCGGCGCTCTTGGTGTCGGTCAGGCTCATCAGCAGCGACCAGACCACCGGCACCAGCATGAAGACCGCGAACAGCGCGAGGAACGGGGCGGCGAGGATCCAGGCGGCCCGGGCCTGCCTGCCGCGCGCCGGGCTCCGGAGCCCGGAGTGCCGGCGACCGGCACTCCGTTCCGGTCCTGCCGTGCTCTGCTTGTGGGTGTCGCCCCGCTCAGGGAGCGTTTTCGTGGACATGGATGTCATCCGTCCGTACGAGGGGTCCTCACCTGCGGCGCTCAGCGGCCCGTGCCGATGCTGGTGGCCTTGGACTGCAGCGCCTTCTGCACCTCGGCGACGGAGGCCTTGCCGAGGGCCAGCTTCTCCAGTTCGCCGTCGATGGCGTCGGCGATCTGCTGCCAGGTCGTGATGGCGGGCTGCGGCCTGCTGACCTTGAGCTGCTCCTCGAACGCCTTCATGTTCTCGTCCTCGGTCAGCTTCCCCTCCGTCCACGCCCGGGGCGCGGGGGGCAGGCTGCCGGTGACCTTCGCATAGGCCGCGAGGTTGGCGGGGTCGGTCAGGAACTGGGCGAACTTCCATGCCGCGTCAGGGTTCTTGGCGTCCTTGAACACCGCGAGGTCGGTGCCGCCGGCGAACCCGGCGGGCTGCTTGGTGTACGGCACCGGCATGGTCTTCCACTTGCCGTCCAGCTCGGGGGCGTCCTTGTGGAAGCTGCCACCGGCCCACGCGGCCTCCTGGTAGGTGGCGAGCAGCCCGTCCCTGAATCCCTGGACGTTGTCGGACCTGTCGGTCGGTGCCAGTCCCTGCTTCGGGACGCTCGCCCAGTACTCCAGCGCCTTGGCGACCTCGGGTGTCTCGAAGGTGAACTTCCCGGTCTCGGCGTCATAGATGTCACCGCCCTGCTGCCAGACCATCGGCAGCCAGAAGACCCAGGAGTTGAAGCCCATCACCAGCCCGGTGGCGTGGCGCAGCTTGGGGTTCTCCTTGCCGGCGGTGGCCTGGATGGCCTTGAGGTCCTTGAGGTATCCCTCCCGGTCGGCGGCCGGGGCGCCCTTGATGCCGGCCTTCTCGATGATGTCGGTCCGGTAGTAGACGACCGTGGTGTCGGCGCTGAACGGGACGCCGTAGGAGGTGTCCTTGTACTTGGTGGTGTCCCACTGGCCGGGATAGAAGTCGGACGACCTGATCGACGACGGTGTGGCCTGGAAGGCGTTCATGGCGGCCATCTCGGGCATCCAGGTGCTGCCGACCATGGAGAGGTCCGGGGTGTTGCCGCCGGCGACCGCGGTGGTCAGCTTGTCGTGGGCCGCGCTCCACGGGACCGCGGTGATCTTGACGGTGGCGTCCGGGTTCTCCTGCTCGAACTTCTTGGCCAGGTTCTTCAGGTTGTCGTCGGGGTCGCCCAGGGACCACATGACCACCGTGCCCTTGGCCTTGCCGGCGCCGAGCTTCGCGGGTGCGTCGTTGCCAGGGCCGGAATCCTCGCTCCGGCCACAGCCGGTGGCCACCAGGGCTGCCGTGACGGTGACGGACAGGACCTGGACGGTTCTGACAGCGTGACGGGTCGATATACGCATGGGTGCGGCTCCTTGCCAGTGAGCGATACGGAAGCGAGTGGGCCGGCGAGCGGCGGAGAGCGGGAGGGCACGGGTGCTCGGCCGGGTCGGCCCGTAAGTGAGGGCCGAGTGCGAGAGAGGCATTCACGGTCGGACGCACGACGCGGATCGCGACTGGAGAGTCCGACGCGGAGTGGGATGGCGGCCGGGGGAGGTGTGCCCGGCCCATCGATCGGTGTCCCGGATCAGGAACGCGCGAGAAGGGGGGTGCGGAGGGACGGTGCGGCGTGAACGCAGGCGCAGCCGACGGGAGTTGTGAGGAAGGTGAGGCGGAGAAGGTCCGCCGAGGTGTCAGGAGGACGGGGCGGTGTGTCGCGCGGGGACGACACACCGCCCGACCACGAAGCGCCGACGTCCGGGGCGCATCGCTGTGAGGCGCGTCAGTTCGCGCTCGGCCCTAAGGTCGAGCCACGCACCACGAGGCTGGTGGGAATGATGCGCGAGGTGGCGGCTTCCGGGGATCTGCGTACGTGGTCCAGCAGCAGACGGGCCGCCGCCTCCCCCATCTCCCGCATCGGCTGGCGGATGGTGGTCAGCGCCGGATAGGTGTACGACGCGATCTCGACGTCGTCGAACCCCACCACGGCCACGTCCCGCGGAACACCCAGGCCGGCCTCGTTCAGGGCCGCGAGCACACCCGCCGCCGAGGGGTCGTTGTGCCCGAAGACCGCGTCGAACTCCACACCGTCCGCGATCGCCTTCGCGACCACGGCCCGGCTGGTGTCGAACAGGAAGTCGCCGCAGACGATGCTGCGCCGGTCGAGCTCGATCCCAGCCTGCGCGTAGACGTCGACGAAGCCGCCCAGCCGTTCCTCGGTACAGCCGAACCCCTCGGGGCCCGTCACCACCAGAGGGCGACGACGGCCGATGTCCAGCAGATGGCGTGCCGCCTGTTCACCGCCCTCCCTGTTGGTGGTGGCCACGTAAGGGAAGCCAGGCCGGTGAAAGCGGTCGTCGATCAGCACCATCGGCAGCCCTGCTTCGTGCAGTTCCGTGATGTACCCCAGGGCTCCCTCGGGCTCTATCACCAGCAGACCGTCGAACGACTTGGCGGCGACCTGCAGACCCAGTCTGCGCAGTGACTCCTCACCGCGGTTCCAGGTCAGCATGCGCAGACCGAAGCCCTCGGTCTCCAGCGTCTCGACGACCGCCTGCACGATGCCGGCCCAGGCCCAGGCCATGTCAGGGACCAGCATGCCGATCATCTGCGTCGTGCCGCGGGCGAGCCCCACGGCCCCGGCGCTCGGCACATAGCCCAGGTCCGAAATTGCCTGGCGGACCCTCAAGACGGTGTTCTCGTTGATCTCGCCCTTGCCGTTCAGCACCCGCGAGACCGTCGTCTTGCTCACTCCGGCCCGCGTGGCCACGTCGGCGATAGTGACTCCCATGTCACCTCCCTTCTCTCCCGGTAGAGGCGGAAGACGTCCTCCCGCGCCGAAGGGCCGATCGTACAGCGACCCTCGGAACCGGTACCGGAAGCGGTTCCGGAACCGGTTTCGGTACCGGTTCCGGAAGTGAAGCACCGAGAGGCCCGACGGGTCAACACATCGGAAACAAATCGCTTCACCGGCCGGTCTCGGCATCACCGATGCCACGGAAGGCGATGGACAGGAACCCGACGCGATGGCCCTGAACTGCATGTTTGCGGCCTGAGAGGCTCCCCTCCTCGCCGCTTGGGCCCAGTTCACGAGCGCCGACGGCGCCCCGGAGGCGCGGGCTCGTATCGGAGCAATCACGTCACAACCGTTGACGCACTGGCCTGATCGCGCTTCATAATCGGGCACTCGCTGTCATCGATGACATAAGTCAACGATGACACCCAGTCGGCTGCGTGGACGTCGCCGTCGCTGGAATGTCGCATTTCGATCCGCCCGCGCCAGGGCCGCAGTCACCGCTGCGAGGACGGTCCGCGGGACAAGGAGTCACCATGAGCTCTGCACGCGTATCCCGGCATGCCCGCATGCGGCTGATGGCGGCGGTGGCGACCGTCTGCGTCCTGTCGGCGGCCCCGCTCGCGCCCCAGGCCGTCGCCGCCGACCCGCCGCCGTACACCGAGACCTACAGACCCCAGTTCCACTTCACGCCGGAGAAGAACTGGATGAACGACCCCAACGGCCTCGTGTATTACAAGGGCGAATACCACCTCTTCTACCAGTACAACCCGAACGGCAACTCCTGGGGCGACATGTCCTGGGGGCACGCGGTGAGCAAGGACCTCGTGCACTGGGAGGAGTTGCCGCTCGCTCTGTCGCACGACGACGAGGAGATGGTGTTCTCCGGCAGCGCGGTCGTCGACGTGAACAACACCACCGGCTTCGGCACGAAGAAGAACCCGCCCATGGTCGCGATCTACACCAGCGCCTACAAGGACGGCGGCAAGCAGGCCCAGTCCCTCGCCTACAGCACCGACCGCGGCCGCACCTGGACCAAGTACCAGGGCAACCCCGTCATCGACATCGGCTCTGAGAACTTCCGCGACCCGAAGGTGCAGTGGTACGCGCCCACCAGGAGCTGGCTCATGACCGTCTCGCTCTCCAAAGAGCACAAGGTGCAGTTCTACTCGTCGAAGAACCTCAAGGACTGGAACCTGCTCAGCGAATTCGGGCCCACCGGCGCGACGGGCGGGGTGTGGGAGTGCCCCGACCTGTTCCCCCTCGCCGTCGACGGGGACAAGAAGAACATCAAGTGGGTCCTGGTCGTGAACCTCAACCCCGGCGGAATCGTGGGCGGTTCCGGTTCGCAGTACTTCATCGGCGACTTCGACGGCAAGAGGTTCACCGCTGAGGACAAGGGCACCTACACCCCGCCCACCGGCACCGTGATGCAGGGCTTCGAGGGTGCGGGCTTCGGTGAGTGGACGACGACCGGAACCGCCTTCGGACAGGGACCGGCCACCGGGCCCGTCGACTGGCAGGGGGCTGTCACCGGCTTCGAGGGCAAGGGCCTCGCCAACAGCTTCCACGGCGGTGACGGCGCCACCGGCACCCTCACCTCCCCCTCCTTCACCGTCGACAGCCCCTACCTGAACTTCAAGATCGGTGGCGGGCGGCATCCGCACGAAGCCGGAACCGTTCTGGACGCGTCGCCGCCCGAGGGCACGGTCCTGGCCGACTTCGAGGGCGGCACCTACGGCGACTGGACAGCGACCGGGGACGCCTTCGGCACCGCACCGGCCGCCGGCACCCTCCCCGACCAGGGCCAGGTCTCCGGCTTCCTGGGAGACGGGCTGGTCAACACCTTCCTGAACGGGGACTCCACCACCGGCACCCTCACCTCGCCCGAGTTCGCCCTCGACAAGAAGCACATCAACTTCCTCATCGGCGGCGGCAACCACCCGGCCGGCTCCGACCACGCCACCGCGATCGAGCTCCTCGTGGACGGCCAGGTCGTCCGCAGCGCCACCGGAAAGGACGCCGAAGCGCTCAACTGGGCCTCCTGGGACGTCGGCGACCTCGCGGGCAAGAAGGCGCGGATCAGGATCGTCGACGACAACACCGGCGGCTGGGGCCACCTCAACGTCGATCACATCGTGCTCTCCGACACCACCGCCCCACGCGTCTCCACGGAGACCTCCGTCAACCTGATCATCGACGGCAAGGTCGTCCGCACCGCCACCGGCACCGACAGCGAGACCCTGGACTGGGCGTCCTTCGACCTGCGCCCCTACGCAGGCAAGAAGGCACGCATCCAGGTCGTCGACATGAACACCGGTGGCTGGGGCCACGTCATGGCCGACCAGTTCACCACCGCCGACAAGCCAGCCAAGTCCGTCCTGCAACGGGCCGACTGGACCGACTACGGCAAGGACTACTACGCGGCCGTGTCCTGGGAGAACGCCCCGGGCGGCAAGCGCTACATGATCGGCTGGATGGACAACTGGGACTACGCCGGCTCCGTCCCCACCACCCCCTGGCGCGGCGCACAGAGCATCCCCCGGGAAATGGCCCTGCGCACGATCGACGGCCGGACCCGACTGACCAGCAAGCCGGTGGGCAACCTGGAGTCCCTGCGGAACAAGCGCCCGGCCACGGCCTCCGGCGTCACCGTCAAGAACACCTCCAAGCCCCTGCTCAGCCGCACGGCCAAGAGCAAGACACTCGACATCGAGGCCACCTTCTCCCTCAAGGACGCCAAGCGGTTCGGCCTCAAGGTCCGCACCGGCGCGGGTGGCGAGGAGACCGTGATCGGGTACGACGCCACGACGCAGGAGCTGTATGTCGACCGCTCCCGCTCCGGCGCCGTGGACTTCCACAACCTCTTCTCCACCGGCATCGAAACCGCACCCCTCAAGCCCAAGAACGGCAAGGTCAAGCTGCGCGTCCTCGTCGACGCGTCGTCCGTCGAGGTCTTCGGCGGCAACGGCGAAGCCGTGATCACCGACCAGATCCTCCCCGACCCCTCCAGCACCGGTGTCGAGGTCTTCGCCGAGGGCGGCACCACCACCCTCGACCAGCTGCGGGCCTGGCAGCTGGGATCCATCTGGAAGTGACGAACCCGCAGCTCACCGCAGCTGGCCGCCGGGCAGACCGCACGCACGCGCCCTCCCTGGCCGGGAACCCGGCCAGGGAGGGCAGCAGGTGGCGGGTTCAACGGCAAGCCGGTGGGCGGTGAGCGGATCACCGCAGGGTGATCAACGGGGTGCTGTTCCGGGCCCGGATCGGGGTGGCCTGGCGACCGGGCCCGTCCGCTGCACTGGATGACCTCGCCCGGTCAGCGGGGTGACAGCCCGATGTTCGCCCCGGTGCTGGACGGCTTACGCATCCGGCCGGACCGGGTGCGCGGCGACGATGCCTACTCCAGCCGGGACAACCGCGCCTACCTGCGGCGACGCGGGATCAAGGCCACCATCGCTCAGCCCGACGACCAGCGGGCCCACCGCAAACACCGGGGACGAGCCGGTGGCCGGCCCCCGGCCTTCGACAAGGCCCAGTACCGCCGCCGCAACGCCGTCGAGCGGTGCGTGAACCAGTGGAAGCAGTTCCGCGCGGTGGCCACCCGGTAGGACAAGCGCGACTACATCTTCAACGGCACCCTGACCGTCACCGCCGTCGTCATCTGGCTCCGCGACACCGTCCAGGAGCCATCAGAAACGGCCCAGGGGAACCGAGTGACCTCTTGGGCAAGTTCACGGAAGCGGCCAGAACCGCACTCGACGTAGGCATACAGCGTATGCGTGTCTGACTGCGTGACAGCACCTGTGAACGACGGCGGACGACCACGGACGTCTGCGGACCGTCAGCACAGGTGAGAGTCACACCAATCACTTCTTCGCCGTCACAGCTTGCCCTGGGTAGGCGATGCTTGAGGTATGGCCTCTGAACCCAGTACTGCCGCGTCGACGATCACTCACACGAGCGCGGCGTCCGAAGGAGTCACCAGAGTTTTCACGTGGGAGGAGGGCGCACGCATCGAGGTCCGCAACCTGGGCGGGGAGATCGTCATCGAGGCAAACGCTGCCGGGTTGAAGACCCTGGCAGGCCACCTCCTCACGCTTGCCCAGGACGGCACACCGGACGGCGCCCATCTCCACCTGGAGGAGCACAACGGGCTCGAAGAAGGCTCCGCGGCGCTGGTCTTGGAGCGGTGCGACAAGGAATGACTCATGCCGTACGCGTGCCAGATCGTGCGGAGAACCACGGGGAACAGCGGGGAACAGCGGGGAACCAACCGATCGTCTTCCCAAGTCGGTCATCATCCCGGCCGTTCGGGGGAGATACGCGCGGCCTCGGAGGCGTGTCTCACCCGGCGGGGGCATCCCTTGCTGGGACGAAAGGGAGACATGATGCCGCTCTATCTATCAAGGTTCAGCTACACGCCGGAGACGTGGTCGAGGCTCATCGGCCACCCCGAGGACCGGGCAAAGGCCGCTCAGTCGTACATCGAGTCCGTCGGCGGCAAGCTGCACGGCTTCTGGTACGCGTTCGGCACCCGCGACGGCTACAACTTGTGGGAGGCCCCCGACAACGTCTCCATGGCCGCGGTCGCCCTGGCGATCAGCGGAGGCGGCGCACTCAGCTCGTTCGAGACGACCGTTCTCCTGAGCGTCGACGAAACCATGGATGCCCTGCGCAAAGCCGGGCAAGTCCAGTACCGGGCCCCCGGCGCGTAGCGGTCCAGGTGGCTGGCAGCGACGAGTAAGTCCCGGATTCGGGGCCGTCCCTGGGCCGTCCGCTTCGACATGCGAAGCCCTCGCCGTCTCAGGCGTCGCAATGGACTTCACCAGCCGGCCGGACTTGGTGGTGGGAAGTGGCCGCGGAAGCCGAGCATGCGGGCCCAGGCGCCCCCCATCACGCGGCCAGACCCTCTCCGGGTGGTGGAAGGGGCGGTTTCTGACGTCGGCGTGACTGTGGGGTGCGGCGGCTCGATGGGCTGGCGTCTGGCTACGGCGCTGTGCGGCGAGGCGGACGGAGGCGTTGGCGGCGCCGTAGCCGCGGTGCCGCCGGTGCGTTGGACGAGTTCGAAGAAGACGCGTCCGACGGTGGTCGTGTAGAGGTGACGGAACACGCCGCCTTGTTCGTCGCGGTCGTAGAGGATGCCGGGTTCCCGGTAGGCCCCAACCGCTGAACCCGCCGGGGGCCGGCCCGTCGGCCCTGCGGATCGGGCGGCGGGCGAAGGCATCGGCGGGCGTCAGCGCGAAGGCCCCGGAGCGATCATGGTCCGGGGCCGAGCGGGTTGTCAGGGGGTGGGCGGGTCGAGGGGGTGGGCTAGCCGTCAGAGGGCGGGCACCAGGGTCCCGGATGAAGCGCTTGGTCCATCAGGTGGTCCGTCAGGGGGTCCGTCCCGTGAGGGGCCCTCGCCGGTGCCGGGTCACCTCATCTGCCTGCGGGCCCGTTTCACCTCGCCGTCGATGGCCCAGGCGTCGGCGACCGGGCCGAGGTGGCCCAGCTTGTCGGGGTTGATCACCGAGCGGATGGTCTGGATCTGCCCGTCGAGCATGTCGAGGGCCAGGGTGTGGAGGACCTTCCCGTCCCGGTCGCGGAAGACGGCGCCGGGTTGGCCGTTGACCTCGTGCGGCTCGCACGTCACGTCGATCCTGGCCAGCAGCGGGAAGACGGAGGCCAGCAGCCGGGCCACGTTCTCCGCACCGGCGACGGCCTTGGCCAGCTGCGGGGCCTTGCCGCCGCCGTCCCCGACCAACTGCACGTCGGCGGCCAGCAGATCCCGCAGGCCGGCGACATCACCTTCGTGGAGGGCCTCGAAGAACCGCGTCGCCAACTCCTGCCGCTCCTGACGGTCCGCCTCGAACCGGGGCCGCCCGGCCTGCATGTGCCGCCGTGCCCGTACCAGAAGCTGTCGGCACGCCGCCTCCGAGCGCCCGACCGCCGAGGCGATGTCGTCGAACCCGAAACCGAACACCTCCCGCAGCACGAACACCGACCGCTCCAGCGGGCTGAGCCGCTCCAACAGCAGGAGTGCCGCCATCGACACCGAGTCGGCCAGTTCGGCCGAGCGCGCCGGATCCTGGTACGGATCGCTCAGCAAGGGCTCGGGGAGCCACGGTCCGACGTACTCCTCGCGTCGCATCCGTGCCGAGCGCAGCACGTCGATCGAGATCCGCGTCACCGTGGTGGACAGAAACGCCTTGACCGAGGCGGGAAGGGTCGTCGAACCGTCGTAGCGCAGCCACGTCTCCTGCACCGCGTCCTCGGCCTCGCTCACGCTGCCCAGGATCCGGTAGGCGATCGAGAACAGCAGGGGCCTCAGTTCCTCGAACTCCTCGACCTTGTGCACGCCGTATCCCCCTTGATGTCGACTTGATGGCGCCTCGATCGCACCCTGATCGCGACTTGCTCGCGCCCTGAACGCGCCCTGAACGCGCCCTGATCGCGACTTGTTGTCGTCCCCTAGTGGAACTGGCCGACCTCGTAGTCGCCGGCCGGCTGCCGGGCGATGATGTTCAGCCGGTTCGCCGTGTTCATGAAGGAGACCAGGACCGCCAGGGCGGTGAGCTGCTCCTCGTCGTAGTGCTTCGCGGCACGTGCCCAGACCTCGTCGCTCACGCCCTCGGCGGCGTCCGCGACGCGGGTGCCCTGCTCGGCCAGCTCCAGCGCGGCCCGCTCGGCCTCGGTGAAGACCGTGGCCTCCCGCCACGCCGCCACCAGGTTCAGCCGCACGGAGGTCTCCCCGGCCGCCGCGGCCTCCTTGGTGTGCATGTCGATGCAGAGGGCGCAGCCGTTGATCTGGCTCACGCGCAGGGCCACGAGTTCCTGTGTCGCGGCCGGCAGGGGTGACTCCTTGAGCGTCCTGCCCGCCGCCATGAGGTGCTTGAGCGCCTTCGCGGCGGTCGGGCTGGCGAAGTAGTTCAGTCGAGCGTCCATCTCGTTCTCCTCCGTGCTCGTCGGTGGCTACACCCCCTGGGACGAGACAGCCCGATGCCCTGTGACACGGACACATGTGACCCACGTCTCCCTGCTTCCAGGCGCTCTCGCCCGGGCAGGTGCGGCAGGGCATGCCCGCCCAAGGGCTGCCCGAGGAGATCCCCGCCCGGCTGCTCGGCTCCCTCGCCGACTACGCCGACCGGCCGGGCCCCACCACCAGCACGGTGGAGGACCGGAGCGGCCTGGCTCATACGGGCTGCGGCAGCGCGGTCGCGGTCACTCCCCCGTCAGCGCGCGGGCCCGCTTCGCGAGCAGGGGCAGCAGGGTGGTGCGCCACGTGTCGAGGTGGATCATGCCGCTGGACATCCCGCCGTGGGCGTACTGCTCCCGGTAGACGGCCTGCGTCTCGGCCTCGGCGCGGTCGAGAGCGGTGAGTTCGTCGAACGTCGCCCGCAGCAGGGCGGCGGCCTCGTCGTACGACGGCGGGACCTCCGTGTGCGACAGGTGGGCGCGCATGGTCCGCCACAGGTGCGGATCGCCGCGCAGGCCCCACCTCTCCGGCTCGGGGTCGAAGAGGACGGCCATGGTCACGGCCTTCGCGTCATCAGGTGCTTCGTGTGTCACGGGGAGAGTCTCCCGCAGCCTCGTGAACGGGCCGTCGATGGGTGTGGGGCGGATGGGTGTGGGGCGGATGGATGTGGGGCGGATGGATGTGGGGCGGATGGATGTGGGGCCGGCTGTTGATCAGGCGGCGGGTGGGGTCGTCAGGGTCGTGATCAGTTGGTGGGCTCGGGTCTGTCCGTTCAGCAGGGACTCGACCACGGGGCCCGTGCCCGGGTCGGGTGGAAGGTGGTCCGTCGGGGTGGTCGTGGGGGTGGCCAGGTAGTGGGTGAGGGGGTGGGGGTCGGGGAGGAGGCGGACCCGGTCGCTTCCCGTCAGGGCCCGGTGGACCGAGGCGTAGTCGAGGCCGAGGTCGGTCAGGCGTTCGCCGCCCGTGTAGCGGAGGTCGGGGGTGGGGGCGTTCTCCTCCGCGAGATGCGGGTGGTGCGACGCGACCTCGTGCGTCGCGAGGACCGCCAGGAGGACGTGTTCCGTACCGACCGCGTCGGCGCCCAGGCGGTGCGCCAGCTCGTGGGCCTCCATGTCCACCCAACGGGCCGGGCGCGACGCCCAGTTGACCCCGGAGCGCTTGATGAGCCACCGCTTCCAGAAGGGTAGGTGACGGTAGTGGTCGCGGCCGAGGAGCCGGTCGCGGGTGGGGTGCAGGAGTGAGGTCAGGCCGCCGTCCGTCGCGACGTCGCCGGTGTCGTCGCCCCTGCCGTCGAGGCGGGCTCGTACGGTCCGGGGGGTGATCCCGCAGGCGCCCAGCAGTTCCACCGCTCGGTTGTCCTCGTCCAGCAGGGCCCGGAGCAGATGAGGGGCGCCGAACTTCGTCGCGCCCTCCCGTTCCGCGTGGCGCATCGCCGCGGTCAGCGCCCTGGCCGCGGCGCCCGTGAAACGGTCGCTCCGGCCGTCGCTCTCGCCCAGCACCTCGCGCGCGTCGACGCTCGCCTCCGGGTCGTCGTCCGCGCTCCACGCCGCCTCCCGGTCCTGCCGGTGCCGCAGCACCGCCAGCAGGGCCGTCTTCGTCGCGCCCTCGCTCGCGAGTACCTCGCGGGCCGCTCCCTTGGACGTGGTGATGCCGGTGAGCAGGTGCTCGGTGCCGAGAGCGCCCCCGCTGCCCGACCGGGCTCCCCGGGCCGCCCCGAGAATGCCCACGGTGTTCCAGTCGGGCTCCTTGATCGCTTCCATCCCGGCTTCCCTCTCCTCGCTGGTCCTGACGCCAGCCTCCCCGAGCGGGGGTCCCGGCCACATCGATCCGGAGGGGGACCTCGGCGGGCCCCGGCGTGCCTCTCTGGTTACACGCCGGACGGCCCCAGGGGGGAGTTCCGGTGCGGCGTGATCCGCGGGGCACCGGCGAGTACGGCCGGGAGCGGGTCCCCGGCGAGCACCGCCTCCACGCCGCCATCACGATCCAGCCACATCCCCTCCAAAGAACGGCGCACGTACGGGATGATTCACCCTTCAACTGCACCACCGTGGGGGGACCAATGAGCCACGACATCACGCCACCGCCCATGCCGGGCTTCGGGCCGCCGATACCTCCGCAGCCGCCGAAGCCGCCGGGCGGGAACCGTACGAACCTGATCATCGTCGGCTGTGCCGTCGCCGTGGTCGCCAGTGTCATCGGCACGGGCATCGTGGTCACCCACGACGGCGACGGGTCGGCCTCGCCCGCGCCGACGGTCACCGTCACGAAGACGGTCGCGGCGGAGGACGCCGACACGACCGGCGACGACAGCGCGGGCGACAGCGGCGGTGACAGCGGCGACCGAACCGAGGACGCCTCCGAGGACACGAGCGACACCGCGACCGACGACGACGGGGTCTTCGCCCTCGACGACGAGGTGGTCTACGACAGCGAGGTCGAGGTCGCGCTCTCCGGGTTCAAGCGCGGGGTGTCCAGCGAGTACGCGGTGCCCGAGCGCACGCCGTACGTCAAGTTCAGCATCAAGATCACCAACGGGTCCGACGCCACGGTCGACGCCAACGAGCTGACCGTGAACTGCGCCTACGGCGACCAGGGCAAGGAGGGCGAGGCGATCTACGACGACGGCCTCGACGGACTCCCCGACACCCGTATCCTCGCCGGACGCTCCCTCACCGTTCCGTGGGCCTGTGAACTGCCCAAGAGCGAAACGTTCCTCCAGGTCGAGGTCTCCCCCGACTGGGACTCCGAGGAGGCGATCTTCACGGGCGACGTGAAGAAGTGAGGGACGGGCACACTTGAGGGCAGTGCGTACGGTGCGCGCAGCGCGCGCGGTGCGTCGATAGGGCACCCCCGGGAAGGATCAGATGTTCATCATCTTCGGCACCAAGGGATACCTGTACCAGCTCGCGATACTGACGCTGGTGTGCGGGCAGTGTGGGAACCCCGCCGCGCACACGCTCAGGAAGCGGGTCACGAAGTTCACGCTGTTCTTCGTGCCGCTCATCCCGCTCTCGACGAAGTACCAGACGCAGTGCACCTTCTGCGGCGCCGAGCACAAGGTCAGCGCCGAGGAGGCCGAGCGGCTCCAGGAGCAGAGCGCCGGCGCGCACGGCGGCCGGTCGTCCGGCCAGCCGCAGCAGCAGCCGTACCAGTCGTGAGACAGGACCGGCACCGGGCACACGGTCGGACGTGTGCCGGAGGGGAGCGCGAAGGCGCCGCCCCCACGGCACCGAACGCATTCACCTCACCGAGCGCACTCACCTCACCCGGCGCACTCACCGCACCCACCGCGTCTCCGACCCCGCGCTGAAGGACACCGTCTCAGCCGTGGGCCGTCGGGCCCGAGTCGGAGGACTCCCGGGGGCGGCGGGGCAGGCGGGGGGAGGTGGGGTGCAGGGGCGGGGGCGTCATCCAGGAGGCCGCGGCCGAGGCGGCGGCGACGAGGATGCTGATGTGTTCGGCGAAGTCGGGGCCGGGGAGAGGCAGTTCGAAGTCGGGGTTGTCGACGTAGCCGAGGGCGACGGCACCGGGGACGTAGTGCATGACGGCGTCGACGAGTTCCGTGCGGCGGGGCGGGGCGGTGCGGTCGAGGTGGGTGAGGGCGCGCAGGACGGTGGGGAAACTGGCGTCGTACGCGGTGGGGATGCCCGGGTCCGGGACGGCCGTCAGGGGTTCGGGGGCCGGGCGGGTGGCGATGTTCGTCTGGTCGCGCCACCAGGCCGCCGCGTCCGTGTCACCCAGGATCAGATGGTGGAGGTAGAGGCAGTACGAGGCGAGGTCGTCGCCGGCGCCGGCCGCGTACTGCCACCAGGAGCGGGCGCTGTCGCCCGCGTCGGCGAGCTGGAGGATGCAGCCGAGGGCGCGCGCGCCGGGCGGCTCCGGCAGGTGCTCGGTGACGAAGTCCTGGAGGGCCCGGGGGGTGGTGTGGGTCAGGACCGTCTCGCAGAGGGTGCGCAGATCGCGGGCCGCCATGGTGCTCGTGCGGTCGTCGTGCGGGCCGGGGAACGGCAGCAGGGCGTCGGGCCGCCGGACGCCGGGGACGACGTCGTGCGGCGTGTGCGGCTCCTCCAGGAGCAGGGCTCGGGCGAGGAGGGCGTCCATCGGGGACGTCGGGGGCGTCGAGGATATCGGGGTGGGCATCATTCCGGGGTCTCTCCCAGGGCGTTCTGGGGGTGGAGAGCTGCGCTCAGCGTCTTGCGGGCGTAGCGGTCGGCCGTGTGGACCGAGGCGATCGGGACGCCCAGGACGTCGGCCACGGCCGCGTGGTCCATCCCGCGCAGATACGTGAGGACCATGACGTCCAGCTGATGGGCGGGCAGCCGACTGATGGTCCTGAAGAGGGACATCGACTCCTCGATCTGCGCGAACCGTGCCGCCGGCGTCGACAGCAGGCTCAGGGCGACGGTGTCGAAGGCGGTACGGGCGAGTTCGGGGTGGCCGTCCGCGTGGCGGGCCCGGGCCATGACGCTCCCGCGCAGCACCGACCACGCGAACGGCACCACGTCGGAACTGGCCAGCGCCTCGTCCCAGCGGAACCACAGCACGTCGAACGTCTCCGAGACCGCCTCACGGGCCTCCTCCTCTCCGACGAAGAGCCGGGCGTAGGCGAGATAGGCGGCGCGGTTGAGTTCGGTGAACGCGCGGTGCTCCAGCGGGGGGACGGCCGGGCCGCTCGACAGAACCGCGCCGGGGCCGGGCGGACGGTTCGGGGGCTGCTGGCCCCGGCGGCTCTGGATGCAGCCGTCTATCCAGTCCGGCTTCTTCCGTGCCTCCAGCGCGGCGGCCATCCACAGCCGCCGCATCGGCCAGGCGGGCAGATCGAGGACGTCCAGCAGACCGTGGGTGATCTCCCAGCGCGGGTAACGGCCCGCGCCGCGCAGCAGTTCGGAGATCTTCGACTTGGCCCAGCCCGACCGGTCGCTCAGCTCGCTGATCGTCAGACCGCTGGCCAGGAACCGGATCCGCAGGGGTTCCAGCCAGGCCCGGTGGGCCCGGCCCACGCCCTCCGCTATCGGACCCAGTTTCCGGCCCGGCTTGCCCGCCGGCGCGCCCCCTCCGGGCCGCCGCGACAGGGACGGCGGGGTCACCCGAGGCGCTCCTCGTCACCCGGTACGCGCAGGGGGTCACCCGGTACGCGCAGGGGGTCACCGTTCGGCACGGGCACCCGTGCCGTGGCGGTGGTCATCGACGTCACGACCTGTTCCGCGCTCACGACGAGCGCGGGGACCGCGGCGGCGGCCGCGGCCGTCTCCCCGACGGCGACGAGCACCACGCTCCACCCGAGGACCGTCAACAACACGATGACGGATAAGACTTGCCTTCTGGACATCGGTACCTTCCGAGACATACGTACGTCCGAGAGGCCCCCTCGGCGGTGCCGGCGCGTCATCGGGGAGCCGGACGTCAGCATGCTGGGCCCGATCGCCCTGACGCCACGGCATCCGGGAATCGCGGAACAATGCGACAGCCGTACGACAGCGCGCAAGGTACCGCCCCCCAGCGCACATCAGCCGCGAAACGCGTGGCAGTACAGGCTTTCGGGGCGAAGTTCCCCCTTCCCCGGGCGCCCGGACCTACGGCCCGCATGATGGAGACCACAGGCGCCCCGAGCGCCGCGCCTTCCCGTCCGGGAAGCCGCGCCCCTCGTGCCGATGAAGAGGGGCGCCCCGCTCTCGCCCGTCCGGCCAGGACGGGCGGGAGCGGAGGGGCGGTGGGCCGTGGGCCGTGGAACGAGGGGCCGTGGGCCATGAGTCATGAGCCGTGAGCCGTGAGTGAGCCGTCAGCCGTCAGCCGTCAGCCGTCAGCCGTCAGCCGTCAGGAGACGGGTAGCGGTGGGGTGTGGGCGGCTCGGTCGCCCCGGGATGCGGTCCACAGGGCCAGGGTCGCCGTCGCCGAGGCCGCGGCGAGGAGGGTCATCGTCGTCGCCGGGCTGGTGAGTTGGGCCAGGGTGCCGGCCAGGGTCGCGCTCACGCCCTGCCAGGTGAGCATGCCCGCGGAGTGCAACCCCAGGACATGGCCGGTGAGTTCGGGCGGGGTCAGGGCCAGGAGGCGGCGCTGCTGGACCAGGCCCGCGCCGAAGCCGACGGAGGCGAGGGTCGCGCAGGCGACCGCGACGAGGGTCGGTGGGTGGAGGGCGAACAGCAGGTACGGGGTCGCCAGGAGCAGGAGCAGCGGGGTCGCCAGGCGGTCGCGTGTCCGGGGCGGGAGCAGGCGGCCCACGGTCACGTCGCCGACCAGCATGCCGAGCGCCGCGCACGCGAAGAGCAGGCCCGCGCGGTCGGGGGCGTACGCGACGAACAGTGACTCGCAGCCGACGACGAGGCCGTTGGGGATCCACAGGCCCAGGAGGAGGCGGCGGCGCGGGGCGGACGACCACAGGAGGGCGTTGGTGCGCCAGGTCTCGGTGACGGACGGGCGGCCGGCGGCGCGTGGGGCGCGGCGGCTCAGACCGAGCGCCGTGCACAGGGCCGCCGCCGCGTAGAGGGCCGCCGACACCAGCAGCGTGACCGCCGGGGAGAGGAGGGCCACCAGGGCGCCGCCCGTCGCGTATCCGGCGATCTGTGTCAGGCCGTGCAGCATGTTGAAGAGCGAGCGTCCCAGCGGATAGCCGTCGCCGGGGAGGATCTCGTTCAGCAGGCCCCACCGCACTCCCCCGCCGAGGGAGGCGACCAGGCCCTGGGCCGCGATCACCGCGAAGACCGTCCACAGGGGCAGGGCGGGCAGCGACAGCACCGCCGTGCTCGCCGCGAAGACCACGGCCAGACCCGTCAGCGTCGCCCTCGGGGGCAGCCGGTCCGCCGCCGAGAGCAGGGTCGTCGCGCCGACCACCTGGGCGAGGGACGGGCCGAACATGCTGAGGGCGGACAGCAGGGGGGAGCCGGTCGCCTCGTAGACGGAGGTGCCGAGGGCCAGTCCGCCGATCGTGGAGGCCGCGACCTGGAGCGAGGAGGAGACGAAGAGAGGGGTGAACTCCCTGGTACGGAAGAGGGATCGATAGCCGCGCATGGAGAACGAGCCTGGGGGCCGCCGCTCGTCTCCCGTAATGTTTCGCGTACACGCGAAGGATCGGTCCGGGCCCGGGTGGTGGCGCGGGAGACGGAGCGGTGGGGTCGCGCCGTCGGATCCCGGGGGGTGACGCATGGGCTGGTGGCAGGTCAACGCCGACACCCTCGCCGGCAGCCGGTTCGTCGTCTCGCCGCTGGCGGAGACGTTCGCGAGTCTGAAGATGCTGCACGCCGGGACGGGCACGCACCCCGGGGAGCAGACCTGGCTGCGGGCCCATCTCCCGTCCTACCGCGCCGCGTTGGCGGCCGACCCGCTCACCGCCCTGCTGATCCGCGCCGGGCTCGGCCAGGAGTGGATCGCCGACTTCCTCACCCCCACCCCGCGCGAGGGCGAGACCTTCGCCACCGAGATCGCCCGGGTCCGCGGCGCCGACCCGGCCGCCGCCCGCGCCCATCTCACCGTCTCCCTGCGCGGCCCGCTGCCCGCCGCCCTGCGCCGGGACGACCTGCCCGACCGTGCGGCCGACCTCCTCACCCGGGTGTGGGAGGAGGCCGTACGGCCGTACTGGGAGCGGCGGCGGCGCGTACTGGAGGCCGATGTGCTCGCCCGGACCGCGCGGTTGGGGCAGGGCGGCTGGGCGGCCGTGCTGGACGCGATGCGACCGGGGATGCGGTGGCTCGGCGACAACCGGCTCCAGGTCAATCTGCACGAGTACCCGCCGCGCGAGATCTCCGGGGCACGGCTGATCTTCGTGCCGGTCACGCCCCAGCGCACGGGATGGGTGGCGTGGGAGGAGCGCGAGCGGTACGCCGTCGTCTACCCGTGCTCGGGCGTCCTCGCCGATCCCGGAGGCGCCACCACCGTCTCGGCCGTTCCGGCCGGCCCCGCCGCCCCCGCCGGTCCCGCTGCCCCCGGGATCGCCGCCGTCCCCGCTGTCCCCGCTGCCCCCGGGATCGCCGCCGCCCCCGCCGTCCCCGCGCCCCTCGCCCCCCTCCTCGGCGAGACCCGCGCCCGGGTGCTCGTGCTTCTCGACTCGCCCATGAGCACCACTCAGCTCTGCGCCCTCACCGGGCAGGGGCTCGGGTCCGTCGGGCGGCATCTGAAGGTGTTGCTGGACGCCGGTCTCGTGCGGCGCGGGCGGGCCGGGCGCTCGGTGCTTTACGTGCGTACGGCGGCCGGAGAGGTGCTCCTCCAGGCCGGCCGGGGGGCGTGAACCCGCCCGGAGGGGGCGTGCGGTACCGGAGATAGCATCCGTTTATGACTACTGACAACGCCACTCCCTCCGTCCTGGACGTGCAGATCGACGCCCTCAAGGGCGGCCCCGCGAACCTCGCCCAGTACGCGGGCCAGGCCGTCCTCGTCGTGAACGTGGCCTCCAAGTGCGGCCTCACCCCCCAGTACACGGGCCTCGAGGCGCTCCAGGCCCGCTACGCCCCGCAGGGCTTCACCGTGCTCGGCGTGCCGTGCAACCAGTTCCTCGGGCAGGAGCCCGGCTCGGCCGAGGAGATCGCGGAGTTCTGCTCGGCGACGTACGGCGTCACCTTCCCGATGACCGAGAAGGTCGAGGTCAACGGAGAGGGCCGGCACGCCCTGTACGAGCGGCTCGTGGACCACGCGGACGGCGAGGGCCACACCGGTGACATCCGCTGGAACTTCGAGAAGTTCCTGATCGGCCGCGACGGTTCGGTCGTCGCGCGCTTCTCGCCGCAGACCGAGCCCGAGTCGGCGGAGCTGGTGGCCGCCGTGGAGAAGGCCCTCGGCTGACGCCCGCCGGGCCGCCGTTGACCTTGCCCCTGGGGCAAGGGGCAGCGTCCCTCTCGCCGGGCGGAAGGCGCCCGGTGACGGAGGATGCACCAGTGACCCCCATGGACGTGGACGACCTGCTCACCATCGGCGCCTTCGCCGCCCGCGCGCGGCTGTCGGCGAAGGCACTGCGGCTGTACGACCGGCTGGGACTGCTCCCTCCGGCGTACGTCGACGAGGTGAACGGCTACCGGTACTACCGGGCCGAGCAGGTCGAACGTGCCCGGACGGTGGCGCTGCTGCGGCAGCTCGACATGCCTCTCGCTCGGATCGCCGAGATCGTGGGCCTCGTCGAGCGGGACGGCACGCGGGCCGCCGAACGGCTGGCCGCGTACTGGGCCGGGGCCGAGGAGCGGTTCGCGTCCCAGCGGACCCTGGTCGCCTACCTCCGTGGACGGTTGTCGGGAACGGAGTCGGGCATGACGGAGACGTACGGGACTTTCACGGTGGAAACGGTCGACATCGCCCCTCAGGTGGTGCTGACCGAGTCACGGCACACCCTCGCGGACGAGCTGCCCGCGTGGATCGGGGCGTCGCTCGAACGGCTGGAGAACGGCGCGGCGGCCTGCGGCGGCGGCGTCGGGGCACCGTTCGTGGTGTACCACTCCGAGGTGTCGATGGAGAGCGACGGGCCCGCGGAGTCGTGTGTGCCGGTCGCCGACGAGGACGCCGCGCGGGCCTGGGCCGCCGCACACGGGCGGGCCTGGGAGACCGGGGTGCGCGTGGAGCCGGCGGCGCGGCTCGCGTACACCCGGATCAGCAAGGCCCAGGTGGCGTATCCGCAGATCCTCGCGGCGTTCGAGGCGGTCGAGCGGTGGATCGCCGCGCGGGGACTGCGGGTCACCGGCCCGTGCCGTGAGATCTACTTCGCGGACTGGGCGGCGGCGGGCCCGGAGGACCCGGTGTGCGACGTGGCGTTCCCGGTCGCATCCTGAGCCGTGTAGCAGCCGAGTAGTAGCCGCGCAGTAGCGGTGCGGTAGCGGTGCAGTAGCCGTGCAGTAGTCACGTCCTGAGCCGTGCAGTACCGGTACGGCCGAGGGGTTTCCCTACGGCCGTACCGGATCGAGCAGGTCCTGTCGGCCAACTGTCAGCGGGTGATTAGCGTCTACACCGACAAACGGACACCACCCGCCCGCACGAGTCGAACGGAACGGAAGAGCCGCAGTGGCCTTTGCCGAGCTGACCCCACGACGACCCGTCTCGCGTGCCGACGGGCCGTCGCCGTCGCGCGAGCCGTGGCGGGAACGCCACCGGGTGCCGCTCACGGCCGCCCTGTGCGCCCTGCCGCTGTACTTCGTGTGGTGGGCGGTCTTCGCGACCGGCGGCGGCGATCTGGCCGCCCAGGTGGCGTGGGCGGAGTTCGCGAAGACGTACCCGGACTCCGCGGTCAACCTGTTCTGGTACGGGGGGCTGCACGCGGCGAACTACAGCGTGCTCTCGCCGTATCTGATGGCGGCGTGCGGGGTCGTCCCCGTGACGCTGGTGTCGGGGCTCGCGTCCTCCTGGCTGGCCGGCGAGGTCGTCACCCGGACGGGCGTACGCGCGCCGGTGCCGGTCGCGCTGGCGGCGACGTTCTCGCTGTGGTGCCAGGTGGTGTCCGGCCGCTCCACGTTCATGCTGGGCACGGCCTTCGCGATGGGCGCCCTGCTGGCGGTGGTGAGCGGGCGTACCGGGCGGCACATCGCGGTGGCGGCGGTGTGCGCGACGCTGTCCACGTTGGGGAGCCCTGTCTCCGGGCTGTTCCTCCTCGTGGTCGGCGCCGCGTATCTGCTGTGCCGTGAGTGGGGCCGGGCGGCGGCGCTGCTCGTGCCGCCGGTGACCGTCGTCGCCGTGACCACGCTGCTGTTCCCCTTCGAGGGCGAGCAGCCGATGGCCTTCAGCCGGATATGGCCGCCGGTCGTCCTGTGCGCGGTGGTGGTGCTGGTCGCGCCGAGCGCCTGGCGAGTGCTGCGCCTGAGCGCCGCGATCTACGCGCTCGGCGTGGTCCTCTGCTATCTGATCCCGACCCCCATCGGCACCAACGTCGAACGTCTCCTGGAACTGGCGGGCCCGGCGGCCGCGCTGGCGATCTGCCTCCACCGGGGCGAGTCGCGCACGGCCGAAGACGGCCGTCTGCCCCTGTCCTGGTTCACGCCCCGGCGGCGGACGGTGGCCGGCGCGGTGGCCCTGGTCCTCTCCGTGACCTGGCTGACCGGCAAGACGACCGCCGACATCGTCACCAACACCAAGGTGCCCGAGTGGGCCGTGAAGACCGACGGTGTGGTGAAGGAGCTGAAGCGGCTGGGGGCCTGGAAGACCCGCGTCGAGGTGGTACCGGCCCGCGACCACCGCGAGGCCGCCATCCTCGCGCCGTACATCAACATGGCGCGCGGCTGGAACCGGCAGGCCGACGTCGAGCGCGGCCGCCTCTTCTACGAGGGTCACGGCGGGACCGAGGTGCCCGAGGGAGCGTTCACCCCGGCCGCGTACAAGGCGTGGCTGTCGCAGTGGGCCGTCGGCTTCGTCGTCCTCGTCAACGGCGAGCCGGACGGGCCCGCCGAGCTCGAACACGCGCTGGTGAGCAGCGGGCCGGACTATCTGGAGCCGGTCTGGCAGGACGCGAACTGGAAGATCTACCGGGTGAAGAACGCGACCCCGTTGGTCGACCGGCCGGCCACCGTGGTGAGCGCGGACGGGGCCAACCTCGTGGTCCACATGCCGCGGGCGGGCGAGATCACCGTCCGTGTCGCCTACTCCCCCTGGCTCTGGGCCGACAACGGCTGCCTCACCGCCGACCGCGGGTCCGACGGCGACCTGACCGAGTTCACCCGCCTCACGGTCCACGAGCCGGGCGACGTCCGGATCAGCTCCCAGTACGGCGGACCGTCCCGGACGACGGCCCTGGAGTGCGAGAAGGAGGCCGACGAGAAGGCGGGGCCGGGGGGCGGGGAGGAGTAGCGGGCGAGGGCGAGCAACAGAGGGCCGCCCCCGCGTACGAAGGAGCCCCTTCCGTCCAGGTGACGGAAGGGGCTACTCGGCTTCGGGGGCGGTCGGCTTCGCGACCGGCCGGTCAGCTCACGCGGGTCAGCCTCGTGAGGAAGTCGGGCTCGGTGAGGGGCTTCTGGAGGGCAACGGGGACCTCTACGCCCTCGCCGGCTCCCTCGCCGACGATCAGCTTGCCGACCTGGGTGCCCGGCTCGCCCTCGTGCGGGATGGTCGCGCTCGCGTCGAGTTCGAGCTTGACGGTCTTGCCCGCCCAGCCGACCGCCGCGACGTTCTTCGTGGCCACGACCGGGGTCCGGCCGCCGAGCCCGTCGTCGACGTAGCCGACGACATCGCCCTTCTTCAGGATCGTGTCGGAGGTCACCGCGTCCTGGGCGGCGATCATCGCCGTCTTGCTGACCGCGTTGACGGTGTCGATGATCGGCGGGGTGTGCTGGCCGAGGATCGCGCCGACGACGATCGCCGTCTCACCGCCGACCTCCTTCGTGCCCGCGAAGAGCAGGTTGCCGCCGGCGGCCGTGGTGGAGCCGGTCTTGATGCCGATGGCGTTGTTGTAGGGGACGAGACGGTTGAAGTTGTCCCACTTGGCGCCCGAGGGGTCGTACCAGACGGGCAGCCTGGTGATGTCGGTGAGCGCCTTCATCTTCACCAGCTCGTTGCCGAGCTTGACCTGGTCCTCGGCGGTGGAGACGGTCGTCTCCTTCAGCCCGGACGGGTCGGTGTACGTCGTGTTCTTCATCCCGAGCTCCTTGGCGGCGGCGTTCATCTTCTTGACGAAGGCCGCCTCGGAACCGTTGCCGTCCCAGCGGGCGAGGAGTCGCGCGATGTTGTTCGCGGACGGAATCATGATGGCCGCGATCGCGTCGTACTGGGAGAGCTTGTCGCCCTCCTTGACGGTGTTGAGCGTGGACTCGCCGTCCTTGTCGTAGCCGCCCTCGGTCTCCGCCTTCGCGTCGACCGGGATGGTCTCGCCCTTCTCGCCCGGCTTCATCGGGTGTTCCTTGAGGATGACGTACGCCGTCATCGCCTTGGCGACGGAGCCGATGGCGACGGGCTTCTGCTCGCCGAAGCTGTCCATCGTGCCGATGCCGTTGAGGTCCATCCAGCCCTGGCCCTCGTCGGGCCACGGGAGGGAGACCTTGTCGCCCTCGAACGCGTACGTCGCGTCGGTGGTGAGGGCGAGGGTGGGGGTGGGGAGCGGGCGTACGGCCTGTACGACCGCAAACACGATCACCAGCAGGATCACCAGCGGGGTCCAGATCTTGACCTTGCGGATGATCGTCCGCACCGGGGTCTGGCGCGGCGGGGGCGTGTTCGTCAGCTCCGCCAGCAGGTCCAGCGGCGGCTTCGGCGGCAGGGGCTGCTGCGTCGTGCGCTCCGGGCCGACCTGCGGGAGGGCGCGCGTGGCCTCGGCGGGGGTGAGGGACGGCGCGGGGCGCTCCGCGGGGCGCGCCGCCGGGGGCCTGGGCGTCGTGGTCTCGTCCAGCGGCTTCAGGGCGACGAATTTGCTGGTGCGCTCGGCCGGGGGCACGGATTCGTCCACGCCGACGCCTCCGCGGGCGCCCTCGTCGCGGAGGGTCTCCTCGTCCGTGTCGGCGCCGGTGGGGATGGCGTCGTGGACGGGGCGGCCGTCGGTCTCGGCGGGCTCGGCGTCCTCGGGGGCGCCGGGCTTTCGCGGCTCGGCGTCCTGGGGGGCGGCGCCGGCCTTGGCGGGCGCCGCGTCCCTGGGAACGGCGTCACCCAGCTTGAGCATGGTGGTGGGCTGGTCGACGGCGGGGGGCCGGGGGGCGCGGAAGATGGCGGTCGGCTGATCCACAGCCGCGTCGGCTCCGCCATCCGCCCCGCCACGCCCACCCGCCCCACCCGTGCGACCTTCGTCGTCATCTGCGGGTGGCCCCTGTGGGGCGCCTTCACCGTCGGCGACCGCGGGTTCGTCGTGGGCGACCGCGGGTCCGTCGTGGGCGCTTGCGCGGGCGCCAGTGGGCTTGTGGTCGGTGGCGGGGTCGCGGTCGGTCGCGGGCTCGCGGTCGGCTGCGGGGTCGCGGTCGGTGACAGGCGCATTGTCGGTGACAGGCGCACCGTCGGTGACGGGCTCGCGGTCGGTCGCGGGCGCTCCGTGGGTGGCGGGCTCGCGGTCGGTGACGGGCTCGCGTGTGGTCGCGGTGAGGACGCGTGTGTCGCCGCCGCTCTCACGTGCGTCGGCGGGTTCGCGTGCGTCGGCGGGCTCGTGGTCGTCAGCGGGGGCGCGGTCGGCTGCGGCCTCGCGGTCGGGGACAGGCGCACCGTCGGTCGCGGGCTCGCGGTCGGTGACGGGCTCGCGTGTGGTCGCGGTGAGGACGCGTGTGTCGCCGCCGCTCTCACGGCCGTCGGCGGGTTCGCGTGCGCCGCCGCTCTCACGGCCGTCGGCGGGTTCGCGTGCGCCGCCGCTCTCACGGCCGTCGGCGGGTTCGCGTGCGTCGCCGCTCTCGCGGCCGTCGGCGGGTTCGCGTGCGTCGCCGCTCTCGCGGCCGTCGGCGGGTTCGCGGCCGTCGGCAGGTGCGCGCGTGGCGCTGCCGCTCTCGCGGCCGTCGGCGGGCTCGCGGCCGTCGGCGGGCTCGTGGCCGTCGGCGGTTTCACTCGCGTCTCCGGCGGCTTCGCGTACCCCGTCGCCGGATTCGCCCGCGTCGTCGGCAGCCTCCCGTACCCCGCCGCCCGGTTCGTCTGCGCCGCCCTCGGCTACGGGCTTGTCGCCATCGGTTTCGTGGGCGTCGTCCGTCTCGCGCGTGTCGTCGGCGGTTTCGCGTGCGCCGTCGCCCGGTTCGCGGGTGGCGTCGGTGGTGCGGTCGGTTGCCTCGTCTGCGGTCGTCGTCTCTTCGTCAGCAGGTTCGGCCGTCTTCGCCTCGCCGCCCGCGGCGGCCTCGGGAGTCGTGGCCTTCGCCGCGTCGTCCCCGGCTGTTCCTCCGTCGGCCGTGGGTGCGGCCTCGCGCCCGGCCTCGGGCTGTCGTGCCGTTGTGGTGGCGTCCTCGGGCTCGCCCCCGGCCCCCGGTTCCGTGGCCGTGGACTCGGCCGCGTCCCGCTGCGCGCCCCCCGCCTCCTCCAGGAGTGCCCGGCGGGAGAAGACCGCCGTCGCCTGGTCCGGCTTCGGGGTGGACGGCCGGGACATCGCGAGGCGTGGGTCCGGGGAGGGAGCGGCGGAGCCTGAGGACTGGCCCGGCACCGAGCCCCCGGGTTCCGGAACCGCTGGCTCGTTCCCCGGCGTCGACTCCGTCGACGACTCGTACCGCTTCGACCTGTCGGGGGACGTGCCCGCCACCGATGCCTCCTCCCGCGCGCCGCCCGTCCTAGGAGCGCGCGCCCAACCGAACCGTGCCGTGAACCCGTGAATCCGCGAATCCGTGAAAACCCGCCGCCCGGACACTAGTCACCGGCGCGCCACCGCGCCGCGCCGCTGTCCGAACCATGTACCAGTGTCCTGTGTGCGGGCTTAACCCCTCCGGTAGACGAGAACGACATACCTACCGGTTCCACTACATTTCGGTCACGCACTCTCGACAGACCAATGTGAGAGGGGTCACCCTGTCATTCATCCACGCGGGGAGGCATGGATGGGCAGGAGCCGCAGAAGTATTCCGGAAGAGCTTCTACTGCTGGCGCTGGACCCGGCCACGGGTACCACCGCACAGCCGCAGTCGCTCGACCTCGGTCTGGCCGGAGCGCAGCTAGTGGAGCTGGCGCTGGCCGGACGGATAGCCCCTGACGGGGATCGTATCGCCGTGGTGTCCCCACGGCCGACTGGAGATCCGACACTGGACTGCGCGTTGGAGTTGCTGCGAAGGCGTGGCGCTCCCGTACGGGCGGTCCACTGGATAGGCGGGCCGCGTCTCGGGCTCCGCCAGACCTACCTCTCGCATCTGGAGCGGTGCGGCATGGTGCATGCCGTGGCGGGTCAGATGTGCGGAGTGCTGCCGACGACTCGCTACCAGGCGAGTCAGACCGAGATCAGCCGGGAGATCCGAGCCCGGCTGGATTCCGCGATCCGCACCGGCGTACCGCCGGACCCGCGGACCGCGGCGCTCGCCGCCCTGGCGCACGCGGTCGGGCTCGGCAAGCACCTGTATCCGGGGAACGAGGGACGCTCGTCCCGCTCCCGGCTGCGGGACCTGATCCGGCACGACCCCATGGGTGGCCTGGTGGCCCACGCCGTCATGGACGTGCAGAACGGCGTGGCCGCACAGCCGCGCCGCAGCCCGGCACCGACCGGCCGTCAGGCCGCGCCCGGCGCCAGGCCGCCCGCACCGGAGCCCGCGCGCGGCCTTCCGATGCAGCCACGCCGTGGCTCGATGGCCCGCGTGGTGGCGCACTGAGCACCACCCGACCCACAAGATCCACCTGATCCACCTGATCCACCTGATCCACCTGATCCACCTGAAGCAGCCCGATTCACCTGGAGCACCTGACGCACGCGAAGACGCGCTGGGGCACCGAGGTGCGTGTGGGAGCCGGGCCCCGGAGCCGCGGGTCCGATCCCACCGCACCACGTGCTCCGCGCGCCACGGACCACGCACACGCACCGGCACCCCGCGTGATCCGCTTCGCTCGCATCCCGCTTCAGCGCGCTTCGGTCCGCTTCGGCTCGCTTCGCGACGCACCACTTGCATCGCCGGCACCGGACCGCTCGCAGGGACCCCAGAACCCGTCCGGGAGCCGCCGGTTCGCGCGGGGCGTGTGCGACCGTACAGACGGCCGCACACGCCCCGCGCGACCGCATGTCCGCGCCCGCCACCCGACACCGGATCAGCACGCCGCCGCACGCCCGTTCCGCAGCCGTTCCGCAGCCGTTCCGGCGAACATCCGGCGGAGATCCCTCCACGGCGGGAAAACTCCGGCGCAAACGGCGCGTGCACAGCGCATATCCGCTGTTTTCCAGCGGTACTCAGCACCTTGGTGGCAATCTGCTCAGCAGCAGATACGCAAAGTAGAGGCACGCAGCCGGAGGTGCACGTCCCGTGGCGTCCAATGTCAATCCCACCGTCAGGCGACGCCGGTTGGGCCAGGAGCTGCGTCGGCTCCGCGAGCTCAAGGGCATGACCGCCGAAGAGGTCGCCGAGCGGCTGCTGGTCTCCCAGTCGAAGATCAGCCGACTGGAGAACGGCCGCCGCTCCATCAGTCAGCGCGACGTCCGCGACCTCTGCGGGGTCTACGAGGTCGAGGACCAGAGAGTCGTCGACTCCCTGATGCAGATGGCCAAGGACTCCCGTCAGCAGGGCTGGTGGCACGCGTTCGGGGACGTACCGTACAGCGTCTACATCGGCCTGGAGACCGACGCGGAGTCGCTGCGGGTCTACGACCCCCAGGTCGTCCCCGGGCTGCTGCAGAGCCGCCCGTACGCCGAGGCCATCATCAGGGGCGCGCTGCCCGAGACGTCGACGACGGAGATCGACAAGCGCGTGGAGGTGCGCATACGGCGCCAGGACCGGGTCACCACCGACACCAACCCGCTGCGGCTGTGGACGGTGTTGGACGAGGCGGCCCTGCGCCGGGTGGTGGGATCCCGGTCGGTGATGCGCGAACAGCTGGAGCACCTCATCGAGTTGTCCCAGGTCCCGCATGTCACGGTGCAGGTACTGCCGTTCGAGGTCGGCGCCCATCCTGGCATCAACGGCCAGTACGCCATCCTGGAGTTCGTCGACGCGGCCGATTCGAGCGTGGTGTACATCGAAGGGGTGACCAGCGACCTCTATCTGGAGAAGCCGCACGACGTGCAGAAATACACCGTGATGTACGAGCATCTGCGGGCGCAGGCGCTGAACGTGGAGCAGTCGCGGCAGTTCATCGAGAACGTCGCGAAGGAATACGCGCGCTGACGTTCGGCACAGCAGCGAACTCCCGGACAGGGCCTCGCTTCTCGACCCTCAGAGCGATTCCAGACGCCCTGGGAAGCTTCTGAACGAGGAAGCGCCGAAAGATACACCCTCCACACGGCCCAATGGAAGACCATATTGGAATATGCCACCCGCACGAGTGAATAGTCGCTTCGTCTGCCGATGCTGACGAGTAGCGTCGATCACGCCAGGAGATCAGCAGTCTTGGCGCAAACCGAACCGCGGGCTCCGTAGGGAACCCGCGGCGCGGCGACAGCAACTCAGCGACGAACCAGCACCGGAGCAGAAATGGCAATTCAGCAAGGCGCCACGGACAGGTGGGTCAAGTCCTCCTACTCCCAGGGAAACGGCGCGTGCGTCGAGATCAAGTCCCCCGTCCTGTCGGCCATGGCGGTCCGGGACTCCAAGGTCACCGACGGTCCCACCCTGGCGTTCCCCGCCGACGCGTGGAACACCTTCGTCTCCTCGGTCAAGGCCTGACGTACGGTTCCGGCCCTCGATCGAGCGCCTGAACGACAACTGCACAAGCACCACCGAAAGAGCCCTCTCGACCGGCCCGCCGTCCTGGCCGAGGGGGCTCGGCCTTTGACCGGACGCGGCCGAGGGTTCGCCTAACGCAGCCGGTCCACGTACCGGTCCGTGCCCGGCACGGTGGGGACGAACGGGGCCAGCAACTCCAGCCTCCCCAGTCCGCCTTCGGTGACCGCCTCCCCGAGTCCGCCGAAGGTCGCCTCCCAGCAGTCGCGCGGGTCGGCCTCCAGGAACCAGAGGAGGGTGAGGCGGGTGTCGACGCCCTCGACCTGCTTCACATACGACATCCGGTCGAGGGGCAGCGGAGTGGGCCGGAAGACCGTGACCATCGCGGCCGGTGAACCGGCGAGCCGCTTCGGCAGCTGGCGAGCCCGCAGCCACTCCAGCAACTCCGCCCGCTCGCCCGGCCCTTCGGCGTCGACGACCTGGAGCACGAGGCCCGCGTACGGGTGGTCGAGGGCGTGGACGTCACGCGGCCCGGCGGCGCCGTCGCGGTAGACGGTCGCCTCGTGGTCCTGGAACGCGGTGAAGACATGCGTACGGTCCTGGTAGACACGGGCGTCGCGATTGAGCCGCTTGTTGATGGCGACGGTCCAGCGCATGTGGTCGTCGTAGCGGCCGTCGGTGATCCAGTACGTGGAGAGGTAGCAGCCGGCGGTGACCGGCTGGGCGATCGCCGACTTCTCGGGGACGCGCAGGAGTTGGAGGTCGCGGGTGGCGACCCAGCGGCGTCCGGCGAACATCCAGGGCATGGCCATCGCACCCGCGTAGTAGTGGTCGTCCTCGTACCAGCGGTTGTACGCGTACTCGTGGCCCGGGTGCGGCTCGACCATCGTGATCAGGGCGTGGCCGGGGCGGACGCCGTAGGGGCCGACGGCGGCCAGTTCGGCGTACGTGGCACTGCGGGTGTCCTCGCTCATGCGCTCGCGTCCAGTCATGTGCTTCCCCTCGCTCATGTGCTTCCCCTTCCGTCCGTCTGCGGTCGCCCATACTCTGACGCTCCGTCAGATAATGCGCCAGGGCCGGGAGGTCTTCGATGTCACTGCTCGCGGGAAGGACCGTCGTCGTCTCGGGAGTCGGTCCCGGACTGGGCCGGCGGGTCGCCGCGGCGGTCGTCCGGGACGGCGGGAACGCCGTGTTGGGGGCGCGTACGGAGGCGAATCTCGCCAAGGCCGCGGCGGATGTGGACCCGGACGGCGCGCACACGGCGTACCGGGCGACCGACATCACCGACGAGGCGCAGTGCGCGGCGCTCGCGGCGCTGGCGCGGGAGCGGTTCGGGGGTGTGCACGCGGTGGTGCACGTCGCGGCCTGGGACAGCTATTTCGGGGGCCTGGAGGACGCCGACTTCACCACCTGGCAGGCGGTCCTCGACGTGAACCTGCTGGGCACCCTGCGGATGACCCGGGCCTGTCTGCCCGGCCTGAAGGCGGCGGGCGGCGGCTCGGTCGTCATCATCGGCACGCAGTCGTCGGTGGCCGCGCCCTCGCAGGTGCGGCAGGCCGCGTACGCGGCGTCCAAGGGTGCGCTGACCAGTGCGATGTACTCGCTGGCCCGGGAGCTGGGGCCGTACCGGATCCGGGTCAACACCGTGCTGCCGGGCTGGATGTGGGGGCCGCCCGTCGAGGCGTACGTCCGGTTCACGGCGCACGCCGAGGGGGTGCCGGAGGCGGAGGTGCTGGGCCGGCTGACCGAGCGGATGGTGCTGCCGGAGCCGGCCACGGACGGGGACGTGGCGGACGCTGCGGTCTTCCTGGCGTCCGACCGCGCACGGGCGATCACGGGCCAGTCGCTGCTCGTCAACGCGGGTGAACTGATGCGCTGATCGACCCGTCGGCCGGCAGGCCCCCGGCCGTGACGCGGGTGATCCTTTTCGGCCATCCAGGGTTCATATACGTAAACCCAAGTCATCGCTCGGAACTTCTTTGCCTGCTCTTGACCTTCCACTTCCTTGCCGTGGGCATGCCACCGAACCCAGAGTTCACATGCCTGACCCAAGTCTGAACCTGGCGGCGGACCCTGGAAGGGGGCCCATGAATAGTCTCGACTGGGCCGTGCTCATCGGCTACTTCGGTGTGATGGTCGCGATCGGCGTCTGGTCGCACAAGCGCGTGGACAACGTCAGCGACTTCTTCACCGCCGGCGGCAAAATGCCCTGGTGGCTCTCCGGCATCTCGCACCACATGTCGGGCTACAGCGCCGTCATGTTCACCGGCTACGCCGGCATCGCCTACACCTACGGCGTCACCTCCTTCGTGACCTGGTCGTTCCCGATCGCCCTCGGCATCGCCATCGGCTCCAAGCTGTTCGCGCCGCGTATCAACCGGCTGCGCTCACGGCTGCATGTAGCCTCCCCGCTCGAGTACCTGAAGAACCGTTACAACCTGCGCACCCAGCAGGCGTTAGCCTGGTCCGGCATGCTGCTGAAGATCGTGGACGTCGGCGCCAAGTGGGCCGCGATCGCGACCCTGCTGTCGGTCTTCACGGGCGTGTCCCTGAACCAGGGCATCCTGATCACCGGCGCGATCACCGCCGTCTACTGCACGATCGGCGGTCTCTGGGCCGACGCGCTCACCGAGTTGGGGCAGTTCGTCATCCAACTGCTCGCGGGTATCGCCATGTTCGTCGCCGTGGTGAGCAAACTGGGGGACTACGGCGGCTTCTTCGGCGTATGGGACCACCCGAAGCTCGACGGGCACGCCGAGCCGCTGGTGGGCCCCTACGGCACGGTCTTCCTACTCGCCTTCCTGTTCATCAAGCTGTTCGAGTACAACGGCGGCATGCTCAACCAGGCCCAGCGCTACATGGCCACGGCGACCCCGCACGAGGCCGAGCGTTCCGCCCGGCTGTCGGCCGCGCTGTGGCTGGTCTGGCCGCTGGTGCTGTTCTTCCCGATGTGGATGTCGCCGCTGCTGGTGACGTCGGAGAAGGGCGACGGCTCCGACTCGTACGCCCTGATGACCGAACAGCTGCTGCCGCACGGGCTGTTGGGCCTCGTCATCGTCGGCTTCTTCTCCCACACGATGGCCATGTGCTCCTCCGACGCCAACGCCATCGCGGCCGTCTTCACTCGGGACTGCGCGCCGGTGATCTGGCGCCGGGCGCGGAGCTGGAGCGAGGGGCAGGGGCTGCGGGTCGCCCGGATCACGACGGTCGTCTTCCTCGGTCTGTCCATGGCGGCGGCGACCCAGGTCAACTCGCCCGCCTTCAAGGACATCATCACCGTCGTGATCAAGTGGGTGGCCGGGCTGATGGGTCCGATGGCCATCCCGATGATGCTCGGCCTGCTGCGGCCGTTCCGCCGGTCCGGTCCGACGGCGGCGCTCACCAGCTGGGCGTGCGGGCTGTTCGCCTTCTGGCTGGTGAACTACCCGATCCACTGGAACGTCGACGGCGGCGTGCCGCTGCAGTTCCAGGTGTCCATCCCGCTGGCCGTCTCGCTGGTCCTGTACATCGTCATCGGCTTCATCAAGCCGGAGGACACGCCCGAGCGGCTCGCGATCATCGAGACGATCAACTCGGACGGCGACGGCGACGGCCGGGGCGGAGCCGCGGCCGTGGCTCCGGTGCCGGCCCAGGGGAAGGACGCGTCGAGCCCCAGCGGGGTCTGAGGCGTCGCACGGCCCCTGAGGGCCGACGCGGAAGTGGTGAGGGCCGTTCCCGGGGGTCGGGGGCGGCCCTCGCGGCTGTGTGCGGCGCGGCGCCTTGGGAGCGGGGAGCGCCGGGTTCCGTTGTGTTTTCGGGTACGGGTGCGTCGTGGCTGGGCGCGCAGTTCCCCGCGCCCCTTCGGGGTGGGCCGGGGATCGGGAGTGCGGGCTCGGGGGTGCGGGGGCGGGTCAGCGGAGGTGGGTGGCGATCGTGCGGGCGCAGGTGAGGGACTCGGTGTGGGTGGTGTCGACTTCGAGGTCGTAGTGGACGCCCCGGTGGACGAGGTCCGCCTGGGCTGCGGCCATGCCCCGGACGCGGTCGCCGCGGGCGATCTCGCGGGCGGCGGCCACGTCGGGGGCGCAGCGGACGCCGACCCACAGGACGTCCCAGGGGGCGCCGGAGCCGTCGGAGCCGTCCTGGTCGTCGAGGATGTTCTGCCAGCGCCGCTGGGAGGCGGCTCCGCCGAGGAAGATGTCGTCGATGACGATGTGGGCGCCCGCGCGGGCCATGGCCACGACGCCTCGGGCCCAGGCCTGTTCCAGGGTGCGGAAGTCCGCTCCGACGGCGACCTCGCCGTCGGCGGAGATCTCGATGCCGCCGTCCGACGTCTGCATCCTCGCCGGCATGGCGTCGATGAGGGAGTCGGCGCCGAAGGCGAGCCACTGGTCCGGCAGTTCGGCCTGGAGGCACCTCACGATGCCGGACTTGCCGGAGCTGGAACCGCCGTTGAGGATGATCATCCGGGTGGTCATCGGGTCACGGTAGAGCGGCTCGGCCGCGGTGCGAAACCTGTTTCCGTGCGGGTGGCGTGGGTGTGCGGAGCATGAACACGTCCACCGGGTCCTCGGTTTCCAGGTGGAAGCCGTGGCGTTCGTAGAGGCGTCTGGCGGGGCTGCCCTGGAGGACGTTCAGACGGACCGTCACGCCGTCGTGGTCGCAGCGGGTGAGGAGGGCACGGAGGACGGCCGTGCCGATGCCGGTGCCCTGGAGGTGGGGGGCGAGGTAGAAGTGCTCCAGCCAGTGGGCGTCGGCGGCCGGGCGGAGGGCCACGCAGCCGGCGAAGGTGTCGGCGACCTCGATGATCCAGGTGTGGGTCGGGTCGAAGGCGTCGCGGAAGCGCCGGCGGACGCGGTGGGGGTCGTAGCGGCCGAGGCGTTCGAGGTCGGGCCGCATGACGACGGCGCGCAGGTCGGCGATGGGGGTGGTGTCCGCCGGCGATGCGGGGCGTATGTTCCAGTCAGCCATGATCCGTTGTTTTGTCGGGTGCGGGTGCGGGTGCGTGGTGGCTGGGCGCGCAGTTCCTCGCGCCCCTTTGGGCTGGGCCAGGGGCTTGGGAGTGCGGGCTTGGGGGTGTTGGGTCAGGCTCGGGGGTAGCGGGTCAGCCAGCCTGGGACTGCTCCTGTGGGGGCGTGGAGGGCCGGGCCCTGGGTCATTTCCAGGGCGAAGTCGTCGGCGAGGACGAGGATCGTCGGGCGGCCCTCCAGTTCGGCGAGCCAGGCGGGCGGCAGGGCCGTCTCGCCGTGGAGGGCGCCGAGAAGGCCGCCCGTCAGGGCACCCGCGGCCCCCGAAGGGCCCCCGTGGTTGACCGCGAGGCACAGGCCCTGGCGTATGTCCTCGCCGACCAGGGCGCAGTACACGGCGACGGCCAGTACCCCGGCGGCCGCGCCGTCACCGGCCAGTTGCTCGACGACGGCCGGGGACGGCGGGCCCTGGCGGACTGCGGCGAGGGCCTGTTGGAGCGCCTCGGCGACGGGCTGGTGTCCGGGGCGGGCGGCCAGCAGGACCAGGGTCTTCTGGACGGCGGCGTCCAGGCTCTCCCCCCGCGCGAGGGCGTGCACGATGACGGCGTACGAGCCGGCGGCCAGGTACGCCACGGGGTGGCCGTGGGTCTGGGCCGCGCACTCGACGGCCAGCTGGAAGACCAACTGGGGCTCCCAGCCGACGAGAAGCCCGAAGGGCGCGGAGCGGGCGGCCGCCTCACCACCGGACGCGCCGGGGTTCTTGGGGGCGTCGAGCGTGCCCATGGTTCCGTCGCCGAAGCCGAGGAGGCAGATCACCGAGGGGTCGCGGCGCGCGTAGAGCCACTCCTCGCGCGCGAGCCAGCCGTCGTCCTTGCGGCGTTCGTCGGGCCCCCAGTCCCGCTGGGTCGCCGCCCAGCGCAGATACGCCCGGTGCAGATCGGTCGGCGGGTGCCAGACGCCGGTGTCCCGGCGCACCTGGGCGCGGATCAGGCCGTCGACGGTGAACAGGGTGAGCTGTGTGAGGTCGGTGATCGCGCCCCGTCGGCCGTACGCGGAGGCCAGGTCGGTCAGCCACTCCGGGCCGTACGCCTCGCCGATCTGCGCCAGGGTGAGCTGGTCGACCGGCGCGCCCAGCGCGTCGCCCATGGCCGCGCCCAGCAGCGTTCCGCGCACCCGGCTGCGGAAGTCCTGCTGCTCGGCACGCCCCCAGACGGCACCGGCTGTCGCACCCACCCCGGCCTCCTCACGGCCCCTGCCCGACCCGTACGTCAGTACGTCAGTACATCCGTACGCCCGTACGGCTCGACAGTCCAGCACTGTAATGGAACGGGAATGGTCGCCCCGGGGCTCCGGACGGGCGTCGAACGTCTTGTGCGCCACAACCGTTGATCGACTTCAGGCGTCAAACGGACGGATGTGAACAGCCGCCGTAACCGGGCCCAATTCCCGGAGAACTGGAGAATCCGTGCCCCTCAGCAGCAGAACTCACCGCAGCCGTCGTGGCAGCATTCGGAGCGGCCTTCGGGGCGGTGCGGCCGCGGCCGTCGTCGCCGCCGTGTTGCCGGCCGTTCCGCTGATCGCCGCCACGCCCGCCGCGGCGGTGCCGAAGGCGCCGATCAGTGACTTCAACGGCGACGGCTTCGCCGACCTGGTGATCGACGCGCCCTACGCGAGCGTCGCGGGCGCCGAGAGCGCCGGTCACGTCTCGGTCGTGTACGGCTCCGCCGCGGGCGCCGACACCGCCCACCCCCAGGTGCTCTCGCGCACCACCGCATGGCTCCCGGACGCCACGAAGGCGGGCACCTTCTTCGGCAACACCACGGCCGCGCGCGACCTCGACGGCGACGGCTACACCGATCTCGCGGTGGGCGGCTTCAACGAGGCCGACGTGATCCTGTGGGGTTCGGCGAAGGGCCTGACCTCGGCGACCGCCTTCCCCGGCCGGGTCTACCGGGCCGTCGACGGCGACTTCAACGGCGACGGCAAGGGCGACCTCGTCACCACCGGCCAGGGCGGCCTGCGGATCCAGCTCGGCCCCTTCACCCGGGACGGCGTCCCCGCCTCCGTCTCCACCATCGAGATCGACGAGCACGACGAGATCTGGGAGATCACCGTCGGCGACATGAACGGCGACGGCAAGGACGACCTGATCACCACCGGCGGCTTCGAGGAGAAGGCGTACCAGGCCCAGTGGCGCCCGGGCACCGCGACCGGGGTGAGCCAGACCGCCAGATCCACCGGCTACTTCACGCTCGGCGGCGTCGTCGCCGACGTGAACCTGGACGGCTACGGCGACTACGTCTCCCGCGAGGTCGGCCACATCGCCGAGGTGATGACGGACGAGGCCGGCAACGTCCGCGTCGTCTACGGCTCGGCGAAGGGCCCCTCCACCCGTACGACGAGGATCACCCAGGACACCAAGGGCGTCCCGGGTGTCGGGGAGAGCGACGCGGACCACTTCGACCAGTACGGCGGCGACCAGTTCGGTTACTCCGTTGCGGCCGGTGACGTGACCGGCGACGGCTACCCCGACATCGCGGTCGGCGTCCCCGGCGAGGACATCGGCTCCGTCGTGGACGCCGGGTCGGTCGTCCTGCTGAAGGGCGGGGCCTCGGGTCTCACCGGCACCGGCGCCCAGGCCTTCGACCAGTCCGACCCCGGGGTCCCCGGCGCCTCCGAGACCGGCGACACCTTCGGCGCGGCCGTCTCGCTCCTCGACGTCAACGCCAACGCCCGCGCCGACCTCGCCGTCGGCGCGCCCGGGGAGGACGGCGCCCTCCGGGACTCCGGCGCGGCCTGGCTCTTCCGCGGCTCGAAGAACGGCCTGGTCACCTCCCACATCACCTCCTTCGGCCCGGCCACGTTCAAGGCACCGGAGAAGGGGGCCCGGTTCGGGCTGGGGTTCGCGCGGTAGGGCGCCCGCGCGGGGCGGGTGGCGGGGCCCCGGCCCCTCCCTCCCCCTCCCCTTCCCCGCGCCTCACTGTGACGGTCGGCCCGGTGTCGTACGGGCCGTCGTCGCCGCCGCTCCCGCGGCCCGGGTGTGCAGGTCCGCGATCGACGCGTCGCCGGGGCGCAGCTCCCGGGCCCGCCCCGCGTCGGCCGACGCCCGCTCCGCGTCGCCGAGTTCGAGGTGGAGGGCCGCACGGTGGCGCAGGGCCCAGGGGTAGTCGGGGAAGAGGGCCAGGGCGGTGTCGAGGTCGGTGAGGGCCGCGTCGTGGCGGCCGAGCTTGGCGCGGGAGACGCCCCGGCCGGCGTACGCGGAGGCGTACACCGGGTTGAGCGCGATGGCGCGGTCGTAGTCGGCCAGGGCCTCCTCGTCGCGGTCGACGCCGCGCAGGGCGTCCGCCCGTTCGCAGCGCGGCAGGGGGGCCTCCGGATCGAGGGCCACGGCGTGGTGCAGGTCGGCCAGCTGCCGCTCGTGCTCGCCCCGGGAGCGTCGTACGCGCGCCCGGCGCATCAGGGCCCACACATACGCCCCGTCCAGCTCCAGGGCGCGGTCCAGGTCCGCGAGGGCCTCGTCGAGGCGGCCCTGCGCGTGCCGGGCGGCTCCCCGCGAGGCCCAGGTGGAGCGGCGTACGGGGTCCAGGGCCACCGCCCGGTCGAGGTCGGCGACCGCCGCGTCGAGGTCGCCGAGGAGGCGGTGGTAGTCGCCCCGCAGGACGAGGGTGGTCACGTCGTCGGGGGCGAGCGCGTCGGCGCGGTCGAGGTCGGCCACGGCCCCGGCGTAGTCCCCGGTGTGCGCCCGGGCGACCGCCCTGCCCTGCCACGCCGTGGCCGAGTCGGGGTCGAGGGCGAGCGCCCGGTCGTACTCGGTCACCGCCCGCTCGTGCGCCCCCTCCCGGTGCAGCGCCCGGCCCCGCAGGGCCCGCGCCCGCGCCTCCCGACGTGCGTCGAGACCGGCCCGGAGCAGCAGGGCTCCCAGCGCGTCGTGGACGCCGCCGCGCTCCAGCGCGCCCAGCAGCTCGCGCCCCCAGCGTTCGGTGTCCTCGTCGGCGGCGTCCTGGCCCGCCTGTGTGAGGGCCTCGGCCCACCGCCGGGCCACCGCCTCCCCCTCCCCGCACGCGTCGACGACCGCGCGCAGCACCCCGGCGAGCGCCCCGCGCTCCCCCGCGCACAGCCGGTGGTACGCCTCGGCGAGCCGCAGCTCGCGCCACCGCTCACCACCCCACCACTCCCGCTCGCGCGACCGGCTGTCCGGCGACCTCCCGTCCCGCGACTCCGTGTCCGGCGGGCCGGCCTGCGTCTCCCCGGGAGCCTCGATCTCCGTCTCCCCGGCGGTCTCGATCTCCGCCCGCCATCCGGCGAAGGCGTCCGCCAGCCGCCGGTGCCGCTCGCTCCAGAGCCGGGGGGAGCGCAGCCGCTGCAACCGGACCATCGGTGCCCGTACGACGTCGTGGAACACCACCCGGTCCCCGCGATCGGTGACGAAGGGGAGGGCACGCAGCCAGGTGAACAGCGCGTCGGGGGCGTGGGCGACGTGACCGGCGTCGACGTGGCCGGCCGCCCCTGCGCCGGGGGCGTGCCGGTCGCCCGCATTCGCGCCGGGGGCGCGAGCGTCGCCCGCGTCCGCGCCGGGGCGGCGCCCGCCGTTCGCCGCCGTGCCGGTGGCGCAGCCGTCATCCGGACGGCCGCCGTCATCCGGACCGCCGTCACCATCCGGACGGCCGCCGTCATCCGGACCGCCGCCGTCGGCGGAACCGGCGCCCCCGCCCGGACCGGCGCGGCCGCCCGTCTCGGTGGCCGCACCCGCGACGGCCGCCCGGAAGACGTCCGTGTCCAGCCAGCGGGGCAGCGCGCAGGTCAGCGCGGCGGCCCGGCGTACCGGGTCCGTCTCCCACTTCAGGAAGCGCTCCACGGCCATGGCGCTGGTGTCGCCCGTGTCGGCGAGGTCGTCGAGGTCGGCGGGTCGGGCCTCGGCGAGGGTGGAGACCAGGACGGGCAACCCACCGGTGAGCCGCAGGACTTCGTCGACGACGGGCTCGGCGAGGACGCCCTTGGCGGCGAGGAGGCCGCGTGACTCGGTCTCCGTGAAGGGCCGCAGGGGCAGGTCGAGGACGAAGTCGGTGAGGCCGCCCCAGCGGGCGGCGTCGAGGGGGTGCCGGCCCGCCGTGACGAGGACGACGTTGCCGGGGAGGGGGCCGTAGCGGTCGCCGGAGACGAGATCGTGGAGCCACGGGTCGAGGAAGGCGCCGGTCCGTTCGTAGGTGTCGAAGAGGAGGACGAGCCAGGGCACTTCGGAGGCGACCGCGCCCAGCTCCTCCAACAACGCAGGTGTGAGGACGAGTTCGGGGGCGAGCAGCAGCTCGGCGTCCTCGTGGCCGCGCGCCCGCGCACCGAGGCCTCCGCGCAACCGGGCGGCCTGGCGGACGAGTTCGGCCGGGTCGACGGCGCCCGCGAAGGGGCCGACCACGGGGACGAGGCCGAGTGCGACGAGCGTGGCCCGGGCGGCGGCCAGGCTCGCGGCGGACGGCTCGGCGGCGCCGGTGGCCCCTGACCGCCGCCCCGCGCCGGCCGGCGCGCCGGGCCCCGCCTCCCCCGCCGCATCCGGGTCCGCGTCCGGCTCCGCGAAGGCCACCGCGGCCAGTTCCGCCTCGTACCGCCGCTCCCGGTGCGCGGCCAGCAGCCGTTCCAGGTCCTTGCACCGGTGTCCCTGCCGGGCGAAGCGGTCCGCGACGACGGCCAGGGCCTCCGGGACGCTGCCGACGCCGTCGTCGAGGTACGCGGTGAGGGCGCCGCGCTCCTGGGCGATCTGCTCCAACTCCCTTGCCAGGAAGGTCTTTCCGATGCCCGCGTTGCCGTGTACGTGGAAGAGGAAGCGACGTCGCTCGTCCTCGATGGGCAGATCGAAGTTGGCTCGAAACGCCGCCCGTTCGCTGCCGCGGCCGACGAAGCCCTGTCGGGTGCGCCGCCGGATCAGCTCCTGCATCGTGGGAATCTGCGGCTGCGCGCGACCCATGCGAACTCCTCCGGCCTTCCTCGGTTCTCCACGGTTTTCCGCCAGCGACGGGTCTCATTGTGATCCAACGCGCCGAAAAACACCTGGGGATGATCCATGCTCACGCACATAGTTGGACCATGGCTGAATCCCAGACCCCCCGCGGCTCACTTCTTCCCCTCGCCTCCACGTTGCTCGTCGGCACGGTCGCCCTCTACATGGCGCTCGTCGCGTTCAGCAACATCACCGACTTCGGCACGAACCAGCAGTTCGTCCGCCATGTCTTCGCCATGGACACCACGTTCAAGGACGAGGACCTGATGTGGCGGGCCATCGAGTCGAAGGGCGTCCAGGACGCGGCGTACGTCCTCATCATCGTCTGGGAGACCGTCGCGGCGCTGCTGCTCATCGCCGCCACCTGGTTCTGGGCCCGGGCCCTCGGCCACCGCACCTTCCACACGGCCCGCCGCTACAGCACCCTGGGCCTGCTCATGGTCCTCCTCCTCTTCGGCGCCGGCTTCATGGCCATCGGCGGCGAATGGTTCGTCATGTGGCAGTCCAGCGACTGGAACGGCCTCGACGCCGCCCTCCGCGTGTTCCTGCTGAGCGGAGTGGTACTGCTGGTGACCCATCTGCCGGCGAACGAGACCAGGACCGGCTGAGCCCCCACGACCGACTGAGCCCCCACGACCGGCCGACAGACCGACAGACCGATCGGCCGACCGGCCGACAGACCTCCCGCACCGGCCGCCCCGCTGCCGGCGGTCATCGGGCCGCCGGCAGTTCGGGGGTTCCTGTTGCCCCCCTCCGGTCTCCCGCAGGTGGGTCAGTCCAGTACCGGCAGCAGGTCCGGCAGGTGGCCGTCGGAGGCTCGGGCCGCCTGTTGGCGTTCCTGCGGGACCTCGCCGTACAGGGTCGTGCGAGGCCTCGCGGGGCGGCCCGCCGCGTCGGCGACCGCGATCAGGTCCTTGACCGACTTGTAGGAGCCGTAGGAGGAGCCCGCCATGCGGGAGATGGTCTCCTCCATCAGGGTGCCGCCCAGGTCGTTGGCGCCCGAGCGGAGCATCTCGGCCGCACCCTCCGTGCCGAGTTTGACCCAGCTGGTCTGGATGTTGGGGATCCAGGGGTGGAGGAGGAGGCGGGCCATGGCGGTGACGGCGCGGTTGTCGCGCATCGTCGGGCCGGGGCGGGAGATGCCCGCCAGGTACACGGGCGCGTTGGTGTGGATGAACGGCAGGGTCACGAACTCGGTGAAGCCGCCGGTCCGTTGCTGGATGCCGGCCAGCGTGCGCAGGTGGCCGAGCCAGTGGCGGGGCTGGTCGACATGGCCGTACATCATCGTCGAGGAGGAGCGGATGCCCAGCTCGTGGGCGGTCGTCACCACCTCGATCCAGGTCGCCGTCGGCAGCTTGCCCTTGGTCAGGACCCAGCGGACCTCGTCGTCCAGGATCTCCGCCGCCGTACCGGGGATGGAGTCCAGGCCCGCTTCCTTCGCGGCCGTCAGCCACTCGCGGATCGACATCCCGGTGCGGGTCGCGCCGTTCACCACCTCCATCGGGGAGAAGGCGTGCACATGCATGCCGGGGACGCGGGACTTCACGGCCTTCGCGATGTCGAAGTACGCGGTGCCCGGCAGGTCGGGGTGGATGCCGCCCTGCATGCAGACCTCGACCGCGCCGAGGTCCCAGGCCTGCTGGGCGCGGTCGGCGACCTGGTCGAGGGAGAGCGTGTACGCGTCGGCGTCCGTGCGGCGCTGCGCGAAGGCGCAGAAGCGGCAGCCGGTGTAGCAGACGTTGGTGAAGTTGATGTTCCGGGTGACGATGTAGGTGACGTCGTCGCCGACCGCCGACCTGCGGACGTCGTCCGCGATCCGGGTGAGCGCGTCCAGCGCCGGGCCGTCCGCGTGCAGCAGGGCGAGCGCCTCGGCGTCCGTCAGCTTCGTCGGGTCGTCGGCCGCCGTCGCCAGCGCCGACCGTACGTCGGTGTCGATGCGCTCGGGCACCATGCCCGGCGCCGCCGCCTCGCGCAGGGCGCCCCAGTCGCCGTAGACGGAGTCGAAGTCCTCGCGGCGGTCGCCGGTACGGCCCTCGGTGTCGACGGCGGTGTGCAGGTCCGTGCGGCCGGTGGCGACGAAGACCTCCTCGGGCTCCTGCCACGGGTGCCCTTCGACGACCGCGTCCGGCAGGGCGAGGCCGGTCTCCGGGTCGGCCAGGGCCCGTACGTGGGGCAGGAGACGCGGGTCCAGCCACGGCTCGCCGCGCGAGACGAACTCCGGGTACACGCACAGGCGTTCGCGCAGCTCGAAGCCGGCGGCGCGGGAGCGTTCGGTGAGTTCCTCGATCTGCGGCCAGGGGCGCTCGGGGTTCACATGGTCGATGGTGAGGGGGGAGACCCCGCCCCAGTCGTCGATCCCGGCGCCGATCAGCCGCTCGTACTCGCTGTCGACGAGGTTCGGCGGGGCCTGGATGCAGCCGGCCGGGCCCATGAGGTGCCGGGCGACGGCCACCGTGGCGACCAGCTCGTCCAGTTCCGCGTCCGGCATGCCGCGCATCGCGGTGTCCGGCTTGGCGCGGAAGTTCTGGATGATCAGTTCCTGGATGCCGTGGTAGGCCCGGGAGACCTTGCGGAGGGCGAAGAGGGACTCCGCGCGTTCCTCGTACGTCTCGCCGATGCCGATGAGGACACCGGAGGTGAAGGGGACCGAGGAGCGGCCCGCGTCCTCCAGCACCCGCAGCCGGACCGCCGGTTCCTTGTCCGGGGAGCCGTGATGGGGGCCGCCCGGCTCGGACCACAGGCGGGTCGCGGTCGTCTCCAGCATCATGCCCATGGAGGGCGCCACCGGCTTGAGCCGCTGGAAGTCCGTCCAGCTCATGACGCCGGGGTTGAGGTGCGGGAGGAGGCCCGTCTCCTCCAGGATGCGGATGGAGATGGCGCGGACGTACGCGATCGTGTCGTCGTAGCCGTGCGCGTCGAGCCACTCGCGCGCCTCCGGCCAGCGGTCCTCCGGCTTGTCGCCGAGCGTGATCAGCGCTTCCTTGCAGCCGAGCGCGGCCCCCTTGCGGGCCACGTCCAGCACCTCGTCCGGCGACATGAACATCCCGTGGCCGGCGCGGCGCAGCTTGCCCGGGACGGTGACGAACGTGCAGTAGTGGCACTTGTCCCGGCAGAGCCGGGTGAGCGGGATGAAGACGCTCTTCGAGTACGTGATCACACCGGGCCGCCCGGCCTCCGCGAGCCCCGCGTCCCGCACCCGCGCCGCCGACGCGGCGAGGTCCTCCAGGTCCGCGCCGCGCGCCTGGAGCAGCACCGCCGCCTCGCTCACGTCGAGCGCCACGCCGTCACGGGCGCGTTTGAGTGCGCGCCGCATGGAGTTCTCGGTGGGGCCGGTGGGGCCCTGGGGGCCGGTGGGTCCGTTTCCCGAGGTCGCGGAAGTCGTCATCCGTCGAGCATACGAGCGACTTGGCTCCGCCGGTGGGGTGGGCGCCTCCTAACCCGGGGATGCGGGTTTCGTGGGCGGGTGCGGGGGCGTGGGGGTTCTCGCGCAGTTCCCCGCGCCCCTGAGAAGCCCAGGCCCACGGGCATGAAAGGCGAGGCCCTGCGGGCCCAGAAGGCAGCGGCGGGCTGAAAAGCATGGGGCACAGCCCCTGCTTTTCAGGGGCGCGGGGAACTGCGCGAGCAAGCCCCACCGGACCCGCACCCGCCGACGAGCCCCGCCCCCCGAGCTCTCAGGCGCCGCCGCCTCTCACGCACCCTCCCCCAAGAACACCGCGTACTCGTCCAGCAGCCCCAGCACCTCGGCCTCCCCCGCCGGAGGCAGCTGCACCACGGCCTCCTCGATGCCCGACTCCGCGTAGTACGCCAGCTTCCCCGCACTCGGCTGCACCGCGTAAGGCACCACTTGCAGCCCGGCGGGATCGCGCCCCGCGTCCGCCCACGCCGCCCGCAGCGCTGGCAACGCGTCCCCGAGCCCCCGCCCGCCGATCGGCAGCCACCCGTCCGCGTACTCGGCGATGTGCGCGAACAGCTTGGGCCCCGCGGCCCCACCGATCAGCGTGCGCGGCCCCACCACCGGCCCCCGCGCCTTCTGCACCGGCTTCGGGTACGCGGAACTCGCCCGCACGCTCCCGAACTGCCCCTCGTACGCCGTAGGTTCCTCCGACCACAGCGCCCGCATCAGCGCCATGCGGTCGCGCACCAGCTCGCGCCGGGTGCGCCACTCGACCCCGTGGTCGGCGGCCTCCTCGACGTTCCAGCCGTAGCCGAGGCCGAGGGTGAGGCGGCCTCCGGAGAGGTGGTCGACGGTCGCGATCTGCTTCGCGAGGTCGATCGGGTCGTGCTGGGCGACCAGGGTGATCCCGGTGCCGAGCCCCAGTCGCTCGGTGACGGCCGCAGCCTGGCCGAGCGCGACGAAGGGGTCGAGGGTACGGCCGTACTCGCGCGGCAGGTCGCCGCCGGCCGGGTACGGGGTCGTCCGCTCGACGGGGATGTGGGTGTGCTCGGGGAGGTAGAGCCCCGCGAAACCGCGTTGCTCCAGCTCACGGGCGAGCCGGGTCGGAGTGATCGTCTCGTCGGTGAGGAAGATCGTCACGGAGATGCGCATGTGTCATCTCTAACCGCTCGGGACAAGGATGTCCATACCGACCGGTCGGCACATAGGGGAGCCGACCGGTCGGCCCCTGGGGCCTGCCTGCCGGTCCTCGACGGCCGTGGACCGCAACACCGCATCCGCCCCCGGATCCAAGCCCAGCGCGCGGGAGATCCGGTCGGCCGTCGTTTCGGACGGCCGCCGATGCTCCTCCTCCATCGCCTGGACGAGACCGGCCGACGCGAGGACCGCGACGCCGAGGGCCTCGCGGGACAGGCCGGCACTCATGCGCGCGGCATTGAAAATCCCGTGCAGTACAGCGTCCAACCGGTGGTGTCGTGGAGGGGAGGTCCGGCTGTCAGTCGGCGAGCCCGGCGTTGACGATCGCCTTGATGTACGGGAGGTCGTTGCCGGTCCCCGTCGGGTTCAGGGAGTACACCACGAGGTGCCGGAGGTCGCGGGTGGCGAAGAACCCGTTGTCCCAGCCGGGGCGGGAACCGGTCTTGCCCCACGCGTACTCGCCACTTGGGAGCTGGTGGCGCAGGAGTCCGCCGATGCTGTAGCAGGCCGCCTGGCCGACGCAGTTCTTGTTGTCGGTGGCGCTCTTCACGTTCGGTACCTCGAATACCAGCTTCTGCTGGGCGGGTGGGAGCAGGCGGCCCCGGAACAGTGCGGTGACGAAGCGGTCCAGGTCGGCGGCGGTGGAGATCATGCCTCCCTCGGCCCACGGGTACGGGCTCTGCTCGGTCACGTCCTGCCCGTCGAGGTACACCTCCGCGTGGGGCGAGGGGATCGTCGGGTCGTCGGCGGCGGGCAGGCTCGTGTGCCTCAGACGCAGCGGCCGGATGATCCTGCGCTGTAGTTCGTCGGTGAAGGAGTGGCCGGTGACTTTCTCGACGACCAGGCCGAGGACGAAAGAGTTGAGTCCGTTGTACTGCTGCTCGGAGCCGGGTGCGGGCGGCGCGTCGGTGGCTGCGGCGAACGAGTCCCGCAAGAAGTCTTCGGGCGTCACTGATCTGAGCTGCCATCCGGGTCCGTCGGCAGGGACGGGGGTCGGGGCGGGCTTGGGCAGGCCGCTCGTGTGGTCGAGGAGCTGGCGCACGGTGACGCGGTGATACGCCTCGGGCAGCACGTGGGGGACGTACCTTCGCGCCGGTGCGTCCAGGCCGATCCGGTGCTCGGCGACGAGTTGGAGAATCACCGTGTTGGTGAACGCTTTGGTGACACTGCCGATCCGAGCATGGGCGTCAGCGGTGACCGGGCCGGCGGTGGCGCCCACGCCGTCCCGTCTGATGAGCGCACCCGCGACGACGTCGTCGGGCAGGTGGTCGAGGATTTCCTGAACGGTGAGGTTCGCGGACGCCGGGGCGCTGGAAGCAGGCGTGGCGGCAGCCGTGGGCAGGGCCGCGCCGACGGTGAGAGCGGTGGCCAGGGCGAGGGTGGTGACGGCAAGGCGGATGCGCATCGAAGCTTCTTCTCCACGGCGCTGATGGGACCTGTTGACAACGCCAACTCTGCTGCGTGCAGTCGCCGTCGCCCATGAGTGATCACCCTGATCACAACCCTGAACTACCCCTGACAGATGCGACCTGGTGCCTGCCGCCTCATCAGTTCGCCGGGTTGGTCAGGCTGCGGTTGCGAGGGGGCGCCCGCCCCAGCGGATGCCCTTCTCGCTGCGGATGCGGGCGCGTTCCTCGCGCTGTGCGGCGAGTAGGTCGGGGTGGCGGGCGTCGGCGTTGCGCCAGCGCGGGTAGCGGTGCAGGGCCTGGGTTTGCGTGGGGTGACTGCGGTGGTGGGAGTTGGCCGCTCGGTGACTTCGTCGCGGAGGTTGCGCAGGGCGACTAGGGGTCTTCCCCGGGCGGTGGGGTCGTGAGCGTGTGGAGGGTGTGTTTGGCCTTCTTGGCCGTGGCGGTCACGTCGCCGAGGCGGTGGACCAGGATCCAGCGGCCGTCGTCGTACGCGGCGGCCACGACCGACGAGCCGCGGGTGGCGCCGTCGTGCCACCGGAGCGAGGGCCCGCGCTGCCAGGAGGGCGCCGGTTCGCCGAAGCGGCGTTCCACGAGCTGGGCGACCACGAGGTCCGCCAGCGTCCGGCAGCTGGACCACAGACCGCCGGCCGGCAGGATCGCGCCGGTCATCGTCCACAGCGGCCGGGGCCGGCCGAACAGATCGCGCGGCACGAGCCGTCGCTCCTCCGGCGGCGTCGCCGTCATCGCCCCCGCACCCAGCCCGAGCGGCACCAAGACGTGGGTGTCCACCAGCTGTTGGTACGAGCACCCGGTGACGGTGGTGAGTGCCAGCCCGAGCACGGCGTAGCCGAGGTTGGAGTACTCCTGACGGCCCGTCCGTCCGGCCGTCAGCCGGTCCAGGTCGCGCAGCGACTCCCGCAGGGCCGTCTCCGTGAATCCGGCGTACGGGTCGTCGGGCGGGCCGGTGGGCCCGACGGGCAGCCGGGGCAGGCCCGACGTGTGCTCGGCGAGGTGCAGGAGGGTGATGCCGGTCCCCCTCGGCACCTCGTCGAGGCACTCCTCCAGCGGCGTGTCGAGGCCCAGGTCCCCCGCCGCCGCCAGCCGGGCGAGGACGGTGCCCGTGAGCACCTTGGTGAGGGAGCCGATCTCCACGAACCGGTCCGCGTCATGGCCGTACGTGACCCGGTCGGTGACACCGGCTCCACCCAGCAGACAGGTCGGGGTCCGCACGCGCGCTCTCCTGCTCTCTCGTCGGCCGGGGCCGGGTGGAGGCCCGGGCCCGGCGGCGGCTCCCCCGCCGGGAGAGCCGTATCGAAAACTGGCGATTCCCTTCCCTTGCCCCACAGTTCACCACCGCATACGAAGGTGACACGCACCACAGGCAGCACCACCCACGCCATGTCACTCACGACCGACCGGGGAGCAGCAGCATGTGCGACGACCACCACGGTGACGGGAACGGAATGGGAAGGCGCGCGCTGTTCGTGACGTCGGCCGCGGCCGCGCTTACGTTGGGAAGCGTGACCTTTGGGACGAGCGGCGCCGAGGCCGCGGACGGCGAGCAGGAGACGAGGACGATCAGGGGATCCCTCCCCACCGGCTCCCCCGATTTCGTGTATCTGCCGGTAGAAGTGCCGCCGGGGGTACGGGAGTTGAGGGTCTCCTACAGCTACGAGAGAACGACCGTCCCGGCCGGCACCATGGGCAACGCGCTCGACATCGGCGTCTTCGACGAACGCGGCACCGAGCTGGGCGGCAAGGGGTTCCGGGGCTGGTCGGGCGGCGCGCGCACGGAGTTCTTCATCCGGACGGACGAGGCGACCCCGGGCTACCTCCCGGGCCCCGTACGCCCCGGCACCTGGCACATCGCGCTGGGCCCGTACACGGTGGCACCGGACGGGCTGCCGTACGAGATCACGATCACCCTGACGTACGGGCGTCCGGCCGCTGCCGTGAAGCCGGTGTACCCGCCGGAGCGGGCCAAGGGGCGGGGCCGGGCCTGGTACCGGGGCGACTGCCACCTCCACTCCTGGTACTCCGACGGCCGCCGCACCCCCGCCGAGCTGGCGGCCCTCGCCCGTGCCGCCGGCCTGGACTTCATCAACAGCTCGGAGCACAACACGCAGTCCGCGCACGCCCATTGGGCCGAGCACGCGGGTGACGACCTGCTGATCATGCTGGGCGAGGAGGTCACCACGCGCAACGGGCACGTGGTGGCGCTCGGCGTCGATCCGGGCACGTTCGTCGACTGGCGCTACCGGGCGCGGGACAACCGGTTCGGCAAGTACGCCCGGCAGATCCGGCGCGCCGGAGGCCTGGTCGTCCCGGCCCATCCGCACGCCACCTGCATCGGCTGCAACTGGAAGTTCGGCTTCGGCGAGGCGGACGCGGTGGAGGTGTGGAACGGCGCCTACTCGCCGGAGGACGAGGTGGCGCTCGCCGACTGGGACGGCATGCTGGTCGCGGGCGTGCGCGAGGGCCGCCGGGAGTGGATCCCCGCGATGGGCAACAGCGACGCGCACCGCGATCCCGACCCCGTCGGGCGGCCCCAGACGGTCGTCCTGGCCGACGAGTTGAGCCGGGAGGCGATCCAGGAGGGACTGCGGGCGGGCCGCTCGTACGTCGCCGAGTCCAAGGACGTGTCCGTGTCGTTCACGGCGTCCGGGGCGCGGGGCGAACACGCGGGCATCGGGGAGCGGTTGACGGTGGACGCCGACACCCCGGTCACCGTCTCCCTGGAGGCGACGGGCTCCGCCGGCTGCACCATCCGCTTCGTGACCGACCAGGGTGTCCTGTTCACCTCGCCCGCGATCCCGGAGTCCGGCACGGGCGCGGCGCAGTGGCGTACGACGGCCTCGTACGCGGCGTACGTACGCGCCGAGGTCCGCAGGCCGCCGATCGTCCCGGGCTTCCCGGGCCCGCTGGCGGCCTTCACCAACCCGATCTTCCTCGGACGGCGATAGCGGCCGGGGGCTCGCCGGCCGTCGCGCGATGGTGGCCGGCAGGAAGATGCGGGGACGGTAGGGGGAACCCTCGTACGAAATACTCGTGTTGGGCTTTAGGTTTGGCTCGACACGAAGTGTGCGTCTGTCTGTGTGCCGACGCACCCTGCACGGCGACAGGAGACGGCGCCCATGACCGATCACGTGACCACGCCCGACCCGGCGGCGGCTCCGGCGGCGAAGGAGAAGGTCGACACCTCGGTGCCCGCCTCCGCCCGCATCTGGAACTACTGGCTGGGCGGCAAGGACAACTACCCGGTGGACGAGGCGGCCGGCGACGCGTACGCCGGCGCCTTCCCCGGCATCGTCACCATCGCCCGCAGCAGCCGCGCGTACCTGCGGCGCAGCATCCGGCACCTGGTGGAGGTGGAGGGCGTCCGGCAGTTCCTGGACGTCGGCACCGGGCTGCCCACGGCCGACAACACCCACCAGGTCGCCCAGCGCAGCGCGCCGGAGGCGCGGATCGTCTACGTCGACAACGACCCGATGGTCCTCGCGCACGCCCGCGCGCTGCTCTACTCCTCCCCGGAGGGCGCCACCGCGTACGTCGACGCGAGCCTCTACGAACCGGAGCGCATCCTGGAGGCCGCGTCCCGGACGCTGGACCTGTCGCGGCCGACGGCGCTGATCCTCAGCGGCATCCTGGGCCATGTCGCCGAGTACGAGGAGGCCCGTGACATCGTCCGCCGCCTGCTCGCCGGCCTTCCCTCCGGCAGCTACCTCAACATCAACGAGGGCTCCCGGGGCACCGATCCGGACTACGAGCACGCCCAGGACGCCTACAACGAGACGGGCGCCGTCCCGTACTTCCTGCGCCCGATCGACCAGATCACCGGCTACTTCGACGGTCTCGACCTGCTCGACCCGGGCGTCGTCTCCGTGCCCCTGTGGCACCCGGACGACACGACGACGGGCCGGCCGAAGCCGATCGGCCAGCACGGCGGGGTGGGCCGGAAGCCGTAGGGCACGTCGGGCGGGAGCGGGGGCGGGCGCGGGGCGTGCGGCGAGGCAATCAGCGCGCCCCGGCCCGGCCGGTGGGTTCGGACCCGCCCCCGTTCCGCCGGTCGGCCGCGTCGGCCCAGTCGGCCAGGTCCGCGACGACGGCCGTGTGGTCGGAGGGCCAGACGCCGTCGACGGGGCCGTCGCCCGCTCTGCGCACGGCGCGTACGTGGCCGAGTCCGCCGGGGCCCGGCGGTCCGACGTGGATGTAGTCGACCCGTACGCTCGGCCCGTGCGAACCGGCGACGTACGGGTTGGCGAGGTCCCAGGTGGCCGAGGGGGCGCCCGGTTCGGCGTACTCCCAGACGTCGAAGAAGCACTGCCCGGGGACGGCGGGCGCGGTCCTGTAGCCGCCGAACAGCCGGACCTCGTCGGAGTCGGGCCAGGCGTTGAAGTCACCGGTGATCACGGGCGGGTGGCCGGTTCGGCCGGTGTCGCCGGTGGGGCGGCCGCGGTGCCGGGCCACGAACTCGGCCAGCGCGGTGACCTGGCGGCAGCGCTGCGCGGACGCGGCGGTCTCGGAGCTGAGGTGGGCGGTGAAGAAGGGGATGGGCGCGCCGGGTGCGTCGAGGAGGGCGTAGAGCGCGCCGCGCCCGCTGCCGCCCTCCGCCGTCGGCAGCCCGATGGCGTCCCGCTCCAGCACGGGCCACCGGCTGAGCACGGCGGTGCCGATCCCGACGCGCGGGTCACCGATCCGTCGCTGCCAGCGCTCGGCGTCGCCGTACTCGCCCCAGGCCCAGTGCATGCCGAGTTCCCGGGCGAGCCATCCGGCGAGATTCCCCTCGCCGCTCTCCGCCCCGTCGGCCGCCTGCTCGTCGCTCGCCTGCCCGTCGCCCGCCTGCTGGTCGCCCGTCTGCTGGTCGCCCGTCTGCTCCCAGACCTCCTGCAACCCAACGACATCGGGCCGCAGTTCACGCAGCACGGCGAGGATCGCCTTCTGCCGCTCCTGCCACGGCCCGAACCGCCACCACAGGTTCCACGTCACGACCCGCACCGGCCACCCACCGCCTTCGCCCCGCACCCGATCCTGTACCCCGTACCTCCCACACACCGAGGAGAACCACTCCGAATGTCCCGTGAAACGGAGCTGAAGCAACGCGTCGTGACGGCCTTCCAGCGTCACGTCGCCAACCCGCTGCTGCGCAGGGTCCCCCTTCAGACCCTGCTGGAGACGACCGGCCGCACGTCCGGCCTCCCGCGCCGCACCCCCATCGGGGGCCGTCGTGTCGGCGACGCGTTCTGGCTGGTCTCCGAGTACGGCGAGAAGTCCCACTACATCCGCAACATCAAGGCCGACCCGTCGGTCCGGGTCCGCATCCGGGGCCGCTGGCACACGGGCACGGCCCACCTCCTCCCGGACGACGACCCGATCGCCCGCCTGCGCACCCTCCCCCGCGCCAACAGCACAGCGGTACGCGTGCTGGGCTCCCACCTGCTGACGGTACGGGTGGACCTGCACGACCACCACGCCTGACCTGCGAGACCGCCGACGGGTTGCTCTTCCACCCCGTACGTCGTACGTCGCGGGGTGGATGCCGTCCGGCGCAGGACGTTCCCTTCGCGGCCCGGCACAGTGGGTCAGGGTCAGCCGGGGTGGTCCGGGGCCTCCTCGAAGGTGAAGTAGATGCTCAGGACGTAGGGCTCGTCCTCGTCGTGGGCGTGGTCCCAGGAGACGTCGACCAGGAAGACGTCGTGTGCGCCCACCCACGCGTGGGCCTTCCGGAAGGCGTCCGCGGCCGTGGTGGCGGGGAAGAGTTTTCTGGCCATGGGGTGCACCTGCGACTCGGCGTCCGAGTCGTCGAAGCCCTCAGGGACGGTCAGGCAGAGGTCCGGATCGAGTTCCATGCCCGAGAGGACCGCCGCGACGACGGCCGGGTTGCCTCGGGGAGTGCCGTAGCGTGTCCGGGTCACGGAGCGAATCGGTCAGGACGACGTTGGCCGGCACGCCACGAACACGAACTCCTTCCCGGGCCGGTCGGGAGCGTCCCGTACGTCCTCGACCGTGTAGCCGTGCGCGAGCAGGTCCGCCTCGATCTCCCGCCGTTCGCGGAATCTGAGGGTGGAGTCGGAGGTGAGGGTCACGGCTTCGCCCCCGGCGGCGCCACCGGTCCCGTCGAGGACGTAGTGCCAGCGGAACGACACCAACGGGCCGGTGATGTCGGTCAGTTCCACCCAGCTCTCGACGGTGCCGACGCCCGGGACGTCGGTCACCCCGTACGACGCCTCGCGGTTCCACGTCTCCCACGCCCGTCCCGCCGGGTCGCGGGTCTCGAAGACGAGCCGGCCGCCCGGCCGCAGAGCCTCGTGCGCGCCCGCGAGGGTCCGCCGCCACAGCTCCGGGTCGACGATCTCCTGCGCCACGTTGGCCGTCATCGTGACCAGGTCGACCTGGAGCGGGGGAAGGTCCGTCGCGTCACCGTGGATCCAACGGACCCGGTCCGCCCCGGGTTTGGCCCGCGCGACGTCGAGGGAGGCACCGGCCGGGTCGACCCCGACGACCTCCACCCCACGCTCCGCCAGCAGCAGCGCGAACACCCCCGTCCCGCAGCCGATGTCCAGCACCTGCCTCGCGCCGAACCCCTCCGCGAGGAGCAGATAGGCGTCCAGGTCGCCGCGGTCGGGGTCGAGCGGATCGTAGAGTCCGGCCAGCCGCGGGTCGTGGAAGGTCTCGTCAGCCATGCCGTCACCCCTGCCCTTCCCAACAGCCCCCGATGCGGGCGGAATTCGCGCGACAGGGCACAGGCGCACCGTGGAAGGTGGTCACGGACGATTGAACGCCCGATCGCCCGACCGCCAATCCGCTGACCGCCGACCGCCGACCGCTGACCGCCGACCGCTGACCGCTGACCGCTGACCGCTGACCGAGGAGTCCACCCCATGCCCGATCGCCAGACGACCGTGTCCATCACGGAGTTCGCCGTCTCCGACGCCGAGGCCGGGCCGTACGGTGTCACGACCGGGCCGGACGGCGCGTTGTGGTTCACGTTGGTCCACGCCGGGCGGATCGGTCGGCTGGCGCTCGACGGTGAGGTCACGTCGTACGCCCTCGAAACGACGACCGGCGGGCCGTCCGTCATCACCTCCGGGCCGGACGGCGCGCTGTGGTTCACCGAGTTCCGGGGGCATCGGATCGGGCGGATCGGCACGGCCGGCGAGGTGACGTCCTTCACGCTGCCGACGCCGGACGCGGGACCGTTCGGGATCGCGGTCGGCGCCGACGACGCGTTGTGGTTCACGGAGTCGGGGGCCGACCGGATCGGCCGGATCACGACCGACGGGGAGGTCACCGAGTTCCCGCTCCCGCTCACCGGGGCGTTCGCGTCGGCCATCGCGGCCGGGTCGGACGGCCGGCTGTGGTTCACGATGAACCAGGCGAACGCCATCGGTGCGATCACCCTGGACGGGGACGTCACGGTCCACCCGCTGCCGACGCCGGGCGCCGCGCCCGTGGGCATCGCCGCCGGTGGTGACGGGGCCCTGTGGTTCGTGGAGATCGGGGCGGGGCAGATCGGGCGGATCACCACGGACGGCAAGATCGACGAGTTCCCGCTGCCGGACCGGGAGTGCCGCCCGCACGCCATCGTCGCCGAGGCGGAGGCAGTGGCCGGAGCCGGGGCCGGAGCCGGAGCCGGGGCCGGGGCCGGTGGTGCTTGCTGGTTCACCGAGTGGGGCGCGAACCGCGTCGGCCGGATCGCCTACGGCGCCGGGCACCCCGAGCCGCACGAGATCCACGAGTACGACCTGCCGACCCCCTCCTCGGAACCCCACGGAATCGCACTGGGCCCGGACGGCGCCGTGTGGACGGCCCTGGAGACCGGCTCCCTGGCCCGCGTCGAGACCCGCTTCCAGAAGTGAGCCACCGGCAACCTCAGATTCTCCTCTGAACCCACCCCGCCGCCTTGTCGCCCCTCTCGCCCCGGTGTCACGATCACGGCCTCGCCCACCACCAACGGGGCGGAAAACGGGGGTTGTTCATGTCACGTGCACCACGCGCGCCGCGCCGCACCCGCACCACCACCTGGGCGCCGGCACTCCTCTCGGCGGCCGTACTTCTCTCCGCCACCGCCTGCTCACAGCCGCCGGCCGAGGCGGAGTCGAAGCCGACGGCGAAGGCGACCGCGAACCATGGCCGGGGCGAGGGCAAGGGCCGGGGCGGAGGCGGCGCCGAGCGCAGGGACGAGGCCGACGGCGACGCACCCCGTGAGTTGGCGTATCGGGCTCCCGATCCCGTGACCGACCGCGTCGTCCTGCGTCAGGACCGGACCCGGGACAGCGCGCACCTGGAGTTCGGGCCGGCGAGGAAGGGGGAGGCCAAGGCCCTGGTGGTCGCCGTGAGCTGCGAGGGCAAAGGCACGATCGAGGTCGTGCTCCGCCCCTTGAGCGCCTCGTTCCCCATGGAGTGCCTCGACGGCGAGGTGAAGAGCATCGCCAACGAGTTCGTCATGGACGGCGCGGAGCGCGCGGGCACGGTCTCCGTCACCGCCGCGACGGGCGTGCAGTGGTCGCTGTCGATCGGCCGGGGCGACGACCCGACCGGCGTCGCCTGACGCGACCTCACCGGCCGCCGCCCCACCGCCCCGTCATCCCAGCGCGTTCGCCCACCACCCCACCGCCCCGTCGGCAGGCATCACTCCGTGTCGACGGGCGGGGGCTGGTCGGTGTCGAGTTGGTGGTCGGCCCAGACGTAGCTCGCGGGCAGCAGGTCGGTGATGGCGACGGTGCGCAGGCGGTCGCCCTCACCGACGATGACCCCGATGGCGGGGAAGTAGTCGAGCAGGACCTGCCGGCACCGGCCGCACGGCGGCACCACCCCTCGGTCGCGGTCGCCCACGGCGACGATCACGTCCAGCTCGTAGGCGCCCTGGGCGGCCGCGGCGCCGATCAGGACCAACTCGGCGCAGGGTCCTCCGGTGAAGTGGTAGGCGTTCACGGCGGTGACGATCCGACCGTCCCGGGCGCGGGCCGCGGCCGCCATGGTGTGGTTGTCGCCACGGCAGCGTGTGCGGGCGACATGGGCCGCGGCGCGGATGAGTTCGTGGTCGACGGGGCGGGTCTGCGAGATCATCCCCCCAGCCTCACCCGCCCACCCGCCCGAGCACCAGCTCAGCCAGCTCCGCCGGGCTCGCCTCGCCGTCCAGGAACACCGTGTCGGAGGGGAGGGTGTCGGCCGCGGTCGCGCACACCGCGATGCGGTCCTTGCACCACCGACGCACCCGTTCGTCCTGCTCGGGGTCGTCCGGGGTGAAGCTGCGGCCGTCGATGCGGGCGGTCAGCACGTCCTCGGGGACCCGGAGGAAGAAGTGGTGGAGGGGGATGCCGGCGGCCTCGATCGCGCCGAACACCTCGGCCACGTAGGCGGGCCGCACGAGGGTCATCGGCACCAGCACCGTCCGCCGTCCGTACTCCTCCACCAGCCCCACCAGGAACCCGGCCACCTGCCGCCGCCACAGCCGCAGATCCTGGAAGTCCCCGGTCGGCACCTCCACGATCTCCCGCAGCACGTAACCGATCACCTCCGGATCGAAGACCAGCGCGTCGGGCCACCGCCCCCGCAACTCCTCCACCAGCGTGCTCTTGCCGCTCCCGAAGGCGCCGTTCACCCAGACGATCATCAGCCGACCGTACCCGTGTCCCCTCCGGGGCGCGTGTCGGTCCGGGCGAACTCGGCCAGCGCCGTGAAGTCCGGTTCGCGCAGGCCCAGTCGGGGGTCGATGCGGTGCAGCAGGGCGTGTGGTCCGTGGCGTCGGGTGACGAAGGTGCGGTCGATGGCGGTCAGTTCGTCGTCCACCCACGCGAACGGGCGCCCCGCCGCGTGCTCGACGAGATGCGGTGTCTTCCAGAACAGGCCGGCCGGCCAGGAGGTCCCGTCGGCCCCCGGGTCGCGGCCCACCCCCGACCGCGCCCCGGTGCCCGCCCGCTCCGCCACCCCCGCCCGTTCCGCCGCCCCCGGCCACTCCACCACCGGCAGTTCCGGCAGCCCCAGCACCGGCCCGATGTACGTGTTCGCCTCGGCGCCCCACGTCGTCGCCCACACCAGGTCGTACCGGCGCCCCAGCTCCAGCAGCCGCCGCCCGTGCTCCTCGTTCAGCCACACCCGCAACGGCTTGACGTACGCCGCCGGTTCACCCGGATGCTGGTCGAGCCAGCCCTGCGGCTTCATCCGGTGCGTCGCGTACCCGGCGGGCCGCCGCTCCGGCTTCGCCGCGTACGGGTTCAACGGCCCGTCGACGTCCAGGTAGAGCAGAGGACGCCGCCGAGACTCACCAGGACCACGCATGCGGCCATCATCGCCGCACCAGCGCTCAGACGGCAGACGGCAGAACGCCTGAGGTGAGAGGTGAGAGAACGATCACCCCGGCCAGACGATCGCCTGCGTCTCGCTGTACGCGTGCAGCGCGTACGAGCCCACGTCGCGCCCCACCCCGCTCTGCTTGAAGCCCCCGAACGGCGCCTCCATGTTGCGGCCGACCGTGTTCACCCCCACGCCGCCCGCGCGCAGGCGCCGGGCCACCCGGAACGCCCGGGCGACGTCGCCGGACCAGACGTAGTCGATGAGGCCGTAGTCGCTGTCGTCGGCGAGGGCCACGGCATGGTCCTCGTCGTCGAAGGGGAGGACGACGACGACCGGCCCGAAGATCTCCTCGCGGACGACCCGCATATCGGGCGTGCAGTCCGCCAGCAAGGTCGGCGCCACCCAGAAACCCCGTTCGTACGGCGGCCGTTCACCCCCCGCCACCACCCGCGCGCCCTCCTTGCGGCCCAGTTCGACGTACGACTCGACCCGGTCGCGGTGGGCCGCCGAGATCACCGGCCCCACCACCGTGCCCGGCGCGCGCGGATCCCCGACCGGCAACCTGGTTGCGTAGGCGGCCAGTTGGGCCACCAGGCGGTCGTACACGCCTCGCTGGGCGATCACCCGCGTCGGTGCCGTGCAGATCTGTCCGCTGTAGAAGGTGAAGGTGGTGGCGATGCCGGCCACGGCCCTGCCGAGGTCCGCGTCGTCGAAGACGACCGCCGCGCCCTTCCCGCCCAGCTCCATCAGCTGGCGCTTCATCCCGCGCCCGCAGACCTCCGCGATCCGCCGCCCGACGGCCGTGGAGCCGGTGAAGCTGACCATGTCGACGTCCGGTGAGTCCACGGCGGCCTCACCGGCGTCCGGTCCCGAGCCGCTCACCACGTTCACCACACCCGGCGGAACACCGGCGGCCTCCAGGGCCTCCGCCATGCGCAGGACGGAGAGCGGGTCCTGCGGGGCCGGTTTCACGACCACCGTGTTGCCCATGGCGAGGGCGGGCGCGATCTTGCCCGCCGGGTTGGCCCAGGGGTTGTTGTACGAGGTGACGCAGGTGACCACGCCCACGGGCTGACGTACGGCGAGGGCACCCATCACGGCCGCCCTGCCGAAGGGCCCGGCCTCGTTGATCTGGGGCGCGATCGGCTCCTCCACCGGCTCCACGCGCGCGTACCGCTGGAAACGGGCGGCGCCCACCCCCACCTGCATGCCCCGCGCCGTCCCGGTCGTCGCGCCGCTCTCGGCCTGCGCGAGGTCGGCGTACGGCACGAGGTGGCGTCGTATGTGGTCCGCCGTCCGGGCGAGGATCGCGGCCCGTTCCGCGGCCGGCGTCCTCGACCACGGGCCGAAGGCCTCCCGGGCGGCGGCGGCGGCCGCGTGCACCTGTTCCCGCGAGGCCTCGGGCGCCCACCCGACGACCTCCTCCGTCGCCGGGTCGACCACCGGGTAGTGCCCGCCGTCGGGCTCGACCCAGGAGCCGCCGATGAACAGCCGCCGCCGCTCCGAGGACTCCTCCGCAGCTCCTTCCGAAGACCCCGGCCGGCTCACCGCGTACTCACCGTGCGGGTGTCGCGCCCGCTGCGCAGGACCTTGCCGGGCACGGCGCCGGTCACCACGTCGTCGCGGATCGCCTCGACGCCGTTGACCCAGACCGCCCGTACGCCGATCGCCCTGGAGTCGAGGCGTGGGCTGTCACCCGGCAGGTCGTGCACCAGGGTGGCCTTGCCGGCGTCGACGCGCTCCGGGTCGAACAGGACGAGGTCCGCATGCCACCCCTCCCGTACCTGGCCCCGTTCCCGCAGGCCGAAGAGGCGCGCCGGGTCGTCGGTGAGCATCTTCACCGCCTGCTCGAGACCGACCAGCTTCCGGCCGCGCAGACAGTCGCCGATGAACCGGGTGGTGTACGGGGCGCCGCACATGCGGTCCAGGTGGGCGCCCGCGTCGGAGCCGCCGAGGAGGACGTCCTCGTGCCGCCAGGTCTCGGCGCGCAGGGTCCAGGAGTCGGGGTCGTTGTCGGTGGGCATGGGCCACAGGACCGTACGGAGGTCGTCGGCGGCGCAGATCTCCACCAGGCACTCGAACGGTTCCTGCCCCCGCTCGGCGGCGATGTCCCGCACGACGCGCCCGGTGAGGCCCTCGTTGGCCTCGCTGTAGGTGTCGCCGATGACGTAGCGGCCGAAGTTCGCGAGCCGCCGGAAGACGCCCGCCTCCTTGGAGTCCGCCCGGCGCAGCATCTCCGCCCGTACGTCGGGGTCGCGGAGGCGCTCGATCCGTTCGGGCACCGGCAGGCCCAGGACCGGCCCCCAGCCGGGGATGAGGTTCAGCGCGCAGAACGTGCCCAGCGACATGTTCATCGGGGTGAGGATCGGCATGGTCAGCGCGACCACCCGGCCGCCCGCCTTCCGGGCCCGCTCGCTCGCCTCCAGCTGCCTCGGCACGCGCTCGGGGACGGCGGAGTCGATGGTGAGGACGTTCCAGTTGAGGGGGCGCCCGGCGACCGCGCTCATCTCGACGAAAAGGTCGATCTCGTCGTCGCTGAACTGGTCCAGGCACCCGGCGACGATCGCCTCGATCTGCGTGCCCTCGTGCTCGCCCACCGCCCGGGACAGCGCGATCAGTTCGGCGGGCGTGGCGTGGCGCGAGGCGACGGGCTTGCCGTCCCCGTCGCTGTGCGTCGACGACTGCGTGGTCGACAGCCCCCAGGCGCCCGCGTCCATCGCCTCGTGGAACAGCCGCAGCATGGCGTCGAGTTGCTCGGCGCTCGGCTGCCCGCCGATGGCGTCCGGCCCCATCACATACCGCCGCAGCGCGCAGTGCCCCACCATGAACCCGGCGTTGACCGCGATCCGTCCTTCGAGCGCGTCCAGGTACTCGCCGAAGCCGTGCCAGGTCCAGGGCGCGCCCTGCTCCAGCGCGACCAGCGACATCCCCTCGACCTTGGACATCATCCGGCGCGTGTAGTCCGCGTCCTCGGGGCGGTCGGGGTTGAGGGGCGCGAGGGTGAACCCGCAGTTGCCGCCCGCGACCGTGGTCACCCCGTGGTTGAGGGAGGGCGTCGCGTACGGGTCCCAGAACAGCTGTGCGTCGTAGTGGGTGTGGGGGTCGACGAAGCCGGGGGCGAGGACGAGGCCGGCCGCGTCCTCGGCCGTACGGGCTTCTTCGGTGACGTCCTGGCCGATGACGGCGATACGGCCGTCCCGTATGCCCACGTCGGCGGTGTACGCGGGCGAGCCTGTCCCATCGACGACGGTCGCACCTTTGATGACATGGTCGAGCATGACTCTCCCCTCCGGGTTCCCAGTAAGAATCGGGTGCCACCATGCTTTTAGAGGCGCGGGGAACTGCGCGAGCAACCACGACGCACCCGCAGCCGCCGAACGACCCTCAACCCGCCGCCCGGAACCGCGAAGTCCGATGCACAGGATCCGTGTCGATCTTCGGAATCACGTGCTCCCCGACCAGCCGAATCGTCTGCAGCGTCGCGTCCTTCGGCACCCCCACCGGCAGCCCGAAGCTCAGCTGGTCCGCTCCGGCCTGCTCCCACCGCTTGCACTGCCGGAACACCTCGTCCGGGTCCCCGCAGATCAACAGCTCCTCCTCGATGAGCAGTTCGATGAACTCCTCGTTGTACTCGGGCAGCGTCTCCGGCCAGACGGGGAAGCCCTCGGGCCGGGGGAAGGTGTCGTGGTACCGGAAGACGAGCGAGGGCAGATAGTGCAGCCCGCCGCTCACGGCGATGCGTACCGCCTCGTCGTGCGTGGGCGCGCAGATCGCGGTCGTCGTCACCATCACGTTGTCGTTGACGAAGTCCCCGATGGGCTCGGCGTCGACGATCGCCGTCTTGTACTTCTCCAGCACCCACTCCATGTCGGAGACCTTCTGCACGCTGAAGCCGAGCACCCCGAGGCCCTTGCGGGCGGCCATGGAGTACGAGGGCGGCGACCCGGCGGCGTACCACATCGCGGGGTGCGACTTCCCGTACGGCTTGGGCAGGATCTTGCGCGGCGGCAGCGACCAGTGCTTGCCCTGGAAGCCGACGTACTCGTCCTGGAGCCACATCTTGGGGAACTCGGCGATGGTCTCTTCCCAGATCTCCTTGGTGTGGTTCATGTCGGTCACCCCGGGGATGAACCCGAGAATCTCGTGCGAGCCGGCCCCGCGCCCGCTGCCGAACTCGAAGCGGCCCTCGGTGAGATGGTCGAGCATGGTGACCTTCTCGGCGACCTTCACGGGGTGGTTGACCTGGGCTAGCGGGTTGAAGATGCCGGAGCCGAGGTGGATCCGGTCCGTCGCGTGCGCCAGGTAGCCGAGGAAGACGTCGTTGGCCGACAGGTGTGAGTACTCCTCCAGGAAGTGGTGCTCGGAGGCCCAGGCGTACTTGAAGCCGGACTTGTCGGCCTGGATGACGTACTCGGTCTCCTCCATCAGCGCCTTGTGCTCCGCGAGGGGGTCGGTCTCGGCCCGCTTGCCCACGTATCCCTGTACAAAGAGCCCGAATTCCAAGGAGGTTCACCGTCCTCAGCCATACCCGGCAGTCGTCACGACTGTTTCTGACAGTACGTCAGATCTGGATACGGCCGACTGTTCCACCGGCCCCGTGGAGCGTCAATAGCTGACGTGTCGTCAGATACGCGCCCGGGGGGAGCCGGGGCGGTCAGAGGCTCACGCCGGCCAGCCAGCCCCCGTCGATCACGAACGGCTGCCCGGTGATGTAAGAGGAGTCGGCGCAGGAGAGGAAGAGGGCGAGGCGGGCGACCTCCTCGGGGCGGCCGATCCGGCCGAGCGGGATGCGCTTGCGGTAGAGCTTGTCGACGGCCTCGGCGGACACTTCGTCGCCCGGGTCGGTCATCGCGGTGTCGACGGCGCCGGGGCAGACCGCGTTGACCCGGATGCCCTTGCGGGCCAGCTCCAGGGCGGCGACCCGGGTGAGGCCGACGATGGCGTGCTTGGTCGCGGCGTACGCGCCGACGTACGCCATGCCCGTCATCCCGGTGTACGAGGCGGTGTTGACGATGGTGCCGCCGCCGGCCGCCTCGATCTCGGGGGCCAGGGTCTTGACGCCGAGGAAGACACCGACCTGGTTGACCCGCACCACCTGCATGAACTCGTCGAGCGGGGTGTCGACGAGGGAGTTGAAGCGCAGCACACCGGCGTTGTTGACCAGCCCGTCGACGCGGCCGTACGCCCCCTTGGCGGCGGCCACGGCATCCCTCCAGTCGCCCTCGCGGCTCACGTCCAGGTGGACGTAGAGCGCGCCGATCTCCTTGGCGAGGGCCTCCCCCTGGTCGTCGAGGACGTCGGCGACGACCACCTGCGCCCCCTCGGCCCGGAACAGCCGGGCCTCCTGCTCACCCTGGCCGCGCGCGGCGCCTGTGACGAGGACGACACGTCCGTCGAGCTTGCCCATGTGGACTCCCTTCGCGGTGCGTTGGCCGAGGTCAGGGTACCTCTGTAGCTGACGATTCGTCAGATGTGAGGCCCGCGCTTGCATATGCGATCTCAAGTGACCTACGAGTAGGGACATTTGACCCTGTCGATGTCATGTACGGAGCCCCAATATTTCTTCAGCAGAAGGTAAAGCAACACTCAAGGAGAGAGCCCGTCATGGCGAAGAGGCGCTTCAAGAACAAAAAGGTCCGGTACCTGGCGATCGGAGCCTCGCTCGTGACAGGTACGGCTGTCGCCGCCGTGCTTCTGCCGTCGGCCAGCGCGGCCGAGGAGTTGACGGCGGAACAGATCATCAAGAAGTGTGAGCGGGCCAAGGTGCTGAACGGCAAGCAACAGGACATCTTCGATTTCGGCGGGCACCCTGTTGCCGGCCCCACCTTCGAGTCCGACAATTGCGATTTCGTCGAGACCAAATTCGAGACATTCGACGGCCCCACGGAGAAGGTCACCGTGGACTTCCCGAACTGCGAACCCGACGCCACCGAACCGGCGAAGGTGACCACCGAGTTCTCCAAGGCGGTGGGCCAGGGCGAGGGCAAGTACACCGCGACCCAGCAGGGCGCCCTCGGCGGTCTCTTCGGAGCCCTGAGCGGCGGCTGGGTGAAGCACAAGGGCACGCTGGACATGACGGTCAAGACGGCCACCGCCAGCGAGTCGGAACAGCGGGAGGTCCCCGTCGGCAAGGTGATGCACGTGACGTTCACGCCGAAGATGCAGCGCATGACCGGCGAATGGCGCGTGCGTATCGACGCCGACCCCGGCAGCTTCGCCGTGAACCCCACCCCCGAGCAGAACTTGGTGGCCCCGGAGGTCGTCGAGGGCCCGGTCATCCTCGAAAGCGCCGCCGGCACGCCCGGTCTCGCCGACGGCACCACGAAGGTCGTCCTGGAGGACTGCTGACCTCCCTCCCCGCTCCCCCCACCTCCTCTCCCCCTCCCTCCTCTCCCCCTCCCCCCACCTCCTCTCCCCCTCCCTCCACCAGCTCTTCCCCTCCCTCCACCAGCTCTTCCCTCCCCACCTTCCTCGCAGGAGACGCACATGACACGCACCGGGCGCAGCGGCAACCACCGCAGCAAGAAGAAGCGCATCACCCTCGCGCTGGCGCCGGTCGTCGCCCTCGGACTGGCCGTCCCGCTGATGTACAGCGCGGGCGCCGCCACCCCCGACGAGGTGGCCACCGACTGCCGCACGGACTCGGACAAGCTGGAGAACTGCGAGTTCGTCGACGTCCAGTTCAAGGCCAACAGTCTCGGCCCCAACGAGCGGGTCACCTCGGTGACCGACAACTGCGGAGTCGGCACCGCGGCGACGAAGACCTTCAGCGGCACGGCGTCGGTGACGCGCGTCATTCAGCTGGAGGACGGCTTCAACACGGACGGCAGCACGAAGCTGGCGAGTTCCGTCTTCGAGATCGGCGTCAAGTTCGCCACCCAGGAATTCAACATCAAGCGCGACGACACCACCTCGTCGTTCTCCTTCTCCCGGTCCGACACGGTCAAGGCGGACCACGTGGCCTTCTTCATGTGGTCCCACAAGCGCACGGACGTGAGTGGCTTCCTCAAGGCCACCTACAAGGAGGCCCAGGACGGCCAGAAGGTGTTCTTCTCGCCCAGCGAGAACGCCACCAGCGTCCACGTGTTCTACCCGCAACTCCTGCCGAGCGGAACGCCGGACGGCCGTCTGTGGCTGCGCAACGTGAAGTGCGACACGCCCCAGGCGAACGGCATCCTCAAAAGTGAGGGAAGCGTCCGCGCCGAACCCGGATTCGACGAGGGCGGGGCGAACGTGACCGACGTCGAGATACCGCTCTCCGAAGTCACCGTTCAGTAGCGGCCGCCCGCCCGGAGAAACCCGAGTAATCCCCCGCGCTCAGCGCGGGGGATTCTTCTTTCGGTCGCCGATGGTTTTTCCTTCGGTCTCCGAAACGGGCGCCTGCGTGTTCCCGAATGCGCTCAATCGGGCGTTCTCATACGCGAACTCCGGGAGCCGCTCCCAGCCAGCGCAGCACGGCTTCCGTACTGCCGCGGGCGTCCAGCTTGGCGTAGATGTTGCTGAGGTTGTTGCGGACGGTCTTCTCGCTCAGCGTCAGCCGCAGGCCGATCTCCTGGGCGCCGAGGCCGGTGGAGAGCAGCTCCATGATCTGGCGTTCGCGGGGCGAGAGCAGGGAGCGCAGGCGCTCCGTCTCCTGCCCGTGCTCCGGCAGCTGCCGTGCCGCGTCGCGGATGACGGCGCAGGCCACGGGCGAGAAGTACGTGTGGCCGACCGTGGCGGCCACGACCGCGGAGGACAGCATGCAGGTGCAGTAGTCGCCCTCGACCAGATAGCCGGCCCCGCCCCGGAACACCCCCACCACCGTGTCGGGGTCCTGCCGGGGGCTGACGACGATCACCGGGACGCTCATGGAACCCATGGCCTTCAGCAGCCCCGCGAACGACTCCGAGGGGTCCTCGCAGCGCAGGACCACGACGTCCGCCTCGGTCTCGCGGAGTTCGCGGTAGGGCGGCGGGACGAGGAGCGCGCTGCTGACGTAGCGGTCGTCGGGGGCCGGCCAGTCGTCGTGCGGCCACCGGCCCGGGGCACAGGCCAGGGCGACCGACAGGCCCGGGGACGAGGGCGCCGGCCGGCGGGGTGGGTGTGCCGGGAGGTGGGAGGGGCGTGCGGGAACAGCTGAAACGGGGGTGCCTGCGTGCTGGGACGTTCTGACGTGCCGGGGGGATCGCACCTCGCGTGTCCTTCCGCCGAAGCCATGACTCCCCTACATACGCGACTCCGGCGTCAGTTGTTCGAAGTTTCAAGGATGAACCGCCGAGCTGTCTGACAGGTGGGCCGCGCCCGGCCACGGCGACGGCCGAAACCTGGCGGTAGGGTCCCGATGTGCGTTGATCCGCCGGGCGGTGGCCGAGTGCCGCCGCAGAGGATGCGGGTGACCCCGGTGAGTCCCGGGGCCGCCCGGTTCGGCATACCCGCCCTCCACCCACACCGGAGATCACGCCATGACCGCCCAGCGGCCCGTCACGCCCGACGAGAAGCCCGACGAAGCGCCTCACGTGCCCGACGAAGCACCCCACGTGCCCGACGAAGTGCCCCACGTGCCCGACTGCATGTCCCGAGCCATGCCCCCTGCCCTGTCCTACGACGCCTTCGTCGAACGCGCCGCCGCCGACCCCGCCGTCGTAGGACTCGTCCTCAAGGGCTCCCGGGCCCACGAGGGCATGACCACCGAGCACTCCGACCACGATCTGTACGTCGTCCTCGCCGACGGCGCGACGACGGACCTCACCCGTTTCGCGGGGCACCGCACGCCCGGCCTCGATCTCGTCGTCCTCACCCTCGACGAGTTCCGCGCCGCCGGGATGCCCGGCTTCGAGCGGTACGCCCTCGCCCGCGCCCGGGTCGTGCTCGACCGCCTGGACGGAGGGATCACCCGGATCCTGTCCGCCAAGGCCCGGCTCGACGCCGAGGAGGCCCGCGAGGCGGTGGCCGCGTACCTCGACGCGTACGCCAACTCCCTCTACCGCTCGGTCAAGAACGACCGCGACGGCCAGGCACTCGCGGCCCGCCTCGACGCCACCGACAGCGTCCGCTACCTGCTGGAACTGCTCTTCGCCCTCGCCCGGCGCCCCCGCCCGTACAACAAGTACCTGGAATGGGAGCTGACCCACTTCCCCCTGCCCGACTGGGACACCCCCCGCCTCCTCGACGCCCTGGCCCACATCACGGCCACGGGCGAGGTGCCCGCACAGCGCGACCTGTTCGCCCGGGTCGAGGCCGTGGTCCGGCGGGCAGGACACGGCCCGGTCCTGGACGCGTGGGGTGAGGATCTGGGGCTCATGCGGGCGCCGTAGGAGTGCGGTCGGCTCGGTGGCGGCCGGTGCCGCAGTCAGTCGGGCAGGTCCCAGCCCGGCCCGTCTGGTGAGCCGAGCCAGACTCGTTGACCGCCGGGAGCGACGGTCAGGCCGAATTCGGTCTGCGGCGGCGCTCCCGCGTCCCGCCACGCTCCGATCGATTCCTCGACCGCGTCCCACAGCCGGTCCGGACCGCCCTGACGCACCAGGTGCCCGGCGTCACCACTCGGCACGAGCGTGGCGAACGACCTCGTGGCCAGGTCCACCACATGGTCCAGCACCGGGGCCCCGCTCACGCCCATTCCCACCCACTGGGCACCCGGTACCGCAAGCTGGGCGACGAACTGTGTGGTCCAGTCGGCCAGTACCCCGGGGCCGACCCGGGCCTGGCGCTCGTCCGCGTCCTGGGCCAGGACATTCGCGACGCCGCACAGGGCGGGCGCGGCGTGAGGACGGGCGATCATGAACGACACCGTGCCGGGCAGGAACCGCCCCTCGGCCGTGCCGCCCTCGCCGACGATCAATTTCACCAGGCCCGACCCGTACAGCCACCCGGAGACAGGTACGACGATCGTGCCGCCAGGACGCACCTGCTCGACCCAGGCCCCGGGAACGGTGCGCACAGAACACGTGGCGATCAGCCCGTCGTACGGCGCGCCCTCGGGATGGCCGAGGAGGCCGTCGCCGTTGACGAGTGCCGGTGGGTAACCGACCGCCGTGATCGCATCCCTGGCACGTGCGGCGGCAGCCGGGTCGACCTCGACCGACGTCACGTGCTCACTCCCGAGTCGCTCACACATGAGTGCCGTCGAGTAGCCAGTACCGGTGCCGATCTCCAACACTCGGTCCCCGTCGTGCGGATCGAGGTCCTGAAGCATGCGCACGACGAGGCTCGGCAGGGTGGACGAAGAGGTCGGATCGCCGTGAACGGGCCCCGCCACGTCCGCCGGATGCACATGACCGTCCAGCTGTGTCACCAGCGTGTCATCGGCGTACGCCTCCATCAGCCAGGTGTCCAGGTCGTCGTCGCGGCCCGGAAGGACCGGCGTCCAGAGCGTGCCTCGCGCACCCTGGGACCGGCGGAAATACGCGCGTACGAACTCATGTCTGGGCACGGTCTCGACAGCGGAACGCCAGAGCGCCGACCGAAGATGACCACCCTGTTCGAGCCGGTCGGCCAAGGCTTCACGCAGCTCGACGGCGAGGTTCCCGTCCGCGAGTGGGTTGTCTGTCATACCGAGCGCCCCTTCTCCAGCAGGTCTGCCAGAGCACAGGTGATGGCCCCGGTCGTCGCACGGTCCACGAACGCCCACTGACCGTTCGGATTGCACTCCAGGAAGCGCCAGGCGCCGCTCGCCTCCAGAGCGAAGTCGAACGCGCCGAAGACCAGACCGAACGCCTTCAGATAGGCGCGGATGCCCTGCCGCACGGACATAGGGATGTCGGCGGCTTGCATCGGCGTGCAACTGACGAGGTCGTGGTCGAACCGCCAGTCGAGGTGATCCCCATCGGTGGTGATACGGGTGGCGTGCAGTCGCTCGCCCACTGCCGCCACCCTCACATCGGCGATCTTGGTGACAGCCTGCTGGAACAGGTGCGGGCAGGCGGCGACACCGTCGCCGATCTCATCGGCCGCGACCGGGCGGACCCAGACCGTACGCAAGGCGCCGCCCTTGCGGTACGCGGTCGATCTGAGCGGCTTGTAGACCACCGGCTCGTACTCCTTGGCGAAGGACCGGGCGGCTGCGGGGTCGTTGGTGATCAGCGTCGGGGGTACGTCCAATCCGGCCCGTACGGCTTCGTTGATCTGGCGGGGCTTGAACTCCGCGCCCGAGTTCCGGTGCGGGTGGTTGACGTACAGGCAGGCCGGAAGCGCAGCGAGAAGACCGCCCAGACCGTGCCGCAGCTGGGCCACGGCGAAGTCCCGCTCCTGGTCGTCCGGGCCTCCGGCCGGGACGTACGGGGTCGGTCGCCGGTAGTACACGGCGCGGGCGTCCTCCAGGCCGAGGGTGCGAGTCGCGGTGGTGAGCGGACCGTGCCACGAACGGCCGCCGCCCGCCCGGCCGGAGAACGTCACCTCGTCAGGCGAACCGGGGTCGAGCCGTACGACCGGGACGCCCCGGGCGTACAACTCGGTGATGACGTGGTCGGACGTCATGTCGTCCAGGGCGGTCAGCACGACGACCGGGCGAGGAGAGGCCATCAGTCCTGGTCCGCGTCCTGGTCTTGCCCCTCGTCGGAGTTCGAGGGACCGGAGCCGTCCCCCTGGCTGGTCTGGGTCCTCGTCTCCGTTCCGGTGCCGGTGCCGTGCTTGCCCATGTCGACGGGGCGTCCGCACGCGTCGTGGAAGACGGTCGTCTGTGACGCCGGGTCCAGGGCCACGGCGGTGGCGACGACGTGCAGCGCCGGGTACGGCTCCATGCGGGACAGGCCCCAGGGGCGGAGAGGTCGGCCGATCGGTTCGCCCGACGCCTTCTCAGCGCCGAGTTCGCGCCTCGACAGGTTCTCGTGATGGTCACAGAGGGCGTTCACCGAGCGTGCGAGTCGCCGAGCGTGCGCGATGGCGGCGGGGGGCGTGGGGCCGGGTTCGAAGCCGAGCCGCATCCGGGCCTCACCGACACAGGCGAGCGCGCAGGCACGGGGCACGTCCCCCTCGGGCAGCGCTCCGGCCGCGGCCTCCACCTCGGGAACGGCCACCACGATATGACCGCGCAGTTGCAGGATGAGGGTCTCCAACTCGTCGGGGGGCGGGGGCCCCGCATGCCCGGCGAGCAGACGCCGTGCGGTGGCTCGCATGGTGTCGATGTCGAGCGGGGCTCGTTCCCATTCCCCGGCAACCCGAGGACGGACGGTTGGTGTTGCTGCCATTCGGCACTCCTCAGCAGCGTCGGCCGTATCTCGGGAGGCTGTGCCCCGCCGAGGCTTCGTCGTGACTGCTGACGCTAGGCGGGTGCGGCCCGACGCTCCCAGCGTTGTGCAGATATGTGCAACAACGCCTTTCAACAGGTGAGTTGATGGAAAAGGACACTTGACCCCGTCCATACGGGGGCCCACTCTGATGCAGAGGACTGCACAACCAGTCGAAGGGGAACTGACGTGCCACTGCTGTTCATCGGCATCGATCCGAACACCGGTGACGACGAGAGCCCGACGGTGTGGGTCGATCAGGAGAAGCAGGAGCTTGTCTTCCAGGGATGGAAGCCCGGCCGTGAACTCGAAGCGGAGTGTGCCGCGTTCGAGGTCCCGGGACACGGAGCAGGGATTCCGGACGGGGAGGCAGTGATCCGCATCCCGGCCAGAATGGTGCACATGATCAGGGAGGCCTGCGATGCCGTCGAGCGTGCCGCCGTTCAGTGAGCTGATCGCGGGCTGCGAGCGCTCGGCGCTTCACCTCGAGATGCGCGACTCCTATGCCGTCGACGGCGAGAAGGGACCATTCGCCCAGTGGCGTGGGGGGTACCGCCCCGACCCGGAGGATCGGGCGTCCTGGTGGCGCCCCTGGCTCGACCTGATCCAGGAGACGGTCTCTCGCGGGATCGTCGTACGCCGGGCCCGGATCGTCTCCGAGCCGGTCACCGAGTACATCCGCTTCGAGCACGCGAACACGTTCACCAACATCGCCGCAGGCGAGCACGTGCGCTGGCTGCCCCGCCGCCAGGCCTCGGACATCGCGCTGCCCGGCAACGACTTCTGGCTGTTCGACGACCGGTTGATCCGGTGGAACCACTTCACCGGTGACGGTCATTCGGCCGGCCAGGAGATCTCCGACGACCCGGCAGCCGTCGAGCTGTGCTCGGAGGCGTTCGCGACGGTGTGGGCGCGTGCCGTTCCCCACGACCTGTACGACATCCGCTGACAGCACGCCCGGTAGGCCCGTTCATGCCCCTCTCCCCGTCTTCATCCGCCCAGGCCGCACGCGAGGCTGTCGCCGGACGGCTGCGTGACCTCCGAAAAGAGGCGGGACTGACGGTCGTCGAGCTGGCGGACCGGTGCGACTGGCACCACTCCAAGACGTCCCGCATCGAGAACGCGGTCACCGGTCCCACCGCGAAGGACATCCGCCGCTGGTGCGCGGCGGTCCACGCCGAGGACCAGGCGGACAACCTCATCATCCAGTCGGTGAACGCCGAGTCGATGTACCGGGAGTGGCGCCATCAGGTCCGTAACGGCCTGAAGCAGCTCCAGGAAAGCTACGCCCAGGTTTTCAGCAGCACCACGTTGTTCCGCGTGTACTCGTCCACGCTCGTCCCCGGACTGCTTCAGACGGAAGGCTACGCGGCGGGCGTTCTCCGTAGAGCCGCCCGGTTCCGTGAGCTCCCCTTCGACGACAGTGCCGAGGCAGCCCGGGCCAGGGTCGAACGCTCGCGGGTCATCCACGATCCGGGGCGCCGCTTCGCCCTGCTGGTGGAGGAATCCGTTCTCCGCTGCCAGATCGCCGACGCGGACGCCATGGCCGCGCAACTCGGCTATCTCCTGACTGCCGGGGCCCTGCCGTCCGTGTCGCTGGGAATCATCCCGATGGACACGGCAGGGCGCGCGCAGTGGCCACGGGAGACGTTCCACGTCTACGACGACGAACTCGTGTCCGTGGAACTCGTGTCAGCCCGCGTGAGAATCACCCAGCCCGACGAGATCACCCTCTATCTGAAGGCTTTCGAGCAGCTGCGGGGGATGGCCGTGTACGGCCCGAAAGCCCGCTCGCTGATCCTGAAGGCCATCGAGGCTCTGGGCTGACGCAGGCGGGCGCGTGTCCGGTGCCACCCAGGTCCAGTAGGACGTGGGGTCACTTCTCCTGATCGGCGACGAACGAACCTTGCCCCAGGACAGTACGGAGTCTTCCCTCCGAGCGGAGGGAGGCCACAGCCTTTTGCACAGTCGACGCGGCGACGTCGAACTCCGCGGCAAGGTCGACCACGGCCGGGAACCGGCTACCGGGGGCGTAGGTGCCACCGTCGATTCGGCGGCGCAGATCGTCCGCGATCTAGGGCCAGACGGGTCTGGCACGGTCGAGATCCATGGGACGAGCGTAGAGGCGCCGCGCGTCAGCCGCTGTCGACCGAACCCGTGGGTCGTTTGTTCACCACGTACACCCCCATGCCCGTCACCGTCTCCACCAGTCCCTCGTCCTTGAGCACCTTCACGGCCTTGCGCAGAGTGTCGCGGGCTACGCCGAACTCGGCTTCCAGCTCGACGAGGCTCGGGATACGGCGGCCGGTCGGGATACTGCCGTCCTCGATGCGGGCGCGCAGGCTGTCGGCGATCTGACGATACGGCGGGACTGGCCCTTCCCGATCAATGCTCATGGTCCAGGACAGTAGGCGGCGAGCGTGTACCTGCCATAGCTACCCCAGAGGATAGACGGGGGTAGTACAGTCCGTCTACCCTCTGGAAACGTAAGACCCCGGCGAGGTTGTGGGACCTCCCGGGGCACGGCCAGCAGCTGAAAAGGAGCTGACGACAGTGAGCATTATCCATGCCCTCTTGCGGTGCGTTCTGAGCGTCTTGGCACCAGGCACCGGCAGGAGGCGAGCCGGTGCGTGCCTCTTCGAGCCCGGCCCCGGGCGCGAGTCCGAGGCATCCTCAACGCCCACCGGGCCGCTCCCCGCCTCACGTTCCCCCTACAACCTGGACCCCCACACCTCCCTTGACGGCTCTACCTCCCCCCTCATCCGCCCCTACTCTCATCGCCGTCGAGCGGGAGCAGGCTCGGCAGTCGCGGCGGCGGCTCGCGCTGGTGCTCGCCGCCGACTTCGGGATCGACCTCGACCGTCATGTCGTCGGTGCCGAGCGGGCGGTGGCGTGTTGAGGTCGTCGGAAGCACACGTCGCCCCGTACTCCGAGCGCGCGCCGGCTGGGCGGCCCGACCACGCGGATCTGCGCCGGCGGTGCCGGCAGACCACCGACGGACCCCTGCCGGGAGCCACGGACCTGCCGCTGTCCCCGTGTCTGTGCTCCGGCCAGGCACCCGGCACGGACAGGGCCCGGTGAAAGCTGGGCGGTACCCCGAGAACGGGGCCTCCCGGCTGACCATCCGCACCTATCGGATCCGCCCAGACGGCGAAACCGTCGGCCACGCACAGCAGCGCACCGTCATCAGCGGGCACGACACCGAGCGCCTGCCGAAGTCGCATGAATGGCCGCCGTGCGGATGCCCTCGCTGCCGGACCGGGCGGGAGACCGAACCCCGGTAGCCGGGTCCGCGCCATCAGCCGCTCGCCCTGCCACGGCTTCCGCGACAGGGGGGCGGCCCCTACAACAGGGGCCCCACCTCAGCCCCGAACGCCCCCATCTGGTCAACGAGTTCACTCCGCCCCCGACTCCGGAACCGCACCTGGATCTGGTCCACCCCCATCGCCCCGTACTCCCGCAGCGACTCCGCGAGCGCTTCCGGACCCCCGGTGAGGGTCCGGCGCCCCACGTCCCAGTCCGGCTCGCCCACGTACAGCGGCTCGGTGATCGCGCCGATGGTGAAGGGGGCGGTGGCGCCGGCCTCCTCCCGGAGCCGGCGGAGCCGGGCGATCTGCGCCGGGAGGCGGTCGCGCGGGTCGCCCTGCGGCAGCCAGCCGTCGCCCCGGACGGCGGCCCGGCGGACGGCGGCGGGGGACGAGCCGCCCACCCACAGGGGCACCCGGTCCTGGGCGGGGCGCGGACGTTGGCCCAGGTCCTCGAAGTCGTACAACTTGCCGTGGTGGGAGGGGAATTCGTCGGGGCCGAGCGCTGCGCGCAGGGCGTCCACGCACTCGTCCAGGACCGCTCCCCGCCGCTCGAAGTCCACCCCCAGCGCCTCGAACTCCTCCCGTACGTGCCCGGCGCCCACGCCGAGGATCAACCGGCCGCCGGAGAGGTGGTCGAGGGTGGCGTACTGCTTCGCCGTGACGAGCGGGTGGCGCAGGCCGACCACCGCGACATGGCTCAGCAGCCGGACCCGTTCGGTGACGGCGGCCAGGTGGGCGAGCGTGGCGACCGGGTCGTACCAGACCGTGCCCATCGCGGGCGCGAGGCGGCGCGGGATGGCGACATGGTCGCAGACGGCGAGGTACGCGAACCCCGCCCGGTCGGCGGCCCGCGCGATCTCGACCAACTCCTCCGCCCCGGCGTTCGCCTCCCATGGCTCGGCGTAGAGGGTGCTCTGGGACTGCACGGGCAACTGCATCCCGTAGGCCAGTCGGGCTTCATCCGGTGACCGCACAACCGCTCCTCCGTCTGATTGACCGCGGATCGGGGAGGAACTCATCGTCTTATCTGACGGCTAGTCAGACAAGAGGGGCGGCGGCGTCGGCGGCGTCGCCATGAGGCCGGAGGTGGTCGGGCCAGTCGAGGGGAGGGAGCGCGCCGCCCCTCGGAGGTGTTCCGCGAGCGCTTCGACTGCCGGGGCCATGGGTGACGTGCGGGCGCCGGCGCCCCACGCCAGCAGATGGTGACGGCGGGCCCACGGCTCACGCAGCTCGCATACGTCGATCGGCTGCACGTCCGGGGCAAGGGCGCGACGCGGTACGACGGCGAGGCCGACCCCGGCGGAGGCCAGCGTGACGAGGGTGCCGAGGTCCGCGACGGTGGTGCGGTGACGCGCGGCGGGAGCGTGCTGACCGAGGTGTCGCTCGATCCAGCGACGGAGCGAGGAGTCGGCGTCGAGACCGACCAGCGGGTGCTCGGCGACCTCGCTGTACGTCAGTGCCGTACGCCCGGCGAGGATGCCGCCGGCCTGACCGACCACGACGAGGGAGTCGTCGCCGAGGGGTTCGGTGTCCAGGCCCTGGTCGCGGGCCTCGTCGTCGACGACCACCCCCAGGTCCGCCTCACCGGCCGCGAGCAGACGCATCGTGCGCGGCGTGCGGCTTTCGGCGACGGTGACGTCCACGTCCGGGTGGGCGCGCAGGAACGACACCAGGGCGCGCGGCACCAGCCTGTGCAGGGCGGAGCCGCCGCCCAGCAGGGTCAGAGGCCCGGTGCGGGGGCGGGCGTAGCTGGCGACGGCGCTTTCGAGACGGGCCGTGCGGTCGAGGACCTCGCGGGCGTGGCGGGCCAGGGCCGTCCCGGCCGGGGTGGGCCGTACGCCACGCCGGCCCCGGATCAGCAGAGCCACCCCGGCATGGTGTTCCAGGGACCGGACCCGGGCACTGGCCGACGGCAGACTCAGATGCATGCGGCGGGCGCCCGCCGTGATCGAGCCCTCGGTCACGATGCCGAGGAAGAGCCGAAGGTCGTCGAGGTCGTAGCGCACCCGCTTGAGCCTATGGCAGAGCCGTAGGCTCGATACGCGGATCGCGCATGGTGAGGCCATTGCGGGGACCTGACCCCCGGCGCGATGCTCGGCGCATGTCGGAGATCCTCCTCGTGCTGCTGGCCGGTCTCGCCGCGGGCACTCTGAACGCGGTCGGCGGTGGGGGCACGTTCGTGGCGCTGCCCGCCCTGGTCGCGGCCGGTCTGCCGCCGGTGACGGCGAACGCGGCCTCGACCATCGCCCTCCTGCCCGGCTCGGTGGCCGGAACCTGGGTCTCCCGGCACGAGATCACGCAGGTCGGCGGTGCTTCCACCCGAGCGATGACCATGACCGGTCTGGTGGGTGGCGGAGTGGGCGCGGCCCTTCTGCTGGCCCTGCCGTCCGCATCCTTCGACGCTGCCGTGCCCTGGCTGCTGGCCTTCGCCACGCTCGTCCTCGCCTTCGGGCGACCCGCCCTGCGGCTGCTCGGCACGGGCCCGGAGCGGGCGCGCGGCCTGGGGCCCGGCGCCCTGCTGGCCGGTCACTTCCTGCTCTCCGTCTACGGCGGATACTTCGGCGGAGCCGTAGGCCTCCTGATGCTGGCCCTGTGGAGCCTCGGCCTCGGGCTGGATCCCGCCACCGGCAATCCCATGCGGATCGCCCAGGTGACCGCCGTCTACGTCAGCGCCGCAGCGCTCTTCCTCGTCGCCTCGGACGCGCTCACCGCACCGGTCCTCCTCAGCGCCATGCTCACGGGCGCGGTCGTCGGCGGCTTCGCCGGGGCCCGCCTTGCCCTCCGGCTTCCGGCAAGCGCCCTCCGGGCTGTCGTCCTGGGAACGGCGGTGACGATGACCGCCCTCTACTTCTCCCGCGCCGGCATGACCTGACGACGTGGCAGACACCCGGGTACATGCCCTACCGACACAGAGGCCCGCCGTTCACCGCCGGTCGTCCACCGGGCGGCGCTCCCGCGAGGCGTCCCCTGTCACGCCCTGATGGCGCGACTTCACCCGCCTCTCCCCCCCCCTGTGAAGCGGCACCCGACCTCCACGGCTGGGGTGCTGTGCATGCGGACGGCAATGATCTCGGCACCGCTCAGGAGTCCGGTGGTCCGAGCTGCTGCTGAGCAGCGCGGTGGTCGCCACCACGAGGTCCCGCCCTCGCCGACCGGAAGTCCGTCGGCGGCCCCGGCCGGTGCCACCGGAGCCCCCGCAGCCGCCGGGACGCGGCCCGCCAATCAGGAGGGAACCCCATGGGGTGACACACCGGGTGCCGTCGTACTCGGTGCCTGCGCCGGCGGTCGGGTGCCGGCCTTGCTCTTCGCCCTACCCGGCCGCGAACGCGGTGCGGTCGTCGACACCGCGTCCGGCGCCGGTGCCGGCAGCGCCGAACACGGCGTTGTCAGCAGGCCTTTGACCTGGGCGGCCACGGCGCGTATCCGGCCCGAGAGTTCACATGAGTGTCGTACTTACGCCCATTCCTGACCTCTCCGGCTTCGGAGGGCGGCCTTCCGCTCAGGGCCCCGCCCACAACCCGTCCTCCGTCAGCCCCAGCAGTTCGATCGCGTTCCGGCGCACGATCCGGTCCACCACGTCCGGGTCCAGGTGGCCCATCTGGGCCTCGCCGACCTGGCGGGACTCGGGCCAGGTGGAGTCGGAGTGGGGGTAGTCGGTCTCGTAGAGGACGTTGCCGACGCCGATCGCGTCCAGGTTGCGGAGCCCGAACGCGTCGTCGAAGAAGCAGCCGTAGACGTGGTCGGCGAACAGCTCCGACGGCGGGCGGTGGACCTTGTCCGCGACGCCGCCCCAGCCCCGGTTCTCCTCCCAGACGACGTCCGCGCGCTCCAGGATGTACGGGATCCAGCCGATCTGCCCCTCGGCGTACATGACCTTGAGGTTCGGGAAGCGCTCGAACTTGCCGCTCATCAGCCAGTCGACCATCGAGAAGCAGCAGTTGGCGAAGGTGATGGTGGAGCCGACGGCGGGCGGCGCGTCCGCGGAGGTGGACGGCATACGGCTGGAGGAGCCGATGTGCATGGCGACGACCGTGCCCGTCTCGTCGCAGGCGGCGAGGAAGGGGTCCCAGTCGTCGGTGTGGACGGACGGGAGGCCCAGATGCGGAGGTATCTCGGAGAAGGCGACGGCACGGACGCCGCGCGCCGCGTTCCTGCGCACCTCCGCCGCGGCCAGCTCCGCGTCCCAGAGCGGGATGAGGGTGAGCGGGATGAGCCGGCCCCGCGCCTCGGGGCCGCACCACTCCTCCACCATCCAGTCGTTGTACGCCCGGACGCCGAGCAGCCCCAGCTCGCGGTCGGCGGCCTCGGTGAAGGTCTGGCCGCAGAAGCGCGGGAAGGTCGGGAAGCAGAGGGCCGACTGGACGTGGTTGACGTCCATGTCGGCGAGGCGCTGCGGGACGTCGTACGAGCCGGGGCGCATCTGCTCGTACGTGATGATCTCCAGCTTGATCTCGTCCCTGGAGTAGCCGACGGCGGTGTCGAGGCGGGTCAGCGGGCGGTGCAGGTCCTCGTAGACCCACCAGTCGCCGATGGGGCCGTCGTCGCCGGGGGCGCCCATCACAGGCTTGAAGCGGCCACCGAGGAACGTCATCTCCCTCAGCGGCGCGCGGACCACCCGGGGGCCCGTGTCCAGGTACTTCTTGGGGAGCCGGTCCTGCCAGACGTTCGGGGGCTCCACCGTGTGGTCGTCGACGGAGATGATCTTCGGGAAGGGGGCGGGTGCGGGGGTGGGGCTGTCGGGATCCGTGGCGCTCGTCTCCAAGGTGTCCATGTCCGTCACGGTAGCGCCGATCTGACGGTCCGTCAGTAACGGTGTCACCGCCGACCCCGCCGCGAAGAGTCTGTGTGGACCTCGTGACATCCCGCGTGGCCCGGTGTGATCGACCTCTCGCACGGCTGACGGATCTGCCATGAACAAGGCAAACTGGCCTGGATATCAGAAGGCCTTAGGGGGCTGTCGATGGGCGGTGGACCGGGAGTGCCGGAGGTCGGTGGGCCGCGAGTGCCGGAGCAAAGGACTGCCGTGGACGCCGAGACCGCGCAACCGTCCCCCGAGGCCCCGGCCGAGCTGCGCTTCAGCGTGCTCGGGCCCGTGCGCGCCTGGCGCGGCACCGAACCCCTCGCCACCGGTTCGCCCCAGCAACGCGCCCTGCTCGCGGCACTGTTGCTCCGCGAGGGCCGGACCGCCACCGCCAGCGAGCTGATCGACGCGCTGTGGGGCGACGAACCGCCGTCCCAGGCCCTGGCGGCGGTCCGCACGTACGCCTCCCGGCTGCGCAAGGTGCTCACCCCCGGCGTCCTGGTCAGCGAGTCCGGCGGCTACGCGGTCCGCGCGCTGCCCGCCGGCGCCCTGGACCTCGCCGTGGCCCAGGAACTGGCGGCCGACGCGGAGAAGGCCAAGAACACCGGGGATCTGTGCCAGGCGCGCCACCTGCTGAACGAGGCGCTCGGGCTGTGGGACGGCGAGGTCCTGGCGAGCGTCCCCGGGCCGTACGCCGAGACCCAGCGGGCCCGCCTCGACGAGTGGCGGCTGCAACTGGTCGAGTCCCGGCTGGACATGGACCTGGAGCAGGGCTGCCACGCGGAGGCCGTCTCCGAGCTGACCGCGCTCACCGCCGCGCACCCGTTGCGGGAGCGGCTGCGCGAACTGCTGATGCTGGCGCTGTACCGCAGCGGACGTCAGGCGGAGGCCCTCGCGGTGTACGCGGACACCCGCCGCCTGCTCGCGGACGAACTGGGCGTTGACCCCCGCCCGGGACTGCGGGAGTTGCAGCAGCGCATCCTGCAAGCGGACCCCGGCCTCGCGGAACCCTCCGCGCCCCTCGCGCCCGAGACCACCACGACGCCGGTCCGGCCCGCCCAACTGCCGGCCACCGTGCCCGACTTCACCGGGCGCGCCTCCTTCGTGAACGACCTGAGCAAGGTACTGGCGGAGGCGTCCGGCGCGGAGGGCCAGGTGATGGCCGTGTCCGCGCTGGCCGGCATCGGCGGCGTCGGCAAGACGACCCTCGCGGTGCATGTGGCCCACCAGGCCCGGTCGGCCTTCCCGGACGGCCAGCTGTACGTCGACCTCCAGGGCGCCGGGGCCCGCCCCGCCGAGCCCGAGACGGTCCTCGGTTCCTTCCTGCGGGCGCTGGGCACGGCCGACTCCGCGATCCCCGACTCCCTGGAGGAGCGGTCGGCCCTGTACCGGTCGGTCCTGGACGGCCGCCGGGTGCTGGTCCTGCTCGACAACGCGCGGGACGCCGCCCAGGTTCGGCCCCTGCTGCCCGGTACGGCGGGCTGCGCGGCCCTCGTCACCGCCCGGGTGCGCATGGTGGACCTGGCCGGGGCCCACCTGGTCGACCTCGACGTGATGTCCCCCGACGAGGCGCTCCAGCTCTTCACGAAGATCGTCGGCGAGGAGCGGGTGGCGGCGGAGCGCAAGGCCGCGCTCGACGTCGTCGCGGCCTGCGGTTTCCTGCCCCTCGCCATCCGCATCGCCGCGTCCCGCCTGGCGGCGCGCAGAACCTGGACGGTCTCCGTCCTCGCCGACAAACTCGCCGACGAGCGGCGGCGGTTGGACGAGCTGCAGGCCGGCGACCTGGCCGTGAAGGCCACCTTCGAGCTCGGCTACGGCCAGCTGGAACCCGCCCAGGCCCGCGCCTTCCGCCTGCTCGGCCTCGCGGACGGCCCGGACATCTCCCTGGCCGCCGCGGCCGCCGTACTGGACCTGCCGCCGGAGGAGACCGAGGACCTCCTGGAGATCCTGGTCGACACGTCCCTCCTCGAATCCGCCGCGCCCGGCCGCTACCGCTTCCACGACCTCGTACGGCTCTACGCGCGTGCATGCGCCGAGCGGGACGAGCAGCCGCCGGAGGAGCGGGAGTCGGCGATGTCGCGGCTGCTGGACTTCTATCTGGCGACGGCGACGCGGGTGTACGCGATCGAGCGGCCCGGGGACCGGACGGTCGCGCATCTGGAGAGGAGCCAGTACGCCGGCCGGGAGTTCGCCTCCGCCTCGGACGCGCTGGACTGGCTGCACGCGGAGGCGGAGCCGCTGCTCGCGTGCGTGCAGCAGTCCCTGAGGGCATCCACACTGCGGCGGGCCGTCGACCTCCTGCTGGCCACCATCGACCTGGCCGAGTCCGGCGCCGGTTCGCGCCGCTACGAAACGACCGCGCTCGCCGCTCGGGACGCGGCCGCGGCGCTCGGGGACGCGCACGCCGAGACCCGGGCACGCATCACGCTGGCGCAGGTCCTCAGCCAGGCGGGGCGTTTCGACGAGGCGGAGCAGGAGGCCGCGCGCGCCGATCTCGTGAACGGGACGGCCGAGGACCCCTGGACGAGCGGCACCGCCCCCAACCAGCTGGGCATCATCGCCAACTGCACCGCCCGCTTCCCGGACGCCGAGGTCTTCCTGCTCAGGGCCATCGAGGCGTTCCAGGCGGACGGCAACAAGCCCGGCGAGGCCAGCGCGGTGTGCAACCTGTCTCGTTCTCTCGCCTCGATGGGCCGCACCGCCAGGGCGGTCGAGCTCGCCCAGCGAGGCGTGGAGATCTACGACGAGCTGGGCCTGTCCCTACGCATCGCCAACGCCCGCTATGCCTCGGGGACCGTGCTCACGCAGGCGGGCCGGCTCCCGGAGGCCCTGGAGCAGCTCGACGCGGCACTGCGGATCTTCACCGAGAACCGTCAGCGGCTCTGGGAGGGGACGACCCATTTCCGGGTGGCCCAGGTCCACCTGGCGGCCCGTCGCCCCGCGCAGGCCGCCCGGCACGCCGAACAGGCGCTGGCGATCGGCTGCATCGGCGGCGACTGGATGAGGGCCAACGCCCTGACCCTGCTGGGCAGGGCCCTGGTGGCCCTCGGCCAGTCGGACCGGGCCCGTGCCTGCTGGCGCGAGGCGCTCACGATGTACGAGCAGTCCGGCTCGTCCGAGGCGGCGGAGGTGCGCGGGCTGCTCCACCCGCTCGCGGCGGCGTGACACGCCTGGGGCGGGACGTTCATCGAACGTTTATGAGCGGCTGACAGTCTCAGGTCATCGATCCGTCGCGTCGGGGGGCAGGCGGATCCACAGGGCCTCATGAATGACCCGAGGTCACTCGAAACGCCCGTTCGGCGACCCCCGGGGGAGTTGCCGAACGGGCGCTTCCGCCGAGAAACACCGCTCACTCACGGGGAGTTCCAGCTATGAGCGACAAGAAGAAGCAGGACCCGGAGATCACCACGATGGACCAGCACACGCCCGCTCCGCCCGGCAAGGACGGCGCGATCACCCCGCTGGACCAGCACACGCCGGCCCCGCCGAGCGAGGACCCGGAGATCACCACGATGGACCAGCACACGCCGGCTCCGCCCGCCCTGGACCTGGGCGGCAAGAAGTAGACCTTTGCCCGACGGGGATCGGCCGCGGTGGCGCGGAGGGGGAGCCACCGCGGCCGAGGCATGTCCGGTGGCCGGTTCCGGCACCATCGAGGAAGGGGACCAGGATGATCGCAGCGCGTGTCGGATCCGGTGCCTCCGTCGTCGCACGGCCGGAGAGGACCCCGCCCGCGCTGCGCGCGGCCCTGGAACAGGTCGCCCCGCATCGCGTGGGCGAGATGGAACGGCAGAAGGACGAGGCCATCACCCTGGCCGCCCGCACGGGCAGCCTCGGCCCGATCACCCGGTTCCTCGACACCTGGGCCGTGGCGGTCGAGATCGCCCGCGTCCCGGCCGCCGCCGAGCGCCTGCGCACCGCCGAGCACACCGCACGCACCGTGGCCCCCGACGACCCCGCCTGGCGCGAGGCCATGAACGAGATCCACGCCCTCCACACAGCGGCGCGGGAGTCACTGAGCAGCGACTGATCGGAAGCCGGACGACGGCCGGGCGGCGGCCCAGCAGGGACTGAGCAGCGGCCGGGCGGCGGCCAAGCGGAGACTGCGCAGCGGCCGGGCGGCAACCGCACGACAGGAGGGCGGCAGTTGAGCCGAGACCGGGTCCCACCGGCCCAACCACTCCCGCACCTCCACCCCCCTCACCACCCCCGCAACTCCCCCTTCACCACCTTCCCGCTGGCGTTGCGCGGTAGTTCGCTCACGAAGGCGACCGTTCTCGGCACCTTGTAGTTGGCCATCTCCCGGCGGGACCACGCGATGAGGTCGTCAGCGGTCACCAGGGAGTCGGGGCGGCGGACGACGAACGCCCTGCCGACCTCGCCGAGGCGGGGGTCGGGGACGCCGACGACCGCCACGTCCGCGACATCGGGGTGGAGGCCGAGGAGTTGCTCGATCTCCGCGGGATACGCGTTGAACCCGCCGACGATGAACATGTCCTTGAGGCGGTCGGTGATCCGCAGGTTGCCGTCCTCGTCCAGAACGCCGATGTCACCCGTGCGCAGCCAGCCGTCGGCGGTGACCGCGCGGGCGGTCTCGGCGGGGTCCTCGAAGTAACCGCGCATGACGTTGAAGCCGCGGACGAGCACCTCCCCGGGCGCACCGGCCGGCAGGGGGGAGCCCAGCGGATCGACGACGCGCACCTCCGTGCCGGGGACCGCCCGGCCGGACGTCGACGCGATCACCGACGGCTCGTCGCCGCGCCGGCACATCGTGACGATGCCGGACGCCTCGGACAGGCCGTACGCGGTCAGTACGGTGTCGACGCGGAGTTCGGCCCGCAGCCGTTCGACGAGCCGGAGCGGGACCACGGCCGCGCCCGTCACCACCAGCCGCAGCGCGCTCAGGTCGTAGTCGTCGCGGGCGGGATGGTCCAGGAGGGACTGGTGGAGGGTCGGCGGGCCGGGCAGGACCGAGACCCGCTCGGCGGCCACGTTGGCCATCGCCGTCTCCACGTTGAACACCGGCTGCGGGATCATCGTCGCGCCCCGCATCAGACAGGCGATCACCCCGGCCTTGTAGCCGAAGGTGTGGAAGAACGGGTTCACGATCAGGTAGCGGTCGCCCTGCCGGAGCCCGGCCAGTTCGCTCCACACCTCGTACGCGCGCAGGGTCTGCGCATGGGTGATCACCGCGCCCTTGGGTCGGCCGGTCGTGCCGGAGGTGAAGATGATGTCGGACGGGGAGTCGCCCGTCAGCCGGTCGGAGCGTGCCCTCACCTCCTGCGCGGTCACCCCGTCGCCGCTCGCGAGGAAGTCCTTCCAGGTGCGGAAGTCGGCGGGGGCGTCGTCCGAGAGCACCACCGCCTGCTCCAGATGCGGCAGTCCGGGCAACGGCCCCGGCCGTTCGCACACGCCGCCGGCCCCCGGCGCCCGCAGCCGCCCGCCGTCCGCGCCCGCCGCGCGCCGGAGCGAGGCGACGTACGAGGTACCGAGGAACGTGCCGGTGACGAACAGCAGCTTCGCCCGGCTGCGCGCCAGCACGTCCGCGGCCTCACCACCCTTGAAGCGGGTGTTCAGCGGGACGAGGACCGCGCCCGCCGAGACCGCGCCGAGCGCGGCGACGATCCAGTCGAGGGAGTTCGGGGCCCAGAGGGCGACCCGGTCGCCGACCCGCACCCCGTTCGCGACGCACGCCGCCGCAGCGCGCTCCACCCGAACGCCCAGCTCCGCGTACGACACCCGGGTACGTCCGTCGACGACGGCCTCGACCCCGGCGTACCGCCGGGCCGCCGCGCGGACCAGCCCGGGGACGGTCCCCCACTCCAGGTCACCGCGCCGCCCGACCAGGTCACCGCGCGTCCCCTCCCGGTCACCGCGCCGTCCCTCCATGCCACCGCTCACAGCAGGCCTCCGTACCCGAGAACCGGTGTTCAAGCGCCCGATCGTCAGCCGGACACCCGTAGCTGACTACCCGTCAGATTAGCTGTACCCTGACGGACTGTCAGCAGCCGAACGGCCCCTGTGCGGAGGTGCGCTCCGCCACCCGGTGCGGAGGTGCGCCCCATGGCCCAGCTCAAGGACGCGACAGCGATCGTCGGCATCGGGCAGACCCCCTTCGCCAAGCAACTCCCGGAAACAGAACGGTCGTTGGCGTGCCGGGCGATACTCGCCGCCCTCGACGACGCCGGGATCGCCCCGGACGAGGTCGACGCGCTCGCCTCGTACACGATGGAGGAGACGGACGAGGTCGAGGTGGCGAAGGCGCTCGGCCTCGGCGACCTCACCTTCTTCAGCAAGGTCGGCTACGGCGGCGGCGGTTCGTGCGCCACGGTCGCGCACCTCGCCGCCGCGATCGCCACCGGCCAGGCCACGGTCGGGGTCGCCTGGCGGTCCCGCAAACGCGGCTCCGGCCCCCGCCCGTGGAAGAACACCACGGTCCAACTCCCCACACCGGCCCAGTGGACCCGCCCCCACGGCCTGCTGCGCCCCGTCGACGAGATAGCGATGCTGGCCCGCCGCCACATGCACGAGTACGGCACCACCCGCGACCACCTCTTCAACGTGGCCCTCGCCTGCCGCAACCGGGCGAACCAGAACCCCGCCGCGATCATGTACGAGCGCCCGCTGACCCGGGAGATGTACATGAACTCCCGCTGGATCAGCGAACCCCTGTGCCTCTTCGACAACTGCCTGGAGACGGACGGGGCGTTGGCGTGCGTGGTGGTCTCCGCCGAGCGCGCCCGTGACTGCCGGCGCCTCCCCGTCTACGTCCACTCCACCGCCCAGGGCCTGCCGGCCCAGCACCACGGCATGGTCAACTACTGGAACGACGACCCGCTGACCGGCCCCGCCTGGACCGCCGCCCGGCACCTCTGGAAGCACGCGGACCTCACCCCGGACGACATCGACGTCGCCCAGATCTACGACGCGTTCACCGCCCTGATCCCCCTGTCGCTGGAGGGGTACGGGTTCTGCGCGCGCGGCGAGGGCGGCGCCTTCACCGAGGGCGGCGCCCTGGAGACCGGCGGCCGGCTCCCCCTGAACACCTCCGGCGGCGGCCTCAGCGAGGCCTATGTGCACGGCTTCAACCTGATCAACGAGGGCGTCCGGCAACTGCGCGGCACGAGCACCGCCCAGGTGCCCGGCGCGGCGACCTGTCTGGTCACGGCGGGCGAAGGGGTACCGACCTCCGCGCTGCTGCTGAGGAACTGAGGAGTCGAGGACATGCTGACACCGGTGGTGGACGAGGACGGCGCCCCCTTCTGGGAGTACGCCGCGCGGGGCGAACTGCGGATCCAGGCGTGCGCCGACTGCGGCGAACTCCGCTTCCCGCCCCGCCCCTGCTGCCCGCACTGCCGCTCCTTCGCGGCCGAGTGGCGCCGGGTCTCGGGGCGGGGCCGGATCTGGTCGTACGTCCGCCCGCACCCGCCGCTCCTGCCCGACTACGCCGCGCAGGCCCCGTACCACGTCGTCCTCGTCGAACTCGCCGACGCGCCCCGCATCCGTCTGGTCGGCAGCCTGGTGAGCGGGCCGGGCGCCCGCCTGGACTCGGTGCCGGCCGAGCGGATCCGGATCGGCGCGCGGGTGCAGGTGGCGTTCACCTCCACCGGCCTGCCCCAATGGGTGCTGGAGCGGCCGTGACCCTGCGCACCACGACGGACAAGGCGACGGGCGTGGCCCTGCTGACCCTGGACCGCCCGGAGCGACTGAACGCGATCGACCTGCCGACGGCCGAGCAACTCGCCTGTTTCTGGCGGGAGTCGAGATACGACGACGCGGTGCGGGCGGTCGTCGTGACCGGCGCGGGCGAGCGTGCCTTCTGCACGGGCCTCGACCGGGACGCGGCGGGAGCCGTCCCGCAGCCGAACTCCCCCTACACGATCGAGGACCCCCTCCTCAGGATCGGCCCGAAGTCCAACGACTGCTGGAAACCGCTGATCGCGGCCGTGAACGGCATGGCCTGCGGCGGGGCCTTCTATCTGCTGGGCGAGGCGGAGTTCCTCGTCGCCGACCCCGCCGCCACCTTCTTCGACCCCCACACCAGCTACGGCATGGTCAGCGCCTTCGAGTCGATCCTGATGGCCCAGCGCATGCCGTACGGGGAGGCCACCCGCATGGCACTGCTGGGCACCGCCGAGCGGATGTCGGCCCGGCGGGCGCACGAGGTGGGGCTGGTGTCGGAGGTGACGGAACCCGGCGAGGCGGTCGCCGCGGCCGTGCGGTGCGCGGAGATCGTCGCCGGGTTTCCGACGGAGGCCGTCCAGGGCACGGTACGGGCCTGCTGGGCGGCACGCGAGGCGACGCGAACGCACGCGCTCGCGTACGCCCCGCACCTGATCTCACTGGGCAACCAACCGCGGCAACGACAAGAGGAGTTGTACGTGTCGCGGCGACAGAGCGGGCATCGGACGCGATGAGGAGGGACACCTCGAATCACGGACAATTCGCGAATGAAACGTGAACTGATTCACACGCAGGCTTCACTTGATTGCGCCACTCATGAGCTTTGTCCCCATGTGAGTCTCTGGTTAAGAGGCGGGAGTTGCTCGTATGTTGCGACCTGATCACTCGACCTCTTGATCGCACATATCCAGTCATAGCTCAACGCCGTTCGGCGGGGGATAAAACATATGAATACACACGGGGGAAGACGTCGGCTCCGCAGAGCCGGCGTGGTGCTTTCCGCAGCCCTGATGCTGGCGGCGAGCACATCGGAGGGCGCGATGGCGGTGGCCGGCGGGAGTGCCGGCACCTCTGCCGTCGACGCCGCCAAGACCGCAGCGTCCGCCGACACGGCCGGAGCGGCCGACGGGTCCGCTGAAGCCGAAGCGGGCGAGGACGCCAAGGCACTGGCCAAGGCCGCGCGCACGGGCAAGCCCGTGGAGATCACCTCGATGCGCGGCGAGAGCAGTGAGGTGTTCGCCACTCCGAAGGGTCATCTGGAGGCCCGGGAGCACCTGCGACCGGTGCGGACGCGGGTGAACGGCGAGTGGCAGGACATCGACACCACGCTGGCGCGCGGCGCGAACGGCACAGTGGCGCCCAAGGCCACCACCGTCGGGCTGACGTTCTCGGGCGGGGGCACCGACCCGCTGGTGCGCATGATCAAGAACGGCCGGGAACTCGCGTTGTCCTGGCCCGAGAAGCTGCCCGCTCCGGAACTGAGCGGGAACACCGTCACCTACCCGGACGTCCTGCCGGACGTGGACCTGCGCATGACGGCGCAGCAGGACGGCTTCACTCAGTTGCTGGTCGTCAAGTCGGCTGAGGCCGCGGCGAGTACGGAGCTGAACGAGCTGCGTCTGGAACTGGACGCGGGCGGCATGCGGGTCGAGGAGACCGACGGCGGCGGCCTGGCGGCGATCGACAAGGGCGCAGGAAGCGCGGTCTTCGAAGCCCCTCGCCCGGTGATGTGGGACTCCAGCGACCAGGCACCCGGCACCACGGAGGAGTCCTCGACGCGGCCCTCCGCCGGGAGCGCCTCGAAGACGTCGGCGCTGTCCGCACCGCGCTCGGCCACCTCGGCCACCACGACGACCGCCGTCACCGCCTCCGCCACCGCCGCCGAGGCCGGCGCCGACGGCCCGGAAACCAGCGCCGCGGAGTCGGCGAACGTGGCACCGGTGGGTGTGGACGTCCCCGCCGCGCAGGACGAGTTGGTGCTGACGCCCGACCGCGACGTGCTCCGGGGCAAGGACACGGTGTACCCCGTGTTCATCGACCCCCAGTGGTACTCCCCGAAGGCGTCGGCGTGGACGATGGCCTCCGAGTACTGGGCGTCGTCGCCGCAGTGGAAGTTCAACGGCGAGTCGGACGCGGGCCTCGGGTACTGCAACTGGGCCTACTGCGCGCCGCACGACACCAAGCGGCTCTTCTACCGCATCCCGACGTCGAAGTTCGCGGGCCGGAGCGTGCTGCAAGCGGAGTTCGTGGTCCGCAACACCTGGTCGGCGTCCTGCTCCGACCGGAGCGTGGAACTGTGGCGCACCAAGGACATCTCCTCGTCGACGACCTGGAACTCGCAGAACGCCTCCGGCTTCTGGATCGACCACCTCAGGACCGCGTCCTTCGCCTACGGATACACCGGCTGTGCCGCGAAGGACGCCGAGTTCGACGTGAAGTCCGCGATCCAGTTGGCGGCGGACAAGAAGTGGTCGACGATGACCTTCGGCATGCGGGCGGCGAGCGAGTCCGACGCCTACGGCTGGAAGAGGTTCTCCGACGACGCCTATCTGCGCGTGCAGTACAACCGGCCGCCGCCGCAGGTCAAGATGTCGCAGCTGGTCATGGAGTACGGCGGGACGTGCAAGAAGCCCGAGAACGCCGCGCGTGTGCGCTCCCTGGGCAAGATCTACGCGAACGACATCACGGACCCCGACGGTGACACCGTCAAGGTGGAGTTCGCGGCCAGCTGGGACACCGGTGACGGCAAGGGCTCGGTGACCCGCTGGAAGTCGGGGCTGACGGGGGCGAAGAAGTCCGGCTCGGACTTCTCGATCACCCTGCCGTCCACCCTCCCCAAGAACAAGACGATCAACTGGTACGTCCGTTCCAACGACGGGGCCCAGTCCTCGCCCTGGTCGTACACGGGCGACCCGACCTCCTGCTACTTCGTGTACGACACGAGCGTGCCGAAGGCCCCGAGCATCTCCTCCGCCATCTACCCGGCCTCCGACCCGGAGGACCCCGAGGACCCCTGGTACGACGGAGTGGGCCAGTACGGCAACTTCGTGATCACCGGCGCCGTCTCCGACGTGACGAAGTACTGGTACGGCATCAACGGTGACCCGGTGTCCGCCAACACGGTCACCACCTCGGGCGGCGCGGCCAAGACGGTGCCGGTGCTGCCGCTCAAGCCGGGCCTCAACACCTTCACCGCCCGCTCCTTCGACGCCGCCGGCAACGGCTCCGAGATCCGCACCTACCAGTTCCGTGTCAAGGCCGGGCAGCTCGAACGCGCCAACTGGTCGATGGACGAGGCGGCCGGCGCCACCCAGGCGGCGGGCGGCGCACCCGAGCAGACCGCGTTCCTGTACGGCGGCCCGACCCGGGACGTGGAGGGCAAGATCGGCAAGGCCGTGCAGTTCGACGGCGTCGACGACTACGCCGCCACCGAGGTCGCCACCATCAACACCGATGTGAGCTTCTCGGTGTCGGCGTGGGTGAAGCTGTCGGCGATGCCGGCCGGCGGGGCGGTCGTCGCCTCCCAGCGGGGCAACAACGCGCCGGGCTTCGAGCTGTACTACTCCAAGGGGTACGACCGCTGGGTGTTCAACCAGTACAGCGCGGACACCACCAGCGCCACTCCCGTCCGGGCCATGCAGGCCGCCGCGGGCGGGGCCAAGGCCGGGGAGTGGACCCATCTGGTCGGTGTGTACGCCGCCGGTGAGCAGCAGCTGAAGCTGTTCGTCAACGGCACCCTGGCCGGCACCACGGCCTACAGCACGGCGTGGAACGCGCGGCGCGGCATGATCATCGGCGGCAGCCATCTGAACGGCGCCGTGACCTCGTTCTTCCCCGGGTCCATCGACGAGGTGAAGACCTTCGAGAAGCCGCTGTCGGCGGCCGAGGTGTCCACCCTCTACAGCGCGAACTCGATCGGCGCCGGCCGTCCGGCCCGCGCGGTCTTCCACATGGACGACGCCGCCGACGCCACCGCGCTGAGCGGCCGTGCCGACGTGAACCCGGCGGTCCTCAAGGGCGGGGCCACCACGGGTACGGCAGGGGTGGACGGCAACGCCCTGACCCTGGACGGCACCGACGACTACGCCGTCACCAGCGGCCCGCACATCAACACCTCGTACAGCTACGCCGTCTCGGCCTGGGTGAAGCTGCCGAAGACCAAGCCGAACCACGCCGCCACGGTCGCCTCGCAGATCGGCTCCACGGTGACGGGTCCGGAGCTGTACTACTCCAGTGCCTACGACCGCTGGGTGTTCAACCAGCACGGCGCCGACGCCGCCGACTCCACGGTGGTGCGGGCCATGCAGCCCGAGGGCACCGCGGCGTACGGCGGTGAGTGGACGCACCTGGTCGGCGTGCAGGACACGGTGGCCGACAAGCTCTCGCTGTACGTCAACGGGACCCTGGCCGGCACCACCGCCACGACCACCACCTGGTATGCCGGGGGTGCGGTGCAGATCGGTGCCAGCGCGTTCGAGCGGACGCCGACCTCGTTCTTCCCCGGCCAGATCGACGACGTACGGCTCTTCGACCGTCCGGTGTCCGCCGGCGAGGTGCAGCAGCTGTTCAAGCAGCGCGCGGTGGTCAAGGGCCGCTGGAAGTTCGAGACGGCCACCGGAACGCCCCTGACCTCGCCGGACGCCTCGGCCGCGGCCAACGCCATGACCCTCTACAACGGCGCCCAGACGGGCTCGGGCTGGGTCGACGGTGCCGTCACCCTCGACGGCACCAACGACTACGCCGCGGCCTCCGTGGTCCCGGTCGACACCGGTGCCAGCTTCACGGTCAGCGCCTACGTCCAGACGGCCGCCACTCCGACGAGCCCGGTCACGGTCATCAGCGCTCCGGGAACGAAGAAGAGTGCCTTCGCGGTGCGCTACGAACCCAGCGCCACCCCGGCGACCGATCCGGGCCGCTGGCGGATCGCCACGGCCGACTCCGACAGCGACACCGCCGCGGTCTCCGACGTCGGCAACGGCATGTTCTACAGCCCGACCGACTGGAACCATCTGGCGCTGGTCTACGACGGGTTCTCCAAGGAGGTCCGCCTCTACGTCAACGGCGAACTCCAGGAGACCGCCTGCGCCGACGCCGACGAGGACGGGGTGCAGGACGACGCGAGCTGCGCCGACGTCGTCTCGTGGGCCGACGACGTGCTGACCTACAAGGCGTCGAAGACGCTGCAACTCGGCCGGGACACCACGGGCACCACGTCCGGCCAGTACTTCCCCGGTTCGCTCTCGGACGTGTGGGTCTTCCAGGGCGCGTTGACCGAGACCCAGATCGACCACCTCGCGGTCGGCATGCCGGGCGTGGAGACCGCCGTCCCCAGCGGCGACTGACCGGCTCGGTCATCGGGAACGGGGCCCGCCGCCGTACGCGGCGGGCCCCGTTCCCCGCCTGACTTCTTCGCTCCGCCGCACATGGCTCCCCCCTGCCCGCGGAGCACCCAACGGGAGGAAAAGACTCGGATGACGACCAGACCACGCAGGAGAACAGGCCGGCCGTGGCGGTGGGTCGCCATGGCCTCGGCCGCGGTGCTGACCGGCACACTGATACAGGCATCGGGCGTGCCCGCCGCCGCCCAGCCGGCCTGGCGCAAGCCCGCGCTGCCCAAGGCCGAGTCACCGGTCGCCGGCGGCCCGGCGGGCAAGGCCGTGCCCCGCACGGTCACGAAGGGCTCCCGCACCCCCGCCAAGGCCCCGGCCACCACCTGGCCCAAGGCGACCGCCGCGACGGTCACCCTGGACAAGGACACCACCCGGGTCAAGGGACTCCCCCTCACCCTGGACACCAAGGTCAAGAAGACCGCCGACGCCGCCACCGGCACCTACACCGTCGGCGCCCTGTCCAAGAAGGCCGCCCGCAAGACCGGCGTCGACGGCCCCGTCTTCACCCTGACACCCCGCAAGGGCGACACCCAGCGCGCCGGCAAGATCCGCGCCGGACTCGACTACTCCTCCTTCGCCGGCCTCTACGGCGGCGGATACGCCGACCGCCTCGGCCTCGTCCAGCTGCCCGCCTGCGCACTCACCACGCCGCAGAAGAAGCAGTGCCGCACGACCCGGCCCGTGGCCACCGTCAACGACACCGAGAAGCAGACGCTGACCGCGTCCGGCCTGGCCCTCGCCTCCGGCGGTCCCACCGTCTTCGCCGCCGTCGCGGACACGGAGAGCGTCGGCAGCGACTACAAGGCCACCACGCTGTCCCCCTCCTCGACGTGGAGCACCAACCTCAACACCGGTGACTTCAACTGGTCGTACGAGATGGCGGTGCCCGAGGTCCCCGGCGGTCTGAAGCCGAACGTCGGTCTGACGTACTCCTCCTCGGCCGTCGACGGGCGGACGGGCAACACCAACAACCAGTCCTCCTGGGTCGGTGACGGCTTCGACCTGTCGCCCGGGTTCGTCGAGCGCCGCTACAAGCCCTGCGACGACGACGGCGTGGAGAACGCGGACGGCGGCAAGCCGGGCGACCTGTGCTGGGCCTACGACAACGCCTTCCTCACCTTCAACGGCAAGGCCGGTGAGCTGGTCCCCGACGGAACCGACTCCTGGAAGCTGAAGAAGGACGACGGCACGAAGGTCGCCCGGATCCGCGGCTCCAGCGACAACGTGCGCGGCAACGGTGCCCGCGACGACGAGTACTGGCGGGTCACCGCCCCGGACGGCACCCGCTACTACTTCGGGTACAACCGCCTGCCCGGCTGGACGGACGGCAAGGAGACCACCGACTCCGCGTGGACCGTGCCCGTCTTCGGCGACGACTCCGGTGAGCCCTGCCACGCCGCCACGTTCGCCGACTCCTGGTGCCAGCAGGGCTGGCGCTGGAACCTCGACTACGTCGTCGACGCGCGCGGCAACGCCATCGCCTACTACTACGACAAGGAGACCAACTCCTACGGCCGGAACCTGAAGGCCGCCGACGACACCCGCTACGTCCGTGGCGGCACGGTCGACCGCATCGAGTACGGGCTGAAGTCCACCTCCATGTACAGCGCGCAGGCGCTGGCCAAGGCCGACTTCACCAACAGCGAGCGCTGCATCGCGGACGCGCAGACCGACTGCGACTCCATCGCGAACGACGCCGCCTACTGGTACGACACCCCCTGGGACCTGAACTGCGAGGCGGGCACCGACTGCGACGCGGGCCGGTACTCCCCGGTGTACTTCACCCGCAAGCGGCTCACCGAGGTCGCCACCCAGGTGTACGACGGCAGCGGCTACAAGAATGTCGACTCCTGGAAGCTCACCCACCGCTGGGGCATGGCCGACACCGACTACCAGCTGCTGCTCGACTCCATCCAGCGCACGGGCCACACCGCCACCCCGGCGATCACGCTGCCGAAGACCACGTTCGCGTACACCCAGCTCGCCAACCGGCTCGACAGGACCGGCGACGGCTACGCCCCCTTCATCAAGTCCCGGCTGTCCACGATCGCCGACGAGTCCGGCGGCCAGACCGACGTCAACTACTCGGCGCCCGTCTGCGACTCGGCCGCGCTGCCCACCCCGCAGACCAACACGACCCGCTGTTTCCCGCAGTACATCGGGGGCAGTTCCACCGCCGATCCCGAGCTGCAGTGGTTCAACAAGTACGTCGTCTCCTCCGTCACCGCGACCGACCGCACCGGCGGCTCCCCCGACCAGGTCATCACCTACGACTACAAGGACGGCGCGGCCTGGCACTTCGACGATGACGACGGGCTGACGAAGGAGAAGCACAAGACCTGGTCCCAGTGGCGCGGTTACGGACACGTCCGTGTCCAGACCGGCGGCCAGGGCGGCGCCTCGGCCATGAGGACGCAGCAGGACTCGTACTTCCTGCGCGGCATGGACGGCGACCGCAAGGAACCCTCCGGCGGCACCAAGTCCGTCAGCGTCGCCCTGGGCGACGGCGAGGGCGACCCGATCGCCGACCACGAGTCGGCGACCGGCTTCGCCTACAAGGCCGTGGCCTACTCCGGACCGGGCGGCAAGGCGCTGACCAAGACGGTCAACCGCCCCTGGCACCACGAGACGGCGAAGAAGACCCGCGACTGGGGCACGGTGACGGCCAATCTCACCGGCACCGCCTCCACCAAGACGTGGACCTCGCTGGACGACGGCGCCGGCGCGGCCTGGCGGATCACCTCGCTCGCCAACTCGCACGACACCGTGGCCGGACGGGTCACCCAGGTCGACGACTTCGGCGACAACACCACGTCCACCGACAACAAGTGCACCCGCACCACCTACGCCACCAACACCACCGACAACATCCTCAACTTCCCCTCCCGCGTGGAGACCGTCGCCAAGGCGTGCGACACGACCCCCAGCCGTCCCGCCGACGTGATCTCCGACGTGCGCTCCGCCTATGACGGCGGCGGCTACGGGACGGCCCCCACCAAGGGCGATCTGACCGCGAACGCGGTCCTGAAGAAGTACGACGGCACCACCGCCGTCTACCTGGAGTCCGGGGCCACCTTCGACTCCTACGCCCGCCCGCTGACCAGCACCGACCTGACGGCGGACGTGAAGGTCACCGCCGCCGGGGTCCTGACCCGGACGGTACGCGGCGACAGCCGTACGACCACCACCGCCTACACGCCCACCACGGGGTTCGCCACCAGCACGAAGGTGACCTCGCCGCCGGCCACGGCGGGTGACGCGGCCACGGCGCACTCCTCGACGACCACGTACGACATCCTCCGCGGCCAGCCGCAGACCCAGACCGACACCAACACCAAGGTCACCAACCTCACCTACGACGCGCTGGGCCGCTCCTCCAAGGTGTGGCTGGCCGACCGGACCACCAGCCAGACCCCGAACTTCGAGTTCACGTACACCATCGCCGAGGGCAAGCCGGCCGCGGTCGGTACCAAGACGCTCGGCAACAACGGAACCCAGCGCACCTCGTACGTCCTGTACGACGGCTTCCTCCGCGAGCGCCAGACCCAGGAACCCGGCCCGGACGGCGGAAGCCTGCTGGCCGACACCTTCTACGACGAACGCGGCCTGGTCTCCAAGGAGTTCGCGAGCTACTACACGGAAGTCGCCCCGTCCACGACGCTGTTCAAGCCCGAGAACGCGCTGAGCGTCGAGACCCAGAACCGCTACACCTACGACGGCCTGGGCCGGCAGACCGAGATGAGGCAGCTCGCCGGGAACGGCGACGGCGGAGCGGTCCTCGGTGTCACGAAGACCCTCTACGGCGGTGACCGCACCACGGTCGTCCCGCCCGTCGGAGGCGTCGCCACCACCAAGCTCACCGACGCCCGCGGCCAGCTGACCGAGCTGCGCCAGCACCACAGCCGCAGCGCGACCGCCGCGTACGACACCACCAAGTACGGCTACACGGCGGGCGGCAAGCTGGAGAAGGTCACCGACCCGGCGGGCAACTCCTGGGAGTACCAGTACGACCTGCTGGGCCGGCAGACCAAGGCCGTCGACCCGGACAAGGGCACCACCGTCAGCGCGTACGACGACCGGGGCCGGCTCACCACGGCCGACGACGCCCGTCCCGACGCGGAGACCCCGGCGCTCTGGTACGGCTACGACAACCTCGGCCGCCGCACCGAGATCCGGGAGGGTTCCTCCAGCGGCGCCCTGCGCGCCAAGTGGGTGTACGACACGATCAGCGGCGCCAAGGGCCAGCTCGCCTCCAGCTCCCGCTTCAGCGGCGGCCAGGAGTACAAGTCGAGCGTGGTCGCCTACGACCGGCTGTACCGCCCGCTGCGCACCTCCGTCACCATCCCGTCCTCCGAGGGCGCCCTCCAGGGCACCTACCTGTCGACGACCACGTACAACGACTCGGGCACGGTCCAGGGCGTCGGCTACCCGAAGGCCGGGGCCCTCCCGGCGGCGACGGTGGCCTACACCTACGAGGACGAGACCCTGCGTCCGACGGGCTTCTCCGGCAGCCAGGGACTGAAGTCCACCACGAGCTACAGCCTCACGGGCAAGCCGCTGCAGTACGAACTGTCCAACAACGGCGGCAAGAAGACCTGGGCGACCAACACCTACGAGTGGGGCACCCAGCGCCTGGCCACCTCCCGCGTGGACCGGGAGAACATCACGGGCGTCGACCAGCACAACACCTTCCGCTACGACGAGGCGGGCAACGTGCTGTCCGTGTCGGACGTCTCCCGCTCCGGCACCGACAACCAGTGCTTCACCTACGACCACCTGCGCCGTCTGACCGAGGCGTGGACGCAGCCCACCACCACCTGCGCCACCGCGCCCAGCGCCGGTGTCCTCGGCGGCCCGGCCCCGTACTGGCACTCCTACAGCTACGACAAGGTGGGCAACCGGCAGAACGAGACGATCCACGACACCACCGGCAACACCGCCAAGGACACCAAGCGGGCGTACGACTACCCGGACCCGGGCGCCGCTCGCCCGCACACCCTGTCCTCGGTCGTCACGACCGACGCGACGGGCTCGACGGAGGACAGCTACGGCTACGACGAGACCGGCAACACCGAGACCCGCACGCTGAACGGTGACACCCAGACCCTCGCCTGGGACGCGGAGGGCCACCTCGCCAAGGTGACCGAACCGGTCGAGGGCGGCGGCAGCAAGGTCACGGAGTACCTCTACGACACCGGCGGCAACCGTCTGATCGGTCGCACCCCGACCGAGACGACGCTCTACCTCGGCAGCACCGAGATCACCCTGGCCAAGGGCTCGACCACCGCCAAGGCCACCCGCTACTTCGACCTCGGCGGCGGCCACCAGGGCGTCCAGAAGGACGACGGCAGCGTCTCGATCACCCTCGCCGACCACCACGGCACGTCCCAGCTGGCCGTCGACTCGGCGACCCAGCAGCTCACCCAGCGCCGCACCCTGCCGTTCGGCGGGCCCCGCGGCACCCAGCCGACCAACTGGCCGGGCACCAAGGGCTTCGTGGGCGGCACCGACGACACCAAGGTCACCGGGCTCACCCACATCGGGGCCCGCGAGTACGACCCGTCGACCGGCCGTTTCATCAGCGTCGACCCGGTGATGGACCTGACCGACGCGCAGCAGATGCACGGCTACACCTACAGCAACAACAACCCCCTCACGTTCTCCGACCCGACCGGCCTGTGGTGCGACAGCTGCAACGACGGCAAGGGGTGGCCGACGGTGGACGGGTACGAGGGGGCGTCCGAGACCACCACGAAGACCTCGACGAAGAGCAGCAATGACGACAGCGTGTGGATCTCCCAGCACGCGCCGGCCTCGACCGACACGGACCAGCTCGACGCCTGGTTCTCGGAGTACTCACCGAGCGGACGCGCGCCGGACGGTGACTACTGGAACACACCGGTCTACGAGCGCGACGGCAGCGTCGGCCAGGCATGCTTCGGCCGACTGGCTTGCCTCAAGGCGAACAACTACCTGACGAAGCTCGGCCGCAAGCTCACCGACGCCGACTACGCACAGGCCAAGCGCATCGCCGCGACCTACTGCCTCGACAACGCCCCCGAGTGCGTCGACGACGCGGAGGCGTGGGAGCGCGGCAAGGTCATCGAGAGCCTCATGGCCATGGTGATCACCGGCGGCAAGGGCGGAAGGGTCTCGAGGTCTCTCGGCTGCAAGTGCTTCCTGGCCGGCACCGACGTCCTCATGGCCGACGGCGCCACCAAGGACATCGAGGACATCAAGCTCGGCGACGAGGTCCTGGCCACCGATCCCAAGACCGGCGAGTCCGGTCCCCGGAAGGTGACCCGCCTGATCGTCACGGAGGACGACAAGCACTTCAACGAGCTGTCGATCGCCACCGAGGACGGCGTCGAGAAACTCACGGCGACCCACGAACACCCGTTCTGGTCCCCCTCGGAGAAGGACTGGATCGAAGCGGGCGACCTGGCCGCGGGCATGACCCTGCTCACCGACACCGGCGACACGGTCATCGTGACGGCCAACCGCTCCTTCACGAAGCGGGCCCGGACGTACAACCTCACGGTGGCCGGGCTGCATACGTACTATGTGCTGGCCGGTGAGACACCAGTACTCGTCCACAACACGGGCTGCGCCGTTTATGACGCGGACTTCGCAATGGGACAGCTCACCAGAAATGGCACCGCCAAGGCGTCACATCTGGAGGAGTTCGGGCATTCCAACGGCTGGGTCCGCAGCCAGACGGAGAATGGCCCCATCAAATTCCGTGACGCGAACGGGGTTCTTCGACTCACCATCAAGAAGGGCACTGGCAGGGCACCGGGAAGCAGTGACCCGCATGTTGAGATGAGAAATGCCGACGGAGAGCGGATCGACTCATTCGGCAATCCTGTCACGCGAAAGAGTCCTGGAAACCATACGCCCATCGAATGGGACCTGCCATGAAGGACTACAGGGAAGTAAGCCAACTGGCCGTTTACCACCTGGAAGAGAGTTATGTGCTCGACATCCAAGCTCGCCCGGGACTCTTGGCGCTGACGATGGATCTGGCTCTGCATGTCGACCATCCGCAGCACAAGCCCGCTTCCCCCGGCGAGAGGCACTGCTACCGGCAAGGAACTCTGCAGTTCACGCGTGTAGTGGATCTGCATTGGGCAGAGCAAGGCACTCCGCCGGCAAAGGATGCGACCGGCGAGCTGGACTACGGGACCGTCGACTCTCTCGAGATCGAAGGGAACCTGTATGTCATGACAGGCGACTTCGGGCGAATTTCCGTCACCGCTTCGGATCTGTCGATTCGATTCGATGACTGAGGACTCTCACCGATCGGCTTGAACAGCCACAGGGACCGGCAGTCGGCAGGGCAGACATCGCCGACTGCCGGTCCCTGCGTATGGAGGCACCCTCTCCGATTCACTCCCACACTCAAGATCGTTAACTTCGGACCAAGGGAAAGCTTTTGTTCAGACGAGGCATGGGCTGCACGGTGGCCGCGATTCTGGCCGCGTTTCTTGCCAGCGCGTGCGGGGAGAGCACCGGAAAGGGAACGATGAGTTCCGAGAGTGATCGCACCTCGGCGAACAGCACGGCCGGCGGACCCTGGACCGAGGCGGATCTCAATCAGGTCGCGTTGGGCAAGGGCGACGGTGAGAAATTCGGCAGCATGCCGATGAGCACCAGCCCTTCCGCGAGACGAGCAGATCCCGTCGAGTGCAGCGCGATCGCCCAGACCCTCGGGCGGAGCAGCAGTGCCTACGGGGCCAACGCGCGGATCAACCGGACGTACAGCGGCAAGGGAGCGCGCCCCGGGGCCGTCATGGCTCTCGCCTCGCACAAGGCCGAGGATGCGAAACGGGTGGTGCGCGAATTCCGTACGGCGGCCGACGACTGCACCGCCTTCAAGGAAGGCAGGTCGTCCTACGAGGACGTCGAGGCCCAACCCGATCCCGGATACGGGGACGAATCCGTCTCCCTGCGGTTGGTCGCGGTCGTGTCGTATCCGGACGGGGTGAAGATCCGGGTCCCTCACGCTGTCGTGGTTGTGCGGGAAGGCACGACGGTCGCGATGTTCCACAACTTCCAGAGGCCGAAGGCCTCGGACGGGAAGAAGCAGGCCGGAATTCCGGACCAGCTGGTCAAGGCGCAGGGGGAGAAGATCCGAAAGTTCGACGGCTCGAAGTAGCGGAGTAACAGAACGGAACGTCCGTCTGTCTATCCGTCCGCCGCCATCTGACGCAACACGCAACACCAAACGGGAGAAACAGAAGCGAATGAAGACCAGACCACGCAGAAGAACAGGTCGGCCCTGGCGCCGGGTGGCCATGGCCACGGCCGCCGTGCTGACCGGAACACTGATACAGGCGTCGGGCGTGCCCGCCGTCGCCCAGGCGCCATGGCGCAAGCCCGCACTGCCGAAGGCCGAGTCACCGGTCGCCGGCGGCCCGGCCGGCAAGGCCGTGCCCCGCACGGTCACGAAGGGCCCCCGCACCCCCGCCAAGGCCCCGGCCACCACCTGGCCCAAGGCGACCTCCGCGACGGTCACCCTCGACAAGAACACCACCCGGGTCAAGGGATCGCCTCTCGCGCTGGACACCCGTGTCAAGAAGTCCAAGGACGCCGCCACCGGCACCTACACCGTGCGCACCCTGTCCAGGAAGGCCGCCCGCAGGACCGGCGTCGACGGGCCCGTCTTCACCCTGACACCCCGCCAGAACACCGAGCAGCGCGCGGGCAAGGCACGCGCCGCGCTCGACTACTCCTCCTTCGCCGGTCTCTACGGCGGCGGCTACGCCTCCCGCCTCACCTTCGTCCAACTCCCCGCCTGCGCGCTCACCACACCGCAGAAGGCGAAGTGCCGCACCACGCGTCCGGTGGCGACCGTCAATGACACCGACAAGCAGACCCTGACAACGAAGTCGGTCGCCCTCAGCGCCGGCTCGGCCACCGTCCTGGCGGCCACCGCGTCGGCGAGCAGCGACAAGGGTGACTACAAGGCGACCTCCCTGTCGGCCTCGTCGACCTGGAACACGGACCTGAGCAGCGGCTCGTTCGCCTGGTCGTACGACATGGCGGTGCCCAAGGTGCCCGGCGGGCTGACGCCGCAGGTCGGGCTGTCGTACTCCTCCGGCGGTGTCGACGGCCGGACGGGCAACAGCAACAACCAGGCATCCTGGGTCGGTGACGGCTTCGATCTGGCGCCCGGTTTCATCGAGCGCAGCTACAAGAGCTGCGAGAAGGACGGGGCGACCAACGCCGACGGCAAGGAGCCGGGCGACCTGTGCTGGGCGTACGACAACGCCACCCTGTCGCTGAACGGCTCCGGCGGTGAGCTGGTGCCCAACGGCACCAACTCCTGGAAGCTGCAGAACGACGACGGCACGAAGATCGACCGGATCTACGGCTCGTCGTCCGACGTGCGGTCCAACGGCGCCCGCAACGACGAGTACTGGCGGGTCACCACCCCCGACGGCACGAAGTACTACTTCGGCTACAACCGGCTCCCGGGCTGGGCGAGCGGCAACGAGACCACCGACTCGACGTGGACGGTGCCGGTCTTCGGCAACAACGCCGACGAACCCTGCAACGCCTCCACGTTCGCGGCGTCCTGGTGCCAGCAGGGCTGGCGCTGGAACCTGGACTACGTCGTGGACCGGCGCGGCAACGCGGTCGCGTACTACTACGACAAGGAGACCAACTCCTACGGCCGCAACGTGACCGCCGCCGACGACACCCCGTACGTCCGCGGCGGCACCCTGGACCGCGTCGAGTACGGGCTGAAGTCCACCGCCATGTACAGCGCGAAGGCGCTGGCCAAGGTCGACCTCACCAGCAGCGAGCGGTGCATCGCCGACAGCTCCACCACCTGCTCGTCCATCTCCTCGGACGCCCAGTACTGGTACGACACCCCCTGGGACCTGAACTGCGAGGCGGGCACCGACTGCGACGAGGGCCGGTTCTCCCCGGCTTTCTTCACCCGCAAGCGGCTCACCGAGGTCGCCACCCAGGTGTACGACGGCAGCGGGTACGACAACGTCGACTCCTGGAAGCTGACCCACCGCTGGGGCATGGCCGACACCGACTACCAGCTGCTGCTCGACTCCGTCCAGCGCACCGGCCATGACGGCACGGCCTCGATCACGCTGCCGAAGACCACCTTCGCCTACACCCAGCTCGCCAACCGGCTCGACAAGACCGGCGACGGCTACGCCCCGTACATCAAGTCCCGGCTGTCCACGATCGCCGACGACTCGGGCGGCCAGATCGACGTCAACTACTCGGCGCCAGTCTGCGACTTCGACGCCCTGCCCACCCCGCAGACGAACACCACCCGCTGCTTCCCGCAGTACATCGGCGGCAGTTCGAGCGACGACCCCGAGCTGCAGTGGTTCAACAAGTACGTCGTCGCCTCCGTCACCGCGACCGACCGCACGGGCGGCTCGCCCGACCAGGTCACCCTGTACGACTACCTGGACGGCGCGGCCTGGCACTACGACGATGACGACGGCATGTCCAAGGCCAAGCTGCGGACCTGGTCACAGTGGCGCGGTTACGGCCACGTCCGAGTGCGCACGGGCGGCCAGGGCGGCGCCTCGGCGATGAAGACGCAGCAGGACTCGTACTTCCTGCGTGGCATGGACGGCGACCGCAAGGAGCCCTCCGGCGGCACCAAGTCCGTCAGCGTCACCCTGGGCGACGGCGAGGGCGACCCGATCACCGACCACGAGTCGCAGGCCGGCTTCGCCTACAAGACCGTCACCTACTCCGGCCCCGGCGGCAAGGTCCTCGAGAAGTCGGTGAGCCGGCCCTGGTACAAGGAGACCGCGAAGAAGGTCCGTGACTGGGGCACGGTCACCGCCAACTTCACCGGTACCGCCTCCTCCAAGTCGTGGACCTCGCTGGACGACGGCGCGGGCGTCAAGTGGCGGACCACCTCAGGTTCCGAGACCCACGACCCGGCCACCGGCCTGGTCGTGCAGAGCGAGGACCTGGGCGACACGACGACCGCCGCCGACAACCAGTGCACCCGCACCACCTATGTCACCGGCAGCGTCCCCCTGGCCAGCCCGGCACGGGTCGAGACGGTCGCCAAGGCGTGCGACGCCACCACCAACCGGCCGGACGACGTCATCTCCGACGTCCGCACCGCCTACGACGGCGGGGCGTACGGCGCCGCGGCGACCAAGGGCGACGCCACCAGGACCGCGAAGCTCAAGACGTACAACGGCACCACCGCGGTCTACCTGGAGTCCAGCTCCACCTTCGACGGCTACGGCCGGGCACTGACCACCACCGACCTGACCGCAGACGTCACGGTCACCGCAGCCGGCGCGCTCACCCGTACCGCCCGCAGCGGCGGCCGGACCACCACCACCGCGTACACGCCCACCACGGGCTTCGCGACGAGCAGCACGGTGACCACCCCGCCCGCCACGGCGGGCGACAGCACCACCGCCCAGGTCTCGACCACCACCTACGAGGCGCTGCGCGGGCTGCCCCTCACGGAGACCGACACCAACAGCAAGGTCACCAGCTACGCGTACGACGCGCTGGGCCGCGCCACCAAGGTGTGGCTGCCGGACCGGACGACGGGCCAGACCCCCAGCTACGAGTTCACCTACACCGTCACCGAGGGCAAGCCGGTCGCGGTGGGCACGAAGACCATCGGCAACTCGGGCGCGCAGGACACCACGTACGCCCTGTACGACGGTTTCCTGCGCCCCCGCCAGACGCAGGAGCCCGGCCCGGACGGCGGGACGCTCCTCGCGGACACCTTCTACGACGAACGCGGGCTGACCGCGAAGGAGTTCGCTTCCTACTACATCACCGACGCGCCCTCGACCACGCTCTTCAAGCCGGCTGACGCGCTGAGCGTGGAGACCCAGTCCCGGTACACCTTTGACGGCCTCGGCCGGGTGACCGAGATGAAGCAGATCGCCGGCAACGGCGACGGCGGAGAGGTCCTCGGCGTCACGAAGACCCTCTACGGCGGCGACCGCACCACGGTCATCCCGCCCGTCGGCGGCACCGCGCAGACCACCGTCACCGACGCCCGCGGCCGCATCACCGAGAAGCGCCTGCTGCACTCGCGTTCGGCCGACGCGGCCTACGACACCACCTCCTACGACTACTCGCCGCGCGATGAGCTGACCAAGGTCACCGACCCGGCGGGCAACGCCTGGACGTGGAAGTACGACCTGATGGGCCGGCTCACCGACACCACGGATCCCGACAAGGGCGCCGGTCACCTCGAGTACGACGACCGGTCCCTGATGACCAGCTCCAAGAGCCCGAAGGGCGTCCTGGCCTACGTCTACGACGGTCTGGGCCGCAAGACCGAGATGCGGGACGACTCGTCCTCCGGGACGCTGCGCGCCAAGTGGGTCTACGACACGATCAGCGGCGCCAAGGGCCAGCTCGCCTCCAGCTCCCGCTTCAGCGGCGGCCAGGAGTACAAGTCGAGCGTGGTCGCCTACGACCGGCTGTACCGGCCGCTGCGCACCTCGGTGACGGTCCCGGCGGCCGAGAAGGAACTGGCGGGCACGTACCTGTCGACGACCAGCTACAACGCGTCGGGCACGGTGCAGGGTGTCGGTTACCCCAAGGCCGGTGATCTGGCCGCCAACACCGTCACCCACACCTACGAGGACGGCACGCTGAGGCCCGTCGGGGTCAGCGGACCGCTGAACCTGACCGCGAGCACCAGCTACAGCCTCACCGGCAAGCCGTTGCAGTACTCCCTGGCCGCGAACGGCGGCAAGGCCACGTACGAGACGAACACCTACCAGTGGGGCACCCAGCGGCTGGCCACCTCACGGGTGGACCGCCAGGACGTCGCGGGTGTCGACCAGTTCAACGCGTACACGTACGACGAGTCGGGCAACGTCCTGTCCGTCTCCGACACCTCCCGCTCCGGCACCGACAACCAGTGCTTCAGCTACGACCATCTCGGGCGGATGAAGGAGGCCTGGGCCCAGTCGACCACCGGCTGTGTCGCCACTCCCACCACGGGCGCGGTGGGCGGTCCGGCCCCGTACTGGACGTCCTACACCTACGACAAGGTCGGCAACCGGCTCACCGAGACCCAGCACGCCACCGCGTCCGGTGGCACCGACACCAAGCGGGACTACCACTACCCGGACCCGGGAGCCGTGCGCCCGCACGCGCTGACCTCGGTGGACAACACCACCGGGACCGTGAAGTCCACCGACAGCTTCGGCTACGACGACGCGGGCAACACGCGCACCCGACTGCTGGGCGACGGCACCTCCCAGACGCTGGACTGGGACGCCGAAGGCCATCTGGGCAAGGTCACCGAGCCCGTGGAGGGCGGCAGCGACAAGGTCACCGAGTATCTGTACGACTCGGAGGGCAACCGGCTGATCGGCCGGACCCCGACCGAGACGACGCTGTATCTCGGTTCCACGGAGATCACCCTGGCGAAGGGGTCCACAGCTCCCAAGGGCACCCGCTACATCGACGTGGGCGGCGGCCACATGGCCGTACAGTCCAACGACGGGAAGATCTCCTTCACCCTGGCCGACCACCACGGCACGGCCCAGTTGTCCGTGGACGCCACCAGCCAGGCCCTGACCCAGCGCCGCACCCTGCCGTTCGGCGGCCCGCGCGGCACGGAGCCGAACAACTGGCCCGGCACCAAGGGCTTCGTGGGCGGCACCATCGACAAGGCCACCGGCCTCACGCACCTCGGCGCCCGCGAGTACGACCCCGCCCTGGGCCGCTTCCTGTCGGTCGACCCGGTCTTCACCGACAGCGACCCGCAGCAGATGCACGGCTACACCTACGCCAACAACAACCCGCTGACCTACTCCGACCCGGCGGGCACGGAGATCGGGTCCAAGCCCAACTCCTGCCAGTACTCCTTGGCGAACTGCAGCAAGCACACGCAGAAGGAAGTCGGCTACGACGCGAAGTCCGGCACGACCGACTACCGCCGAGGCAACATCTACAAGCGGTCCCAGGCCGCGAAGAAGTACTGGGTGGCGTCCAACACCCCGGTCACCAACGACATCGACAAACTGGCGGACTGGTACTGGTCCCCGAGGATGAACGGGGAGTTCACGGACGACTTCTGGTACAACCCGGTCTACGAGTCGTCGCAGAAGGGTGCGGAGGGTTCCGCCTGTTACGGCCGCGAGGGCTGCCGTCAGGCCTACCTGTACGTGCTGCACGGCGGCAAGGACGTCGAGAAGGCCAAGGAACTCGCGGCCACCTACTGCGTCTACAACGCCGAGGAGTGCAACGAGAAGGCCGCGGCCGTCGCACGGGGCAACGTCATCAAGGAGGTCGTCGCCACCGCGCTGCTGGCCTACGTGGGCGGAGTCCGCGGCGCCGTGAAGCCCTGCAACAGCTTCGTCCCGGGCACCCACGTGCTCATGGCCGACGGCACGACCAAGGCCATCGAGGACGTGCGGACCGGGGACGAGGTCCTCGCCACGGATCCCAGGACCGGCCGCACCATCGCCAGGACGGTCACCGCCGAGATCACCGGCGAGGGCCGGAAGGACCTGGTCAGAATCACTCTGTCCATCGAGACCGGTGGCGGGAAGAGCACCGCTTCGGTCACCGCGACGGCCGGCCACCCCTTCTGGGTCCCGGAACTCGGCGCCTGGGTCGACGCCACGAACCTGACGGTCGGAGAGCGACTCGACGCGTCCACCGGAAGTGTCGTCCGCATCACCGGCGTCCGTCAGTGGAGCCAGTCGGCCACCGTGCACAACCTCACCGTGGCCGACCTGCACACGTACTACGTGCTGGCGGGAGAGACTCCGGTCCTCGTGCACAACTCGACACCGGCCTGTGGGCCGTCCGTCGGGGCAGGCGCGAACCTGGCGAATCTCTCCGGATCGGTGAGGGCTCGCGTCCAGAACGCCGCGAACCGGATCGGGAAGCCGATCTCGGTTGTCGGTAGCCGGACACTGGGGCCGAGGACGTCGTCGAACCCGGACGGAGTGCACAGCGAGTCCGACTGGGACTACGTGATCACGGGCATCAACAGCCGTACCAAGCACTCCGTGTCAAGCTCGCTGCCGAAGGCCGACGTCACGCTGGGTGTCGGGCGACGGCAGGACATCTTCACCGGGCCGCTCGACACCACCAGGCCCCATATCACCTTCTATCCACAGGGTTAGGGATGAACGAACAGGAAAACTCAGCCACCGTCCTGGCAGTCTCGGGAAACTACGCGGTGGTCGGTCTGCCAAATCGCCGCTACCCGGCACTGGCCGTACAGGGAGACTCCTTGAAGGTGCTTCAGGAGGCCGTCGAGGAGTTGGCCGGACAGCTGGGTTCGGGAGACCTGGAAGAGGCCGGTTTCTCCCTGAGGGAGATCCGGTCAACGGTCGCGTCGATGCTGTCGACCTATGAATCCGCTTCGCGCGAGGCCGGATTCGATCTCCCCTACGTGCGCTGAGACCTGATCCGCCTGCACCGGATGCCTCGCTGGATCTCTTCCGGCGAGGCATCCGCTTTCTTCTCCCGGGTATCGCAGTCATCCACCAGGAGTGGCGGACGTGGGAAGGCCGGACGGCATCGGCGCCTCGGCGCCCACCCGGTCCGGGGCGTCGCGGCGTGTCAACCGCCGCCCCCACCTCTGGGCCGGCACCTCGACGCAGTAGTACGTCAGCACGCACACCGGCAGCAGCACGGCGTAGAAGGCGACTTCGAGGACGAGGTCGTCGTGGCGGCGGCGGCCGATCGTGCCGTCGCTCACCGCCAGCAGCAGCGGATGCACCAGGTAGACCGAGTAGCTGATCGTGCCCAGGAACGTGAGCAGCCGCGGGATCCGTCGGCGGCGCACCGCCAGCCCGATGCCGAAGGTGGCCACGGCCAGCAGGAAGGACACGATCCAGGCGCGCCGCGTGAAGTGGCCCCCGTCGCCGTCGACGTACGCGCTCCCGACCGCGCAGGCGACCACCAGGGCCGCCGCGCACCCCGCCCACGCCCAGCCGCTCTGACCGGTGTCGGCCCGGTACACCGCCGTACCGAGGAACATCACGGCGAGGATCACCAGCCCCTCCCACACCGGGACGGTTCCGTTGAGGGCGACCAGGGCCAGGGCGAGCCCTCCGCCCAGCAGGCCCCCTGACACCCTCAGCACGGTCGACCCGGTGCTCGCGCAGCAGATGGCGACGACCATCACGACCGCCGCGAGGGCGATCAGCCGGCCGGTGCCGAACTCCCCGGAGAGCGCCGACGCCGGCAGCGTGAACCCGGCCGCCACGCTCAGCGCGGCGAACCCCGCCAGGGTGACGGCCACCACGCCGGACCGCCGGTGCAGACGCACCGTGAAGAGGGCGACGACCAGCAGGTAGAAGGCCATCTCGTACGAGAGGGTCCACAGGACGAGGAGGAGATTGGGCGTGCCCAACAGCTCCTGGAACAGGGTGAGATGGGCCACCGCCACCGAGGCGAGGCTCTGCCCGCCGAAGTCCCGGATTTCCGCGACACCCAGGTGGTCGGCCGCGATCAGACCGGCGACGACGGCCGCGCACAGCGGGTAGATCCGGAACAGACGGCCCGTCCAGAACGTCCTCACATTTCCCCGGCGTTCCAGCGACGCGGGGATGATGTAGCCGCTGACCAGGAAGAACACCATGATGCCGTAGCGGCTGGTGTTGAACTCCGGCATCAGCTCCCGTCGGAACTCCGCCATGAAGGAGTACGACGAGTGGTCGAACACCACGACGAGCGCCGCGATGCCGCGCAACGCGTCCAGCCAGCCGAGCCGCGACGAACCGGACGCCGCCGCCCGGGACGACCGGGGCGGCCGCGACGACCGCGACGAACCGGCCGATGCGGAGAGTGAGGACTTCATACCCCTTCTCACGTGCGGCCTTTCCCCGGTGTTCAGTACGGCTCTCAGCTGCTGGTCCAGAGCGCCAGGGGCTCGACCTCGCAATCCTCCACGTCGGCGAAGTCGGCCGCGTCGTCGACGTGCACCTTGACCTCGGCCACCCCGTTCGCGGGCACGGTGATCTTCTCGTCGTCCGCGACCACCGGCCGGCCCGCCTTGTCGACGAAGGCCACCACGGTGATGAAGCTCGACTCGTGGTCGTTGGGGTTCTTGACCTCGACGGTCGCGTACGGCTTCGCGGCCGTCGCGCAGCTCACAAGCTCGGCACTGCCGTCCTTCGGAGCTTCCCGGGGGCTCTCGGTGCTGTCGTCGCCGCCGGTGCCGCCGGTGCCGCCGCTGTCGTACGAGTCGTCATAACCGTCGTCGTAGTCGTAGTCGTCGTAGTCGTCGTCGCTGTTGCCGAGACCGGACGTGCCGCCCGAAGAGGAGGACGAGGACGAGGACGACGAGGACGACGAACTGTCGTGGTCCTGGGAGGAGGAACTGCAGCCGCCCCCACCGCTTCCACCGTCGCCGCTGCCGCCACGGGAACTGCCGCTGCCGCCGGAACCGCGCCCCGTCGAGAAGCCGGTCAGCGCGAGCACCACGATCACCGCCGTCGACGCGAACCTCAGCCCGCGCATCCTTGTCCGCCCGTGCACGAGAGGCACCCTCACCCGGAGACGCGCGAGAGGTCGCCGAGCTTGCAGGTGCCGCCGCCGACCGTGTGGCCGCCGGCGTCCAGCGTGCTCTGGGGCACCTTGACGTCGACGGTGTCCGAGGACCCGGCGGGCACGGACGCGATGGTGTTGTCCTCCACGGTGTCGATCAGTTTGCCGTCGGAGTCCGTGAACTCCACGTCGAACTCGTAGCTGTAGGTGGAGCTGGAACTGCTGTTGGTGGCACGCACCCGGGCGACCAGACCGCTGTCGTACGCACAGGTCTCGATCTTCAAGTCCCGTGTGGCACCCCGGGACGCGGACGAACCGCCCGTCCCCGTGGTGGTGCTCCCACCGGTCGTGGTCGAACTGCCGCTGTCGCTGCCCCCGCTGGAGCCCGAGGAACTGCTGGACGAGGACGAGCCGCCGGAGCAGCCTCCGCCGCCGGAGCCGCGGGCCCCGGTGAGAGCGAGGACGACGATGCCGCATACCGCGACGGCTCGGACATGACGAGATTTCACGTTGCTCAACCCCCGTTGAGTAGCGTCGATTCGGTGCCACACGCACACAAAAGGAACAACCGCGGCGGTGACAGGTGCACGACACCATACCGTTTTCGGCCGCGGCCGTGCCCCCGTCCGCGAGGGGCCGTCCGCCACCGCGCGGCCTATGTGGTGCGCGCCGTCCCCGTCCCCTTCTCCGCGTCCAGGGCGTACACACAGCGGTCCTTGCTGCACGCGTACACGACACCGTCCTTGACGACCGGCGAGCCGGTGATCTCGCCGCCGGTCGCGAGCTTCCAGCGGAGGCGGCCGTCGTCGGCCTTCAGCGTGTACAGGAGGTGGTCGGTCGAACCGAAGTGGATGCGGCCCTCCGCCACCGACGGCGCGCCCACGATCTCGCCGCCCGCCTGGAAGCGCCACTTCGGCGTGCCCGTGACCGCGTCGAGGGTGTAGAGCCCCTTGCCGCTGCCGACGTGGACGTGCCCGGCGGCCACCAGGACCGGCTCCAGCGAGGAGCGGGACTCCGTCGCGATGCGCCAACGGTCACGGCCGTCGGTCGCGTCGAGGGCGTAGACCGTGCCGAGGTAGTCGGCGAGGTAGACCCCGCCGCCCGTGACGGCGGGGCCCGGCGCGAACGTGGGGGCGGACAGGAAGACCGCCGGGGCCTCGAAGTGCCAGCGGACATGGCCGCCGGCGATGTCGACGGCGAGGACACGGCTCCCGGCGGCGATGTAGACGTAGCCGTCGGAGGCCGGGGTCAGCCGCACCGGGACGCCGCCGCAGGAGGCCGCGTCGCCGATGGGGTACGACCAGCGCTCCTCACCCGTACGGGCCTCCAGCGCGCGCAGCCGGGCGTCCTTCCAGATGTACACCGTGCCGTCCTGGACGACCGGCCCGGCCTCCGGGGACTCGAAGTCGGTCTGCGCGCCCGTGAGCTCCCACAGCTTCTGCCCGTTGGAGGCCTCCCAGCCCTGGACGCCGCCGCCCCGGGTGGCGGTGACCACCGTGCCCCGGTCGGCCTTCAGCGAGTACACCCACGCCTCGGTGGACAGCCGCCACAGGTCGGCGCCCTCGCGGGCGTCGAGCGCGAAGAGGGTCGGGCCGTCGGAGGCGTGGATACGTCCGTCCGCGACCGCCATCGACCACGCGACGTCGCGCGTCTTGAAGCGGCGCCGACCCGTGGCCACGTCCAGGGCGTGCACCTCGAAGGAGGTGACGTAGACGAGGTCGCCGGCCACCGACGGGGTGCCCCAGACGTCGTTCGACATGCGGAAACGCCAGGGGCGCCAGCCGGAGGCGGCCGGTTCCGGGGTCGGCGGGGCCACGGCGGGCGCGGGGTCGGCGCCGTTCACGCCGGCGCGCGGCCGGGACCAGGACGCGGCGAGACCGGCCTCGGGAGGGGGCGCCTTCACGGCGGCGGCACGGGCGTCGGCGACGCGCGGACCGGGCCCGATGGGGACCTGACCGCCGGCCAGCCGCACCGGCCCGGTGTCGGGGGCGCCGGACGGGACGGGCGCGGGGTCGTACGAGGGCGGCGGCGGGGGTACGGGCGCGGGGCGGGCGCCACCTCCGCTGCGGCCGCCGGTGTTCTGCGCCTTGGGCGCCGGGCGTCCGCCCCGGCGCGTCTCGATCAGGCTGACCGCCTTCTCGGGCAGCCACGCCGACGCCGTACCGCTGTCGTCCGAGCCGGAGCCGAAGAGGTGGGGCGCGAGCTGCGCCTGGAGGTCGGCGGGGCCCGGTCGCGCGGTCGGGTCCATCTGCATACAGGACTCGATGAGGGGGCGCAGCTCGTCCGGCAGACCGGAGAGGTCGGGGCCCTCGCGCAGCAGCATGAACACGGTCTCGACGGGGTTGGCGCCGTGGAAGGGCGCGTGCCCGGTGGCGGCGAACACCAGCATCGAGCCGAGCGAGAAGACATCGCTCGCGCCGGTCACGCTCCGCGAGTCCTTCGCCTGTTCGGGCGACATGTACGCCGGGGTGCCGACGGCGACGTTCGTCATCGTCAAACGCGTGTTCGATACGCCGGAGGCGATACCGAAGTCGATCACACGCGGCCCGTCCTCGACGACGAGCACGTTGGAGGGCTTCAGGTCGCGGTGGACGAGTCCGGCGCCGTGGATGGACTGGAGGGCTTCGGCGACACCCGCGGCGAGCCAGCGGACGGCCTGGACCGGCATGGGCCCGCAGTCGTTCACTATCTCCTCGAGCGAGGGCGCGGGGACGTACGCGGTCGCCAGCCACGGCACGGCGGCCCGCGGGTCGGCGTCGACCACGGCCGCCGTGTAGAAACCGGACACCGCGCGGGCCGCCTCGACCTCACGCGTGAAACGGACCCGGAAGAGCTGGTCCTCCGCGAGCTCGGTCCGCACGGTCTTGATCGCCACGCGCCGACCCGACGCGGAGCGCGCCAGATAGACCAGCCCCATGCCGCCGGCCCCCAGCCGTCCCAGCACCTCGAACGGCCCGATCCGCCGCGGATCGTGCTGCGTCAGCTGATCCACCACTTGCCCTGCCACCTCCCCGTACGGACCGCGTCACCCACGTTGTGCGCGCGACCCCGTGCAGCGTCTCACCACCGCACCGCCATGGCGGCACGCACCCCGATTCTTCCTGCTACCGGGGGCAGGTGCGAACCCGGGGGCGGATCGGGGTGTCTCAGGACAAAACCACGTCGTCCGCCCCTCGGGAAGTGGGAGCCCGGATGGTGGGACAGCGCGGCGAGCCGCGTACCACCGGCGCACAACCCCGTACGTCCGTCCGCCCGGCGCCCTCTGCGCGCCCCGCGCGACGACCGGAACGCCGCACCACCCGAGAACCGTCAGCGGCCCTGCCTCAGCGCTCTTCCCGCTGGTCAGCGTCGTCCTCCGGGCCGTTCGCCGTACGTTCCCCCTCCGGCCGCGCCCCGTCCTCGCGCTGGTCGTCCCCCTGTTGCCGCAGTTCGTCCGGACGCTGTTCGACCTGGTCCGCGGCCCGCGGGGCCTCCCGCCAGCCGTTGTCGTCCCCCTGCTGGAGCAGTGCGAACGAAGCGCCTTGATTGTCCGTGACGACCGCCACATTTCCGTACGAGGTGTCGAAGGGCGGCACCTGCACCCGGCCCCCGAGCCGGCTGACGGCGCCGAGCGCGGCCTCGCAGTCCTCCGTGCGGAAGTGGACCAGGAAATGCGGCGGCATCTCCGCCGGGAAGACGTCCGTGAGCGTGGCGCGGCCGAAGTCGGGGCTGGCGTCCGGGCCGAAGAGGGCGTCGTGGAAGAGGTGCGCGTAGAAGGAGTTGGCGGCCTTGGTGTCCCGGGTGTACAGCTCGGCCCACGCGAACGTGCCGGGCTCGTGACGCCGGCCGAAGCCGGGGTGCGCGGCGCCCTGCCAGAGGCCGAAGACCGCGCTCTCCGGGTCCGTGGCGAGCGCGGCCGTGCCGAGGCCGCCGACCGGTGTCGGCGGGGTGATCACCTGACCGCCGGCCGCGACGATCCGGGCGGTGAGGGCGACCGCGTCCGGGGTCGCGAAGTGAACGGTCCACACGGTGGGGAGGCGGCCGTCGGGCTTGGGGGCGAGGGCGGCGACGGGGGCGCCGCCGAGGTGCGCCCACACCTGGTGCGCGCCGTCCTGGGGGGCCACCGCGAAGGTCCATCCGAAGAGTTCGCCGTAGAACCGCTTGCCCGCCTCGACGTCGGGCAGCTGGGCGTCCACCCAACAGGGCACGCCCTCGGGATACGGGGCGTTTCCCGTCCCGGCGGCGCCCCCGGTCTCATCGGCCATGACGCCAAGCTAAGGGCGCACGAGCCGACACGCGCGCGGGGCGCGTCCGACCGCGCGACGCATCTGACGCCGGGGGTGGGGTGCAGTTCCCCGCGCCCCTTGGCGGCATGGGGCGCGGGCGGCGTTGTCAAGGGGCGCGGGGAACTGCGCGGGAAGCCCCACGCACCCGCACCCGACAACGCACCGAAGCGGGGTCGAAGGGGCGCAGCCCCTTGTGGAGAGGGACGGGTAAGGGCGGCGGGGGCGAAAGAAAATGGCCAATACCCCCCACGCCCACCGCACGAACCCCTTGGTGAAGCCCACACTCCCCATTTGCAGTCGGCCGAATCGCGCTCCGATCACCCCTCGGTAAGCTGACGGCATGACAGGACAAGTGCGTACCGTCGACGGCCGCGTGGCCGGCCGGCGAGGGCAGGCGACCCGGCAGAAGCTGCTCGACTGCCTCAGCGAGATGCTCAGCTCGTCGCCCTACCGGGACGTCAAAGTCATTGATGTCGCCCGGAAGGCGGGCACTTCACCCGCGACCTTCTACCAGTACTTCCCGGACGTCGAGGGCGCCGTCCTGGAGATCGCCGAACAAATGGCCACCGAGGGCGCCACGTTGACGCGCCTTCTCGAAGGCCGCTCCTGGGTCGGCAAGGCAGGCTGGCAGACCGCCCAGGAACTCGTCGACGGCTTCCTGGAGTTCTGGCGCAAGAACGACGCCATCCTCCGCGTCGTCGACCTGGGCGCCGCCGAGGGCGACAAGCGCTTCTACAAGATCCGCATGAAGATCCTGAACTCGGTCACCAACTCCCTCTCGGAGACGGTCGCCGAGCTCCAGGCCAAGGGCCGCGTCGACAAGGACGTGAACCCGGGGGCCCTGGCGGGTTCCCTGGTCGCCATGCTCGCCTCGGTCTCCGGCCACCAGAAGGGCTTCCAGTCCTGGGGCGTGAAGCAGGCCGAACTGAAGCCCAACCTGGCCCTGTTGGTCCACCTGGGCATCACCGGCAAGAAGCCCACGAAGTAGGCAGGAGCCCCCGGGCACGCCCCCGGACGCGATTCCTGTCACGCAGACGGCACCCTCACCCGAGGAGTGCCGCCTGCCGCGTTCAGGGGACCGGGACCCCCGGCCCGCGACTCGCCCGGCCCGCGGCTCAGCGCCGTACGATCCGGAACACCCGTATCTCCCGGTCGATCCGGGCCTGGTACGTCGAGTACGGCGGCCAGAACCGCAGCAACTCCTGCCAGACGGCGGCCCGTTCCGCGCCCGCCAGCAGATGCGCGGTGACGGGGATGTCCTGCCCCTTCCAGTTGATCTCGGCGTCGGGATGGGCCAGCAGGTTGGCGCTCCAGGCCGGATGGCCGGGGCGACCGAAGTTCGACCCCACGAGGATCCAGCTGCCGCCCTCCGCCTCGGGCATACAGGCCAGCGGCGTACGACGCGGCACCCCGCTGCGCGCGCCGGTCGCGGTCAGGACGACCCCCGGCAGCAACTGCGCGCTGAGCAGCACACGCCCCCGGGTGACCCGGTGCACCGCCCGGTCCAGGGCGGGTATGACGTGCGGCGCGACCCGGGCGAACGCGGGTGCCGAGGACACCTTCTGCACCAGCCGTACGCCCATGTCCTTGATCCCGTCGGTCATCCCCGCCGTACCCCTCGCAGCCATCAGCCCCGCACCTCCTCGCGTACGCCCCGTCCGTCGGGCTCCCGCCCACCGGGGGCCCGCCCACCTCCACCCCGGCCGTCACGTTCCCGGCTCTCGCCCGAGAAGACCCCCGCCTCGTCGGCCGCCCGCCCCCGCAGCCGGTGCACCGGCCCGAAGAGCAGCTCGTCCCCCGCCGCCCGCTTGAAGTACGACTGCGCCTCGTGCTCCCAGGTGAACCCAATCCCCCCGTGGAGCTGGATCCCCTCCCCGGCGGCCACCCGCAGGGCCTCCAGGGCCTGGGCGAGGGCCAGCCCGCCGACCCGTTCACCGCCCCGCCGGCCACGACCGCCCGCTCCGGGTGAGTCGGCCGCGGCCGCCCAGGCCGCGTAGTACGCCGCCGACCGGGCGGCCCGCACCCCCACGTAGACATCCGCGAGCCGGTGCTTCACCGCCTGGAACGACCCGATCGGCCGCCCGAACTGCTCCCGCTGCCGCACATACGCCACCGTCCGCTCCAACGCCCGGTCGGCCGCGCCCACGGCCTCCGCGGCGAGCACGGCGGCCGCCGCGTCCCCGACACCGGCCAGGGCGCCCGGCACGTCCGCCGTGTCGTCGTCGCCCAGCAACTCGGCCCGCACATCGCGCAGTTCGAGCCGGGCCACCGGTCGCGTCTCGTCGAGGGAGGTCTGCCGCACCCGTACGACCCCGGAAGCGGCCCCACCACCACCGCCCTCGCCCTCCCCCGCCCGCACCAGGAACAGCAGCGTCCGCGAGCGGGCGTACCCCCCAGCGTGCGCGGCGACGGCCAGCAGCCCCGCGCTGTGCCCGTCGAGGACCTGCCCGGCCTCCCCGTACAGCCGCCATCCGTCCCCGGCCCGGCGCGCCTGGACGCCGCCGGCCCGGCCGCCGCCGGACCACGCGCCCCGGTTGTCGGCGGTCAGGGCCAGTGCGGTGGAGAGGGCGCCGCCCGGTACCGCGAGGGCGGCGGTCAGCCGGCCGGAGGCGAGCGGCGGCAGCAGCTCGGCGCGCTGCCGCTCGGTGCCGAGAGCGAGGATCAAGGGGGCGACGAGGACGGAGGTGGACAGCAGGGGCGAGGGTGCGAGCGACCGCCCCAACTCCTCCACCGACAGCGCGAGTTCGGTCACCGAGCACCCGACTCCGCCGTACGTCTCGGGGAGCGCGAGCCCCGGCAGGCCGAGCTGGTCGGAGAGGGCGGCCCACAGCCCGCCGTCGTACCCCTCCCCGGTCCGCACGGCGGCCCGGACCTCCTCCGGACCACAGCGCTTGAGCAGCAACTCCCGCACGGTGCGCCGGATCTCCTCCTGCTCGGCGGTGAAGCGGGCGTCCATGGGCGGTCCCCCTTCCGTTCCCCCAGCCACGTGCTCCGGACACAGCACATCTGACGGTCCGTCATATTAGGGCGGTTGCCGACGAAAGCACAGAGCAGCCACAGACGACGTTGCCTCACGGAATGCGGGAGTGCCGGAACGCGGGAGTACCGGAACGCGGGAGTGCGGAATGCCGGAACGCCGTGCGGAATGCCGCGCGGGGTCAGGGGCATTTCAGGGGACACCCAATCTGATGTACCGTCAGATTCATGACCGCTGTGCCCGGTACACAGAACGTCACGCGAACCGCGACGCAAGGCAACCGGCGAAAGGTGGCGATCGTCGGGGTCGCCCTCTCCGACTGCGGCCGGGTGGACGACGCGACCCCGTACGCGCTCCACGCGCAGGCGGCCCGCCGCGCCCTCGCCGACGCGGGGCTGGAACGCTCGGCCGTCGACGGGCTCGCCTCGGCCGGACTGGGGACGCTGGCGCCGGTGGAGGTGGCGGAGTACCTGGGCCTGCGGCCCACCTGGGTGGACTCCACGTCCGTCGGCGGCTCGACCTGGGAGGTCATGGCGGCGCACGCGGCGGACGCGATCGCCGCCGGGCACGCGAACGTCGTCCTCCTCGTCTACGGCTCCACGGCCCGCGCGGACATCAAGGCGGGCCGCCGGACCGGCAACCTCTCCTTCGGCGCGCGCGGCCCGCTCCAGTACGAGGCCCCCTACGGGCACACCCTGATCGCCAAGTACGCCATGGCCGCGCGCCGCCACATGCACGAGTACGGCACGACGCTGGAACAGCTGGCCTCGGTGGCCGTGCAGGCCCGGACGAACGCGGCGGCCAACCCCGAGGCGATGTTCCGCACCCCGATCACCGTCGACGACGTGCTGTCGTCCGCGCCGATCGCCGACCCCTTCACCAAGCTGCACTGCTGCATCCGCTCCGACGGCGGCGCGGCGGTCGTGCTGGCGGCCGAGGAGTACGTACGGGACTGCCGGCCGACCACGCCCGTCTGGATCCTCGGCACCGGCGAGCACACCTCCCACACGACCATGTCCGAGTGGCCCGACTTCACGGTCTCCCCGGCGGCGGTCAGCGGGCGCCTGGCCTTCGAACGCGCCGGAGTGCGCCCCTCCGAGATCGACTTCGCCGAGATCTACGACGCCTTCACGTACATGACCCTGGTGACCCTGGAGGACCTCGGGTTCTGCGCCAAGGGCGAGGGCGGGGCGTTCGTGGAGAAGGACCGTCTGACCCTGACCGGCGACCTCCCCGTCAACACCGACGGCGGCGGTCTCTCCGCCCAGCACCCCGGGATGCGCGGCCTCTTCCTCCTCGTCGAGGCCGTACGCCAACTACGCGGCGAGGCGGACGCCCGCCAGATCCACACCCCCACCGGCGACCTCCCCCGCCTGGCGGTCGCCTCGGGCACGGGCGGCTGGTTCTGCTCCTCGGGGACGGTGGTCCTGGGGCGGGGGTGAGGGGGCCGGGGCGCCAGGGAGGCCGGAAGGTGCGTGGTCCGGAATAGGGAACGGGGCCGGTGCGCTGAACCGACTCGCAGGCGAAGACGCCCCGAGGCATCCCGGAGGAAGTGGCATGGCACTGTCCCGCAAGGAGCGCGAGGAGTTTCTGGCCGAGGTGCACGTGGCCGCGTTGGCGGTGGACGCGGGAGAGGGGCGGGCCCCGCTGACGGTGCCGATCTGGTACCAGTACGAGCCCGGCGGCGACATCTGGGTCATGACCGGCCGGGACTCCCGCAAGAACCAGCTGATCCAGGCCGCCGGACGCTTCACCCTGATGATCGACCGGCTGGAACCCACGATCCGCTACGTCTCCGTCGAGGGCCCCGTCACCGACACGGCCCCGGCCACCCTCGACGACCTCCGGGAGATCTCCACCCGCTACCTCCCGCCCGAGAAGGTCGACGGCTACATGGAGTTCGCCTCCTCGAACCACGGCGACCAGGTCGTCGTCCGCATGCGGCCCGAGCGGTGGGTCTCGTCCGACCTGGGCACGGTGTGAGACCGTCCCACCCATGATCGATCCCCCTTCCCGGCCCGGATCCGAGGCCCGACCCCGGCCCCACACCACGCCCTCCCCCGACCCCTCCCCCACCCCCTCCCAGCCGTCCGGCCTCGTCCAGACGCTGCGCGGGCTGCGCGTCTGGGATCCGCAGGTCAGCGCGCTGCCGCTGTTCGACCCGGCCACGGCCCCGGCCGAGCCGGTGCCGCTGTTCGCCACCTGGTTCGGCGAGGCCGTGGCGGCCGGGCAGGTGGAGCCGCACACAATGTCGCTGGCCACGGCGGACGCGGAGGGGCGCCCGGACATCCGTACGGTGATGCTGCACGACGTGGACGCGCGTGGCTGGCACTTCGCCTCCCACGCCGGAAGCCGCAAGGGCCGACAGCTCGCGCACCGCCCGTACGCCTCCCTCGGCTTCTACTGGCCCCTCCTCGGCCGCCAGGTACGGGTGCGGGGCCGTGTCACGGTCGAGCCCGCCGAGGTCGCCCACGCCGACCTGCACGCCCGCTCGACGGGTGCGCTGGCCGCCGCGCTCGTGGGACACCAGAGCGAAGTCCTTTCCTCGTACGAGGAGTTGGAGCGCGCCTCGGAGGCCGCCTGGGCACGGGCCGAGCGGGAACCGGACGTGCCCGTGCCCTCCTGGACGGCGTACGTCGTGGAGCCGGACGAGGTGGAGTTCTTCCAGGGCGACGCGCGGCGCCGACACGTACGCCTGGACTACCGCCGGGAGGGCGCTGGTTGGGCGAAGGCGCTGCTCTGGCCCTGACCTTGCCCTGTGCCTCCCTCGGCCTCAGACCTTCTCCCACACGGACACATGCGCGGTGCTGTCGTGGGTGAAGGGCTCCCCCTTCCACCCCGCCCACCGGTCCCGCAGCCGCATCCCGGCGAGCCGGGCCATCAGATCCAGCTCGGCCGGCCAGACGTACCGGAACGGAATCGTCCGGTACACCGTCCGCCCGTCGACGACCGTCATGTGGTGCGACCGCATGCCCTGCGTCGCGACGTCGTACGTGTCGAACCCCAGCCGGGTCGGCCCGACCCGGAACGGCACCGCGCTCTGCCCCGGCGGCAGCCTGCGCAGGTCCGGCACCCCGACCTCGATCACGAAACGGCCGCCGGGCACGAGGTGCGCGGCGGCGTTGCGGAAGCAGTCCACCTGGGCGTCCTGCGTGAGCAGGTTGTTGATCGTGTTGAAGACCAGGTAGGCGACCGTGAAGCCGGGGCCCTCGACCCGGGTCGTCGCGAAGTCCCCGATGGTGACCCCGATGTCCTCGCCGCCCGGCTTGGCCCGCAGCCGCCGGACCATGGCCCGCGACATGTCGATGCCGTGCACGGGCACGCCCCGCCGGGCGAGCGGCAGCGCGATCCGCCCGGTGCCGACGCCGAACTCCAGCGCCCGCGCGTCCCCGCCGGGCCCACCCGCGAGACCGGCGATCAGGTCGACGACGGGGTCCACGGCCGCCGGGCCGAACACGTCGTCGAAGGGGTCCCCGGAGCCGTCGTCGTAGTGCGCGGCCACGTCCTCCCCGAAGTACCCGTCGGGATCCTCGACGACCTCGTACGCGTCTCGCTCGTCGACGGTCTCGTACTGCTCCCTGTCGTCCGCGCTCATCGAAGAATTCCCTCCGGGTCCGGGGCCGGGGCCGGGGCTGGGGCCGGGGCCGGGGCTGGGGCCGGGTCCGTGGCGAGGCGGGCGTGCAGGTGGGCGTCGCGGAACGCGTCCTGGCGTCCCTCGTCGAACGCCGCCCCGCGCATCAGCCCCTCGAACCGGAACCCGCACAGCTCGGCGATACGGCAGGACGCGGCATGGCCGACGACGTGGTCGAGTTCGAGCCGGTGGATGCCGAGTTCGGTGAAGGTCCAGCGGGCGGCGAGGTCGAGGGCCCGGGTGGCGACCCGGCGGCCACGGGCCTCGGGCAGCACCCAGTAGCCGATGACGGCCCTGCGCATGAACGCGTCGATCCCGCTCAGCCCGACCTGCCCGAGGGTCGCTCCGCTCTCCGCGTCCGTGATCCGGAAGGCCACGGTCGTGCCCTCCGCGTCGGACTCGGCCCGCCGGCGCAGCGACTGCCTGGCGCCCTCGAAGGTCTCGTCCCACACCAGGGGCGTGTTCCACCGCCGGAAGTCGGGATCGGTACGCCCCCGCAGCCACGCCTCGACATCGGCGTCGGACTCGGCGTCCCAGGAGCACAGCCGCAGCCCGTACCCCTGTGGCTCGGCGGAGGACGGGTCGGGAGGGTCGGGGAACGGGCCGGAGGATCGCTCATCAGTACGGCTCACGCCCCCATTGAAACGCGCGGCCCCTCACGCCCGCACGCGAAATACGGGCACCACGAACCCCCCGCTCTCCCGGAAGGCGACCTGGAGCCCTGTCCCCGCGCGCAGTTCCCCGCCGCCCTCCTCCCCCTCCACGACCTCGGTCATCATCCGGGGCCCCTCGACGAGGTCGACCACGGCGGGGACGTACGGCGTCCGCTCCCCGAAGGGCGGCAGGTCGTTACGGTGGACGACGGACCAGGTGTAGAGCACGGCGCGTCCGGAGGCCTCCTCCCATCGCACGTCCTCGCTCCAGCAGTACGGGCAGAACTCGCGCGGATAGTGATGGGCGCGCCCGCATCCCGCCGCCCCGCAACGCCGCAGCAGCAGCCGCCCGTCCGCCGCGGCGTCCCAGTACGTACGACTGAGACCGTCGACCTCCGGCTGATCGAACCGCACACCGTCACCACCCGTCACCGTCGCCACCACCAGCCTCCCCCCACCACCGAGCCCTCCCAAGGCGCCCCCGCTCCCGCTCTCGCTGCGGCCCCCGCTGCCGTCAGAACAACCCCAACGCGCTGTCGACGGACCACGTCTGCCAGGACGTCCCGAACAGCGCCACCACCGAGATGAGCGCCATCATCGAGTTCTGCCCCTGCTCGGCCCAGTCGTGGATCATCAGCACGAGATAGAGGAGGTTGAGCACCAGCCCGCCGACGAGCGCGATCGGGGTGAGGAACCCGAGGATCAGCCCCAGGCCGAGGGCGAGTTCGGCGTAGACGACGACATGGGCCATGGCCCGCTGCCGCGGCCTGACCACCACGTCGAACCCCCCGCGCACCGCCGCCCACCGGTGCTTCTCCGCGACCCCGGCCGCCCAGGCGATGCCGGCCCCCTCCTCGAACCAGGCCCTCTTGTCCTTGTGCCGCCAGCTCTCCAGCCACCACAGCCCGAGCCCGATACGCAGCACGGCCACCCATTCGGCACCGCTGAGCCAGATCGTCTCCATGGACATCGCCCTTCCGCGCGCACTCACACGGGTTTCTGACGGTACGTCAGTTCAATGGAAGGGAGAGGAATGCGCAAGAGACACGGACCGGCCGACAGAACCCGTGACCGCGCCTGCGCCTGCGAGGTGGCGTCCCCCTACGCCTCAGGGCACGAACCCGACCGGCATGGCCCGCCCGTACAACTCGTCGAGACCGACGAGCAGGAGGCCACCTCGCTCCGCCGCAGCGCGCAGCGAGTCGCTGAATCCCGCGGCGCTGAAGAACGCCAGCCCGCAGTGGGCCGTGTCGAACCCCCGGCCCGTCAGCAGTTCGCGGGCCCGGCTCAGTCGCTCCAGATGGCCGACACCCAGCACGGTGCCCCACTTCGCTTCTCCCAGGAGGGCAACCGACGGCCGCTGCCCCCCGGAACCCGGCTCGACGACCGCCACATCCACCTGTAGCTGCCGGCGTTCAGCCGAGTCGGTCACGATGCCGCTGCCGACCTCACCCAGCGACCTACCGAGCAACGAGCGTCCCGGCCCGATCACATACTCACGGCACACGGCCTCGAAATGCGGTCCGGCCACCTGTGCCGCAAAACGCTCGGCCGCCTGCCCCCACACCTCTGCGGCCTGACCGCTCTCCAGCCGGGCCCAGGCAGGACGCATGACCGCTTCGTAGAAGTTGATCAATGGTTCGACGATGCGGTACTGCGACTTGCCCGCCCGGAAGACATCGGCCTCACGAACCAGGAGGTGACTGTCCTCGAGGACGTTGAGCGGGTGCGAGATGTCGACGGCCTTCCGGCCGATGTAACTGGCGATCCCGCCGCGCGTCGTGTTGCCCTGCGCCACAGCCGCCAGGACGGAGTGGTACAGGGCCGTGTCTCGGATGTCAGCCTCCTCTGCGAGCAGGTAACGCGCTTCCCGGAAGAGCGGACTGAACGGCGAGAGGACCGTACGGCAGATCCAGTCATCGAACGCCGGCAGGTTCTCGGGGACGTCGTCCGCCAGGAACTGGCGGCGGTACGCGGGCGTACCGCCGACGACGGCGTGCAGTCGGGCCGCGAGGGCGGGTTCATCGGCGACGCCCCAGAACTCCGCGGCGGGCCGGTAGCCGAAGGGCCGCACGACGAGTTCGAGCTGGGCCCGGCCCCGCAGGGGGGCCGTGCTCGCCAGCAGCCCGCCCATCACAGACATCGCCGAACCACAGAGGAGGAGCCGCATACGGCTTTCCCCTGTCTGATGGCGATCGATCTCGCGCTGGATGAGGGAGGGGAGTTCGGGGGCGACCTTCGCCAGGTAGGGGAACTCGTCGATGACGACGAGACGCGAGGTCTTCTCGCCCGCTCCCCTCCCGTCCAAAGAGGCGATGCCGAAGAGAGAGGAGATGGCGTCGTCCCAGGTCGCGAAGGAGAAGGGCGCCGGAGAGCCCACGTGCTCGGCCAGGGCGGCACCGAACTGCCGCAGCGACTCGGTGGCGGTGCCCGCCGTGGCACCGAAGTAGAAGCCCCCGTACTGCTCGACCAAGGCCCTCAGCAGATACGTCTTCCCCATCCGGCGGCGACCGCTGACGACACCGAGCATGGCCTGCGGCAAGGGCCGTTCCACGAAAGCGACGAGCGCCTCCCACTCGGGCGCGCGGTCGAACACGTGCGGAGGTTTGACCAACCGTGCCGTACGCCTCACGAGGCCTCCCTCCAGTCCTTAGGACTGTACCCCTAAGGACTGTACTCCTTACTAGCAGGACGGACCACGGCGGGGCCTCACGACGCGGGGCGCGTGAGCCGCATGCGCCGCCACCTCCCGTCCACATACCAGGAGACCTACGCCACAGACCCCACCCACCCCTCCTACACCCGTGATCAATCCGCAACCAATTCCGGGCTTGACCGAGACCCAACAAGTGAGCGGGTGAATACGCTCAGGCACATGGCCGATTCCAGTGCATCCGCAGGGCCCGCGACCTCTGCGTCCTCCGACCACCCCGTCTATGTGATCGGCGGCGGACCCGGTGGGCTGGCCGTCGCGCACGCGCTGCGGGCGCGGGGGGTGCGGGCCGTGGTGCTGGAGAAGTCGGACGCGGTCGGCTCGTCCTGGCGGCGGCACTACGACCGGCTGCACCTGCACACCACCCGGCGGCTGTCGGCGCTGCCCGGCCTGCCCATGCCGCGCCGCTTCGGCCGGTGGGTGTCGCGGGACGACGTGGTGCGGTACCTGGAGAAGTACGCCGAGGTGCACCAGCTGGAGATCGTGACGGGCGTCGAGGTGTCCCGGGTCGAGCGCGGCCCGGACGGCACCGGCTGGCTGCTGCACGCCACCGGCGGCCGCGAGCTGACCGGCGGCGCGGTGGTCGTCGCCACCGGCTACAACCACACGCCCCACATCCCCGACTGGCCCGGCCGCGACTCGTTCGAGGGCGAGCTGGTGCACGCCGCCGAGTACCGCAACCCGAAGTCCTACGCCGGCCGGGACGTCCTCGTCGTCGGCATCGGCAACACCGGCGCCGAGATCGCCGTCGACCTCGCGGAGGGCGGGGCGGCGCACGTACGGCTCGCAGTGCGGACGGCCCCGCACATCGTGCGCCGGTCGACCGCCGGGTGGGCGGCCCAGTACACGGGCGTCCTCGTACGGCGGCTGCCGGTCGCCCTCGTGGACCGGCTCGCCAAGCCGATGGCGAAACTCAGCGTGCCCGACCTCTCGGCGCACGGCCTGGCCCGCCCCGACACCGGCCTCTACTCCCGTGTGCACGAGGGCTCCGTCCCCGTACAGGACGTCGGCCTCATCGACGCCGTACGCAAGGGGCAGGTCGAGATCGTCGGCCCGGTCGAGGGGTTCGAGGACGGCAAGGTCGTCCTCGGCGACGGCACCCGTGTCGCGGCGGACGCCCTGATCGCCGCCACCGGCTACCGGCGCGGCCTGGAAAGACTCGTCGGACACCTCGACGTGCTCGACGACCGCGGAAAGCCCGTCGTCCGCGGCGCACGCACCCCCGCGAGCGCGCCCGGCCTGTACTTCACCGGCTTCACCAACCCCATCAGCGGCATGCTCCGCGAACTCGCCCTCGACGCCGAGAAGATCGCCAAGGCGGTCGCGAAGACCGGCGGGGTCGCCACGCTCGACGCGATCACGGTACGCATCCGCACGGAGCGCTGACCGCCCGCCGGTCACCACCTCACACCGCCGGCCGCCCCACGCTCCTTCCGGGACCCGGACGGTGACCACCTCCCCACCACCGGATCATCCCCCATGGACATCGCCCATGGACGCATCCGGTCACAGGTCTGGCCTCCGCCCCGCGTGGGTACAACCTCCTTACTGCCGCGTAACTTTGCTCGCACACCCATTCCTGACGCAGCGTCAGTTCAGTAACCTGAAATCTGACGTGTCGTCAGGTACGTGAACGTCACCACGTCACTGAATTGGCTGTCACACAGGAGCGGGCGGACCGATGCTTGGATCAACCCACGGCACCCTCACCACCGACTCCCGCCGGGCCCGGGCCATCGCGTGCGGGGAGCACCCCGCGCAGGCCGTGCACGGCAGGCCCGCCGAGGCCGGCGACCTGGACGTCAGCGGACGCCCGCTGCACGCCGACGTCCCCGACCTGGACCGTTTCTTCCGCCCGGAGGCCGTCGCCGTCGTCGGCGCCTCGGACACGGAGGGCCGGCCCAACACCGGGATCACCCGGCAACTGCTCGCCTGGTCCGAACGCGTCGGCGCCCGGCTCCACCCCGTGCACCCCACCCGGGAGTCGGTCTTCGGCATCCCCTGCGCCCCTTCCGTCGCCGCCCTGCCCGAACCGGTCGACCTCGCCGTACTGCTCCTCTCCGACCCCCTTCCCGTGATCGGCGAACTGGCCGAGGCCAAGGTGAAGTTCGCCGTCGCCTTCGCCTCCGGCTTCGCCGAGACCGGCGCGGAGGGCGCCGCCGCCCAGGAGCGGCTGGCCGCCGCCGTGGCCCGAGCCGGCGGGCTGCGGCTGCTCGGCCCCAACACCAACCTCAACGCCTTCGAGCGGTTCAGGGAGGACCTCGACGGGCCGGCCATCGCGCTCATCACCCAGTCCGGCCACCAGGGCCGCCCCGTCTTCTCCCTCCAGGAACTCGGCATCCGCCTCTCCCACTGGGCCCCCACCGGCAACGAGGCCGACCTGGAGACCGCCGACTTCATCTCCTACTTCGCCGAGCGCCCCGAGGTGGGCGCCATCGCCGCCTACGTCGAGGGCCTCAAGGACGGCCGCGCCTTCCTCCTCGCCGCCGACCGGGCCGCCCGGCGCGGTGTCCCCGTCGTCGCCGTCAAGGTCGGCCGCACCGAGACCGGCGCCCGCACCGCCGCCTCCCACACCGGCAAGCTCACCGGCGCGGACGCGGTGGTCGACGCGGCGATGCGGCAGTACGGAGTGATCCGCGTCGACGGGCTCGACGAACTCCAGGACACGGCCACCCTGTTGGCACGGGCCCGACGCACGACGAGGGCCGTGCCTGGGCCCGCCGTACCGGCGACGACCGTACCCAGGACGGCCGTACCGCGGCCCGAAGGCGTCGTCGTGTATTCGATCTCGGGCGGCACGGGCGCGCACTTCGCGGACCTGGCCACCGAGGCCGGACTGCCCCTCCCCACGCTCTCCGAGGCCAAGCAGGCCGAGCTGCACCAGTGGATCCCCGACTATCTGAGCGTGGCCAACCCCGTCGACAACGGGGGCCATCCCGTGGGCGACTGGCGCGGGCCCCGCATCCTCGACGCGATCCTCGACGACCCCGCCGTGGGGGTGCTGATCTGTCCCATCACCGGCCCCTTCCCTCCGATGAGCGACAAGCTCGCCCAGGACCTGGTGGCCGCGGCGGAGCGGACGGACAAGCTGGTGTGCGTGGTGTGGGGGTCGCCGGTGGGCACCGAGGCCGCGTACCGCGAGACGCTGCTCGGGTCGTCCAGGGTGGCGACCTTCCGCACCTTCGCCAACTGCATCACCGCCGTCCGCGCCCACCTCGACCACTCCCGCTTCACCGCCGCCTACCGCTCCCCCTTCGACGAGGCGCCCCGCTCCCCCTCGCCCTCCTTCCGCAAGGCGCAGGCACTGATGCGGCCGGGACAGCAGCTGAGCGAGCACGCGGCCAAGCAGCTGCTGCGCGCGTACGGCATCCGCGTGCCGCGCGAGCAGTTGGTGACCAGCGCGGCGGCGGCCGTACGCGCGGCGAGCCTCGTCGGCTATCCGGTGGTGATGAAGGCGTCCGGCGCGAGCATCGCCCACAAGACGGAGCTCGGCCTGGTGAAGATCGGCCTGACCTCCGCGAGCCAGATCCGCGACGCCTATCGCGAACTCACCGACATCGCCCGCTACGAAGACGTCTCCCTCGACGGGGTGCTGGTGTGCCAGATGGTCGAGCGGGGCGTGGAGATGGTCGTGGGCGTGACCCACGACGACCTCTTCGGGCCGACGGTCACGGTGGGCCTCGGCGGGGTCCTCGTGGAGGTGCTCCGCGACTCGGCCGTACGCGTGCCGCCCTTCGGCGAGGACCAGGCCCACGCCATGCTCGCCGAGCTGCGCGGGCGGGCCCTGCTGGACGGGGTGCGCGGGGCTCCCCCGGCCGACGTGGACGCCCTCGTGGAGGTCGTGCTCCGCGTGCAGCGCATGGCACTCGAACTCGGGGACCAGATAGCGGAGCTGGACATCAACCCGCTGATGGTGCTGCCGAGGGGGCAGGGGGCGGTGGCCCTGGACGCGCTGACGGTGTGCCGCTGAGCGCCGACGCGCGCGGAAGGCACCCCCCACGACCAGGAGAACCATCACTCCCCGTAAGAATCGGAGCACCCACATGTCCGCTTCCCCCCTTGAACATCCCGAAAAATCCCGTGACTCATTGATACGGCACGCCACTGACAACGCCGTCTCGTGGATCACCCTCAACCGCCCCGAGGCGATGAACGCCATCGCCCCCGACCAGCGAGAACGCCTTATCCACCTCCTCTCCGAGGCCTCCGCCGACCCCACCGTGCGCGCGGTGGTGATCACGGCCACGGGCCGCGGATTCTGCGCGGGCGCGGACCTACGGGGCTCAGCGACGGGCGGTGGGGAGCAGGTGCCCGGCGACGTGGCGCGGGTGGCCGGTGACGTGGCGCGGATGATCCGCCTCGGCGCCCAGCGGCTCATCTCGGCCGTCCTGGACTGCGAGAAGCCGGTGATCGCGGCGGTGAACGGCACGGCCGCCGGCCTCGGCGCGCACCTCGCCCTCGCCTGCGACCTCGTCCTCGCGGCCGAAGAGGCCCGTTTCATCGAGGTGTTCGTACGGCGCGGCCTCGTCCCCGACGGGGGCGGCGCGTACCTCCTCCCCCGCCTCGTCGGACCCCAGCGGGCGAAGGAGCTGATGTTCTTCGGCGACGCCCTGACCGCCGCCGACGCGCATCGCCTCGGCCTCGTGAACCGTGTCGTCCCCGCCCAGGACCTGGAGAAGACGGCCCGCGAGTGGGCCGAACGCCTCGCCGCCGGCCCCACCCGCGCCATCGCCCTGACCAAACACCTGGTCAACACCTCCCTCGACACCGACCGCGCCACCGCCTTCACCGCCGAGGCCACCGCGCAGGAGATCAACATGACGACGGCCGACGCCCAGGAGGGCGTGGCGAGCTTCGTGGAGCGGCGGGACCCCCGCTACGAGGGCCGCTGACGAGCGAGAAGAGGCTCGGCGCGAGCCTTCACTTCTGACGGGCCGTCAGTTCTAATGACTCACGTGATGGGACACGCGGGAATGGCGGCCGCCGCCGTCCGCTATCTGAGAGCAGCCCCGGCGGACAGGGGCCGTGGGACGACGAACGTGCCACCGGTCGTCGACGCCCTGCCCCGCCCCGACCTGCGCTGTGTCGGCGAGCACGAACGGGCACCGGTCGACCAGGCCGAGTTCCGTCGCGTACTGGGCAACTTCGCGACGGGGGTCACGGTGATCACGGCCCCGGGAGCCGCGGCAACCCCGGGAGCGGCGGAAACCCTGTCGGGATCGGGCACCCCGGCGGTCCCGCCCCCCGCCGGCTTCGCCTGCCAGTCGTTCTCCGCGCTCTCCCTGGACCCGCCGCTCGTGGTCTTCATGGTCGGCCGTACGTCGACGACCTGGCCCCGGATCGCCCGCGCGGGTGTGTTCTGCGTGAACGTACTCGGCGCGGACCAGGGCGAGTTGTGCCGACGGTTCGCGGTGAGCGGTGCGGACAAGTTCGCCGGCGTGGCCCACACCCCGGCCCCCGCGACGGGCTCCCCGCGCCTCACCGGAGCCCCCGCGTGGATCGACTGCACGATCCACGCCGTCCACCCCGGCGGCGACCACCTGATCGTGGTGGGCCGCGTGGAGGCACTGGGCACCGACACCGAAACGACACCACCACTGCTGTTCCATCGGGGCCGCTTCGCGGAGCTCAGGGTCTGAGGTCGCAGAGGGCGGGGATGCTGCAACCGGCCGTGGCGCGGTTCGAGTCGGGCGGGACGATGCCCGGCGCTCCCCCTCCTCAAGCGGTTCGCCGTCGCCTTCGGCATGCGTCTGCACGTCGGGTTCGAGCCACTCGACCGCACAAGCTGAAGCGCCCCCCTCCACGCCCCGCACCTCAGACCCCCACCGCCACCCCCACCCTCCCCACCGGGCGTCGCCGTATCACCAGCGCCATCAGCGCCGCCGCCGCGCACAGCGCGCCCGAGGCGTACCAGACGATGTCGTACCTGCCGAAGATGTCGCGGGCGAGGCCGCCGAGGAAGGCGACGAGGGCGGCGCCGACCTGGTGGGACGCCAGGACCCAGCCGAAGACGATGGCGCTGTCCTCGCCGTAGTGCTCGCGGCACAGCGCCATGGTGGGCGGGACGGTGGCGACCCAGTCGAGGCCGTAGAAGACGATGAAGAAGATCATCGGCAGATGGACCGCCGGCGCCAGCAGCATCGGGAGGAAGAGCAGCGAGACACCGCGGAACGCGTAGTACACCGCCAGCAGCCGCCGTGAGTCGAAGCGGTCCGTGAACCAGCCCGAGGCGATCGTGCCGAGGACGTCGAAGACCCCGATGACCGCCAGCAGCGAGGCCGCCGCCGTGATCGGCATGCCGTGGTCGTGGGCGGCGGGCACGAAGTGGGTCTGGATCAGGCCGTTGGTCGAGGCGCCGCAGATCGCGAACGTACCGGCCAGCAGCCAGAACGGCCCTGTCCGCATCGCCGAGAACAGCACCCTCACCGCCCGCCGCGCCGCCCCCTGCACCGGCCCCGGCTTCGGTACGAACTCCCGCGCCCCGTACGGCTTCAGCCCCACGTCCGCCGGATGGTCGCGCAGCAGCAGCCAGACGAAGGGCACGACGGCCAGCGCGGCGAGCGCCACGGTGACGGAGGCGGGCCGCCAGCCGCGCTCGGAGACGATCCACGACAGCAGCGGCAGGAAGATCAGCTGCCCGGACGCCGAGGCCGCGGTCAGGATGCCCGAGACCAGACCACGCCGTTCGGTGAACCAGCGGTCGGTGACGGTCGCCGCGAACGCCAGCGCCATCGAACCGGACCCCAGCCCCACCAGCAGACCCCAGCAGAGCATCAGCTGCCAGGCCGACGTCATCCACACCGTCGCACCGGCCCCGGCCGCGATCACCGTCAGCGCCACCGCGACGACCCGGCGGATGCCGAAGCGGTCCATCAGGGCGGCGGCGAAGGGGGCGGTCAGTCCGTACAGCGCCAGGTTGATCGAGACCGCCGACGCGATCGTGCCGCGCGACCAGTCGAATTCCACGTGCAGCGGATCGATCAGCAGGCCCGGCAGCGAACGGAAGGCCGCCGCGCCGATGATCGTGACGAAGGTGACGGCGGCGACGAACCAGGCACGGTGGACACGGCCCCGACGGCGGCGGGGACGAAGACCGCCACGTCCGACACGGGGACCGGCGCCGGACCCGCCCGTGACGGCGGCGGACCCGCCCGTGGCGGCGGCGGACCCGCCCGTGGCGGTGGGGCGGGACTCGGCGGCAGGGCGGGACTCGGCCGCGTCGTCGGCTGTCTGGGGCATGACGTCAAGCTTCCGACCTGCGCGCATTCCGGACGAGTGGCCGAAGGGACAGCATTCGCTAGGATCGGGCCATGCCCGCCGTCCCCTCGACCGAGCGCACCCTCACCACCGCCCCACGGCCCACCACCGCCCCGCAGCCGACCCCCGCACCGCGTCGTCCTGCTCGCGCTCGACGGCCTGCTCCCCTTCGAACTCGGCATCCCGCAGCGCATCTTCGGCAGGGCGCGCGACGCGGCGGGGGCACCGCTGTACGAGATCGTCACGTGCTCGATCCGGCCGCCCGGCCCGGTGGAGACGGACGCCGACTTCGAGATCCTCGTCCCGAACGGCCCGGAGGTCCTCGCCACCGCCGACACGGTCGTCGTCCCCGCCTCGTACGAACTCGGCCCGGTCTACGAGGACGGCGTCCTCACCCCCGAACTGGCCGCCGCCCTCGCCCACATCCGCCCCGGCACCCGGCTGGTCTCCATCTGCAACGGCGGCTACGTCCTGGCGGCGGCCGGCTTCCTCGACGGCCGCCCGGCGACCACGCACTGGTCCCTCGCCGAGCACTTCCAGCGGCTCTTCCCTCAGGTCCGGGTCGACGCGGACGTCCTCTTCGTCGACGACGGCGACGTCCTCACCTCGGCGGGCGTCGCGGCCGGCATCGACCTGTGCCTGCATCTCGTACGGCGCGACCACGGCACCGGCGTAGCCAACGACGTGGCCCGGCGCACGGTCGTGCCGCCGCACCGGGACGGCGGGCAGGCCCAGTACATCCAGCGGCCGCTGCCCGAGCCGCAGACCGGGACCACGACCGCCGCCCGCGCGTGGGCCCTGGGGCGGCTCCACGAGCCGATCCAGCTCCGGGACATGGCCGCGCAGGAGTCCATGTCCGTCCGTACGTTCACCCGCCGCTTCCGTGAGGAGGCCGGTGTCAGCCCGGGCCAGTGGCTCACCCAGCAGCGCGTCGAACGGGCCCGCCACCTCCTGGAATCCACCGACCTCACCATCGACCAGGTCGCCCACGACGCGGGCTTCGGCACCGCGCAGTCCATGCGGCAGCACCTTCAGGGAGCGCTGGGGGTGACCCCGACGTCGTACCGACGGACGTTCCGCGCGGCCCGACCCCCCGGAGCCACGACCGGGGCCACCGCCACCAGCACCCCCGACAGCGAGGGCTCCGAGGCCGCCGGAACCGCTCAGAACGTGAGCACCGCCCGGGCCACGCGCCCCTCCCCCGCGTCCTCCGCCGCCTTGGCGAAGTCCTCCACCGGATAGGTGGCCGTGACCAGTTCGTCGAGGAGCAGGCGCCCCTCCCGGTACAGGTCGGCGTAGAGGGCGATGTCCCGCTGCGGCCGGGAGGAGCCGTAGCGGCAGCCCAGGATCGACTTGTCCAGGTAGAGGGAGGAGACGAGGAAGGTGGCCTCGGCGGTCGCGGCCGGCACTCCGAGCAGGATCGCCTGCCCGTGCCGGTCCAGCAGGTCGACGGCCTGGCGGATGAGGTCGACCCGGCCGACGCACTCGAACGCGTGGTCGGCACCGGTGGGGAGGATGTCCCGCACCCCTTCCACGGACGTCAGGAAGTGCGTGGCCCCGAACCGCCGCGCCACCGCCTCCTTCTCCGGATTGGCGTCCACGGCCACGATCCGGGTCGCCCCCGCGATCCGCGCGCCCTGCACCACGTTCAGCCCGATCCCGCCGGCCCCGATGACAACGACACCATCCCCCCGGTCGACGCGGGCCCGGTTGAGCACCGCCCCCACCCCGGTCAGCACACCGCACCCGATCAGCGCGGCGGAGGTCAGCGGGATGTCGTCCGGGATCCGTACGGCCTGCACGGCCTTGACCACCGTCTCCTCCGCGAAGGCGGAGTTCGCGGCGAACTGGAACACCTCCCGCCCGCCCCGCGAGAACGGCCGGGTGGGCCGCCCGATCGCCCGTCGGCACATGGTCGGCCGCCCCCGGTCGCAGTCGGCGCAGGCCCCGCAGTTGGCGAGAGTGGACAGGGCGACGTGGTCCCCGGGCCGGACATGCCGGACCCCCGCCCCGACCTCCGCGACGACCCCGGCCCCCTCGTGCCCGAGCACCACGGGAACGGGAAACGGAATCGTCCCGTCCATGACCGACAGATCGCTGTGGCAGAGCCCGGCGGCCGAGATCGCCACCCGCACCTCACCGGGCCCCGGCTCGCGCACGGCCAGATCGTCGACGACCTCGGCCCGCTTCCCGTCGAACACCACTCCGCGCATGGCCTCCACCTCTCGGCGTCTCAGCCTCTCGGCTCCCTCGGCAGACCGAGCACCCGCTCGGCGATGATCGTGCGCTGCACCTCGTCCGAACCGCCGTAGATGGTGTCGGCCCGGCTGAACAGGAACAGCTGCTGGAACGGGTCCAGTGCGTACGGCTCCGCCGCCGACCACTGCCGCGGTCCGACGGCCGCCCGCGCGCCCCGCACCTCCATCGCCAGCTCCCCGAGCCGCCGATGCCACCGCCCCCACAGCAACTTGGCCACACTCGGCGCGCCCGGCTCCGCGCCGCCCTCCGCCCCGCCGAGCGTCCGCAGGGCGTTCCACCGCATGGTCCTCAACTCGGCCCACTGCCGTACGAGTCGGTCGCGTACGACGGCGTCGTCCACGGCGCCGCTGTCCACGGCGGCCCGTACGACGTCCCTCAACTCTTCCTCGAAACCGATCTGTTGGGCGAGCGTCGACACCCCGCGCTCGAAGCCGAGCAGCCCCATGGCCACCCGCCAGCCGTTCCCCTCGCCCCCGACGACGTGCTCCGCGCGGGCGTGCGCCCTGTCGAAGAACACCTCGTTGAACTCGCTCGTCCCGGTCATCTGCCGGATGGGCCGCACCTCGATCCGGCCCGGCTGGTCCATCGGCACGAGCAGCAACGACAGCCCGTGGTGGCGTTCGGAGCCCGGCTCGGTACGGGCCAGCACGAAGCACCAGTCGGCCTCGTGGGCGAGCGAGGTCCAGATCTTCTGTCCGGTGATCCGGTACGACCCGTCGTCCGCCCGCTCCGCCCTGGTCCGCACGCCGGCGAGGTCGGACCCGGCGCCGGGCTCGCTGTATCCCTGGCACCAGAGTTCGTCGCCGCACGCGATCGGCGGCAGGAACCGCCGCTTCTGCTCCTCGCTCCCGAACGCGATCAGCGTCGGCGCGAGCAACTTCTCTCCGATGTGGCCGGACCGGGCGGGTACGTCGGCCCGCGCGTACTCCTCGGCCCACACGACCTGTTGGACGAGGGTGGCCGTGCGGTTCCCGTACCCGTCCTCGGCCCAGCCGAGCCCGATCCATCCGGCGGCGCCGAGCGTCCGCTCCCAGGCGCGCCGGTCCTCTCCCACGCCGGCGTGCGCCCCCAACCAGGCCCGCGCGTCCGCCCGGAACGCCTCGTCCTCATCACTGAACCCGAAGTCCATACCGCCTCCAAGATGACCGCCGCGGGTGATATCGGCGCATTGTCGGGTGCGGGCCCGGTGGGGCTTCTCGCGCAGTTCCCCGCGCCCCTGAAAGCCCAGGCCCTGCGAGCCTGAAACCACGGCCCTGCGGGCCTGAAACCACGGCCCTGCGGGCCTGAAACCACGGCCCTGCGGGCCTGAAAAGCACGGGGCGCAGCCCCTGCTTTTCAGGGGCGCGGGGAACTGCGCGACCAGCCCCCACGCACCCGCACCCGACAACGCACCCGCACCCGCACCCGCACCCGCACCCCACAACGCACCCCGTTCGGCAGGGCCCTCACGCGTTCGGTCGCTCCCCCGCCGCCGCAGCGGCAGCCATCCCCTCCACCCGCTCCAGCATCGGCATCGGATCCACCCCCACCGCCCCCGGCAGGAACTCCGCGATCCTCTCCGGCGTCCAGCCCCCTTCGGCGTACGCGGCACGCAACTCCCTCGGCTGCGCCCACACCGCGATCTTGGGCCCGGCGACCGTGTACACCTGCCCGGTGATCCCCGCGTCCCGGGCCCGCTCGGACAGCAGGTACACCACGAACGCGGCCACCTCCTCCGGCTCACCGATCTCGGTCAGCTCCATCGGCACCCCCGCCGACATCCGCGTCCGCGCGACCGGCGCCACCGCGTTCGCGGTCACCCCGTACCGGTGCAGGCCGAGCGCCGCGCTCCGCACCAGCGAGATGATCCCGCCCTTGGCCGCGCTGTAGTTGGCCTGCGAGACAGACCCCTGGTGGTTGCCGCTGGTGAAACCGATCAGCGTCCCGGCCCGCTGCTTGCGCATGACGGCGGACGCGGCCCGGAACACCGTGAACGTGCCCTTGAGGTGGGTGGCGATCACCGGATCCCACTCGTCCTCGGTCATGTTGAACAGCATGCGTTCCCGCAGGATGCCGGCGACGCACACGACCCCGTCGATCCGTCCGTACGCCTCGACCGCCGTGTCCACGACCCGCTGCCCGCCGGCCATCGTGGAGATGTCGTCGGCGACGGCGACCGCCTCGCCGCCGGCCGCCTCGATCTCCTTGACGACCGTCTCGGCGACGGAGCTGGTGGGTTCGGAGCCGTCGACGGAGACGCCGTAGTCGTTGACGACGACCCGAGCGCCCTCGGCGGCGGCGCCGAGGGCGACCGCCCGGCCGATCCCCCGCCCCGCTCCGGTGACGGCGACGACCTTGCCTGCCAAGAAGTTTCCCACCCCGAGCCCTTCCCCTCATCACATCGCCCGGACGAACCGCTGTCCGTGGCCCGATATCTGATGCACTGTTATCTGACGGGTCGTTAGATTTGCTCGTACGGCGATTCTACGACCCGCCGGATACGCCACCACAAGCCCTCGGGGAGGCCCGATGTCATCGCCCACGGAGTTCGCCGCGTTCACGGACATCGCCAAACGCGTGAACAACTGGGGGCGTTGGGGGGCCGACGACGAGATCGGCACCCTCAACCTGATCACCGACGAGGTCGTACGGGAGGCGGCCGCGTCGGTGCGCTCCGGTCGCCGCGTCCCGCTCGCGCTGCCCCTGCAACAGGACGGCGTGCAGACGGGGATGATGCCGGGCCGGGTGAATCCGCTGCACGCGATGGTGCAGATCAACCAGGAGATCTTCGGTCCGGGCACGGTCGCGTGCAGCGACGACGCGGTGACCATGGGGCTCCAGGCGGCCACCCACTGGGACGCGCTCACCCATGTCTCGCACTCGGGCCGGATCTACAACGGCCGCCCCGCGGACACGATCACCCCGCACGGCGGCGCGGCCTTCGCCGGCATCGACAAGGCGCGGCACATCGTCTCGCGCGGTGTCCTGCTGGACATTCCCCGCGCCCTCGGGCTCGGCGACGACCGGCTGCCCGGCGGTCACGCCGTCACACCCGAAGACCTGGACGCCGCCGAGGAGTTGGCGGGCACCCGGGTCCGCGCGGGCGACATCGTCCTGGTCCGCACCGGACAGATCCGCACCTATCTCGCCGGCGACAAGCACGCGTACGCGTTCCCGTCGCCGGGGCTGTCGCTGCGTACCCCCGAGTGGTTCCACGCGCGTGACGTGGCGGCCGTAGCCAATGACACGCTGACGTTCGAGATCTTCCCGCCGGAGGTCGAGGACCTGTGGCTGCCGGTGCACGCGCTCGACCTGGTCGAGATGGGCATGCCGCAGGGCCAGAACTGGAACCTGGAAGAGTTGTCCACAGCCTGTGGACAAGCGGGGCGGTACGACTTCCTGCTCTCGGCGATGCCCGAGCCGTTCGTCGGAGCGACGGGCACACCGGTGGCCCCGATCGCCATCCTGTAGAGCCGCACCCCCAGAGTCGGCTGACGGTGGAGTCGGCTGGCGGCGCGCCGTTACCCGCCCCAAGCACGGCACCGCGCGCCGCCATCCGGCTTCGGCATGCCCGCCCCGCCCCTGGGCCCTGCGGGAGCCGGCGCCGAATCACGACCCACGCTCGTCGAGGGCCTCCGTCACCGAGACCCTCGTCGTCCCCTCGCGGCGAATCGCTGAACACAAGCGTGATCAAACGGACACGAGACGTCAATAGCCGTTCAGGGATGAAGCGGACGAAACCGACGTCGCGACGGTGAGCACGGAAGCAGGTCCGGCGCACGACGCGGCCACCACCGGGCAACCGTCCCACGTCGTGCGCTCGCGCGCGGCGCGTGCGACGCGAAGCCGGGCGACCGAGTGCGCCTCGCGGCTCGGGGCCGCGCCCCAGCGCCGCGGCAGGCAACGTCTGCGCGACGGGCGGACGTTGCCCCTTGGGGCACTAGGGGGTGTTTCGAAAGTCCTGTGCGGTGCCCGCGGTGTCCGGTGCGTGCTCTCGGCGTGCCGGACGAAAGCCCTCGTACTGGACGTACTTGGGCTTTTGGCCGGTGCGGCGAGAGGGCGTGCCGGGCGCCGTGGGTGCTGTGCGGGACGTTCGAAACACCCCCTAGACCGCCTCGAACGCCAACCCGTCGCAGGCCAGACTCTCCCGGGCCACCGCCGCGACACCCGTCACCGCGCTGCACGCCGGGTAGACCGCGGGGGCCACCGTGCCGCCGCCGACCATCCCGCCGCCGGCCCCGGAGGCGCCCGCCCCACTCGCCGCCCCGGAAGCGCCGGGCACCACCCGGTCCAGCTCGCACCAGATCCGCTTGCCGACGCCCTCGTGGGTCCAGCCCCAGCGGTCCGCGAGGACGTCGACGAGGGCGAGACCGCGCCCGCCCGTCTCGTCGCCGTCGGCACATCGCGGGGCCGGGGGACACGCGCTGCCGTCGGCGACCTCCAGGCGGACCTTGCCGATCGCCCCGTCACGGCGCCCGGACAACTGCAGCCGCAGCACCGCCGGACGGCCGGTGTGCACGACCGCGTTGGTGACCAGCTCGGAGACGAGGAGGATCAGCGTCTCGGCGAGCGGCTCGTCGTCCCCTATACCGGACCCGGAGAGCCGTGCACGGGCCCATCTCCGTGCGCGACCCACCTCTGCGGGGTCGGGCCGGATCTCCAGCTGCACTTGAAGCACCTGCACCGCTCACACCATCCGAACCGGCGGACACATCGCCGCACGCCCCCGAGGGGCCACGATCGTGGTCATCTGCTGCCTGGCCGACGCCACCGCCGTCGACACCATCGGCACCGGGATCACGGAACGTGATCCCCTTACCGGACAGCATGGTTGACGTACAGTCACCCCAACAAGCGCTTCGGGCATATTCCAGCGCGAAGGAGTACGCGTACGGCATACTGTGCGACGCTCATCGCGGGGAGTCGAACAGACCGGAGCGTCGAGACTCCGGCCCACTTCACGAGTGCCGGGCACCGCCGGATCCGGGGCCGCCACAGGGGCAACACCGGCTCGGCTCGACCTCGGAACCACTCGCATCCACCAGAAGGTACCGGAGCGGGACTCCGACTCCAGGCCGTGACAAGTCACGCCTAGGACACAACACGGTATCAACGCTCGGTAATTCCGGTATGCCACGTTCCGCGACATTCGGCCGCGCCACTGCCACGGATTTCCGGCTTCACGCTGGTCAGGGCCCTCAACTCGCCTCGCTCAGCAGTTCCCGTGCCAACAACTCCTCACTCTCCGTGACCGATCCGCCACGTTCCGCCCGTACCCACGCCCGCTTCAGACACAGGTGTACGTCGGCCTCCCAGGTGAACCCCGAACCGCCGTGGACCTGAAGGGAGTCGCGGGCACCGCGCACCGCCGCCTCGTCGGCGAGCAGCCGGGCCGCCGCGATGTCCACCGGATCGACGGTCACGGCCGCCGCGTACACCGCGACCCGGGCGACCTCCACCCGCACCAGCAGTTCGGCGCAGAGGTGCTTGACCGCCTGGAACGCCCCGATCGGCCGGCCGAACTGCTCCCGCGTCCGGGCGTGTTGCACAGCGGCCTCGCAGGCCCGGACCGCCGTGCCCAACTGCTCGGCGGCGGTGAGCAGTACGAACAGATCATCGAGACGGGCGGCGGGGTCCACTCCGGGCACCCGGTGCAACGGCGTCAACGGATCCACCGACCGCAACGCCACGGCCCCTTCGACGGCCCCCACCACCACGTCCGCCTCGTCCAGCCACTCCACCGAGCCGCCACCCCCGACAGCCGTCACGACGACCTCGCCGGTCGCCGCCCCCGGCACCCGCCCCGCGGCGAGATGCGTGGCCACCAGCGGCCCGGGCAACAGCGCCCGCCCCGCCTCTTCGAACACCACCACCGCCTCCGGCACCCCGAGCCCCACGCCGCCCTCCGCCTCCGGCAGGCGCAAAGAGAAGAACCCCGCCGCACCCAACTCCCGCCACAGCCCCCGGTCCAGCACGCCGCCCCCGTCGACGGCGGCCCGCAACCGCTCCGCCCCGAAACGCCGCGCCAACACCTCCCGGATGCCGGCCCGCAGAGCGACCTGATCCTCAGTGAGCCGAAACCGCATAAGCCACCAGCCCCTCATAGCCCCCGAGCACAACACCGCGGGCCCCAAAGGGGCGCGGGGAACGGCGCGAGCAACCACGCCCCACCCGCACCCGCCGACGAAACAGTCACCCCCACACCACTGGGCGCCCTCCGTCACCCCTTGGGCAGCCCAAGAATCCGCTCCCCCACGATGTTCCGCTGGATCTCGGACGTCCCCGCGGCGATCGTGTACGACAACGAACTGAGCCGATCCAGCACCCATCCACGCCCCAGATCGAGCGCGTCCGGCCCCAGCACCTCCGCCGCCAGCTCGAACAACTCCTGCCGCGCCCGCGAATACCGCAGCTTGAACACCGAACCCCCCACCCCCGGCACCCCGCCGGAGGCGCCCGGCACCCCGCCGGAGGCCTCCCCCTCGCTCACGTTCCACTGCGTGAGCCGCCACAGCGCCCGGAACTCCGCGTTCGACCGCCCGAGCCGCCGCCGTACACCGGAGTCGTCCCAGGCCCCGTTCGCCCGGGCCTCCCGTGCCACCTCGGCCAACACACGCCGACAGGCGACCACTTCACCCACGAACGCCGTGCCCCGTTCGAACGACAGCGTCACCATGGTCACCCGCCAGCCGTCGTTCTCCGCGCCCACCCGGTTGGCGACCGGCACCCGCACGTCGTCCAGGAACACCTCCGCGAACTCCGTGGAACCGGCGAGCGTGCGCAGCGGACGTACGGTCACACCGGGCGCGTCCATCGGCATCGCCAGCCAGGAGATGCCCCGGTGCTTCGGCGCCTCCCCGTCCGTGCGCACCAGCAGCTCGCACCAGTCGGCGACCTCCGCGTGCGAGGTCCAGATCTTGGAGCCGCTGACCACGTACGTGTCGCCGTCCCGTCGCGCCCGCGTGCGCAGCGAGGCGAGGTCCGACCCGGCGTCCGGTTCGCTGAACCCCTGGCACCACACCTCCTCGCCCCGCAGGATCGGCGGCAGCCAGCGCGCCCGTTGTCCGGCGGTGCCCTCGGCGGCGATCGTGGGCCCGGCGTGCAGCAGGCCCACGAAGTTGGCGCCCACATAGGGGGCGCCCGCCCGTTCGGTCTCCTCCAGGAAGATCAGCCGGGTGGTCGGGGAGGCGTCCCAGTGGACGTCGGCGTATCCGGCGTCGTACAGCGTGCGCTGCCAGCCGAGGTCGTAGGCGCGCCGTCCCGGCCAGTCGTCGGGCGACGGCTTCGGCGGCAGCGAGGGGAGCGTCTTCGCCAGCCACTCCCGCAGCCGCGCCCGGAACGCCTCCTCCTCCGCGCTGTACGCGAGATCCATCGCCCCGGGCCCCTACCGGCCGAGGTGGCGGTCGAGGTCCAGGTCGAGCATGCGGATCGCGTTCCCCCGCATCAGCTTGTAGACCGTCTCGTCGTCGAGGCCCTTCACATGGTCGAGGGCGACCTCCTTGGTGTGCGGGAAGGTCGAGTCGACGTGCGGGTAGTCGGTCTCGAAGGTCGCGTTGTCCCGGCCCACGACGTCCAGCGAGGCGACCCCGTGTTTGTCGCGGAAGAAGCAGCAGAACATCTGCCGGTAGTAGTACGTCGACGGCGGCTCGGGGATCAGGTCGCGCACCCCGCCCCAGGCGCGGTGCTCCTCCCAGACGTCGTCGGCGCGTTCCAGGGCGTACGGGATCCAGCCCATCTGCCCCTCGCTGTAGGCGAGTTTGAGGGTCGGGAACTTCACCAGGACCCCGCTGAAGAGGAAGTCCATCATCGAGGCCATCGCGTTGTTGAAGGAGAGGGAGGCCTGGACGGCGGGGGGTGCGTCGGGGGAGGCGGCCGGCATCTGGGAGCTGGAGCCGATGTGCATGTTGACGACCGTGCCGGTCTCCTGGCAGGCGGCGAAGAAGGGGTCCCAGTAGCCGGAGTGGATGGAGGGCAGGCCGAGGTAGGTGGGGATCTCGGAGAAGGTGACGGCCCGGACACCCCGGGCGGCGTTCCGCTCGATCTCCGCGACGGCGAGGTCGATGTCCCACAGGGGGATCAGACAGAGCGGGATGAGCCGGCCGCCGCTGTCGCCGCACCACTCCTCGACCATCCAGTCGTTGTAGGCGCGGACGCAGGCCAGGGCCACTTCCTTGTCGTGCGCCTCGGCGAAGGTCTGCCCGCAGAAGCGGGGGAAGGTCGGGAAGCAGAGCGAGCCCTCGACGTGGTTGAGGTCCATGTCCGCCAGCCGTGCCTTCGGGTCCCAGCAGCCCCGCCGCATCTCCTCGCGGGTGATGCCCTCCAGCGTCATCTCGTCCCGGTCGAACCCGACGGCCGCGATGTTCCGCTTGTACGGGAACTTGAGGTCCTCGTAGATCCACCAGTCGGTCGGCGGCCCGTCCGGGTCCATCGTGATCTGGTACCTGCCCCCGACGTACGCGAGCTCGCCGATCCCGGCGGTGAGGGGCTTCGGGCCCCGGTCGCGGTACTTCTCCGGCAGCCAGGTCTCGAAGAGGTGCGCGGGCTCGATCACATGGTCGTCGACGCTGATGATGCGGGGCAGTTCGGTCATGGGTCCCCTCCACCGAGCCGTTTCTGACGGAGCGTCAGCTAGCTCCTCTCCAGCAGGCTAGTGGCGCACCCCTGGACCGACAAGGCGCCCGGCCCTACGCTCTGCCCACGATCTGACACATCGTCAGTTGAATGCGGCAGGGGGCCCTCCGTGACCGACACCGCCCACGCGCTCAGCGACTCCCGCACCCTCTGGGAACTTCTCGACCGCCGCGCCGGTCTCACCCCCGACCGGCCCGTCCTCCTCCAGGACGACCGCACCCTGAGCTTCGGCGAACTGCGGGCCCGCGCCGAGCGGGTGGCGGCCGGACTGTACGAGCGGGGCGTACGCCCCGGCACGGTCGTCGCCTGGCAGCTGCCCACCCGCATCGAGACCGTCCTGCTCTCCTTCGCCCTGGCCCGCCTCGGCGCCGTCCAGTCCCCGGTCATCCCCTTCTACCGCGACCGCGAGGTCGGCTTCGCGCTCCGCGAGTCGAGGGCCGAGTTCTTCGCCGTACCCGGCGAGTGGCGGGGCTTCGACCACACCGGGATGGCGCGACGGCTGGACGCGCGCGGGATCTTCGAGGCGTACGACGCCCTCCCGGAGGGCGACCCCGCGGCGCTCCCCGCCCCGCCCGCCGACGGCACCTCCGTCCGCTGGATCTACTGGACCTCCGGCACCACCTCCGACCCCAAGGGCGTCCTGCACACGGACCGTTCCCTGATCGCGGGCGGCTCCTGCCTCGCCCACGCGCTCCGGCTCAGGGCGGACGACGTCGGCTCGATCGCCTTCCCGTACGCGCACATAGGCGGCCCCGACTACATGGTGATGCTCCTGCTGTACGGCTTCCCGGCCGTGTTGTTCGAGCACTTCGCGCTGCCGGCCGCGCTGGAGGGGTACCGCAAGCACGGGGTGACCGTGGCGGGCGGGTCGACGGCGTTCTACTCGATGTTCCTGACCGAGCAGCGCAAGCAGCCGGGCGAGCCGGTCGTCCCGTCCCTGCGGCTGCTCGCGGGCGGCGGGGCCCCGAAGCCGCCCGAGCTCCACCACGCGGTCGTACGGGAGATGGGGGTCCAGCTCACCCACGGGTACGGCATGACGGAGGTGCCGATGATCACGATGGGGGCGCCGGACGACTCGGTGGAGAACCTGGCGACGACGGAGGGGCGGCCGCCGGAGGGGATGGAGATCCGGATCGCGGCGGACGGGGAGGTGCGGTTGCGCGGGGAGGCCGTCTGTCAGGGGTATCTGGATCCTGCGCAGTCGGCGGCTGCCTTCGACGAGGACGGCTTCTTCCTCACCGGCGACCTCGGGCGTCTCACCGACAGCGGGCATCTGGTGCTGACCGGCCGCCTCAAGGACGTCATCATCCGCAAGGGCGAGAACATCTCGGCCAAGGAGATCGAGGACCTGCTGCACGGCCATCCGGCCGTGCAGGACGTGGCGGTGATCGGACTGCCGGACCCGGAGCGCGGGGAGCGGGTGTGCGCGGTCGTCGAACAGCCGCCGGGGGCCGAGGCGCTGACCCTGCCGGACGTCACCGACTGGCTGCGTGCGAAAGGGCTGTCCGTCCACAAACTGCCGGAGCGGCTGGAGGTGGTGGACGCCCTTCCGCGCAACGACACCTTGCGGAAGGTACTCAAGTACAAGCTGCGCGAACGCTTCGCGTGACCGCCGTGACCGCCGTGACCGCCGTCACCCGACCGCTGACGGCCACCACTTGACCGCACGCGATCGGCTGCGGTCCACACGTGAGCGACAGCTGACCGCACACGATCGAGTCCGACCGATCGCCGGGGACTGCCGACCGCTCGCGGGCCCCGCCATGACACCGGCGAGCTGCCCGCGCCGTGGGACTACTCGGGCACGGTGAAGTAGCGCGCGAACGCGTTGACGACCTCCACCTCGTCCACCTTGCCGTCGGCGTCGGTGTCGAGCGTGGCGGCGGCCGCGGCCGCGGCCTCCTCGGAGGCGCCGAGGGCCTTGAGGACCCGGGCGGTCTCCTCGACCGTGGCCTTGCCGTCCCCGTCGGCGTCCGCGACGGCGAGCGCCGCGTGCAGGAAGGGGCGGGCGATCTCGGCGAAACGGTCGGGGTTGTCGCGCAGCCGCTTGACCGCGCCGTTCACGAACTCGTCCCGGGTGATGCGCTGGTCACCGTCCCGGTCCGCCATTCCGGCCATCCCCTGCCAGAAGGCCTCGGCGCCGCCGTACAGGGCCTGGCCCTTGTCCGAACGGGCGGTGGTGCCGAACTCGTTGAGAACCGCCTTGCTCGCCGCGCTGAAGTCCTCGCGGTCGATCCAGCCGTTGCCGTCCTGGTCGAAGGTGGCGAACCGGGCGGCGATCCTGCGCTCGTACTCGCTGCTGACCATGTCTCTTCGGGCCCGCCTTACGTCAAGTGGGGTGCTTCTCGGACGGAGCGTACGACGTCAACGGCCCGGACGGAGCGTGAAAGCGGCGCTTGTACCAAGACTGCGGGAATTCCGGGACAACCGTGTGGCCGCCGGGACACCACCGCGTGGGAGGGCTCATACGTGCGTACTGCTCACGGGGAGGGTGCGGGGTCAGGCCGACAGGGGGTCGGCCTGATCGTCGGCGTCCGGCGCGACCGCCGAGGGGACGTCCGGGTGGACGTCGAAGAGGCGGCGCACGCCGAGCGCGGCGAGGACGCGGTTGACGTGCGCTCCCTCGGCCGGGCCGCCGCCGGCGTGGCCGTCGGCGGGGAGGATCAGCCGGAGCCGGCCCCGGCAGGACCGCATCAGACGGCGGGTGGCGACCAGTACGCCCACGCCGCTGGAGTCGCAGAAGACGACGGCGGAGAGGTCGAGGACGAGACTTCGGCGGCCGTCGGCCACCGCCTCGTGCACCCGCTGGCGGAGCACGGGCGACGTGACCAGATCCATCTCTCCGGACACGTGCAGCACGGCCCACTCGCCCTGCTCGCCGTCGGTCACTTCGAACGCCACCGCGATGCCTCTCAGTCGCCGAACCGGAAGCCACTGCACCGCTTCCTGCTGCGCGGCTGCCCCGCCGTCGTTCCATGAAACACCCGCGGGCCGCCGAAAGCGTGGGGTAAGCGAGCCATTTCCAGGGCCTTTTCGGTGCGATTTCCATCGAGTACGGTCACATCTGATCGAAGATTGATCACGAATCACCTCAGCATCGATCTGATGCGGGCTCATACGGGCTTCGCTCGGGCAGATTCGCGCAGATCAGAGGCCTCATATGGTCGTACAGGCATACGAAAGGCGGGCGGACGCCCACGTGGGCGGTGTGGAAACGGCTTACTCGTGAGGTGCATACCACCTCCGGCCTCACGAGGCACGCGCATTGCCATAAAGGGGCGTGCGCGGTCAGCGGTGCCGACTACATTCGGGACGGCGGTACGCACAGGCTGGAATCGGGCCGGAAAACGGGCCGGAAGCAGGCTGAAAGCGGACCGCGGTCTGCCGTCGTCCGGCCGGCGCCCGCCCGGCGCCCGACCGGGCGGGCATTCAGGAACGGCGCAGGTGAGAGCAGGGTGAGGGGGCCGTATGGCGACGATGGACGCACCGCCCCGCTGGGACCGCAAGATGCAGCAGCGGCTGGCGCGCGGCGAGGCGGCGGCGCTCGGTGAGCTGTACGACCGGTTCGCGTCCCTCGTGCACGGGCTGGCCCACCGTGTCCTCGGCGACGAGCGGGGCGCGGACGGCATCACCCGCGAGGTGTTCCTGCGGCTCTGGGAGAACCCCGAGGAGTACGACCCCAAGCAGGGGCCCATGCGGTCCTGGGTGGCGGCGCTGACCCACCGTCTCGCGGTGCAGCGACTGCGGGCCACCGAGACCGCGGCGCTCGCCCGGGGCGGCGAGGGCACGGCGGAGGACCTGGAACGCAAGGTCCACCAGGCGTCGGTGGCGGCCCGCGCCGACTACATCGTGCAGGCCATGCCCGCGCCGCTGCGGGCCGCTCTGGACCTGGCCTATTTCCAGCGCCGCGACTACCGCCAGACCGCCACCGACCTGGGCGTCACCGAGGACGAGGCCCGACGCCGGCTCCGCCTCGGCCTCCAGCTCCTCTCCACCGCCCACGACACGCGCCCCTCCGGCACCCCGCCCGAACCCGGGCCCCTCACATGACCACCACCCCCAGCCCGCACGGGCAGCACGAGCCGGAGACCCGGGAGACCCCGGCCCCGGGCCTGTCCCCCGACCTCGCAACGCCCGAGTCCAGCGGTACGGGCGGGACGGACGACGCGGACGGGAAGGTCGGCGCGGGTGGGCCCGACGGCACAGGTGGGCCGGACGAACCGAGTGGGCCGGGCGGATCCGCGCGGCCAGGTGCTTCCGGCGGCACCGGCGGGCCGAGTGGGCCGCCCGGGGCCACGGGCGGTGGTGGTGACGAACCGGTGGGGCCGCCCCGCATACCGCTGCCGCGCACCTCCGTGGAGGACACCGGAATGCCTCTGCCCGACGTCATGCCGAACCCCACCTCCGAGGCACCCCCGGCCACCCCATCGGCCCCCTCGGCCCCGTCAGCCCCACCCGCGCCGCCGGACCCCACCCCGGCGCCCGGCCCCTCCGCACCGTCCGGAACCCCCGTGCCACCTGCCTCTTCGAAACAGCCCGACCCGTCCGTACCGCCGGACCCCTCGCCCCCACCCGGCTCCCCCTCCCCCTCCCCCTCCCTGTCTCCCTCCCCCTCTCCGTCCCCCTCCCCCCTCGTGCTGGAGCACCAGGTGCTGAAGGCGCTGCTCGGGGCCTGGGCGCTGGCCGTGTGTTCCGCGGAGGAGGCGTTGGCCGTGGAGGAGCATCTCGGGGTGTGCGGGGGATGCGCGGACGAGGCGCGGCGGCTGCGGGAAGCGGTGGGGCTGCTGCACCCGCCGGAGAGCCTCGACCTCGACCCGGCCCTGCGCACCCAGGTCCTGGAGTTCTGTCTCGGCCGCCGCCCGCCCCGCATCCCCGTCCCCCGCTGGGCCGCCCCGTACGACGCGGAGACGGCCCGGCTGGACGCCCTGCTCCAGGACATCGACGCCGCCGACTGGCACGCCCCCGTACGACTGCGCTGGTTCGAGGGCGCGGGCCCGGTGAGCCGTCGTACGACCGTCGCCGGGGTCATCGCCCACCTGCTCTCCGTCGACGGGCTCGTCGCCGCGGCGCTGGGCCTGGACGACCCGCTCGGTTCACTCGAACCCGGCCCCGACGAGCCTCCCGTCGGCGCCTCCCCGGCGGCACGCACCGAGGCGTACTGGAAGGCGTCCCACTACCCGCCCACCCGCGCCCTCCGCGCCCCCTGGCGGCAGCAGAGCCACGACATCGTCCGTACGACCTCGTTCACGGGCGGCGGCCCCGACGGCTCCGACGACGGCCCAGGCCGGCCGACGGTCTCGTACGGCGGCTTCGCGCTCCCCCTCCAGGACGCGATGCTCGATCGGGCGTTCGAGTGCTGGATTCACGCGGAGGACATCGCGGAGGCCGTGGCCTACCCGTACGAGCCGCCCTCCGGCCGTCATCTGCACGGCATGATCGACCTGGCGGCCCGCATGCTGCCGCTGTCGCTGGCCGAGCGCCGCCGGAGCGGCCTCGCGTCCCCGCCCCCGCCCGGCCGCCACCTCGTACCGGCCGGTGCCCCCGGCCGCAGTCTCCGTCTGGAGATCGAGGGCTCCGGCGGCGGCGAGTGGCTGATCCCCCTCGACTCCCCCGGCGCCCTCGGCTCCGCCGATCACGAGGTGGCCCATGTGGCCCTGGACGGCGTCGAGTTCTGCCGTCTCGCCGCCGGACACGTACCTCCGGAGGAGGCGGCCGCCGGACAGGGCGGCGACCGGGAGGCCATCAGGGACGTACTGTTCGCGGCGGCGGCGCTGAGCCGGATGTAAGGGTCGGGATTGGGCCAGGGCGGGAGGTCTCGCCCCTGACGCTCGCCGGGGCGTAGCCGCGCGAACAAACCCGCGCCGAGCACCACCGGCCCTCAAAGGGGCGCGGGGAACTGCGCGGCCAGCCACCACGGACCCGCACCCGCCGCACCGCAGACGCCCCCGAGCTATGAGGCGCCCCGGCCCGGCGGAGCCCCTACGCGAAGACGACCGTCCGGCGCCCGTTCATCAGGATGCGTCGTTCGGCGTGCCACTTGACCGCCCGCGCCAGCGCCTGGCACTCCACGTCACGCCCGACGGCGACGAGCCCCTCGGGCGTCACCCCGTGGCCCACCCGCTCGACCTCCTGCTCGATGATCGGCCCCTCGTCGAGGTCGGCGGTGACGTAGTGCGCCGTCGCGCCGATCAGCTTCACACCGCGCGTGTGCGCCTGGTGGTACGGCTTCGCGCCCTTGAAGCTCGGCAGGAAGGAGTGGTGGATGTTGATGATGCGCCCGCTGAGCTGCTTGCAGAGGTCGTCGGAGAGGACCTGCATGTAGCGGGCGAGGACGACCAGCTCGACGTTCTCCGCACGCACGATCTCCAGCAGCCGCGCCTCCGCGTCCGCCTTGGTGTCCTTGGTCACCGGGATGTGGTGGAAGGGGATGTCGTACGACCCGACCAGCTCGGCGAAGTCGGTGTGGTTGGAGACCACCGCCGCGACCTCGACCGGCAGCGCGCCCGTGCTCGCGCGGAAGAGCAGGTCGTTCAGGCAGTGCCCGAACCTGCTGACCATGAGGACGATGCGCATCTTCTCGTCGGCCCGGTTGATCTGCCAGTCCATCTGGAAGGAGTCACCGATCGCCGCGAAGCTGGCCCGCAGCTTGTCCACGTTCACCGGGGCGTCCGCCGAGAAGTGGACGCGCATGAAGAACAGACCCGTGTCGTGGTCGCCGAACTGCTGACTGTCCTCGATGTTTCCGCCGGTCATGAAGAGGTAGCTCGACACGGCGTGCACGATGCCCGGCTTGTCGGGGCAGGCGAGGGTGAGGACGTACTGGTCGGCGGGTGCCGCGGCTCGGGTGGACTGCTCGTTCATGCCCGACAGGGTCCCATATGGCGTACCCATGTCGGCAATCGTCCCGAGGACCGGACCGCGGCGCCCGCGCCACTGCCGGGCAGGGCCTGTCTAGGCCGCCCTGGTCATGATCCGCAGCACTTCGAGCGTGCGCGGCGGGGTGTCCGGGTCCTCGCCGTCGCTCGCCGAGAGGCGGACGTGGGCCTCGCGGGCGGCGCGGACGGCCTCGGGCCAGGCCTCGTGGTCGAGGTACGCGGAGACGGGCGCGTCCGGGCCGACCTGGTGCATGATCCGCAACACGCGCAGCACGGCCGTGTCGACGAGGGCCGCCTCCTGGGCGTCACGGAAGATCGTGCCGACGTACTTCTCGGCGGACCAGTTGTCCAGCCAGGTGTCCTCGACCAGGCGGTACACGGCGTCGGTGACGTCCCCGTACCCGTCGACACCGGCCAGCCAGACGTTCTGCTGGAACGCGGGGTCGGAGAGCATGTGCAGCGCGGAGCGCACATTGCTGCGCCAGCGCCACCACGGCATGTCGTTCAGTGGCATGCCGCCCATGGTGGATGAGCGACGCCCACGACGGGAAGGGGTCTCCGGACCTTGGACGGTCATCGATCGCTCGTTCCTCTCTGAAACCACTCGAAAATACGATCGTAGCTCCTCGTAATTCACCTCCCGGTCACCCCGCGTTGACCATCCGTCACGCCCGGGTTGGGGTTGTGGCGGAATCGTGCGGAGCCATGACTGGCTTCCAGGCACGACGGACACCTCAGCCCCCAGGCCATCCCACAGGCCTCGCCAAACGTCTGGTCAGAGCCACCACACTGGCGGCGTGTGCGTCACTCGTCGCCGGGTGCGGGGTCATCCCTGGTACCACGGGGGGTACCGGGGACGGCCCCGTCACCGTCATGACCTGGGCCCCGGAGAAGACGGCCGCCACCAACAAGCCCGGCATGCCCGCGATGGCCAAGGCGTACGCCCGCTGGATCAACGCGGGCGGCGGCATCAACGGCCGCGAGCTGAAGATCCTCACCTGCAACGACCACAACGACACCGTGACGGCCGCGAAGTGCGCCCGCCGCGCCGCCGACGAGGACGTCGTCGCGGTCGTCGGCTCCTACAGCCAGCACGGCCGCTCCTTCCTCGCCCCGCTGGAGTCGGCGGGCATCCCCTACATCGGCGGCTACGGCGTCACCGACGACGAGTTCGCCAGCGCGCTGTCGTACCCGGTCAACGGCGGCCAGGCCTCCCTGATGGCCGGCCTCGGCGAACAGCTCGCCGAGGACTGCGGCCCGGTCGCCCTCGTCCGCCCCGACTCGATAGCCGGAGACCAGCTGCCGCTGCTGCTGGACTCGGGGCTGCGGTCCCGAGGCCACAGCGGCGCCGAGGACCAGCTGGCGGCCGAGGACGCGACCGAGTACGGCGAGCACGCCCGGGAGGCACTGCGGCGGGCCAGCACGCGGGCGGGCACGGAGGGGTGCGTGGTCCCGGCCCTGGGCGACCGCACCTTCACGTTCATGGACTCCTTCCGCCGGGACCGCGCGGACTTCCCCGAGGTCCGTACGGGGACGGTGCTGGGCAGCGTCGACCAGACGGTGATCGACGCGACCGGGGGGAGGTCGGGGCCGTACGAGGGGGCGTACGTCACCGGCTGGTACCCGGTGGAGAGCGACAAGCGGTGGGACCGGATGAAGGAGGTGATCCGGGAGCACGCGTTCGGCGACAACCGGATCGACCCCGCGGACCCGGGCGTGCAGACGACGTGGATCGCGTACACCGTCCTCACGGCCGCCCTCGAGAAGATCGGCGACGGGGAGGTGACCTCGCAAGCGATCCGGCGCGTCCTCGACGGCGGCCTGAAGGTCACCACCGGCGGCCTGACCCCACCCCTGAGCTGGCGCTTCGAGGACCTCATCGCCTCCGCCGGCTTCCCCCGCCTCATCAACCCCGAAGTCACCTTCCAGATCGTCCGCAAGGGCCAACTGGTCGCGGCCCGACGGGACTTCGTGAACGTGGAGAAGACGCTGGTGGAAGCGGAGAACTGACCACCGCCAGGCACGTCGACGGCCGGCGGGGAGACCCGATACGGCCCCGCCCCGGTCCCGGCTTCGACTTTCGGCCTCGGCCTCGGACTCGGACTCGGTGTCAGTCTCGGCTCGGGCGCCTCGTCCCTACAGCTGGACCGCCTGGCGTTCGGTCAGGGTGTAGGTCTTGGCGATCTCGTTCCAGAGTTCGGCGGCCTTGGTCTTCTCGGCGCTGGCCGTGGCGCTGGCCTGGTTGCCGGCCTGGGTCTGGCCGGTGGTGCGGGCCTGGCCCTTCTTGCAGCCCTTCTTGCCGGCGGTCTGGTCCGCCCACGCCGCGTAGTGGTTGTCGGCGGCGGCCGAGGCCTTCCAGGCCTTGGTCAGCGAGGTCGTCAGGGCCTCGTGGCCCGGCAGCTGGTCGACCGACAGCTCGCCGAGCCGGGTGACCAGGTCGTTGCGCTGCTTGGCCGCGGCCCGCAGATCGGTGGCGGCCTGGCCCAGGTTGGAGCAGGACTCGATGTCGGCGACGGCCTTGATCACGCTGTTCCGGCTGTCGCCGCTGTCCGCCAGCAGCTTGTCGAGCGCGACCGCCTGCTCCCGCGCCGGGTCCGCCGACGCGGACGCCGACTCCTCGGGCGCCCCGGTCGCCGCCGCGGGCTTGTCACCGCTCGGCGCGGACTCGTCCCCCGACCCGGCCATCAGCGCGCCCGCTCCGATCCCGAGCACCGCGATCCCCACGCCGACGAGCGCGATCAACGGCACGCGCGATCTCGTACGACCGCCCCCGCCGCCCCCGCTCTCCCGTCTCCCGGAGGCGCGCCCGGACTGCCCACCGTGTCCCTCGTGACCCGCGTGACCACCGTGCCCCGGGTGACCACCGGGGCCGCCCGGGCCACCGGGCCCGCCCTGGCTCCTCGGGGGCTGCTGGGCAGGACCGTGGTCGATCTTCGGCATCTGCTGGGTGGACCCGGCGGCGCCACCGGCGCCCGGCCCGTCCCGGAAGAGGCTGTCGAACACGTCCGGCTGCTGCTGACCCTGCTGCGTCCCCGGCGCGCCGTACGACTGGGGCCGCGGCTGCGCCTGCGCGGCCACCGGCGGTATGTACTGCGTCGCCTCCGCGTCCGGGTTCGCGGTCGGCGGCAGGGGCCCGGCGCCGTTGTCCGGCACCCGCCCCAGATACGTCGTCGCGTCCCCCGCCGCCTCCGGCGGCAGCGCGCCCGGCCCGACCGGCGGCAGGAACTGCGTGGCGGCCTCGGCGGCGGGCGCCTGCGCGGCCACCGGCGGTATGAACTGCGTCGCTCCCTCGTCGACCGGCACGGGCCCGACCGCCGGCACGAACGGGATGTACTGGGTGGCCCCCTCGTCCACGGGCGGCAGCGGCGCGCTCTGCGGCGGCAACGGCGCACCCGCCCCCGCCGTGCCGTATCCCGCGCCCCCGTACGCCGCCCCGGGCGCCCCCTCGGGCGGCAACGGCATCCCACCCTGGGTGCCGTAGCCCTGCCCGGCGGCGTCGCCCTGGGCATGGCCGTACGCCTGACCGGCCGCGTCGCCCTGGGTGCCGTACGCGCCCTGCGCGCCGTATCCGGGGTGCCCGCCCGGCGTGCCGTACGCGTCCTGCGCCCCGTGCGCTCCCCACTCCGGCGCGGGGGGCGCGCTGTTCCACTGGTCGGCCTGCGGCTGGGCGGGCGCCGCGGTCTCCTCGGAGCCCCACTGCCGCTGTTGGTCCCACGGCTGGGGCGGGGCCGGCGGCAGCGGGGCCGGCGGCAGATCGCTCGGGTGGAGCGGCGCCCCACCGTCCGAGGGCAGCACGATGCCTTCGCGCGCGGTCCGCGCCGAGGGCTCCTCGCCCTGTCCACTCTGCGTCACCGAGACTCCTACGAATGGGGGACTTGCGGAATCGTCGACTCACGCTACCGGGTCCGGACGACACCCCACGCACCACCCGCGCGCCCGGCCCCCACCGGACCCGCGGCCGCGATCAACCAGAACCCCTGTTCAGAGCGGAGCGCCTACGCCGCCTGGAGATCCATCCGCGCCCCGAACTCCCTGACCACCGCCTCCTCCCGGAACGGCTCCAGCCGCTGCTGGAAGTCCTCCAGGTAGTCGGCGCCCCGGTTCGACCGCAGCGACCCCAGCAGCTCCACGGCCTTCAGCCCGGTGTGGCAGGCCTGCTCGACCTCCCGCTGCTGCACCTGTGCCGTGGCGAGCAGCACATACCCGATCGCCCGCCGCCGCGCCCGCGACCGAGGATGCTTGGCCAACGACTCCTCGGCCTGCCGTGCCGCCGCCTCCGCCTGTCCGAGGTCCCGGTGGCAGTGCGCCAACTCGTCGGCCAGATAGGCCTCGTCGAAGTGCTTGATCCACACCGGGTCGTCCCCGGACGACGGATTCGCCGCCTCCAGCGCCTCGACGGCCCGCCCGGCGGCCGCCTGCGCGCCGCGCGCGTCGCCCAGCAACGCGTGCCCGCGCGCCTCCGCCGCGTGGAACATCGACTCCGCGCGCGGAGTCGCCCGCCCCCGCGCCCCTTCCTGCGCCGCGCGCGCCAACTGCGCGATCTCCCTCGGGTTTCCGAGCTGCGCGGCGAGATGGCTCATGGACGCGGCGAGGACATAGCCGCCGTACCCGCGGTCGCCCGCCGCCTGGGCGAGGCGGAGCGCCTGGATGTAGTACCGCTGGGCGAGGCCGGGTTGGCCGGTGTCGACGGCCATGTACCCCGCCAGCTCGGTCAGTCGGGCGACCGCCGCGAACAACTCCCGCCCCACGGCCTCCCGGTAGGAGCCGGCCAGCAGCCCCGAGACGACGCTGTTGAGGTAGTGCACGACGACCGGCCGGACGTGCCCGCTGCCGTACTGGTGGTCGAGGTCCACGAGCGCCTGGGTCATCGCGCGCACGGCCGCCACGTCGGAGAGCCCCACCCGGGGCCCCGCCGAGCGGGCCACCTGGGAGTCCGGCGCCGAGATCAGCCAGTCACGGCTGGGCTCGACGAGGGCGGAGGCGGCGACGGACGACCCGGAGAGGAAGTCCCGCCGCCCCACGTCGCTGCGCCACAGCTCGCAGACCTGCTCGATCGCTCCCAGCACCGTCGGCGAGAACTGCAGGCCGACGCCGGAGGCCAGGTTCTTGCCGTTGGCCATGCCGATCTCGTCGATGGTGACCGTGCGGCCCAGCTTGCGGCCGAGGGCCTCGGCGATGATCGCGGGCGCCCGGCCCCGCGGCTGCTGTCCTCGCAGCCAGCGCGCGACGGACGTCTTGTCGTAGCGGAGATCGAGTCCGTGCTCCGCGCCGCACATGTTGACCCGCCGGGCCAGCCCCGCGTTGGAGCAACCCGCTTCCTGGATGAGCGCCTGCAGTCGTTCGTTCGGCTGCCTGGCGACGAGCGGCCTCGCGGCCATTGCGTACCCCCTGTGGCTGTGGTGCCTTGCCCACGCACCGAGTTGACGTGTCTTCAGTGACCGCGCTCTGTCGCATACGTGTACCCGCGTATCGAAAAGATCCGGCCTCGAAGATCAATGCCCCGCCGACATACCGAAGATGCGAGACATGCCAGGATTGCCGGGGTAAACACGGATGCTGTCCCCCACACGTGGCTACCCGGCTCACTCCGTGATCCCTCCCGCGCGCCCCCGGCCATGCACCCATGCGCCCCGACCCCGTCGGCGATGCTCTCCCCCGCGCATGTGACATCCGTAACCCCTGATGACCGCTAGAGTTGTGTTCATCGTGGAAGAGACCATCGCGGGCCCTGAAGCTGCCCAAATCCCGAAGCAGCGTGGCGAATCGCTGCTGGACACCGCCGTTCGATACGCCGAAGAGCGCCACTGGGACGTGTTCCCCGGCACTTGGCTGGAAGCCGTCGACGGGGTGCAGATCTGCTCCTGCGGCAACACAGCGTGCGCCACCCCCGGCGCGCACCCGACGCGTGAGGACTGGGCGACCCAGGCGACAGGCAGTGCGACCGTCGCACGCCGTCTGTGGTCGAAGCAGCCCACCGCGTCGATCCTGCTGCCGACCGGCCGTACGTTCGACACGATCGACGTTCCCGAGACCGCCGGTCTGCTGGCGCTGGCCCGCATGGAACGCATGGAGCTGACGCTGGGTCCGGTGACCTGGACCCCGGACCGCCGCATGCAGTTCTTCGTGCTGCCGGGCGCGTCGGTCAAAGTCCCGGATCTGGTACGGAAGTTGGGCTGGTCGCCGCTCGCGCTCGATCTCAGGGCGCTGGGCGAGGGCGAGTTCGTGGCCGCTCCGCCGACGCGGTACGGGTCGCGGGGTGCCGTGCAGTGGGCCCGCCGCCCCACCCCGGCGAACCGGTGGCTGCCGGACGCGGAGGAACTGATCTCACCGCTCGCGTACGCGTGCGGGAGGGATGGGCGGCGGTAGCGCTCCGCGCGCGCCGGTTGCGCGCCGGGCGGTTGGCCCGGGGCCGGTTTCGCGGCTGCGGCTCCGGTGGGGCTTCTCGCGCAGTTCCCCGCGCCCCTGAAAAGCAGGGGCTGCGCCCCGTGCTTTTCAGGCCCGCAGGGGCCTGACGCTTTTAGGGGCGCGGGGAACTGCGCGAGAAGCCCCACCGGACGCGCACCCGCCGACGAAACAGGTGCCCCCGAGCCATCAGGCGCACCTCAGCCGACCTCGCCGTCCCCCTCCAGCTCGTCCAGGAACGGCTCGATCGCGGAGCGCCACGCGTCCGGCTGGTCGTAGTGCACGAGATGCCCCGCGTCGGCGACCTCCGCGTACTGGCCGCGGGGCAGCACCCGGACCATCTCCTGGGACTCGGCGCGCCCCAACTCCCCGTCGAGACCCCGGACGACGAGGGTGGGGCAGCGTACCTGGGTCAGCTCCTCCCAGTGCGCGTCGTACACCCAGGTCTCACGGGTCGTCAGCATCTGCTCGGGGTCGAACACCGGCCGCCAGCCGTCGGGCCCCTCGTGCATGACCTCGGCGTAGAACTCACCCCGGGACGGGCTGGGGCGCTCCACCCAGGGGTCGTCCTCGCCGAACCACTTGCGGACGTCGGCGAGGGTCGCGAACGGCAGCGGCCATGCCTTGAACCAGTTCTCCCACTCGCGCTGCGAGGCGGCGCCGAGCGCCGAGGCCCGCATGTCGCAGATGATCAGTCCGCTCACCAGGTCGGGGCGGCGGGCGGCCAACTGCCAGGCGGTCAGCGCGCCCATGGCGTGGCCTATGAGGACGACCGGGGCGAGGCCCAGCTGTTCGACGGCGGCCTCGGCGTCCTCGACGTAGGCCTCACGGGTGTACGCGGCCTGCTCGGGCTTCGCGCTCTGGCCGTGTCCGCGCTGGTCGAGCGCTACGGCGCGACGGCGTTCGGAGAGCCAGCGGGCGGTGGGTGCCCAGTGCGAGGCGCGGCCCATGAGGCCGTGCAGTAACAGCACCCCGGGCCGGGGCTCGTGCTCGCCGGACTTGGGCGGGTCGCCGAACTCCCAGGCGGCGAGACTCACGCCGCCCGCTCCCGTCACGTCGATGCGCCGGACCATTGGCACCCCCCAGACTCCCGCCCGGACCGCTCGCTCCCGCCTCTCGCTCCCGCTTCGAGCCGGCCGGTCCACTCGTCCCAACTGCTGTCGTACCGCTGTCGTGCTGCTGCTCGCGTCGTGCATCCGCTGTCGCTTCCGCCCTGGCTCTCGCCGTTGCTCCAGCTGCCGTTCTCGCCGTGCGCGCCGCTTGGACGGCGAGCACTTGTGTTACAGCGTGCATATCGGTTGACACGTTACGTGTGGGGCTCGCGCATCAGTCATGGCGCGGGTCACGTGACGACACGCCGCACAGGTTATCGAATACACATTCGAAGATGCCGCTCTTGGCGGCAACACCCCTCATTCGAGTGACCCCCCTCAAGGATTGCCCGCCGCCGCCGAGGGGAGATCTTCAACGGGAGGCGGACCGCTCGGGGAAAACGGTCCGAAGGGGATGACCCTGGGAGCTCGGGGCTCCGGGTCAGCACAGGGGAGGACAGGCCCCGGCGCCACACGGCGCCGGGGCCCTCCTCATGTCCACGGCACATCCGCCCCGCCCCCTCCCTCACCACCGGAGATCCGCGTCTCGGGCGGCAAAGAGCCCCTCAGGTCATATGCCTCACGCGCAAGCGTCGCACGCGAACGGCCCGAGCGCTGCGATTCGGCGCACTGAATCTTGGATTCGACGGGTTCCCGGACACGCACCCCAATACCCCACAACTCCCCCTCCCGCATCGGGAGTTGGTGGGCGATACGGACATCCGCCGCCCCGTCTCGAACAGCGGCCGGCAGAGGGCGTCACGAATCGACGGGGCGGATCCGGGAACGGGTGGATCCGTCGAGTGGAGGAGCCGGCACGGAGTACGGGAGCGGACCGACGGGCGGCGTGCGTGTGGCGCCCGGCGCGAGCGCAGGCCGGGCGCCAGCGCAGGCCGGGCGCCAGCGCAGGCCGGGCGTGGGCTTGGGCGTGGGCCGGGTGGCGGGGTTCGGGACGCGTTCCGGCCGGGGGTCAGCGCTTGGCCACGAACACGTGCGAGGCGACGTCCGCCTCCAGCTCCGCCGCCTCGCCGCCGCTGCCCACGAGGACCCCGCCTGCCGCCTCCGTCACACTCACCACGGAACCGGGCTGGACGCCCGCGCGACGCAGCGTGTACATCAGCTGGGCATCGGTCTGGATGGGCTCGCCGATCCGGCGTACGACGACGGTCTTGCCCTCCGTGCCCGGGTCGAGGTCGGCCAGCGACACCATGCCCTCGTCCAGGAAGGGGTCCGCGCCGTCCTTCTCGCCCAGCTCCTCCAGGCCCGGGATCGGGTTGCCGTAGGGCGACTCGGTGGGGTGGCGCAGCAGCTCCAGGACGCGGCGCTCGACCGCCTCGCTCATCACGTGCTCCCAGCGACAGGCCTCCGCGTGGACCTGCTCCCACTCCAGACCGATCACGTCGACGAGCAGGCACTCCGCGAGGCGGTGCTTGCGCATCACCCGCGTCGCCAGCCGACGGCCCTCCTCGGTGAGTTCCAGGTGACGGTCCGCGGCGACGGACACCAGGCCGTCGCGCTCCATGCGCGCGACCGTCTGGCTCACCGTGGGGCCGCTCTGGTCGAGCCGCTCGGCGATCCGGGCGCGCATGGGGACCACACCTTCCTCCTCCAGCTCGAGGATGGTGCGGAGATACATCTCCGTCGTATCGATCAGTCCGGACATACGTGCCCCTCGATGAGATCCAGCCGGAGGCTTTCGACGGCCACACCGGCGTGCTGCGGCTTGCTGCGCTGGCCTGGACTCAATTCTTACGCATCCGACCGACAACCGGGTGGCGGCGGGGGAACGACGGCGGTATGACTCCGATCAGGTGGCCGATTTGTGACCCGGCGCCCTGTTTCCGGAGCCGACCCGCCGACGGGCGGGTAGCCGGGCCGGGCCACAGGCCGTCCGCGCACCGTATTGACACCCCACTGGTCCAGACCATTAACGTGATCGGCGTCACCAGAGGACGCGAAGAAGGCGGAGGGTCGGCACATGGGGCTGGACGGCGGCACGGCGGGTGGGCGGTTCCTCGACGCGGCGATCGGGCTGCTGGAACGCGTACGGGACGAGGAGGGCGCGAGGATCACCGCGGCCGGCGAGATGGTCGCGGACACGGTCGTCTCCGGCGGACGCCTCTTCGCCTTCGGCGCCGGCCACTCCTCGCTCGCCGCCCAGGACCTCGTCTACCGCGCCGGCGGACTCGCGCTGATGAACCTGCTGACCGTCCCCGGCGCCGTGGGCGTCGACGTCATGCCCGCGACCCTCGGCTCGGCGCTGGAACGGGTCGACGGCCTCGCCACCGCCGTGCTCGACAGCAGCCCGCTGCGGGCCGGCGACCTGCTCGTGGTGATCTCCCTCTCCGGCCGCAACCCGCTGCCCGTCGAGATGGCCTCGCACGCCCGGGAACTGGGCGCGAAGGTCATCGGTCTCACCTCCGTCGCGTACGCCACCGAGACCACCTCCCGCCACTCCTCCGGCACCTTCCTCAAGGACCACTGCGACCTCGTCCTCGACTCGAAGATCGCGGTCGGCGACGCCGAACTCACCCTCGACACCATCCCCGCCCCCTTCGCCCCGGCCTCCACCGTCGTCACCTCGGCGATCCTGCAGTCGGTCATGGCCACCGCCGCCGCCTCCCTCGCGGACCGGGGCGTCGAACCGCCCCTGCTGCGCTCCGGCAACGTCGACGGCGGACTCGACTGGAACGACCAGGTCATGCGCGAGTACGGAGATCGGATCTTCTACCTCCGCTGACTGCGACCCCGGATTCGTGGGAACGCTGAGAACAGTGAGGAGGAAATCCGGCGTACAACGATTTCGGCCACATCTTGCGTGAAGCAGATGTGGGCTGGGTCACGTTCGAGTTGAATGATGACGAGTGAGCGAACCGACGCGCCGTACCAGCCGTACATGCGGACGCAACGCAGCCTGCAGGGGGTTCAGGTGAGTGCTTCCCGGCGGAGTGGGGCCACCGACGAACTCGGGCCCGACAAGCCCGAGCGGGACGGCCCGACGAACGAGGACACCAAGGACATCGAGGACACGGTGAACACCGAGGACACCGAAGGCACCGAGGGCTCCATGGAATCCACGGACTCCGGTGGCTCGGACCTCCTCGCCGCCCTCCTCGACGGGATGGACGCCGCCCTCTGCGCCTTCGACGCCGACGGCGTCGTCACCCACTGGAACCGCGAGGCCGAACGCATCCTCGGCTGGAGCGCCGAGGAAGCGGTGGGCCGCCGCGGCTTCGCCGGGTGGGCCGTCCGGTCCGCCGACGCCGAGGACGTCGAGGGGCGGCTGATGGCCGCCATGCACGCCAGCGGCCGGCAGGTGCACGAGTTCGCCCTGGTCACCAAGGACGGCGGCCGCGTCCTCGTCCGCACCCAGTCCGCCGCCGTACGCGGACCCGACGGCAAGCCCGCCGGCCTCTACTGCGCCTTCAGCGAGGTCCACGCTCAGATCGACCTGGAGCGGTCCATCGCGCTCAGCGAGGCCCTCTTCGAGGACGCCTCCTGGGGCGTCGTCCTCGTCGACGCCGACCTGCGCCCCGCCGTCGTCAACGCCCACGCCGCCCGCTCCCTCGGCGTCGGCCGCACGGCGGTCCTCGGGCGCCCCCTCGGCGAACTCCTCGCCCAGGGCGCCGAGGAACTCGAGAGCGCCCTCACCCACGTCCTCGCCGAGGGCGCGCCGCCCGCGCCCGCCGAGATCTGGGTCGGCGTCCGCGCCCCCGACGGCGAGAAACGCCGGTGCTGGCGCAGCGGATTCCTCCGCCTCGCCTCGCCCCTCGCCGAGGAACCGGTGCCGCTCGGCGTCGGCTGGCTCTTCCAGGACATCACCGAGTCCAAACAGACCGAGCAGGAGGCCGCGCAGCTCCGCTTCCGCGTCAACCAGCTCCACCGGGCCGCGCGCGCCGCCGCCGAGTGCGAGGACCCCGGCGAGGCCGCCACCGTCCACCTCGACTTCGCCCTCGCCGGCTTCGCCGACCACGCCCTCATCGACCGGGTGGCCGGAGGGTCCATGGCCGACGGCGAAGGACCCGCCCGGCTCGTACGGGCCGCCGCCACCCCCTCCGGGCGGCCCGGCCCCAGCCATCTCGCCGGCCACGCCGGCATCCCCGTCCGCTACGGCCACGGCCACCCCGCCCTGCAGTGCGTGGAGCGCGCCGGGTCGGTCCGAGCCAGCGCCGGTACGGCCGCGCCGGAGACGGCCCGCGACTGGGCCACCGGGCGCCAGTGGCCCCCGGAGACCGTGCACGCCCTCTGCGCGGTGCTCCGCAGCCGTGGCCGCACCCTCGGCGTCGTCACCTTCCTCCGCACCGCCGGCCGCACGCCCTTCGAACGTTCGGACGCCGTGTACGCGGAGGACGTCGCCATACACATCGCCGCGGCCCTGGACCTGGAGGCGTTGGAGCGGTCGTCGGAGTAGGCACCCGGGCGAGCGCGCGGCCGCGCGGGAAACACCTCGCGGCGGCTCGGCCGTGAGGCGCAGAATCCCAGCATGGCGATCATCCACCGCACCACGCTCACACCCACCAAGCTCGAACTGCTGGCCTCCTGGCTGCCGACCCGCCCCTGGTACGCCGGCGGTCCGGCAGCTCCGGAACTGGCCAAGGCAGGCGGCTTCCGACTCGACGACCCCGAGGGCGAGGTCGGCATCGAGTTCATGGTCGCCACCGACACCTCCGGCGCGGCCCCGGTCCACTACCTGGCCCCCCTCACCTACCGGGGCGCCCCTCTCCCCGGCGCGGAGCAGGCTCTCGTCGGCACCACGGAGCACGGCGTCCTGGGCACCCGCTGGGTCTACGACGGCGCCCACGACCCGGTCCTGGTCGCCCAGCTCCTGGCCCTCTTCCAAGGCAGGGCCGTACCCCAGGCCCAGAGCCTCACCGACACCCCGGACCACGAGATCACCCACTCCTACGAGGGCGACGGCCCCCTGCCCACGACCGCCTCCCCCGCCACCGACACCCAGGACGCCTCCGAACTCCCCCTCACCTCCGGCGCCACGACCCTGCACCTGAACCGAGTCCTCCACCCGGACGCCCTGGACCTGCCGACTCAGACAAAGGGCCAGGTCACAGGCCACTGGACGCTGCCGGACGACACCCGGGTGCGGGGGATCTTCGCCGTCCTGCGGTAATTCCTCGGCAATCCCCTCGGAAAATCACTTGAGCGTCCTCGGGGCACTTCTTAGTGTGTGCGGTACACGAGAGAGGAGGTGGTTCGGCAGATGTATTGCAACCGGACGCGTGAGGTGGCTGCGGGCTAGCGGCCCTGCACCACGCACAGTGCGGTGCCGGACCAGCGCGTGTTGAGCGTGCAGCCGGCCCAATCTCAAGCAGTCACCCGACCCGCAGGCTCGCCGGTACGTCCGGCCGGCTTCTTCGGTCCTCAGGGGCCGGAGGGACCCAGAGCCTGCGGGTCGTCTGCGTTTCGTAGGGCGCAGTATGCTTTCACCATGCTTCCGATACTCGTTCGACGCCGGCACGTGGACTTCGTGCGCGTCACGAGCATGGGCTGTCGGTTCTCCGCCTGAACCCGGACCTGGCCCCAGCCCTCTCTTCTCACTCTCGGACGCATGCCATGACGTACTCAGCGACATCATCGTCGTATCTCCAGCTGCCCATCATCGATCTCTCCGCCGCCGATCGCGGGCCCGAGGCGCGGGCGCTGCTGCACGCGCAGTTGCACAGTGCCGCACATGACGTGGGCTTCTTCCAGCTCGTCGGGCACGGGATCTCCCAGGAGGAGACCGGGCGGCTCGACGCGGCCATGCGGGCCTTCTTCGCGCTGCCCGAGGCCGAGCGGCTCGCTCTCGACAACGTCAACTCGCCGCATTTCCGGGGCTATACGCGGACCGGGGACGAGCGGACGGGCGGCAGTCGGGACTGGCGGGACCAGCTGGACATCGGCGCCGAGCGGGCCGCCCGTCCGCCCGGTCCGGGCGAGCCCGCGTACTGGTGGCTCCAGGGCCCCAACCAGTGGCCCGCCTCCCTGCCGGAGCTGCGGACCACCGCGCTCGGGTGGATCGACCGGCTCAGTTCCGTGGCACAGCGGCTGCTGCGGGAACTGCTGGTCTCCATCGGGGCGCCCGCCGGTTTCTACGATCCGGTCTTCGGGGAGCGGGCCCATCCGCATCTGAAGCTGGTGCGGTATCCGGGCAGTGCGGGGGACGGGGCCGATCAGGGGGTGGGGACGCACAAGGACTACGGGTTCCTGACCCTGTTGTTGCAGGACCAGGTCGGTGGGCTCCAGGTGGAGCGGGCGGACGGGCTGTTCCACGACGTGCCGCCGATCCCGGGGGCGTTCGTGGTGAATCTCGGGGAGCTGCTGGAGGTGGCGACGAACGGCTATCTGCTGGCCACCCGTCACCGGGTCGTGAGCCCGCCCGGGGCGACCGAGCGGTTCTCCGTGCCCTTCTTCTACAACCCGCGGCTCGACGCGCGGGTGGAGCCGCTGGTGTTCCCGTACGCCGCCACGGCGCCCGGGGTGACCGACGATCCGGGGAATCCGCTCTTCGCCGAGTACGGGTTCAACGAGCTGAAGGGGAAGCTGCGGGCGCATCCATTGGTCGCCGAGCGGCATCACGCGGGGCTGCTGAGCCCCGCGTGACGGTACGGGCCGTCCTCTAGTGCGCGGCGATGTCCGCGTAGCCCTCGATCTCCTGGGGGCTGCGCGTGCCGGGGCCGACGTAGCGTGCGGAGGGGCGTACCAGTCGTCCCGTGCGCTTCTGTTCGAGGATGTGCGCCGACCAGCCGGCCGTGCGGGCGCAGGTGAACATGGACGTGAACATATGGGCCGGGACCTCGGCGAAGTCCAGGACGATGGCCGCCCAGAACTCGACGTTGGTGGCGAGGACGCGGTCGGGGCGGCGGGCGTGGAGTTCGGCCAGGGCGGCCTTCTCCAGGGCCTCGGCGACCTCGAAGCGGGGGGCGCCGAGGTCGCGGGCGGTGCGGCGCAGGACGCGGGCGCGGGGGTCCTCGGCGCGGTAGACGCGGTGGCCGAAGCCCATGAGGCGTTCGCCCTTGTCGAGGGCCTGCTTGACGTAGGCGTCGGCGTCGCCGGTGCGTTCGATCTCCTCGATCATGCCGAGGACGCGGGAGGGGGCGCCGCCGTGGAGGGGGCCGGACATGGCTCCGACGGCGCCGGAGAGGGCGGCGGCCACGTCCGCGCCGGTGGAGGCGATGACGCGGGCGGTGAAGGTGGAGGCGTTCATGCCGTGCTCGGCGGCGCTGGTCCAGTAGGCGTCGACGGCGGCCACGTGCTTGGGGTCGGGTTCGCCACGCCAGCGGATCATGAAGCGTTCGACGACGGACTGGGCCTTGTCGATCTCGCGCTGCGGGACCATGGGCAGCCCCTGGCCGCGCGCGGACTGGGCGACGTAGGAGAGGGCCATGACGGCGGCGCGGGCGAGGTCGGCGCGGGCCTGTTCCTCGTCGATGTCGAGGAGGGGTTTGAGGCCCCAGACCGGGGCGAGCATGGCGAGCGCGGACTGGACGTCGACGCGGATGTCACCGGAGTGGACGGGGATGGGGAACGGCTCGGCGGGCGGGAGGCCGGGGCGGAAGGCGCCGTCGACGAGGAGGCCCCAGACGTTGCCGAAGGAGACGTGGCCGACCAGGTCCTCGATGTCGACGCCCCGGTAGCGGAGGGCGCCGCCCTCCTTGTCCGGTTCGGCGATCTCCGTCTCGAACGCGACGACTCCTTCGAGCCCGGGTACGAAGTCGGACATCAGGCGGCTCCTCTTGATGTGGACGACAGGGGGACAGGCGGTTCCAGCACCATACGCCTGAGTGCCACTTTTGGGGAGTGTCCGCGGCACTCAGTGCCACTTCTCCTCCAGCCCGTCGTGCGTACGGCAGGATGACCATGTGAACGATCACGATCCGGCTCTCATGCGCAAGCAGTACCGCGCCGACGGGCTCGACGAGAGCGAGCTGGCCGCCGACCCGATGGAGCAGTTCGGCCGGTGGTTCCTCCAGGCCGCGCGGGAGGGCGCGGTGTTCGAGCCGAACGCGATGGTGGTGTCGACGGCCGACGCGGCGGGGCGTCCCGCCTCCCGTACGGTGCTGTTGAAGGCGTACGACGCGGACGGCTTCGTCTTCTACACGAACTACGACTCCCGCAAGGCCCGTGACCTGGCGGAGAACCCGTACGTCTCGCTGCTCTTCCCCTGGCACGCGCTGGCCCGGCAGGTGATCGTGACGGGTACGGCGGTGCGGACCGGGCGGGACGAGACGGCGGCCTACTTCCGGACCCGGCCGCACGGTTCGCAGCTGGGGGCGTGGGCCAGCGCGCAGTCCTCGGTGATCTCCTCGCGGGCCGAGCTGGACGCCGCGTACGAGGAGTTGCTCGCGCGCTATCCGGAGGGGGAGCAGGTGCCGGTGCCGCCGCACTGGGGTGGTTTCCGGGTGGTGCCGCAGAGTGTGGAGTTCTGGCAGGGGCGGTGGAACCGGCTGCACGACCGGCTGCGGTACGTGGCGGAGCCGGGCGGGTCGTGGCGGGTGGAGCGGCTGAGTCCCTGAGGTCGAGCCCTTGAGGTCGAGTTTTTGGTGTCGAGCCCTTGGTGTCGAGCCCTTGATGTCCCGGGGGCGGCTCAGCCCAGTTTCTCGTCGAGCAGGGCCGCCCACTGGGCGACGACCTTGTCGCGGCGGCCGGTGTCGTCGGTGAGGAGGTTGGCGAGACCGAGGCCGCGGGCCATGTCGAGGAGACCCTGGACGGTTTCGCGGACGCCGGGGACGCTCTCGTCGGCGCGGAGGAGTTCGACGGCGATGCGGTGGGTCTCGCGGCCGACGCGGGCTTCGAGTTCGGTGACGCGGTGGCGGAGCTGGTCCTCGTTGGAGGCGGCGACCCAGAGGTGCAGGGCGGCGCGGAAGAGGGGGCCGGTGAAGAGGTCGACGACGGCGGCGACGACGGCGCGGCGGTCGGCGGTGCCCTCGGGGAAGAGGGCGCGCAGGGCGAGGGAGCGCTCCTCGGCGACGTATTCGACGGCGGCGGTGAACAGGTCCTCGCGGGTGCGGAAGTGGTGTTGGGCGGCGCCCCGGGAGACGCCGGCGCGTTCGGCGACGACGGAGACCGTCGAGCCGGCCCAGCCGTGTTCGGCGAGGCAGGCGACGGCGGCTTCCAGGAGGCGCTGACGGGTGACGCGGCTGCGGTCCTGCTTGGGGCCGCGCTCCACGACCGGCCCTGTTTCCGTCATGCTCACAACACCCATCCCGGGTCCCGTCGTTCGAGGAACGCCGTCATGCCCTCGCGGGCGTCGGCGGAGGCGAACAGCCGGGACGAGAGGCTGGTCAGTTCACCCGCGTCCGCGTCGAAGTTCTTCAGCACCTTAGCCGTGAGCAGGCGTTTCGTCTCCGTCAGGGCCCTCGGTGCGGCCCTGCGCAGTCCGTCGAGGACGGGTTCGAGCAGGTCGTCGACGTCGGCGCCGGCCATGGTGAGCACCCCGATGCGGGCGGCTTCGGCGGGGCCGAACCTCTCGCCGGTGAGGTAGTAGCGGGCGAGGGCGCGGGGGTCGGTGCGGGGGCGGAGGGTGAGGGAGATGACGGCGGGCGCGACGCCGATGCGGACCTCGGTGAGGGCGAACCCGGCGTCCGGGCCGGCGGCGGCGATGTCGCAGGCGCCGAGCAGGCCGAGGCCGCCCGCGCGGACCTGGCCGGTGACGCGGGCGACGACGGGCCGGGGCAGTTCGAGGATCCGGCGGAGCAGATCGACCATGGTTTTCGGGTCGGGCGGGTCGCGCAGGTCGGCGCCCGCGCAGAACGTGTTGCCGGTGTGGGTGAGGACGACGGCGCGTACGTCGTCGTCCTCGCCGCACCGGGTGAGCGCGTCCGAGAGGTCCCGCACCAGCGTCGCGGAGAGCGCGTTGCGGTTGGCCGGGGAGTCGAGCGTGAGGGTGGTGACGCCCCGGTGGTGGGTGGCACGTACGAGGGTGTCGGTGTCGGTCACAGGCGTTCCCTGAGTTCGCGGCGGAGGATCTTCCCGGAGGCAGCGCGGGGCACGTCGGCGATGAAGGTGACGTGGCGGACGCGTTTGTAGGGGGCGACGCGTTCGGCGACGTACATCATCACCTCGCCCTCGGTGAGCTGGTGCGCGGTGGGCCGGCGGACGACGAAGGCATGCGGGACCTCGTTGCCGTCGTCGTCGTGGTGGCCGATGACGGCGGCGTCGGCGATGCCGGGATGGGTGACGAGGAGGGCTTCGAGTTCGGCGGGGGCGACCTGGAAGCCCTTGTACTTGATGAGCTCCTTGACCCGGTCGACGACGTACAGCCAGCCGTCGGCGTCGACGTGCCCGATGTCGCCGGTGGCGAGCCAGCCGTCGGCGTCGATCATGTCGGCGGTGGCCTGGGGGCGGCCCAGGTAGCCCTTCATGACCTGGGGGCCCCGGATGACGATCTCGCCGGGTTCGCCGACGCCGACCTCCTTGCCGGGGTCGTCGAGGGAGACGATCCGCATCTCGGTGCCGGCGATGAGCTTGCCGACGGTGCCGGGCGGTGCGGCGGCGGCCTGGGTGAGGGGGACCAGATGGGAGCAGGGCGAGAGTTCGGTCATGCCGTAGCCCTGCACGACGGGCGGCAGGGACAGCCGGGCGGAGCAGGCGGCGGCGAGGCGTGCGTCGAGGGGTGCGGCGGCCGAGAGGATGTGCTGGACCGTGGAGAGGTCGTAGCGCTCGGCGGCCGGGTGTTTGGCGAGGGCGAGGACGATCGGCGGGGCCACGTAGAGGTGGGTGATGCGGTGTTCGGCGATGGCCTTGAGGTAGCCCTCCAGGTCGAAGCGGGGCAGGACGACGACCGTGGCGCCGAGCCGCAGCGGGGCGTTCATCAGGGCGGTGAGGCCGTAGATGTGGAAGAACGGGAGCACGGCGAGGATGCGGTCGCCGGGGCCGGCCGGCATGACCGGTTCGAGCTGGGCGAGGTTGGTGGCGATGGACCGGTGGGTGAGCATGACGCCCTTGGGGACGCCGGTGGTGCCGGAGGAGTACGGCAGGGCCGCGAGGTCCGTCACCGGGTCGATGTCGACGGCCGGTTCGGGCGCGGCGGAGGCGAGCATGTCGATCAGCGAGCGGTGGCCGGGGGCGCTGTCGCAGACGAAGATCTCCCGTATGCCGCCGACGCGTTCGGCGGCGGCGCGGGCGGTCTCCAGCAGCGGGGAGACGGTGACGATCCAGCTCGCCCCGGAGTCCTGGAGCTGTTTGGCCAGCTCGCCCGGGGTGGCCAGCGGGTGCACGGTGGTGACGGTGGCGCCCGCGCGGGTGGCGGCGTAGAACGCCGTCGGGTAGGCGATCGTGTTGGGGCTGTGCAGGGCGAGGACGTCGCCCTTGCGGACGCCCGCGTCGGCGAACGCGGCCGCGAGCCGCCGGTGGAAGCGGTCCACCTGTTCGTAGGTGAGGGTCGTGCCGTCGACGCCGTCGATCAGCGCGGGCAGGTCGCCGAACTCGGCGGCACGGCCCAGGACGGCGTCGTGGATGGGGAGTTCAAGGGGTGGGACGTCTGCGTACTCGCTGCGGAACATGGTTCCTCCTCGTGCGCTCCGACGCCTGTGGCTGCGCTCCGCTCCGGTTCTGCGGCCGTGCTTCGGCGGCGCGTGGCGGCTCAGTACGACTTCGGCAGGCCCAGGGTCTGGTGGGAGACGTAGTTGAGAATCATCTCCCGGCTCACCGGCGCGATACGAGACACGCGTGCGGCGGTAATCAGCGAGGCGAGGCCGAACTCGGCCGTGAGGCCGTTGCCGCCGAGGGTGTGCACGGCCTGGTCGACGGCCCGCACGCAGGCCTCGCCCGCCGCGTACTTGGCCATGTTGGCCGCCTCGCCCGCCGCCGTGTCGTCGCCGGCGTCGTAGAGGTGGGCCGCCTTCTGCATCATCAGGCGGGCCAGTTCGAGTTCGATGTGGGACTGGGCGAGGGGGTGCGCGATCGCCTGGTGGGCGCCGATGGGCTGCCGCCAGACCGTGCGGTCGCGGGCGTACTCGACGGCCTTGCCGAGGGCGTACCTGGCCATGCCGATGGCGAAGGCGGCCGTCATGATCCGCTCGGGGTTGAGGCCGGCGAACAGCTGGAGGAGACCGGCGTTCTCGTCGCCGACCAAGGCGTCGGCGGGGAGCCGGATGTCGTCGAAGGTCAGCTCGAACTGCTTCTCCGCGGCGCGGAGTTCCATGTCGATCGGGCGGTACGCGAAGCCGGGGGTGTCCCTGGGGACGATGAAGAGGCAGGGCTTGAGGGTGCCGGTGCGGGCGTCCTCGGTGCGGCCGACGATCAGGACGGCGTCCGCCCGGTCGACGCCGGAGATGAAGACCTTGCGGCCCGTGAGCAGCCAGTCGCCGGCCTCGTCGCGGCGGGCGGTGGTGGTGATGCGGTGGCTGTTGGAGCCGGCGTCGGGTTCGGTGATGCCGAAGGCCATGAGGCGGGTGCCGTTCGCCAGGGCGGGCAGCCAGGTCTTTCGCTGGGCCTCGGTGCCGAAGCGGGCGATGACGGTGCCGCAGATGGCGGGCGACACGATCATCATGAGCAGGGGGCAGCCTGCGGCGCCCAACTCCTCCAGGACGATGGAGAGTTCGGCTATGCCGCCGCCTCCGCCGCCGTGCTCCTCCGGGAGGTTGACGCCCAGGTAGCCGAGTTCGGCGGCCTCGGTCCAGAGTTCGTCGGGGTGGCGTTCTTCTCTGTTGATCGTGGTGATGTAGTCGCGGCCGTAGCGTTTTCCGAGGGTGGAGACGGCGGCTCGTAGGGCTTTGTGTTCTTCGGATTCCAGGATCGGGGACATGTTCGGGGGCTCCTAAGGGGGAGGGTGCGTCTGCCGGTTGGAGGGTGCGGGTGGGTCGTGGCTGGTCGCGCAGTTCCCCGCGCCCCTACGTCGACTGCACCACCGCAAGCAACACGCCGGGCTCCACCTGTTGACCAGGTACTACGTGCAGGGCCGTCAGGGTGCCCGTCGTCGGGGCTGTGATCTTGTGTTCCATCTTCATCGCCTCCAGCCAGAGGAGGGGTTGGCCCGCCTGTACGGGCGTGCCCTCTTTCACGTTCTCCGCCACGCGGACGACCGTGCCCGGCATGGGGGCCAGGAGGGAGCCGGGGGTCTGTTGGGTGGTGGGGTCGGGGAAGCGGGGGACGGCGGTGAGGGTGGTGGTGTTGACGTGGGCCCGGTCGCCGTGGCGGGTGACGTCGAACTTCCGCTGGACGCCGTCCACTTCGAGGACCACGCGGTGGGCGTCGGCGTGGACGACCCGGACGCCGTCCGCCTCCAGGCCGTTTCTGGTGTGCCGGTAGCGGACCTCGTGCTCCTCCCCCGCCGCCGCGTACCGCTTGACCTGTGGCTGCGAGGGCACGTTGCGAAAGCCGCCGAAACGGGGGTCGCCCTCGGTGGCCTCGGCCAGGGCGGCGGCCAGCGGGGCGTACGGGTCGGGGGCGGGGGTGGTGAGGGCAGGAAGGTGACGGTCGTAGAAGCCCGTGTCCATGCGGGCGGACGTGAACTCCTCGTGGCGCAGGGAGTTCACCAGCAGGGCCCGGTTCGTGGCGGGGCCGTGGAGGGTCGCCCGTTCCAGGGCGCCCGCCAGCCTGCGGATCGCCTCCGCGCGGGTGGGGGCGTGGGCGATCAGCTTGGCGAGCATGGCGTCGTAGTGGACGCCGATGGTGTCGCCGTCCGTATAACCGGTGTCCAGGCGGACGCCCTCGGGGACGGCCAGCCGGTGCAGGGCGCCCGTCTGCGGGGCCCATGCGCGGGCCGGATCCTCGGCGTACAGGCGGGCCTCGACCGCGTGGCCCCGCGCGCTGGGCGGGTCGGCGGGCAGGGCGTGGCCCTCGGCGACGCGGATCTGTTCGGCGACCAGGTCGAGGCCGAAGACGGCCTCGGTCACCGGGTGTTCGACCTGGAGGCGGGTGTTCATCTCCAGGAAGTGGGCCCGGCCGCCGGAGACGAGGAACTCGACGGTGCCGGCGCCGACGTAGTCGACGGCGCGGGCGGCGCGGACGGCCAGGGTGTGCAGCTCCGCCGTGAGGTCGTCGGGGATGGCGGGGGCCGGGGCCTCCTCGATCACCTTCTGGTGGCGGCGCTGGAGGGAGCAGTCGCGGGTGCCCAGCGGCCAGACGGTGCCGTGGGTGTCGGCGAGGATCTGGACCTCGACGTGGCGGCCGTTCTCCAGGTACGGCTCGACGAAGACCTCGCCGTCGCCGAAGGCGCTCGCGGCCTCGGCGCGGGCGCTCTCCAGGGCACCGTCCAGGTCGTCTAGGCGGCGTACGACGCGCATGCCGCGTCCGCCGCCGCCCGCCGCCGCCTTCACCAGGACCGGCAGGTCGTCCTCGGTGACCTCGCCGAGGGGCGGCAGGCCCATGAGTTCCTTGGCGCGGGTCTTGGACGCCATGGCCTCGATCGCCTCGGGAGGCGGGCCGATCCAGACGAGGCCCGCGTCCCGCACGGCCCGGGCGAAGTCCGGGTTCTCGGAGAGGAAGCCGTAGCCGGGGTGGACGGCGTCGGCGCCGGCGGCGAGGGCCGCCTTCACGATGAGGTCGCCGCGCAGATAGGTGTCCGCGGGGGCCGCGCCCGGCAGCCGTACGGCCGTGTCGGCGACGCGTGTGTGGAGGGCGCCCGCGTCGGCGTCGGAGTGCACGGCGACGGTACGGATGCCCAGGTCGGAGCAGGTGCGGAAGATCCGGCAGGCTATCTCGCCGCGGTTGGCCACGAGCACAGAGGTGATCACTGGTTCCCTCACATCCGGAAGACGCCGAAGCCACCGCGCGCGCCCTCGTAGGGCGCCGTGTGGATCGCGGACAGGCACAGGCCGAGGACGGTTCGGGTGTCGCGGGGGTCGATGACCCCGTCGTCGTACAGCCGTCCGGACAGGAACATCGGGAGCGACTCGGACTCGATCTGCTGCTCCACCATCGCGCGCAGGGCCGCGTCCGCGTCCTCGTCGTACGGCTGTCCCTTGGCCGCCGCCGACTGCCGGGCCACGATCGACAGGACGCCCGCCAGCTGCTGCGGGCCCATCACGGCCGACTTGGCGCTCGGCCAGGCGAAGAGGAAGCGGGGGTCGTAGGCGCGGCCGCACATGCCGTAGTGACCGGCGCCGTACGAGGCGCCGAGGAGGACGGACAGGTGCGGGACCCGGCTGTTACTGACCGCGTTGATCATCATCGCGCCGTGTTTGATGATGCCGCCCTGCTCGTACTCCTTGCCGACCATGTACCCGGTGGTGTTGTGCAGGAAGAGCAGCGGGATGTCGCGCTGGTTGGCGAGCTGGATGAACTGGGCGGCTTTCTGGGACTCCTCGCTGAACAGGACCCCTCGGGCGTTGGCGAGGATGCCGACCGGGTAGCCGTGGAGGGCGGCCCAGCCGGTGGTGAGGCTGGTGCCGTAGAGGGGCTTGAACTCGTCGAAGTCGGAGGCGTCGACGATCCGGGCGATGACCTCGCGGGGGTCGAAGGGCACCCTCAGATCGCCGGGGACGATGCCGAGGAGTTCCTCCGGGTCGTACTTCGGTGGCGCGGCGGGGGCCGGATCGGCGTACGCCTTGCGGTGGTTGAGGCGGGCGACGACGCGGCGGGCCTGGCGCAGGGCGTCCGGTTCGTCGACGGCGAAGTGGTCCGCGAGGCCCGACACGCGCGCGTGCATCTCGGCGCCGCCCAGCGACTCGTCGTCGCTCTCCTCGCCGGTGGCCATCTTGACGAGGGGCGGGCCGCCGAGGAACACCTTCGCGCGTTCCTTGACCATGATCACGTGGTCGGACATGCCGGGGACGTAGGCCCCGCCGGCGGTGGAGTTGCCGAAGACGACCGCGATGGTGGGGATGCCGGCGGCGGAGAGCCGGGTGAGGTCGCGGAAGATCGCGCCGCCGGGGATGAAGATCTCCTTCTGGGAGGGGAGATCGGCTCCGCCGGACTCCACCAGGCTGATGCAGGGCAGCCGGTTGGCGAGGGCGATGTCGTTGGCGCGGAGGGCCTTCTTCAGGCTCCACGGGTTGCTCGCGCCGCCGCGTACGGTCGGGTCGTTGGCGGTGATCAGGCACTCGACGCCCTCGACGACCCCGATGCCGGTGACGAGGGAGGCGCCGACGGTGTACTCGCTGCCCCAGGCGGCGAGCGGCGACAGTTCCAGAAAGGGTGTGTCGGGGTCCAGCAGCAGTTCGATGCGCTCGCGGGCGAGCAGCTTGCCGCGTCCCCGGTGCCGGGCGACGTACTTCTCGCCGCCCCCCGCGAGGGCCTTCGCGTGCTCGGCGTCGAGTTCGGCGAGCCGCGCGAGCATGGCCGTACGGTTCGCGGCGTGGTCGGGGGCGTTCGGGTCGAGGGCGGAGGCGAGGACGGTCACCGGAGCACCTCCGGGGATTCGGGGCGGCGGGGTGTCACAGGAGGACCTCCGCAGGTGTCGCGCGGCGGGCTGTCACAGCAGGACCTCCGGTACGTCCAGGTGGCGGGAGCGGAGCCATTCGCCGAGGGCCTTGGCCTGGGGGTCGAAGCGGGCCTGCGAGGCGACGCCCTCGCCGAGGATGCCGGCGATCTCGAAGTTGAGGGCGCGCAGGTTGGGCAGCGTGTGCCGGGTGACCGGCAGGTCGGCCGTCTCCGGCAGGAGGGCGCGCAGCCGGTCGGTGGTGAGGGTGTGGGCCAGCCAGCGCCACGCGTCGTCCGTACGGGCCCAGAGGCCGATGTTGGCGTTGCCGCCCTTGTCGCCGCTGCGGGCCCCGGCGACGAGGCCGAGGGGGGCGCGGCGGGTGGGGAGGCCGGGTGGCAGGGGCTCGGGGAGGGTCGGCTCGTCGACCGGCCGCAGGGGGAGCGTGTCGTCGCCCGGCGGCACGGGCAGCCGGCGGCCGTCGTGGAGGACGGCGAGGTGCCGCACGGTGTCCCGGCCGACGTGGGCCGCCTCGCACACCCCGTAGGGGGCGCCCTTTCCGGGTGGGGCCAGGACGTGGAAGCCGGGGTAGCTCGCGAGGGCCAGCTCGACGGCGGCTCCGCTGAGGGCCCGGCCGACGGTCGCCTGGTCCGGGTCGCGGACGACGAGACGGAGGAGGGCGCTGGCGGTCTCCTCGGTACGGGCGTCGGGGTGGTCGGTGCGGGCCAGCTCCCAGTCCACCTGCGCCGGACGGGACTTGGCGGCGGCGAGCGCGGTCTCCAGCTGGTCGCGGACGAGGGCGGCCTTGCGTTCGATGTGCAGGCCGGTCAGGACGAAGGTGACCTCGTTGCGGAAGCCGCCGAGCCGGTTGAGGCCGACCTTGAGGGTCGGGGGCGGGGCCTCGCCGCGTACGCCGTGGACCCGGACGCGGTCGGGGCCGTCCTGGGTGAGCGTGATCGTGTCGAGGCGGGCGGTGACGTCGGGGCCCGCGTACCGCGCGCCGCCCGTCTCGTAGAGGAGCTGGGCGGTGACCGTGCCGACGTCGACGAAACCGCCGGTGCCGGGGTGCTTGGTGATCACGGCCGTGCCGTCGGCGTGGAGTTCGGCGAGGGGGAAGCCGGGGTGGCGCAGGGCGGCCGGGGCGGACTCGTGGAAGAAGGCGTAGTTGCCGCCGGTGGCCTGCGCCCCGCACTCCAGCACGTGCCCGGCGACGACGGCGCCCGCGAGAGGGTCGTGGTCCCCGGGCCCCCAGCCGAAGTGCGCGGCGGCGGGCCCGGTCACCAGGGCCGCGTCCGTCACCCGGCCGGTGACCACGATGTCGGCGCCCTCCCGCAGACAGGCCGCGATGCCGAAGCCGCCGAGGTAGGCGTGGGCGGTGAGGCTGCCGGGGTGGTCGGCGGTCAGGTCGTCGCCCTCGACGTGCGCGACCCGGACGGGGATGCCGAGCCGGCCCGCCAACTCCCGTACTGCGGCGGCGAGTCCGGCGGGGTTGAGGCCGCCGGCGTTGGCGACGATCCGTACCCCGCGCTCGTGCGCGAGCCCCAGGCACTCCTCCAGCTGGCGCAGGAAGGTGCGGGCGTACCCGCCGGCCGGGTCCTTCAGGCGGTCCCGGCCGAGGATGAGCATGGTCAGCTCGGCCAGATAGTCGCCGGTGAGGACGTCGAGTTCGCCGCCGGTGAGCATCTCGCGCATGGCGTCGAAGCGGTCGCCGTAGAACCCGGAGGCGTTGCCTATGCGCAGGGGGGCCGCCGTCACGGGGTGGTTCCCTTCGCGGCGCGCCCGGCGCCCGGCGGGCCCGCGAAGGCCTGGGCGATGTCCAGCCAGCGGTCGGCGTCTGCGCCTTCGGCGCGCAGGGCGAGGTCGGCGCGGTGGGCGCGCTGGGTGACCAGGAGGCAGAGGTCGAGGGCGGGGCCGGTGACGCGGTCGGTCGCGTCCTCCGGGCCGTACGTCCACAACTCCCCTGCCGGGCTGGTGAGTTCGACGCGGAACTCCTCGAAGGGCGGGGTCAGGCCGTGCACCCCGAAGGCGAAGTCGCGGGTGCGGATGCCGAGTCGGGTGATGTGCCGGAGGCGGTCGCCGGGGGCGATCCGGGGGACGCCCAGCGCGTCGGCGATGTCCAGGCCGTGGGCCCAGGTCTCCATGAGGCGGGCGGTCGCCATGGAGGCGGTGGACATGGGCGGGCCGTACCAGGGGAAGCGCGCGCCCTCGGGTGCCGCGCGCAGGGCGGCGTCCAGGGCCTCACGACCGGCCCGCCAGTCCGCGAGCAGCTCGGCGGGCGGCTTCGCGGCCCCTTCCTCGGCGCCCCTGTCCACAAAGTCCCCGGGCGCGGTCAGCGCGCTCTCGACCTCACGGGCGAAGGCGGCCTGGTCGGTCACCGCCAGCACGGAGGAGTGGTCCGTCCAGGCGAGGTGCGCGATCTGGTGGGCGACGGTCCAGCCGGGCGCGGGCGTCCCGAGCGCCCACTCCTCCGGGCTCAACTCGGCCACGAGGAGGTCGAGTTCCTCGCTCTCGGCACGCAGGTCGTCGATCACGGGCGTTGGGTCGGCCATGGGGGGAGCATGGCAGCGGGGCCAGAAACAAGCAAGCGTGCTTGCATTTTCAGGGAGCAGTCGGGGTCCCCGAGCCATCAAAGTAAGCTGCAAAAGACGCTATGAGCCTGACTTAGTCCATTGCTTTGCACTACCGAGTCCTTCATACTGAACGACATCCCTTCGTCGCCCCCGTCGACCTCCCTCTCCCCGCTCTTCTGGACGGTCCCCGTGACACTCTCCCGCGCTGAACAGTCCGCGCCCGCCGCGACGGCCGCACCCTCGGCCGCACCCGCCCCCGGCGGCTCCCGTCGTGCGCGCGGCCTCGGCTCGCTGGGGCCCGTGGGGCTGGTGCTGGCCGGTGGGATATCGGTGCAGTTCGGCGGTGCGCTGGCGGTGACGCTGATGCCGCGCGCCGGGGCGCTCGGGGTGGTGACGCTCCGGCTCGCGGTCGCCGCGCTGGTGATGCTGGTGATCTGCCGGCCCCGGCTGCGCGGACACTCGCGCACCGACTGGGGGACGGTGATCGCCTTCGGCGTCACCATGGCCACGATGAACGGCCTCTTCTACCAGGCCGTCGCCCGTATCCCCCTCGGTCTCGCCGTCACCCTGGAGGTGCTCGGCCCGCTGACGCTCTCCGTCCTCGCCTCCCGGCGGGCGCTCAACGTGGTGTGGGCCGGGCTGGCCCTCTGCGGTGTCTTCCTGCTCGGGAAGGGCGGAGGGGTCGGCGGCCTCGACCCGCTGGGCATCGCCTTCGCCCTCGCCGCCGGGTTGGCATGGGCCCTGTACATCGTCTTCAGCGCGCGTACGGGGCGGCGGTTCCCGCAGGCCGACGGGCTGGCGCTGGCCATGGCCGTCGCGGCGGTCGCGTTCCTGCCGCTGGGGATCGTCGAATCGGGGGGCCGACTCGTCGAGCCGACGACGCTCGCTCTGGGCGCCGCCGTGGCCGTGCTCTCCTCCGTCCTCCCGTACACCCTCGAACTCGTCGCGCTGCGCCGCCTGCCCGCCTCCACCTTCGCGATCCTCATGAGCCTGGAGCCCGCGATCGCCGCCACGGCCGGTTTCCTCATCCTCGACCAGGCCCTCACCACCGTCGAGGCACTGGCGATCGCCCTGGTCATCGGGGCGAGCATGGGGGCGGTTCGGACGCAGGTGGGGCGGGGGAAGGCGGACCTTCCGGGATGAGCCGCCCTCCCTGGCCGACGGGCTGACGGGCAGGCGGGGAGGCGGGGAGGCGGGCAGCCGGCGGACCCAGCGCCGATGCGCCGGGGCCCATGCCCAGATCGCGACCGACCCGCAGGCAACGCCGGCGGAACCCTTCCGTACTTCACCCACGAGATCGACACCCGGCGGCGTCGGATCCGCGCTCAGACCTCGATCGCGATCTCGTAGCGCAGGCGTTGGCGCAGCGCCGGCATCACCATGCGGTCGACCTGGAGGGGGCGGTCGTCGCGGTCGAGGGTGACTCTGGTCAGGCGCAGCACCGGTTCTCCGGGGGCGGTGCGCAGGGTCTCGCGCTCGTCGTCGTCCGGGGTGTCGGCCGTGACGTCCTCACGGGCGCGGGCGCCGACATGGCCCAGCCGGGCGAGCAACGTCACCGCTCCGCCGGGGATCTTGGCGGTACCGGCGAGCGGGGTGCCGCGGGCGATGTCCACGGGGTAGTACGTGTCGGTCAGTTCGGTGGGCCGGTCGTCGAGGAGGATCAGCCGGCGGCGTACGACGACCGGCTCGCCCTCGGCCGACCCCAGCAGCGCCGCGACGTCGGCGGGCGCCGCGACCTCACCGGCGTACAGGATCCGCTGCGTGCCCCGGCGCCCCCGCGCCGCGGCCTCCTCGGCCCAGGCGTCGCCCCGCCCGTTCTCCCTCGGCGTCAGATACGGCATCGAGGTACTGACCCAGCTGTTGGCGCGCACGCTGCCTCCCCATCTCCACGACCGACCGTACGTCGGCTGCCGGGTCACCGCATCGAGCGCAGCGGCGGATGCGCGGTCGTGATGCCCGGGGGCTGGAGGAGGGGCGGGGGCTCGGGGCCCGGGTCCTCGGTGAGGACGAGACCGGCGCCGGTGGGGTCGAAGTCGGCGGGCCAGCGGGTCCGGGAGCTGGCGAGGGCTCCGGTGAGGCGGGCCCCGGTGAGGTCGGCGGTGCTCAGGTCACTGCCGCGCAGATCGGCCAGGCGGAGGTCGGCGCGGTGCAGGACGGCGCCGGAGGCGTCGGCCTTGCGGAGGTTCGCCTCGCGCAGGTCGGCCTCGGTGAAGTCGGCGTCCCGCAGATCCGTCGCCACCAGACGGGCGCCGCGCAGGTCGGCGAGGGCGAGACGGGTCCGGCGCAGGATGGCGGTCGTGAGATCGGCGTGCCGCAGGTTGGTGGAGACGAGGGAGGCCTGGGTCAGGTTGGCGTGGTACAGACCCGCCGCCTCCATGCAGGACCGGTCGAGGTTGACCTCGGTCAGCCAGAGCCCGTCGCAGTCGGCCCGCCGCAGGTCGGTGACGCTCAGGTTGAGCCAGGACTGCTCCCGGGGGTGCAGCAGCAGTACGCCGAGTCCGGTCAGCGCCACCTGGGTGTCGGCCGCCCTCACCTCCAGGGGTGCGACGTCGTTGATCGGCGTCTCCGCCGACGGGACCGCCGGAGCCACCGGGGCTGTCGGCGCCACCGGGGCTGCCGGGTCCTCCGGGCCGGTGGGCGGCGGCCACGGCAGATGGGTCCGCAGATAGGCCGCCAGGATGGAGAGGATCGCCTCGCGGTCCCGCGCCGAATGCTCCGCGATCCGCCACAGCGCGTGCAGTCCGCCGATGCGTACGTCGACCTTGTCGCTGCCGAGCTGGTCGACCGCCCGGCTGAACCGGTCGGTGACGTAACCCTCCTGCGTGGCGCGCAGACCGTCCTGGCTCACCCGGAGTTGGCGCCAGGTGGCGTATGCGCCGAAGAGGACGGCCAGGCCGCCGATGGCCTGGAGCAGCGTCGTACGGACGTCGCTCACGGCCTTGAGCCTGTCCCGGGCGTCCACGCTCGCGCCGGCGAGATCGTGGTCGACGATCGCGCCCGGCAGGAGGACGAGCACCGCGCCCACGGCGACGAGGCCCACCACGCCGGTGACGGCGACGACCGCCCTCCGTCCCCTCCCGGCCAGTCGGTCCCGCCGAGATCGCCGACCGTGCCCCCGGAACTCCATGGGCACGGGAGCTTAGGCGGGGGCTGCTGAATGGATCAAGGTCGTTGATCGATGGGCAATGGTGGGCGGACGGTGGGCGGACGGACGGTGGGCGGGCGGACGGTGGGCGGGTGGACGGGCGGCAGGTGGGCGGACGGGCGGGTGGGTGGGCTGGACGCTGCGGTATAACCGGCCTGTGATCTACCACGTCGTATCCCTGGCCGTCTGGAACGCCCGACCCGACCAGCCGTACGCCCCCGCGTCGCTGCCGGAGGACGGTTTCGTGCACTGTTCGCCGGACGAGGCGACCACGCTGGCCGTCGTGAACGCGTTCTACCGGGTCGCGCCCGAGCCGTTGCACGTACTCGTCCTCGACGAGGAACGGCTGAGCGCCCGGGTCGAGTTCGAGGCCGCCGCGCCCGTTCCGCCGCCGGGTGTCCGCGAGGATGTGTTGTTCCCCCATGTGTTCGGGCCCCTCGACCGTGAGGCCGTCGTACGGATCCTGGAGATCCGGTGGGACGAGGACGGCCGCGCGGTGGGACTGGCCGAGCACCGGGGCGCATAAGCCTCGGTGGGGCTTCGCCGATGGGCGCCCGGGTCCGATGGGCGCCCGGGTCCGATGGGCGCCGGGTCCGATGGGCGCCGGGTCACCCGTCCCGGCTGCCGCCCTCCGGCCGCTCCCGTTCCGTCGTCGGTCCCTCCGCCGGTCTCTCCCCCAGGCCTTCCGCCAGCACCTCCGCGAGATGCAGCCCCCGTCTCCCCGCGAGGTGCTCCAGCTGTGTGCGGCAGGAGAAGCCGTCCGCCAGGACGAGCGCGTCGTCGGCCGCGTCCCGTACCGCCGGGAGGAGTTGCTCCTCGGCGCAGGCCACCGAGACGTCGTAGTGGCCCTTCTCGAAGCCGAAGTTGCCGGCGAGGCCGCAGCAGCCGCCGCTGAGGGTGCCGGTGAGCCCGGCGGCCGCGCGGAGGCGGCGGTCGGGGGCGTCGCCCAGGACCGCGTGCTGGTGGCAGTGGGTCTGGCCGACCACCGGGCGGTCGACGGCGGGGGGCCTCCACTGCGGGGCGTGCCGTTCCAGCGCCTCCGCGAACGTGACGACGGAGGCGGCGAGCCGGTGGGCCCGGGGATCGTCGGGGAGGAGTTCGGGAAGGTCGGAGCGGAGTGTCGCCGCGCAGCTCGGTTCGAGGACGACGACGGGGAGCGCGCGCGGGGCGAGGCCGGGGTCCTCGTCCAGGAGCCGCCGCGGCACGGGGTCCAGGAACACGTCGAGCAGGTCGAGCGTGCGGCGCAGGACGGCGCGGGCCCGGTCGAGCTGGCCCGTCGAGATGTACGTCAGTCCGCAGCAGGCCCGGCCCTGCCGCAGCGGGAACAGGGTGCGGGCGAGTCGCGGACCGGTGAGGTCGGCCTCGCCGCCCGCCTCCGCCCTCCGCGCCCAGGGCGGCCTGCGCCGCGTCCGCAGCGTGGGCGGCACGATCACCCGTAGGCCGGCCGCCTCCAGCACCTTCAGCGCCGCCTGCCCCACGGACGGCGAGAGGTACTCCGTGAACGTGTCCGTCCACAGCAGCACCGTCGTTGCCGGCTCGCCACCGTCACCGACCCCGCCACCGTCCAGGCCCTCGTCGCCGTCGGAGCAGCCGTCCTCCTCGATGTCGTCGGCGGGCTCGAAGCCCGCGTCGGCGACCGGCTCGGCGAGTGCGTCCGCCAGTTCCTCCGGACCGAGGGCACGGCGCCTCGGACCCCACGACCGCCGCCCCCGGGCACTCGCACCACCGAAGGGACTGCCGGCGACCGGCTCCTCCCCCGGCGGCTGCGCGGCCCCCGCCGCAACCACCTCGTCCGCCCCCGCCCCCTCCCTGAGCATCCGCCGGTACCACCGCACGAACGGCACCTTCGCCGGCCGGGGCAGCTCCCTCTCCTGCGCGATCCCGCCCAGTCGCCTGGCGAGCGCGGCCAGGGGGCGCACCCCGGCGAGGAAGCCGACGAGGCCGGCCGTGCGCGTCCGGGCCACCAGGCGGAGCCACAGCGGCAGCCACCCCATCGCGTAGTGGGCGGCCGGGCGGCGGCGCCCCGCGTAGTGGTGGTGGAGGAACTCCGCCTTGTACGTGGCCATGTCGACGCCGACCGGGCAGTCGGAGCGGCAGCCCTTGCAGGAGAGGCAGAGGTCGAGGGCGTCGCGCACCTCGGGCGAGCGCCAGCCGTCGGTGATCACCTCACCAGCCAGCATCTCGTGCAGCAGGCGGGCCCGGCCCCGGGTGGAGTGCTCCTCATCCCCGGTGGCGCGGAAGGAGGGGCACATGACGGCTCCGGAGGCCGGACTCACCTCGGTCGTACGGCACTTCGCGACGCCCACACAGCGTCGTACCGCCGCGGAGAAGTCGCCGTCGTCGTCCGGGTAGGCGAACTCGACCGGCACGGGTGTGCGCGGGAGGACCGCGAAGCGGAGGTTGGCGTCCAGGGGGGCCGGGCGGACGAGCATGCCGGGGTTCAGGAGGTCGTCGGGGTCCCAGACGCCCTTGACCTGCTCGAACAGCCGGACCATCTCGGCGCCGTACATCGTCGGCAGGAGTTCGGCGCGGGCCTGGCCGTCGCCGTGTTCGCCGGAGAGGGAGCCGCCGTGGGAGGTGACCAGTCCGGCCAGCTCCTCGGAGAAGCGGCGGAAGCGGGCGATGCCCCCCGGGGTCAGGAGGTCGAAGTCGATACGGACGTGGATGCAGCCGTCGCCGAAGTGGCCGTAGGGCGTGCCGCGCAGGTCGTGGGCGCGCAGCAGGCCCCGGAAGTCCCGTAGGTACGCGCCGAGTCGGGCCGGTGGCACCGCGCAGTCCTCCCAGCCGGGCCAGGCCTCGGTGCCGTCGGGCATGCGGGTGGCCGTACCGCTGGCGTCCTCGCGGATGCGCCAGAGGGCGCGCTGTGCGGCGGGGTCCGTGACCACGAGGGCGTCGGCGGCGTCGGCCGCACGGACCAGGGCGTCGGCGTGGGCCCGTGCCTCGGCGGGGGTGTCGCCGCCCGTCTCCACGAACAGCCAGGCCCCGCCCGCCGGGAGGCCGGTCGCCCCCGGTGGGACGAGGTCCGCCGCCATGCCCTCCACCGTGAGCGGGCCGAGCGGCAGCAGGCCGGGGGCCGCCTCGGCCGCCGCGCTCTCGTCGGCGTACGCCAGGACGGCGAGGGCACGCGCGCGGGGGGCCTCGACGAGCCCTACGACCGCTTCCGTGAGCACACCGAGCGTGCCCTCGGAGCCGCAGAAGGAGCGGGCGACGTCCGCGCCGTTCTCCGGCAGGAGGGCGTCGAGGGCGTACCCGGAAATCCGGCGGGGGAGGTCGGGGAAGCCGGTGCGCAGGCGGGCCAACTCCCGTTCCACCAGCGGGCGGAGGCCGTCCGGGGCGCCGGACCAGCCCTGGGCCAGCCGCCGTGCGTCTCCGCGTGCCCCGATCACCGTCAGCTCGCGCACGCTGTCCGCCGTGGTGCCCCAGGCGACCGAGTGCGAGCCGCACGAGTTGTTGCCGATCATGCCGCCGAGGGTGCAGCGGCTGTGGGTGGAGGGGTCGGGGCCGAAGCGCAGGCCGTGCGGTGCGGCGGCCTCCTGGAGGCGGTCCAGGACCAGGCCGGGCTGGACGACCGCCGTGCGCGCCTCGGGGTCGAGGGAGACCAGCCGGTTCAGATGGCGGGTGAAGTCCAGGACGACGCCGGTGCCCGTGGCCTGCCCGGCGATCGACGTGCCGCCGCCGCGCGCGACGACCGGGACGCCGTGGTCGCGGCAGACGGACAGGACGGCCGCCACGTCGTCCGCGTCCCGGGGCGCGACCACACCCAGCGGCACCCGGCGGTAGTTGGACGCGTCCATCGTCGTCAGCGCGCGTGCGGTCGCGTCGAACGCGGCCTGGCCGCGCACGCCCGCCGCCCGCAGCGCGGCCGGCAGCGCGCGCCGCAACTCCGCCGCGTCCGCCTCACGCGCGGCCGCCCCACCCGCGTCCGCGTCCCCCGCCGCGCCCCGCGCGGGCGCGCCACCACGACCCGTCGTACGGCCTGTCGTACCCCCGAAGTCCGTCATGCGTTCCAGGATGCACCCGACCACTGACAGTGACGGCGCACGACCCCCAGGTGATCGTCCGCTTCGTGGACAGGCGGCGCGCCGCTCACCGGGCACGTTGGCCGGATTCCGCGGAGCTAACTCGAAACCGGCCAACCACCGTCACGAACTCCCATATAGTGACGCCCAATTGAGCACCAGACGTCGCTTCTCGTTCAGGGACCGACCGAGTTACCGCCTCCAGGAACCGACTGCGTTACCGAGTCCAGAACCGACCGAGGACACCAGCCGATGACCGCGCCCAGCCCCCCTCGCCCGCCGGGCGAACGCCCCGCACTGCGCTCAGTCCTTCCACTACCCCTGGTGACCGCCGTGCTCTCCGCGACCGCCGTCGGCGCGGTCGTCGCGTCGGCGCCGCCGGACGTGCGCATCCCCCTCGCGGCCGGCGTGGGCGCGGCCGCGCTGCTGCTGACGCTGACCGTCGCGGTCGCCGTGCACGCGCGCGTGTCGGTGCGGCTGCTGCGCGAGCGGCTGACCGCGGTCTCCCGGGAAACCGGGCTGCTGCTCCAGGAACGGGCCAGGACGGCCGAGGAGCACACCCAGGAACACGGCCGGCTGACCGAGGAGTTCGTCCAGGAACGGGCGCGGATCGCGGCCGAGTTCGCCCGGGAACGGGCCCGGCTGACCACGGAGGCCGAGCGCGAGCGCGAACGGCTGTCCGGCGAACGCGACCGTGCGGCGCGGGAGACCGCCCAGGAGCGGTCCCTCCTCGCCGAACGCGCCGAGCGGGCCGAGACCGACCGCACCGCGCTCCTCGCCGTGACCGCCAACATGGCCGGCCGGATGCAGGCCCTCGCCACCGGCACGCTCGCCGATCTGCGGGCCATGGAGGAACGTCACGCCGACGAGGACGTCCTCGCCGACCTCCTCCACCTCGACCACCGCACCGCCCAGGCGGGCCGGCTCGCCGACTCCGTCGCCGTCCTCGCGGGCGCCCGCTCGGGCCGCCGCTGGGCACGGCCGATCCCCATGGAGTCGATCCTGCGGGGCGCGATGGGCCGGATCGGCGCCTACCGCCGGGTGCGGCTGCACTCCTCCAGCGAGGCCGCCGTCGCCGGCCACGCCGCCGAGGGCGTCATGCACGCGCTCGCCGAACTCCTCGACAACGCGGCCAACTTCTCGCCGCCGACCGCCGAGGTCCATGTGTACGTCGAGGAGGTCCCGGCCGGCGCGATCATCTCCGTCGAGGACTCGGGGCTGGTCATGAGCGACATCCAGCTCCGTCGCGCCGAACGCGCCGTGTCGGGCGAGGCGGCCGACCTCACGAGTCTGTCCGGCACGCGTCTCGGACTCGCCGTCGTCGGCCGCCTCGCCCGCAAGCACGGGCTGAAGATCTCCTTCCGGCCGTCCGCGCGCGGCGGTACGGGCGTCCTGATGCTCATCCCGCAGGACGTCCTGGCCAGCACGATCCCCACGACCACCTCTCCCGCGTCGATGTCCCCCGGGGCGTCCGCGCCCTTCGCGCCACCGCCGTACGCCGGCGTACGCGCCCCGCACGACCTGGACGCCGAGCCGACGCCCACGCACGAGTTCCCGCCGGAGGCTCCCGCCGCGCCGGTCGCCGATCCCGTGGCCGACGCCCTGATCGACTCGCTGTCCGGCTTCCGGCGCACGCCCGCGGCTCCGCCGACGGGCACGCCGGGCGACGCGTCGTCCGCTTCTCCCGCGTACGGCGCCCCCTACACCTCACCCTTCACCTCGTCGTTCAGCTCTGAGTTCGGCGCCGAATGGGGTTCCGCACCGGGCTCCGCATCCGACTCCGGCGGCCCGGTGTCCGACACCGAGTCCGTCGCTCCGGCCACTCCCGGCGAGGCCGCCGACGACACCACCGGCACCACCCCTTCCGACGCCCTCCCCCGGCGCCGGCGCGGCCAGTCCCTCGCGGACGCGGAGGCCCGCACCAGGGCGCACGCCCCCGGCACCGAGGCCCGTCCCGAGCGCGTCTCCCGGCCCGCCGAGGAGGCCAGCACCGGCGCGGTCCGCTTCAGCAGCTTCCGCCGCGCGGTGCGGGGCACGGGCGGGTTGGACCAGGCATTCGTCCAGGGAACGGCCACGGGCGACGACAGCTCCACGGGAGCACCGGTCGCGTCGACGCCACCGGACCCGGCCGCCGCCCTGGACCAGCACGCGAACCCGGCCGCCGCCGTCGACCGGTACGTGGCCCCCACCGGGCCCGCCGCACCGGAGGCCGCACCGCCCGCCGGGACCGTACGGCAGGCCGAGCTGGAGCCCGTACGGGAGCCGCAGTGGGGTGCCGTAGGGGGAGCCGCCTGGGAACCCGGACCGGAAGCCGAGTCCGTCGAGGAGGCCGCCTGGGCACCCGGGTCCCTGCCGGAGGCCGCCTGGGCACCCGGGCCGGTGCCGGAAACCGGCTGGGAGCCCGAGCCCGCGCGGGGGCTCGCGTGGCAGCCGGAGGCGGCGAAGCAGGCCGCGTGGGAGGCGGAGGCCGCCGCGGAGCTGCCGTGGGCCCCTGACCCCGCACGGGAGGCGAAGTGGGAACTCGATCCGGTACGGGAGACGGCCTGGGAACCCGTACGGGAGACGCCCCCGGCCCCGCACGAGGACACCGCGCCCACCCCGGACCTGGCCCCGCTCTCCCCCTACGGGGACCCGGTCGCGGACCCTGCCCGGGCGACGGGCCTGGACACCGACTCGACCGCGTACACGGACCCGGACCCGAACCGGGACGCGTACGGAACGCCTGACCCTTACACGGCCCCAGCCCCGGACCCGGCCCCGTACGCGACGCCTGCCCCCTACGCAGCCCCGGACGCGGCCCCGGCCCCAGCCCCCCGCACGCACCCCCACCCGGAAGGCGACCCCACCCCATGACCGGCACCGGCTCCACCGCCGACGACAGGCTCACCTGGCTCATGGAGGGGTTGCTGGAACGCACTCCGGGCGCCCGGCACGCGCTCGTCCTCTCCCGGGACGGCCTGAAACTGTGCCGTACGCCCGAGCTCTCCGTCGACCAGGCCGACCAGCTGGCCGCGATCGCCGCCGGCATCCAGTCGCTGTCCCACGGGGCGTCCATCCAGTTCGGCGACGGCAGCGGGGGCGTGCGGTCGGCGATGGCGGAGTTCTACGGCGGGGTCCTGTTCATCGTGGAGGCGGGCGAGGGCGCGCATCTGGCCGTGGTGACGGACGAGGAGGCGGACGCCGGGCTCGTCGGACACAACATGAGCGAGCTGGTCGAACAGCTGGGCGAGCACCTGAGCGCCCGGCCCCGCCACCCGACGGGCACGGCCGCCGGTGGCACCACGGGTACGACGACGACCGTGGCCACGGCCACGGCTCTGGCGCCCCGTACGTCATGAGCCGGCCCGGCAGGGACGACCTGCCCGACCGGCTGTACACGCTCACCGGGGGACGGATCCGGTCCGCGCCCGGAGCACCGCTCGACCTGGTGACCCTGGTGGTCGCGGAGAGCCAGCCGGTCCCGGGCATGCAGTCGGAGCACGTGACGATCCTGCGGCTGACGGAACGGCCGACGGCGGTGGTGGAGATCGCCGCCGAACTGCGGCTGCCGGTGAGCATCACCAAGGTGCTGCTCACCGACCTCCTCGCGGCCGGCCGGGTCAGCGCCCGGCATCCGAACCGGGCCACGCTGGTCGATATGGACATTCTGGAGCAGGTGTTAGTTGGACTTCGCAACCTCTGAGAACGGCGACGGCCAGTCCGTACCCGTACCCGTGCCGCTCTTCGGCGCGCGTTGCCAGGGTGAACCCGCCTCCCTGTACCGGGAGTTGCGGCGGGAGCACGGGGAGGTCGCACCCGTGCTGCTGGACGGGGGCGTACCGGCGTGGCTGGTGCTCGGCTACCGCGAGCTGCACCAGGTGACCAGCGATCCCGAGCTGTTCAGCCGGGACTCCGAGCTGTGGAACCAGTGGCCGAACATCCCGGCCGACTGGCCGCTGCTGCCCGTGATCAGCCGGGAGCAGCCGTCGGTCCTCGGCACGGTCGGCGAACGGCACCGGCAGCGCGCCGCGCTGATCGAGGAGGCGTGGGAGGCGGTCGACCCGCTGGAGCTGCGCGGTCATGTCGAGCGGTTCGCCGACGAGTTGATCGACGTGGTCTGCGGGGTGGGCGCGGCGGATCTGGTGGGGCAGTTCGCGGCGCCGCTGCCCGCACGGGTGCTGGCGTTCCTGTTCGGCTTCCGCGAGGAGCACGGGCCGGGGCTGGTGGCGGCGCTGAACGACATCCTCGACGGGCAGGGCCGGGCGGTGGCGGCCGAGGTCCATCTGCGGTCGGCGATGGCGCGGCTGGTGTCGGAGCGTCGGCAGCGGCCCGGGGACGACGTGGTCTCGCGGCTGCTGGCGAACGCGCGTGCGTACGAGGTGACGGTGGAGGAGGTCACGCACGATGTGATGGTGATGCTGGCGGTGGGGCACCAGCCGACGGCCGACTGGATCGGCAACTCGCTGCGGCTGATGCTGACGGACGAGCGGTTCGCGGCGTCGCTGTTCGGTGGGCGCAGCAGTGTGGCCGAGGCCATGAACGAGGTGCTGTGGGAGGACGCGCCCATCCAGAACGCGGCCGGGCGCTGGGCCACCCGGGACACGCGTCTCGGCGGCCGTGTCCTCCGTGCGGGTGACCTGGTGCTGCTGGGTCTCCAGGGGGCTAACTCGGATCCGCGGGTGCGTACGGACGGCTCCGCCCTCACCGGTGGCAACAACGCCCACTTCTCCTTCGGGCACGGGGAGCACCGCTGTCCGTTCCCGGCGCAGGAGACCGCGGAGGTCATCGCGCGGACGGGTATCGAGGTCCTCCTGGACCGCCTCCCCGACCTGGATCTCGCGGTCCCGGCGACGTCCCTGACCCGTCGGCCGTCGCCGTGGCTGCGGGGGTTGGTGGGGTTGCCGGTGCGGTTCTCGCCGGGGCCGGTGCGTGGGGGTTGAGCTCGGCATTTATCGCCCCCGCCGCCCCTACCCGTCCCATCCCAGGGGCTGCGCCCCTTCGACCCCCAGCGTCCGCCCGGTGGGGGCTGGTCGCGCAGTTCCCCGCGCCCCTGATGGCCTGCGGCCATCTCAGGTGCGCGGGGAACTGCGCGAGAAGCCCCCACCGGACCCGCACCCGCCGACGTAACCCGCACCTCCGAGCTACCAGGCACCCCGGCCCCGTCTCACCCGACGGACGACGTTTCGCCCGTGTTTCCCCGAGCCGATAGGCTCGCGCCGTGGCTGATATCCAGATCCCCGCTGACATCAAGCCCGCCGACGGACGTTTCGGCGCGGGCCCCTCCAAGGTGCGGACGGAGGCGCTGGACGCCCTGGCCGCGACCGGTACCTCTCTGCTCGGCACCTCCCACCGCCAGGCTCCGGTGAAGAACCTGGTCGGCCAGGTCCGCGCGGGCATCAGCGAGCTGTTCTCCCTCCCCGAGGGCTACGAGGTCGTCCTCGGCAACGGCGGCTCCACCGCGTTCTGGGACGTCGCGACGCACGGCCTGATCGAGAACAAGAGCCAGCACCTGACCTTCGGCGAGTTCAGCTCGAAGTTCGCCAAGGCCGCGAAGCTCGCCCCCTGGCTCGCCGAGCCGACGGTCGTCTCCTCCGACCCCGGCACCCACCCCGAGCCGCAGGCCGAGGCGGGCGTCGACGTCTACGCCTTCACCCACAACGAGACCTCCACCGGTGTCGCCGCCCCGCTGAAGCGCGTCGCGGGTGCCGACGAGGGCTCCCTCGTCCTGGTCGACGCCACGTCCGGCGCCGGCGGCCTGCCCGTCGACATCACCGAGACCGACGTCTACTACTTCGCCCCGCAGAAGTCCTTCGCCTCCGACGGCGGCCTCTGGATCGGCGTCTTCTCCCCGGCCGCCATCGAGCGCGCCGAGCGGATCCACGCCTCCGGCCGACACGTCCCGGAGTTCTTCAGCCTCCCGACGGCGATCGACAACTCCCGCAAGAACCAGACGTACAACACCCCGGCGCTCGCCACCCTCTTCCTGCTGAACCAGCAGCTGGAGTGGATCAACGGCCAGGGCGGTCTGAGCTGGTCGACGGCCCGGACGAAGGACTCCTCGACCCGGCTGTACACCTGGGCGGAGGAGAGCAAGTACGCGAGCCCGTTCGTCGCCGACCCGGCGAAGCGGTCCCAGGTCATCGGCACGATCGACTTCGCCGACGAGATCGACGCCGCCGCCGTCGCCAAGGTCCTGCGCGCCAACGGCATCGTCGATACCGAGCCCTACCGCAAGCTCGGCCGCAACCAGCTCCGTGTCGCCATGTTCCCGGCGATCGACCCGGCGGACGTCGAGGCCCTCACCAAGTGCGTCGACTACGTGATCGAGAAGCTCTGACCCCGATCACTCCCGTACGACACCGAAGGGCGCCCGGCAGCACGTGCTGCCGGGCGCCCTTCGCGTTCTTCAGCGTGACGGCGATGCTCAGCCGCGGAAGCCGAGGATGCCGTGCAGGGTCTCACCGCCGGTCGCGGCCGGCCCCTGCGTCGAGCTGAGCGTCGACTGCGCGGAGGCCTCCTGCGGGGCCGCCGGCTTCGGGTCGGCCAGCTTCTTGCAGGTGGCGTCGACCTTGCCCTTGCCGTGCGGCACCTTGCCGTTGGTGAGGTAGGTGGCCAGGTACTTGTCGAGGCAGCTGTTGCCGCTCAGCGAGATGCCGTGGTTGCCGCCGCCCTGCTCGACGACCAGGCTGGAGTTCTTGAGCAGCTTGTGGACGGTGACACCGCCCTGGTACGGGGTGGCCGCGTCGTCCGTGGCCTGGAAGAGCAGCGTCGCCGGGAGCTTGCTGTTGGCGACGTTCACCGGCTTCAGGGACTTGGTCGGCCAGAACGCGCACGGCGCGTTGTACCAGGCGTTGTTCCAGGCCATGAACGGCGCCTTCTTGTAGACCGCCCAGTTGTCCTTCTGCCACTTCTTCCAGTCGCGCGGCCAGGCCGCGTCACGGCACTGCACCGAGGTGTAGACGCTGTAGCCGTTGTCACCGGAGGAGTCGATGGCGGCGAAGTTCTCGTACGCCTCGACCAACGGGTCGGCGTTCTTGTCGTTCACGTAGGCCGCGAACGCCTCGGCGAGGTACGGCCAGTAGCCGTTGTAGTAGCCGCCGGGGATGAAGGTGTCCTCCAGCTCGGAGGCGCCCACCTTGCCGCCCGCGGGAGTCTTGGCGAGGGCGGCCCGCATGGCGTACCACTTCGCCTCGATCTTCTTCGCGTCGGTGCCGAGCTTGTACGTGGAGTTGTACTTGGCGACCCACTTCGTGAACGCCTTGTGGCGCTTGTCGAAGGCGTAGTCCTGGTCGAGGTTGTCCTCGTACCAGACGCCTGTCGGGTCGACGATCGAGTCGAGCACCAGGCGCCGCACGCGCTCGGGGTAGAGCTTGGCGTAGACCGCGCCGAGGTAGGTGCCGTACGAGTAGCCGAAGTAGTTGATCTTCTTGGCGCCGAGGGCCTTGCGGATCGAGTCCAGGTCCTTCACGGCGCTGATCGTGTTGATGTACGGCAGGACGTCCTTGTGCTTCGTGCCGCATGCCTTGGCGAAGGACCGGGCGCGCTCGACGTTCGCCTTCTCTATCGCGGCCGTGCTGGGCACGGAGTCCGGGCGCACCGGGTCGAAGTACCCGGGCTTGCAGTTGAGGGCGGGCTTGCTGGCGCCCACACCGCGCGGGTCGAAGCCGATGACGTCGTACTGGGACGCGACCTTCTTCGGCAGCGAGGAGGCGACGAATCCGGCCAGCGTCAGACCGCTGCCACCGGGGCCGCCCGGGTTGACCAGGAGCGGGCCCTGGTACGTCTTCGAGGTGTGCGGCACTCGGGACAGCGCCAGCGTGATCTTCTTCCCGCCGGGCTTCGCGTAGTCGAGCGGCACCTTCACCGACGCGCACTGCAGCGTCGGGTAGTCGTCCGTGGCGCACTTCTTCCAGGCGACCTTCGCCGCGGCGGCCTGGACGGTGTTCGCGGCGGGCGACCCGCTCGCGTTGGCGGGCACGGCGCTGAGCGTCCCGGCCAGGACGACACCGGCACCGCACAGCACGGCTGCGCTTCTTCTCATGGAGTTCTCTCGCAACGGTGAGGGGGGTTCACGGGCCGCGGGTACGCGGCCCGTGCGGCATGGTTCCCGAAGACCACACCCCGCAAGAACTCATTCGACCAAGACTTGACCGAATTGAGTCATTGCTTACTCTCAACTGCTTCACAGAAAGGGGCAGTTACCCCCATCCGGGACACGCCCCTCACAGGACGGGGAGCCTCAGGACGCGCTCCCGGCACACCCCTCTCACGCCGCCGCGCAGCTGACGCTCGGCACACCTCCGCCCCCGGGCGCGCCTCCGAAGCCGAAGCTCGCCGAAGCGCCCGCCGCGAGTGCCCCGTTGTGGGCCGCGTTGGTCGCCGTGACCGTCGCGCCGCTCTGGGTGTGGGAGGCGTTCCACATGTTCGTCACCCGCTGGGAGCCGGGCCAGGTCCAGGTCACCTTCCAGGAACCGATCGCGGCCGCGGAGGTGTTGGTGATCTTCACCTCGGCGTTGAAGCCGCTGCCCCAGTCGCTGCTGACGGTGTAGACGGCGGTGCAGGCGGGCGTGCCGCCGCCCGGGTCGCCGGGGTCCTCCGGGTCGCCGGGGCCGGTGCCCCCGCCCGGCGGGAAGCCCGGGGCCTTGATGCTCGCCAGGTAGCCGTCCTTGACCGTGTCCACCGTCTGCCAGTCGTCCTTCAGGATGCCGCCGGTGTCACCGGAGTTGGGGTTCCAGGACCAGAAGGTCCAGTGGAAGGAGTCCGCGCCGTTGGCCGAGGTCGACCGCAGATAGGTCACCAGGGCCGCCAGCCAGCGCTGGTCGACGGTGGACTGGAGGGTCGTGCCGAACTCGCCGAGCCACACCGGCGCGATGTTCTGCTTGAAGATGTAGCCCCAGTACCTGTCCCAGACGCCCGGCATGTTGGCCGGGAAGGACGGATCGCTGAACCAGCTCTGCTGGGCCACGCTGGTGGCGTAGTCGTGGGCCGAGTACACCACCCGGTTCGGCACGTCCAGCTGGACGGGGTACTGGGCCACGCCCATCAGATTGCCGCCCCACCAGCCCGAGACTCCGTTGAACGACTGGACGCCCTCGACGAGGATCAGCAGCTCGGGGTTGACGGACAGGACCGCGTTCCCGGCGCGCTGGGCGGCCAGCCGCCAGTCCCTGGCCGTGTCGCCGCAGCCCCAGCAGGCGGGATCGTGGGGCTCGTTGTGCAGGTCGATACCGACGACGGTCGGGTTGCCCTTGTAGCGGGTGGCCAGCGCCTTGAGGTTGGTGATCCATGTCGTCTCGGGGACGGCCGAGGTGTACCAGAGGGCCGACTGGCCCGCCGCGTCCGGGCGGTGCCGGTCGAGGATGATCTTCAGGCCGCTCTGACCGGCGTACGCGACGATCTTGTCCAGCACCTGGAGCGAGGTCAGGCCCTGGAGATCGGCGTTCTTGCCGTCGGAGTGGTTGATGCTGTCGGGCATGGTGCCGGGCTTGAGGATGTCGTCGCTGTAGGGCATCCGGATGGTGTTGTAGCCCAGCGACTTCATCTGGTCGATCATGCTCTTGTAGTCGCGCGCCCACAGGCCGTGGGTGACGTGGTTGGCGGTCTCGAAACCGAACCAGTTGATGCCGGCGATCCGGACGGACTGACCGTTCGCGTCCAGGATCTGCCGGCCGCTGGTGCGCCAGTAACCGGCGCCGGCCTCGGCCGGTGCCTCCGCCACCTTCTCGGCCGCACCGGCCGCCGCGTGCGCGCCGCCGGTCAGGGGCAGCGTGAGCACGGCGGCGGCCGCGCACAGGGCGCCCAGGGTTCTCCGTAAGCTGCGGAACATGTCGCTGCTTCCTCCTCGGGAGGCGCGGGGCCGGAACGCGGTGGGAGCGCTCCCACCCCCCGCACCTCCCATGGAAGACAGATCGCATGAACACGTCAAGGCGTCCGGCGTCACCTGATACACCGGACGCCCCTGACCGTGCTCACCGGCTCAGCTTCTGGAACCTCCGCACCGCCAGCGGCAGGAAGACCAGCGTCAGCACCACCGGCCACACCCCGGCCATCAGCAGCGCGTTCTCCTCGATCCAGGAGTCACCGCCGCCGACCGGTGTGCCGAACAGGTCGCGGGTCGCGGCGGCCGTGGAGGAGATCGGGTTCCAGGCGGCGATCCAGCCCAGCCAGTCCGGCATGAGCTGCGGGGCGACGAAGATGCTGGAGATCATGGTCAGCGGGAAGGCGACCGCGAAGAGACCGCCCGCCGCCTCCGGGTTGGGCACCAGCAGCCCCAGCCAGACGCCGATCCAGATGAGCGCGAAGCGCAGCCAGAGCAGCAGACCGAACGCGGCCAGGAAGCCGAGGCCCGCGTCCGGGCGCCAGCCCATCGCGAGAGCCGTCAGCATCATGATGGCCAACTCGGCACAGGCGACGAGGAGATCGGTGACACCGCGCCCCGCGACCACCGCCGACGGCGCCATCGGCATGGAGCGGAACCGGTCGATGACGCCCTTGGTCGAGTCGTAGACCACGAGCGTCGCCGTGTTGATGAACCCGAAGGCCATCGTCATGACGAACATCCCCGGCATCAGGAAGTCCCGGTAGTCCCCGCCGCCGGGCACCTGCATGGCGCTGCCGAAGACATAGCCGTAGAGGAGGACGGAGAGGATCGGGAAGCCCAACTGCCAGGCGATGTTGACCGGTTGGCGCCGGTAGTGGGTGAGGCCGCGACGGACGATGTTCCAGACGTCGGCCAGCACCCAGTACGTACGGCCGCGCCCGCTCGACACGTCCAGATCGACGGCGCTCGTGGAGACGGCGCCCGGGCCGGCGGTTCCCGTACCCGCGGCTCCCGTGTCGGCGGCGTTCGGATCGGCGGTGGTCATGCGGCCCCCTTGTCGTTCTCGTCGGTCTTCTCCGTGCGGTGACCGGTCAGGCGCAGGAACACGTCGTCCAGGCTGGGCCTGCGCAGGCCGATGTCCTCGACCCGTACGCTCTCGTCCTGGAGGGTGCGGGCCACCTCGGTGAGGGCCGCGACGCGGTCGCTCACGCGCGCGTGGACCCGCAACTCCGTCTCGTCCGACTCCGGTTCACCGTCCGAGACCCGGGCGACGACCTTCACCGCGCGCGGGATGTCGGCGCGCTCGGCGACGACGACCTCGATGCGGTCGCCGCCGACCGTGCTCTTCAGCCCGTCCGGGGTGTCGTCCGCGATGGCCCGGCCCTGGTCGATGACGGTGATGCGCGAGGCGAGCCGGTCGGCCTCCTCCAGATACTGCGTGGTGAGCAGCACGGTCGTACCGCTCGCCACCAACGCCCGTACGGATTCCCAGACTTCACCCCGGCTGCGCGGGTCGAGGCCGGTCGTCGGCTCGTCGAGGAAGAGGACGGCCGGGGCGAGGATCATCGAGGCGGCGAGGTCGAGTCGGCGCCGCATGCCACCGCTGTACTTGCCGACGCCCTTGTCGGCGGCGTCGGTGAGGTCGAACCGGTCGAGCAGCTCGACCGCGCGCAGCTTCGCCCGCTTCCCGCCCAGGTGGAACAGCCGGCCGAACATCTCCAGGTTCTGACGGCCGGTCAGCACCTCGTCCACTGCGGCGTACTGACCCGTCAGGCCGATCCGGGCCCGCACCTCGCGCGGGTCGCGCGCCACGTCGAGGCCGGCCACCGTCGCCCGGCCGCCGTCCAGGCGCAGCAGCGTGGAGAGGATGCGCACGGCGGTGGTCTTGCCCGCGCCGTTCGGACCAAGCAGGCCGTGCACCGTGCCCTCGCGGACGGTGAGGTCGAAGCCGTCCAGCGCGCGTTTCTCCCCGTACCGCTTCTCCAGGCCCTCCGCCCGGACCGCGTATCCGTCACTCATCGAGTCCCCCTCAACAGACTTCCACCAAGAACTGGGTACACCGTACCCGATTTCGCGTACGACGTACCCAGTTTTTTCGCGAGGACCTAAACTCGGGCTCATGACAAGGGGCAAGAGCGGTACGGCGGGCGGTGCGACGGGCGGTGCGGCCGCCGGCAGCACCGCGGGCGGTACGGAGACCAGCGGCAGCGGCGACATCCTCCGCACCCAGCAACTGCTCTGGGACACCGGTCCGCGCCCCAGCCGCGGCCCGAAGCCGGGGCTCACGCTGGACCGGATCGTGGAGGCGGCCGTGCGGGTCGCCGACACGGAGGGGCTGCACGCCCTCTCCATGCGCCGGGTCGCCACCGAACTCGGCACCGGGACCATGTCCCTGTACCGCTACCTCCCCGGCAAGGGCGAGCTGCTGGACCTGATGCTCGACCGCGTCCAGCGGCCCTCGGAGAACCCCGCCGACCTCGGCGACGGCAGCTGGCGCTCGGCCCTGGAGGCGATGGGGCGCGCCACCCTGGCCCTCTACCGCCGCCACCCCTGGCTGCTCCAGGTCAACCAGTCCCGCCCGGTCCTCGGGCCGAGCGCGCTGGACGGCATGGAGAAGGTGCTCTCCCGCATCAAGTCCATGGGGCTCACCGACCCCGAACTGGTCTCCGCGATCGTCGCCGTGGACGGCTATGTCGTCGGCGCCGCCCGCACCCAGCTCTACGCGCAGGAGGTGGAACACCGCACCGGCCTCACCGACGCGGAGTTCTGGCAGGCCCAGGCGCCCGTCCTCGAAGAGCTGATGCTCTCCGGCCGCTACCCCGTGCTCGCGGGCCTCTCCGAGGACACCTTCTCCTCGGACTTCGACCACTTCGAGTTCGGGCTGCAACGCCTCCTGGACGGGCTGGAGGTGTTCGTCACGCGGCGACGCGAGGAGGCGGCGGCGCAGGCTCGCGACTAGCGACTAGCGGGCACGGGCAGCCGCACGGGCAAGCAGGCAGCAGGCAGCAGGCAGCAGGCAGCAGGCGGATACGACGTCACGGCCGCCGACGGTCGTCGCTCAGGACGACGGGCGGCGGAGCAGACGGCGGAAGCCCCATACGACGACGACCGCGCCGGCCACGGCGAGCGCGCCGACCTTGAGGGTCGAGCCGTTGCCCTCGCCGTCGGCGGTGGTCGTGCCGGAACCGCCCCCGTCGGAGGACGACGAGCCGGAGCCGCCGCTCCTGGAGCCGCCGCCCGGCACCTCCCGCGCGACGACCGAACTGCCGGACCCCTCACTGCCGTACATGATCTTCGAGCCGTCGGTGCGGAAGGTCACCGACTCCCCCTGTCGTTGCAGGGGCACACTCAGCCGCTCGACCTTCTTGATCTTGCCGCCGTTCCAGTCGTAGAGGATGCCGCCGAAGTACGCGCGCAGGGCGAGCTGCTTGCCGTCCGGCGAGAACGCGCCGTCCGTGACCTCCAGATCGGGGACGGACGCGACCTTCTTGAACACGTTGGTGCCGGAGGACGACAGCTCCGCCGGGCCCTCGTACAGCGATCCACCCGCCTCGTTCTTGTCGGCGATGTAGACCCGCCCGGTCTTCGGATGCACCATCAGCGCCTCCGCGTCCCGCGCCCCGTCCTCGTACTTCACGACGTACTGCGTGGCCTTGAGCGTCTGGTCCTTCAGCTCCTTCGGCTCCGGCAGCTCGTAGATCCACACGTACGCCCAGGTGCCGCCGAGGTTGTCGCCGATGTCGCCGACGTAGAGCTTGTTGCCGGGGCCCATCGAGATCGCCTCGACGTCCCTCGGGGTGCCGACGCCCGTCATCGTGACCGTGGCGACCGTCTTGCCCGTCCTGCTGTCGACGGCGTAGAGGAACGCCCCGTCGTCGCTGTCGTTGTGGGTCCAGTAGACCCCCGGGTGCTGCCGGGACGCGGCGAGACCGCTCGACTCGGTGATCCGCGAGTCCTGCATCGTGAACCCGTCGTCGTCGGCGACCGCGGGCGCGGCCGGGAGGACGGCGAGCAGGAGCGCGGCGAGACCCGCGAGGCCGGCGAAGCCGGTGCGGGCCACGCGGAACGGGCGGAACCGGCGGAACCGGCGGAGGGGGTGCGGGCGGTTGAGGGGGCGACGGCGCATGGGGCCAAGACTGCCATCTCGCTCCGCTGGGTGGGGTGGGGGAGCGTCGTGGGGGGACGGGTGCGTTGCCGGGTGCGGGCCCGGTGGGGCTTCTCGCGCAGTTCCCCGCGCCCCTGGAGGAGCCGGGGCTGCGCCCCTTGCTCCTCCGAGAGGCCACGTGGCGGGGTTCACAGGGTTGTTCTTCGCCAGAGGTCGTACCCGTCGGTAGCCATCGTTCATGATGAGCGGATGCTCAGGTTCATGCCCGTAGGCGACTCCATGACGATCGGCAGCGCGGGCGAACACACGTGGCGTTACCGGTTCTGGCAGCACCTGCGCACGACGTACGACGGCCCCTTCGGGATCGTCGGGCCGCGCGAGACGCTCTACGACAAGGCGACGGACGCCCCGACGTCGTACGAGTACGCCGGCACCGACCCGCGTTTCCCCCGTGCCCACCTCGCGGGCTGGGGCGAGGGCTGGCTCCACATGGCCCCGCTGATCGCCGACGCGGTCCGCACCCACCGGGCCGATGTCCTCCTCGTCTCTCTCGGCCTCATCGACCTGGGCTTCTACACCAACGCCGAGCAGACCGCCGAGAACACCCGCCGCTTCGTCGAGGCCGCCCGCGAGGCCGCCCCGCACCTCCGCATGGTCCTGCTGCCGGTCACCCCGAACGTCCGCGCCGAGTCCGACGCCCCGTTCGCCGCCGAGGTCGCCCGCTTCAACGAACTCCTCGCCAAGACGGCCGCCGACCTCGACGAACCCCGCTCACCCCTCCTGCTGGCGTCCCCGCCCCCGTCGTACGACATCCACCGGGACACCTACGACGGCACCCACCCCAACGCCTCCGGCGAACACAAGATCGCGGCGACCTTCGCGAACGCGATGCACGAGGCATGGGACCTGGGGGGACCGTACGAACTGCCGTACTCCTGAGCCGTCGTACTCCTGAGCCGTCGCGGCGCGGAGTCGCGCGGCCTGTGCCCTGGTCACCGTGCGTATCGTTGTACTGCGCGGCCGTCCTCGATCGAGGGGCGGCCGGGGAGGAGCGCCACGATGACCGTCCTTGCAGACAGGATCGCGATGGCCGAGAGCGACAACACGCGCCAGCTCGACGAGATGTTCGAGCGGCTCGAGAAGATGCCCGTCCCCGAGGGATACATCTGATCGCCGACCCGTACGCGGGCAAGTGCCGGCTGTTCACCCAGCCCAAGGACGGCGACTACGTCAGCGACCTGTCCGTCACCTACGGCGGCGACGTCGACATGACCACCACCCACCTCGGCCTGGTCCTTCCGACCGCCGAGTTCCCCCGAGGCTGACGGCGTCGACCGCGGCCTCTCCGGATCCGGCACCCCCCGCTTGATCGGTCGCCCCGCGCTCGCTTGGATGTCCCGGTCGGACGTGGCGGTGGTGGATGCGGGGCGGGGCGGATGACGCGGGGCGAGGGGCTGGGGCGGGAGTTCCGGTGGCTGTGGGCGGCGTACACGGTCAGCGCGTTCGGGACCCGGCTGTCGTTCGACGCGCTCCCCCTGATCGCGGTGCTGGTCCTGCACGTCGGCCCCACCGAGGTCTCGGCGCTGGCGGCCACCGGGCTGGCGGTGGGCGCGGCCGTGGCCGTACCGCTCGGCCCCTGGGTGGAGTTCCGCCGCAAGCGCCCGGTGATGATCACGATGGACCTGGTCCGCTGCGCGACCCTGCTGTCCGTGCCCGTCGCCTACGCCCTCGACCTGCTCACCTTCCCCCAGCTCCTCCTGGTCTCCATGGTCGTCGCGGTGGCCGACATCACCTTCACGGCGGCGAGCGGCGCGTATCTGAAGTTCCTGGTCCCCCAGGAGCACCTCGTGGACGCCAACGGCCGCTTCGAGGCCACCACCTGGACCACGACCATGCTCGGCCCGCCCCTCGGCGGCGCCGCGATGGGCCTCTTCGGCCCGGTCGTCACCGTGCTGGTCGACGCCGGCAGCTACGTCCTCTCGGCCCTCGGCATCCGAGCGATCGGCGACAAGGAGCCACACCCGACCCGCCCGACGCAACCGGAACCCCTCACGAAGCCGACCACGACGCCGACCACGACGCCGGCCACGGGCATCACGCCCCGCCTCCGGGCAGGGGATCTCCTCGACGGCTGGCGGTACATCCTCCGCGACCGGTCCCTGCGTCCCCTCTTCCTCAACTCCGTCCTGGTCAACGCCCTGATCATGGCCCCGGCGCCGCTGCTGGTGATCCTCATGGTGGGGCAACTCGGCTTCGCGCCCTGGCAGTACGGCCTCGCCTTCGCCGTCCCGTGCGTCGGGGGCCTGATCGGCTCGCGCCTCTCCCGCCGTCTGGTCGCCCGGCACGGCCAGGACAAGGTGATCCGGGTCGCCGGCACGCTGCGGGTGTGCTGGCCGCTGGGGCTGGCGTTCATCGGCGCGGGCCCGGCCGGCCTCGCGCTCGTCATGGTCGTCGAGTTCGGGCTGATCACCTGCATCGCCGTCTTCAACCCCGTACTTGCCGCCGCACGCCTCACCCGGACCCCGGCGGACCGCGTCGCCCGCACCCTCACCGCCTGGTCCGTCACCGGCAAGCTCACCATCGCCGCCCTGACGGCCCTGTGGGGCCTCCTCGCGGCCGCCACCACCCCCCGCACCGCGATCGCCGCGGCGGGCCTGCTCCTCCTGACGACCCCCTTCCTCCTCCGCACCCCCCGCGCGGACGCCCCCGCCTCACGGAGCGTCGCCACCGAGAGCCCTCGTGCCCCGGATCGCCGCTGACGCCGTGGAGCCCGTCGGGCGACAGGCGTGCGCGTCGGGATCTCTCCCGCTTGCCTAGAGCGCACTCCACCGTTTTGGCTGGACAGTCATGAAGTACACACAGCTCGGACGCACAGGCCTCAAGGTCAGCCGACTGGTCCTCGGCACGATGAACTTCGGTCCGCAGACGGACGAAGCCGACAGCCACGCGATCATGGACGCGGCGCTGGACGCGGGCGTCAACTTCTTCGACACGGCGAACGTGTACGGCTGGGGCGAGAACAAGGGCCGCACCGAGAGCATCATCGGGAACTGGTTCGCGCGGGGCGGCGACCGCCGCGACAAGGTCGTCCTCGCGACCAAGGTGTACGGCAACATGGCGGCCTCGGCCGACTCCTGGCCCAACCACGACAAGCTCTCCGCGCTGAACATCCGGCGGGCGGTCGACGCCAGTCTGAAGCGGCTGCGGACCGACTACATCGACGTCTACCAGTTCCACCACATCGACCGCGCCACCCCCTTCGAGGAGATCTGGCAGGCCGTCGACGTACTCGTGCGGCAGGGCAAGATCCTGTACGCCGGCTCGTCCAACTTCCCCGGCTACAAGATCGCCCAGGCCAACGAGATCGCCGCCCGCCGCGGCGGCACCATCGGCCTCGTCAGCGAGCAGTGCCTCTACAACCTCGCCGAGCGCCGCGCCGAGATGGAGGTCATCCCGGCCGCGCAGGAGTACGGCCTCGGGGTCATCCCCTGGTCACCGCTGCACGGCGGGCTGCTCGGCGGCGTCATCAGGAAGGAGGCCGAGGGCGGTCGCCGCTCCTCCGGCCGGGCCGCCGACGCCCTCGCCGACAGCGCCGTACGCGCCCAGGTCCAGGCGTACGAGGACCTGCTCGACAAGCACGGCGTCGAACCGGGCGAGGCCGCCCTCGCCTGGCTCCTCACCCGCCCCGGGGTCACCGGCCCGATCGTCGGCCCCCGTACGGCCCAGCAGCTCGACTCCGCGATCCGCGCGTCCGAGCTGACCCTGAGCGAGGAGCTCCTGACCGCCCTGGACGAGATCTTCCCGGGTCCGGGCCCGTCCCCGGAGGCCTTCGCCTGGTGACCGCCGGCCGCCCCTGAGCACGCGGGGCACGGGGAACCGCGCGACCAGCTCCACCGCGCCGCACGCCGGCCCGGTCGGCGGTTCCCCGACGGCTCCCGGACGACTCACGGACGCGCGCGCCGGGACGCGACGGTCACCTGCCGAGCGCCGCCGCGACAGCCACCACCGCGAACATCAGCACGAGCACACCGGCCATGATCCGGTTACGGGTCTTCGGGTCCACACCCCGAGCCTAACCGGCGGCCCGAACGGTCATCCGGCCGCCCCGAGCCCCCACCGCGCCACCGCCTCGTACCGCGGCTGCTCGCCCGCGACCCCGGAGGCCGGCAGACGGCTGCGCACCAACGCCAGCTCGGACACCGTCCACGAACTCCCGGCGAAGGCGTCGAGCACGGCGACGTGCGGCCGTACGTCGATGTCCTCCCGGCTGCGGGCCACCGTCAGATGGGGCGTGTACCGGCGGTGCTCCCCCATCGGCACCCCGGCCTTCCGCCCCGCCGCCTCCGCCCGGTCGGCCAGCATCCGCAGCGCGCGGACGTCCCCCTCGGCCCCCGCCCACAGGGCCCGCCCGCGCCCGAACCGCCCGCCGCCGCGCACCGCCAGCCGGAACGGCTCGCTCCGGCCCGCGGCACGCTCCAGCCGCCGCGACAGCTCCGGTACGACGTCCTCCTCGACCTCCCCGTAGAAGGCGAGCGTGAAGTGCCAGCCGGGCGGCTGGGTCCACCGCAACCGGTCCGCGTCGGTCAGCCGCTTCAACTCCCCGACCACCAGGCCGAGTTCCTCGACAACCTCAGGGGGCGGCAACACCGCGGCGAAGAGCCGCACGGTACTCGTCGTACTCATGGCCACCACCCTCGCAGTCCTAGGGCCTGTCGTTTGGATCACGCCTGGGCCGCGGGGCTCGGCACGCCCATCTGCCGCAATCAGGCGCTGTCGGCCGAAGTCGGCATGATCCAAACGACAGGTCCTAGGCCGCCCGCGTCACGGCGACATCCGTGTGGTCCGCGGCGGCTCGGGGCCGGGGGACGAAGCCGACCCGGGGATGCCCGTGGTGCCACCGCACCGAGAGCCGCATCCCACCGGCCCTGAGCAGGACCAGCCCCACGACGACCGTGGCGACCGTGGCGACGACACCGCCGGCGACGAAGCCGAGCCGGGGGCCGTACGCGTCGGTGACCCAGCCGGCGATCGGCGCGCCCAGCGGCGTACCGCCCAGGAAGACCATCATGTAGAGGGCCATGACCCGGCCGCGCATCGCGGGGTCGGTGTTCATCTGGATCGCCGTGTTGGCGGTGACGTTCACCGTCAGGCCGAACATCCCTATCGGCACCATCAGCAGGGCGAAGATCCAGTACGCGGGGGCCAGCGCCGCCACGATCTCCAGCAGGCCGAAGGCGAGCGCGCCGCCGATCAGGACGTGCAGCCGGGCGGTGCCGCGGCGGGCCGCGAGCAGGGCGCCGGCGACGGAGCCGACCGCCATCAGCGTGTTGAAGAGGCTGTACGAGCCGGCGTCCGCGTGGAAGACGTCGTCCGCGTAGGCCGAGAGCCAGACGGGGAAGTTGAAGCCGAAGGTGCCGATGAAGCCGACGAGCACGATGGGCCACAGCAGCTCGGGGCGTCGGGCCACATAGCGCAGGCCCTCGCGGAGCTGGCCCTTGGCGCGGGGGGCGGTGCGGACGGGGTGCAGGTCGCGGGTCCGCATCAGCAGCAGGCCGACGATGGGGGCGACGAAGGAGAGGCCGTTGTAGAGGAAGGCCCAGCCCGTGCCGACGGTGGTGATCAGCACACCGGCGACGGCGGGTCCGACGAGACGGGCCGACTGGAAGTTCGCCGAGTTGAGGCTGACCGCGTTCTGTAGTTGATCCGGCCCGACCATCTCGGAGACGAACGACTGCCGGGCCGGGTTGTCGACGACGGTGGCCATGCCCACGGCGAAGGCGGCCACGTACACGTGCCACACCTGTACCTGGTCGGAGATCGTCAGCGCGGCGAGCGCCAGGCCCGTCACCGCCATCGACGTCTGCGTCACGAACAGCAGGCGCCGCTTGGGGAACCGGTCGACGAGCACACCGCCGTAGAGCCCGAACAGCAGCATCGGCAGGAACTGGAGCGCCATGGTCACACCGACGGCCGTGGACGACCCGGTCAGGCTCAGCACCAGCCAGTCCTGGGCGATCCGCTGCATCCAGGTGCCGATGTTCGACACGACCTGCCCGACGAAGAACAGCCGGTAGTTCCGCACCCGCAACGACCGGAACATGGAAACCCGGGCCCCACCGTCCCCCACGGCCGTCGAGCCGCCGGGTTCGGCCACCTGCGCCGAAGCGCCACTGGGGGTGGGGATCCGCTCCGGAGAACCACCGGAGGCGGGGTCGTGTGCCGGAGCACCGCCGGACGCGGGGGCCTGCGCCCCAGAACCACGAGGCCCGGGGAGCGCCGCCGAGCCGCCGCCGGGCTCGGGAGCGTCCGCGGCAGGAGCGCCGGGCGCGACGGGTGCCGGTGCGGAGGAACCGCCCGGCTCGCGAGCGTCCGCCGCGGAGCCGCCGGGCTCCCGCACATGCGCCTGACCGTCGGTATCCGACCGGGCCGTCGCCCTCTCGGCCGCTCGGCCGGCGCCGACCGGCAGGTCAGCCGACCCCTCGGTCTCCCGGCCGGCGATGTCCGGCGGAGCCGTCTCGCTCTGGTGCTGGAGGCCGGCGGTATCCGGTGGGGCCTTCGGGGCTGTGGGGGTGGGCGGGGGCTCGTGGGTGGGCGGGGGTGCGGGGGCGGAAGGTGTTCCGGGGCCCGTACTCAAAGGGGTTCGCCTCCTTGCGCGAAACGCGTGTACGTCCTGGGGTTGCGTGAGCCTCACCGCTCCTGTTCTGTCTGCTGGTTTTCGGGTCGGCCCATGCCCGCCCCCTGGCGGCGCACAGGCTGGATGCCGGGGCGCACCGGCGGCCGTACCGGCGTGCCGCCACGGCGGCGGCGCACCCGGCGGCCGGGCCCCGGGTCAGAGGTGCGCGAGCTTCTCCAGCACCGGCGCGGCGGTCCGCAGCGCGGCCCACTCCTCCTCGTCGAGGCCCTCCACCAGCGACGTGAGGAACGCGTTGCGCTTGCGCCGGCTCTCCTCCAACATCGCCTCGGCCCGCTCGGTCTGGGTGACCACCTTCTGCCGCCGGTCCTCGGGATGCGGCTCCAGCTTCACCAGCCCCTTGCTCTCCAGCAGGGCGACGATCCGGGTCATCGACGGCGGCTGCACATGCTCCTTGCGGGCCAGCTCACCGGGGGTGGCCGTACCGCAGCGGGCGAGCGTGCCGAGCACCGACATCTCGGTCGGGCTCAGCGACTCGTCGACCCGCTGGTGCTTGAGCCGACGGGACAGGCGCATCACGGCGGAACGGAGGGCGTTCACAGCGGCCTCGTCGTCGCCATGGTTCAGGTCAGGCATGTTCTTTAGCCTAACTCATTACTCTCGCTAAAGACCACCGGTGGTCCACAGCCGTGCCCGTGAGCCCCGCCACTCATGCCGATCCAGCCCCTCGGATCACTCATTTGAGTGACTAGTACGCAGAACATGACACGACAGGCCAGAGCGCACCTGACCCTCGTACACATGGGGACCACTGTGCTCAGCCTGCGGATAGACGGGGAGCTGCTCGACCGGCTCCGGACCCACGCGGCGAAAAGGGGAATGAGCGTCCAGGACTACGTGATCGGGACGCTCATTCGGGACGACTTCGACGAGCGGTTCCAGACCGCCGTCGAAGAGACGGAGAAGTTCTACGGGGTCACGTGAGCCCCAGCGCCGGCATCAGGTAGTAGAAGAGGAAGACCGCCGACACCACGTACATCGCGACCGGAACCTCGCGACCCCGCCCCGCGGCCAGGCGCAGCACGACGAAGGTGATGAAGCCCATGCCGATGCCGTTGGTGATCGAGTAGGTGAACGGCATCATCACCATCGTCACGAAGGCCGGGACCGCGATCGTGTAGTCGGCCCAGTCGATCTCGCGGACGGAGTTCGCGAGGATCAGGAACCCGACCGCGAGCAGCGCCGGAGTGGCCGCCTGGGAGGGGACCATCGTGGCGACCGGGGTGAGGAACAGCGCGACCGCGAACAGCGCGCCGGTCACCACGTTCGCGAACCCGGTGCGCGCCCCCTCGCCCACGCCCGCCGTGGACTCCACGAAGCAGGTCGTGGCGGACGAGGAGCTGGCACCACCGGCCGCGACGGCGATGCCGTCGACGAAGAGCACCTTGTTGATGCCCGGCAGCTGACCGTCCGCGTCGGTCAGCCTGGCCTCGTCGCCGACGCCCATGATCGTGCCCATCGCGTCGAAGAAGCACGACAGCAGCACCGTGAAGACGAAGAGGACGCCCGTCAGCAGCCCGACCTTGCCGAAGCCGCCGAAGAGACTGACCTCGCCGAGCAGCCCGAAGTCGGGGGTCGCGACCGGGTTGCCGGGCCACTTCGGGGTGGTCAGGCCCCAGGACCCGGCCGGCAGCTTGGCGACGGCCTCGACGACCACCGCGAGCAGCGTCATCGCGACGATCGAGATGAGGATCGCGCCCGGCACCTTGCGCACGATCAGCGCGAGCGTGAGCAGCGCGCCGAGGACGAAGACGAGCACGGGCCAGCCGTCGAGGTGCCCGTCCGCGCCCAGCTGGAGCGGCACGGTCGTGTGCGCGGCGTCCGGGATCCGGGTGACGAAGCCGGCGTCGACCAGCCCGATCAGCATGATGAACAGGCCGATACCGATGGAGATGCCCTTGCGCAGGCCCAGCGGCACGGCGTTCATGACGCGCTCCCGCAGTCCCGTCGCCACCAGCAGCATCACGACGAAACCGGCCAGCACCACCATGCCCATCGCGTCCGGCCACGACATGCGCGGCGCGAGCTGGAGGGCGACGACCGTGTTCACGCCGAGCCCCGCCGCCAGCGCGATCGGCACATTGCCGATGACACCCATGAGGAGGGTGGTGAAGGCGGCGGTGACCGCGGTGGCGGTGACCAGCTGGCCGTAGTCCAGCTGATGCCCGTACATGTCCTTCGCGCTGCTCAGGATGATCGGGTTGAGCACGATGATGTACGCCATCGCGAAGAAGGTGGCGAACCCGCCCCGGACCTCGCGCGACAGCGTGCTGCCGCGCTCCGTGATCCTGAAGTGGCGGTCGAGGGTGCCAGGGGTGCCCTGCGGGGACATGCGAGACCTCATCCCCAACAGACCACCCGGCCGTTGTTGGAGTTTTCTACGAACAGAAGCAGCCAATCAGAAACCGTTTCAGTATGAACATACCTTGCGTCGAACGCCATCTCCGCGCGTAGACCCGCGCGCCTCGTAAGCTGTGCCCATGGCGAAGTGGACCCCCAAGCACGAGGCGCCGGAGCCCCTGGAGGGGCCCGTGGTCGCGACCATCACCGGCGGCACGATCCTGTGGTTCGTTCTCTTCGTCGTCCAGCTCCCGTTCTACGGCTGGTTCGAGGACCACGGGCGCACCTGGTGGATCTGGACCTGCCTCGCGGGCGGCGGGCTCGGCCTCTACGGCATCTGGTTCGTGCGCAAGCGGGACGCGGCCATCAAGCGGGACGCGGCCGCCAAGGGGGACGCGGCCACCGAGGAGGGCACCGAGGCCGCCGGCGCGGCACCCGCCGAATAGCCGCCCTCCACCCGCCGAACAGGCGCCCCCCACCCGGTCGTCCGGCCGGCCGGACGCTCCCGTACGACCACGGCACCACACCACCCCCTCCCCGTCCTCCCCAGGTCGGATCTTTCGCGCACTCGGTGGGTGAACCCCCAAATCCGCACGTAACGTCGAATGCATGACGCACATCGACGCGGGCACCGACCTCGATCCTGTGCACCCCACCACCGCCCCGGCCCCTGTGGACACGAGGCGGGCGCGCGGTCTGACGGCCGCCGAGGTGGCGAAGCGGGTGGCCCGCGGCGAGGTGAACGACGTACCCGCACGGAGCAGCCGCTCCACGGTGGACATAGTCCGGGCGAACGTCTTCACCCGGTTCAACGCGATCATCGGCGTCCTCTGGGTGATCATGCTCTTCGTCGCACCCGTCCAGGACAGCCTCTTCGGCTTCGTCATCCTGGCCAACACGGGCATCGGCATCGTCCAGGAGTGGCGGGCGAAGAAGACCCTCGACTCCCTCGCGGTGATCGGCGAGGCGAGGCCGACGGTCCGGCGGGACGGCGTCGCCGCGTCGGTCGGCACCTCCGAGATCGTCCTCGGGGACCTGATCGAGATCGGGCCGGGCGACAAGATCGTCGTCGACGGGGAGTGCGCGGAGACCGACGGCCTGGAGATCGACGAGTCGCTGCTCACCGGTGAGGCCGACCCAGTCGTCAAACAACCCGGCGACCAGGTGATGTCGGGCAGCTTCGTGGTCGCGGGCGGCGGCGCGTTCACCGCGACCAAGGTCGGCCGGGAGGCCTACGCGGCCCAGCTGGCGGAGGAGGCGAGCCGCTTCACCCTGGTCCACTCCGAACTGCGCTCCGGCATCTCCACCATCCTCAAGTACGTCACCTGGATGATGGTCCCGACCGCGATCGGTCTGATCATCAGCCAGCTGATCGTGAAGGAGAACGACGTCAAGGACTCCGTCGCCCGCACGGTCGGCGGCATCGTCCCGATGGTCCCCGAGGGCCTCGTCCTGCTCACCTCCGTCGCCTTCGCCATCGGCGTGATCCGTCTCGGCCGCAAGCAGTGCCTGGTGCAGGAACTGCCGGCCATCGAGGGCCTCGCCCGCGTCGACACCGTCTGCCTGGACAAGACGGGCACGCTCACCGAGGGCGGCATGGACGTCACCGAGCTGCGCCCCCTGGGCGGCGCGGACGAGGCGTACGTACGCCGGGTGCTGGGCGCCCTCGGCGGGTCGGACCCCCGGCCGAACGCCTCGCTCCAGGCGATCATCGACGCCTGCCCGGACGGCGACGACTGGCGCTGCACCCAGGCGCTGCCTTTTTCCTCGGCCCGCAAGTACAGCGGCGCGGCCTTCGGCGAGGGCGACGGCGCGTCCAGCACCTGGCTGCTGGGCGCCCCCGACGTCCTGCTCCCCGACGACGACCCGGCACTCACCGAGACCGAACGGCTGAACGAGGACGGGCTACGGGTCCTGCTGCTGGCCCGGGTGACCAGGGAGCTGGACGACCCCGACGTCGCGACCGGCGCGCACCCCACCGCCCTCGTCGTCCTCGAACAGCGACTGCGCCCGGACGCCGCCGACACCCTGCGCTACTTCGCGGAGCAGGACGTCCGGGCGAAGGTCATCTCCGGCGACAACGCGGTGTCGGTCGGCGCGGTCGCCGGAAAGCTCGGCCTGGCCGGTGAGGTGGTCGACGCCCGCCGGCTGCCCGCCGAGCACCCGGAGATGGCGACGGCCCTCGACTCGGGCACCGTCTTCGGCCGGGTGACCCCCCAGCAGAAGCGGGACATGGTCGGCGCGCTCCAGTCGCACGGCCACACGGTCGCGATGACCGGCGACGGGGTGAACGACGTCCTGGCGCTCAAGGACGCCGACATCGGGGTGGCGATGGGCTCGGGATCGGAGGCGACGAAAGCGGTGGCCCAGCTCGTCCTCCTGAACAACAGCTTCGCGACGCTGCCGTCGGTGGTCGCGGAGGGCCGCCGGGTGATCGGCAACATCACCCGCGTGGCGACACTCTTCCTCGTGAAGACGGTCTACTCGGTGCTGCTCGCCGCCCTGGTCGTCTGCTGGCAGGTGGAGTACCCCTTCCTCCCCCGCCATCTGACGCTGCTCTCCACCCTGACGATCGGCGTCCCGGCCTTCTTCCTCGCCCTCGCCCCCAACAAGGAACGGGCGAAACCCCACTTCGTCCGCCGGGTGATGCGCTACGCCATCCCGGGCGGCGTCCTGGCCGCCCTGGCGACCTTCGCCACCTATCTGCTCGCCCGGCACCACTACACGGGCGAGGGCGCGCTGGCGGCCGAGACCAGCGCCGCCACCCTCACGCTCTTCCTGATCTCCATGTGGGTGCTGGCCATCGTCGCCCGCCCCTACACCTGGTGGCGCCTCGGCCTGGTCGCCGCGATGAGCGCCTCCTTCCTGCTGGTCCTCGTCGTCCCCTGGCTCCAGGACTTCTTCGCGCTGCGCCTGGTCGGTACGACGATGCCGTGGACGGCGGTCGCCGTCGCGGCCGGGGCCGCCGCGGTCCTGGAGTTCCTGTGGAGGTGGGTGGACAGGCGCTTCCCCGCGTAGGGGAAACCGGACCCGCGCGGCCGGCGTCCTCGCCTCTGACCGATGTCGTCGCGAAGGGGAGAAGCGTCCTGTGAACCCGGATCAGCCGGTGGAGTTCCACGCCCCGTGCGGGCATCTGATCGCGGCCCCGGCCGATCGCGTCGGGCAGGACGTCCGCTGCCCCCACTGTCACCGGGTGGCCCGGGTGGCCCGGGTGCCCTCGCCCGACGTCCCCTACGCCGCGCCGGTGCCTGCCCGTCCCGGCCGGCACCGCCGAGCCGCCCGCGCTGACCGCCCTCTACGTGACCACGCTGATCGGGGGTCTCCTCGCCGCCGGGCTCGTCTACCTGGTCATGTTCGACGAGTTCTCCGAGTCCGAGCTGGTCTCGATCACCCCGCTGTGGTTCTTCCCGGTCGTCTTCGGCCTGTACGGCTTCGCCTCGCAGCGGCTGCTGCGCCACATCGCCACCGGCCGCGCGGGCACCCTCGGCGAAGCGGCCCGGATCTCCATCGACGTGGCCGGCCACTGGGCGGCGCTGGTGCTCTTCCCGTTCCTGGTGCTGAGGTGGCGCAGTTCCCTGCTGGTGTCGCTGGCGGCCGCGCTCTTCTGGGCCGTCCTGCTGTGGCTGTTCTTCGCCCTGCTCTTCCCGGCGCTCTGACCGTGCGGCGAGGGGTGCCGCGGCCGACGACCGACCACGACACCCCTCGCCGGACGCGAGCCCCGCGGGCCGGCTACTTCACGTCGACGTAGTCGCCCGTGGCGTTGACCGGGGCCGTCGTGGTGACGCCGGCGTAGCTGAAGCGCCAGTAACCGTCGTACGTGGCGGTGCCGGTGGCCTTCACGTTGCCGTAGGCGTCCGAGTAGACCGTCTTGACCGTGGTGTACGTGCTGGTGCCCGCCTTGCGGAACTGGAGCTTCACCGGCTGCTTGGCGAAGGCCTTGTAGGTGTGGCTCTGCCAGTCGGCGCGGGTGAGCTTGCCGGTCGCGGTGACGGTCCGGCCCTTGGTGACGGGCTCCGGCCCGGCGTTGACGGTCAGCTTCGCGAGGCGCTGGACGAGGGTGGAGGCCGACCCGCTCTGCTCCTTGTAGCCGACCTTGCTGTAGTCGATCTGGCTGCTCGTGGGGTCCTGGCCGTTGAAGGCGATGGCGTCGGCGCCCGTCTTCCAGGTCCCGGCCTGGGAGTTGAGCAGATCGCCCTCGCCCGGCCGGATGTCGATGGTGCCGGTGCAGCTCTCGGTGGTCGTGGTGGTGACCTTGCAGGTGGCGAAGTCGTCGCCGAAGAGCTGCGGGGTGCTGTCGTCGCCGAAGGTGCCGCGGTAGAGGAAGGGCTCGACGAAGAAGTCCCCGGCGGTGACCTTGACGTCCGACCCGTGCGTCAGCGTGAAGGAGACCGGGGTGCTGACCGTGCCGCCGACCCCGACCTTGACGGACTTGGCGATCTTGAAGTTCGAGAAGCTGACGTTCAGCGTGTACGGCGTACCGCTCGTCGCCGCCGCGTCGGCCGCCTGTGCGGCGGGCATCCCGAGGGTGGAACAGGCCAGGGCGCCGAGAACGGCGGCCACAGTGGCTCTTGTGCGCATGTGTTCCCCAAGTGGAGAAGAGTTGACCGTGGGGCCAGTCGGCCCGCCTGATCTGAACACGCGTTCCCACCACATACGGGACTCTTCGTCCACTTCTTACGAAAGTCCGACTCCGGCCTTACGAAAAGGGCGCCGGTCCGGGAGTTCCCGGACCGGCGCCCACACCTTTCACCGCAGCCTGTGGCTACTTCACGTCCACGGCGTCGGCCGCCGACGTCACGGCCGCCGTGGTCGAGGTGCCCGCGAAGACATAGCGGTACGTGCCGTCGACGGTCGCCTTGACGGTGGTCTTCAGGGCGCCCGTGGAGGACGACTTGACCGTCTTGACGTCCTTGTAGACGGACGTGCCCTTCTTCTTGAACTGCAGCTTCACGGCCTGACCGCCGTACGCCGGGAACTTGTTGGTCTCCCAGTTGGCGCGGGTCAGCTTGCTGGTGACCGTGAGGGTCTTGCCCTTCTTGACGGGCTCGGGGGCCGCGTTGGCGCCGGTGAGGCGTGCCTCGCGCTGCAGCTTGACGGTGCCGAGGCCGCCCTGCCAGGTCTCGCCCATGTCCGCGGCGTTCTCGTCGAACTGGATGGCGAGGCCGCCGGCCTTCCAGGTCTTGGCGTACGTGTTGACGAGTTCACCGTCGGCCGGCCTGATGTCGATGAGCGCCGTGCAGTTGGCGGTGGTCGCGGAAGTGGCCGTGCAGGATGCCGCCTCGTCGCCGAAGAGCACCGGGTTGTTCAGGGTGTCTTCCACCGAGGCGGGCACCGACTTGAGGTAGAGGAAAGGCCCGTTGGCGAAGTCCCCGTCGGCGATGTCCACGTCCGCGGCGTGCGTGAGCTTGTAGGTGACCGACACCGTGCGCTTCTTGCTCGCGCCGACGACGATCGGCTTGCCGCCGTTCACCTTCATGCCGGAGAAGGAGACGTCGGGGCCCGCCGCCGCGTCGGCGGTGGTGGCCGCGCCGAAGGCGGACGGCCCGGTGCCGGCGGTGACCGCTGCCCACTGCGGCGAGGTGGCGATGCCGTTCGACGAGTCGTCCGCGGCGTACACGGTCGGGGCGGCGAAGGCGGAGAGCGCGAGAACGCCGGAGACGGCGACCGCGGTGGTTCGGACACGCATGTGTTCCCCCGGTGGAAGGTGGGGCCCGACGATGATCGTCGTAGGGGCCCCGGCGATGGCGGGTCTGTCGACCCGCGTGATCTGTGCGTCAGGGAACGCGCCGGTGGGTCCGGCGCGTCCCCTGTCTCCCGCCGCGACCACTGCCGGGCGGGAGGGGTGAGCCAGGGGCTCGTCGCTTACTTCACGTCGATGGCGTCGCCGGCCGACGTCACGGCCGCCGTACCGGAGCTGCCCGCGAAGACGTAGCGGTACGAGCCGTCGGCGGTCGCCTTGACGGTGGTCTTCAGGGCGCCCGTGGAGGACGACTTGACCGTCTTGACGTCCTTGTACGCGGACGTGCCCGCCTTCTTGAACTGCAGCTTCGCGGCCTGCCCGCCGTACGCCGGGAACTTCTCCGTGTCCCAGTTCGCGCGGGTCAGGCTGCTGGTGACCGTGATGGTCGCGCCCTTCTTGACCGGCTCCGGAGAGGCGTTCGCGCCGGCGAGCTTGGTCTGGCGCTGGATCTTGAAGGTCTTGGCCGGGTCCTTCTCGACGTAGTCGAAGTCCTTGGCCGCGGCGAGCGCCCAGACCTTCCAGGTGCCGGCCACGGAGTTGATCAGGTTCCCCTGCGTCTCGACGGTGAAGCTCGCCTTGCAGGAGGCCGTGGTCGCGTTGACCTTCTTGCAGGTGGCGAGGCTCTCGCCGTTGCCGTTGGCGACGGCACCGCTGTCCGCCGTGTCCAGGCTCGCGCCGTGGTACAGGACCACGGTGACGTCCTTCAGGCTGATGCCCGAGTTGTCCGAGGCGTTGAAGGAGACCGAGAAGGTCTTCTTGCCGGAGCCGACGACGACCGGCTTACCGCCGTTGACCACGACGTTGGAGATCTTCGTGTCCCCAGCGGTCGGAGCGGCCTGCGCGGCCGGGGCGACGAAGGCGGTCAGAGCCAGGGCGCCGGTGACGGCACCCACGATGGCACGCTTGTGCAATGTGTTCCCCACGTAGAAGGGGACCCGCGGGCGAAGACAAGGCAGAAGTGCCGGCGCGCGGGGCCCGAGTGTCTGGAGAGCCGGATGGCTCACCAGACCAGACTCGGGGCCCCTGGGAATGGTTGTACGAGTTGTGGACAACCTTTGCGAATGTTGCGCAGATCACATCGCGGAGGTTTGGTCAGTCGAACCAGCGGTCCCGGGCCAACTCCTCGGTCCTGGACGGGTCTTCGAGCAGCGCGGCCACCTCGAAGCGTCGCGGCCACTGGCCCGCCGCCCAGGCCAGGCCGGCCGCGACGCCCTCCAGCGTGGCGGCGTGCAGCACGCCGTCCCGGGTGCGGCGCCAGTCCAACTCCACGCCGTCGACGACGAGTTCCTCGTGCTCGACATAGGACGCGGGGGTGGCCGGTCCGAGCAGGACCCGCACGGAGTCGGGCACCTCGTGTTCCGTGCCCTCCGAGTCGACCTCCCCGGTCACCGACTCGCTGAGCCGCCGCACCTGGAACAGCTCGGCCAACTCGGCGGCCCGCGACGGCCGTACGGGAAGCAGCGGCACACCGGAGGTGAAGGGCAGCAGGTCGGGCGAGTCGACGACCACGGCGCCGGCCGCGTCCACGACGGTCACCTCACCGTCCACCACCGCACGCAACTCATCCGGCAGGGTGACCTGTTCGGGGTCGAGGTCGGCCAACGCGCCGTACAGGCCGTGCAGTTGCGCGGCGGTCACCGGCAGGTCCGGGTCGGCCAGCCGGTCCAGCAGTTCGGCGGCGCCGCCCGGCTCGTCCAGCAGCGCGGTCACCGAGGTGCGCACCCCCAGCGCCCGCAGGACCTGCTCGTCGTCGAAGCCGGTGGCGTCGGCCTCGTCGTACAGACCGCGCAGCAGCGGGTCGCCGCCGGCCGCGAGCAGGCCCGCCGGGCGGCGGCCGTCGAGGACGGGGTTACCGCGCAGCCACCAGGCGGTGTAGGGGCGGACGGTCTCGTGCGTACCGTCCGGGAGCAGGATGCGCACCGGCTGCACCAGCGCGTCGCGCAGCGGCGGGCGGGCCAGCAGTGCGAGCGCCTCCGGCCAGCGGTCCTCGTCGACGAGGTCCAGGTCCCGCACGGCCACGATCTCCGTCGCGACCGGCGGCACCGGACTGTCCGGGAACCGGTCGAGGATGTCCTCGGCCCACACGTCCACCGCGTCCAGCAGCCCGGCGTCGTCGGGCTCGGCGAAGTCCCCGTCGCGCGGCTCCAGTTCGTCGGGGTCGAGGACGACGTCGGTGGCGCGCACGAGGGCGAAGTTGGCGAGGACACCGCAGGCGGCCAGGGGCTGTTCGCCCCAGCGGTCGGCCAGCTCGGCGTCGACGAAGGCGAGTTCGTCCTCGCGCATGACCCGGGCGAACGGGCTGCCGGGGAGGACCAGCTCACCGGCGGGGGCCAGCTCGCCGTCCTCGTCGGTCAGGGCGAGGGCGCCGAGCCAGGGTTCGTCGCCGGGTTCGAGGCCCGCGTCGCGGACCAGGGCGAGGACGAGGTCGGCCAGCTCGTCGGCGTCCGGCCGGCCGTCCTCCTCGTCCCAGACACCGCCGTCGTCGTCCAGGGAGGCCGCCACGGCGGCCCGTACCTGCGGGGTGGTGAGCACGGCACGCGGGGTCGCGGGCAGCGCGCCCAGCTTCTCCAGGAGCGGATGCGCGGCGTCCGGGTGCGCCACCTTCAGCCCGAGGCGGGCGAGGGTGTCGGGACGCGCCGCCTGCGGGCCGTCGGGGGACGGCAGGAGGATCTGCCGGGGCCCGATGGTGGTCCGTCCGTCCGCCAGCGGCACCGGCAGACCGGACAGCCGGTCCGGGTCGACCCCGGCGAGGCTGTCGTAGAGGCGCCGCCACCAGTCGGGGGCCTTCTCCAGCCCCGCGAGCCGGTCGATCGCGTCCCCCAGCGGCAGGCGCGCGACACCCAACGTCCGCAGCTCCGTGCGCCGTTCGAGCCCGGCGGGCAGCAGGCTGGGCAGGACGTCCGCGAGCACCTGGACGGTCTCCGCGCCGCCCCCCTCCACGATCTCGGCGTCACGGGGACGCAGCGCGGCGGACAACTCGTCCAGCTCGTCGTCGGGTTCGGGCATCACGGCACGCGGCAGGAACGCGGTCCGCGGCAGCCGTTCCAGGATCGCCTGCCGCAGCGCCCCGTCCAGCTCGCCCTTGCCCAGCGGGCCGGGCACCAGGTCGATGACGCCCTCGCTCACCGGCTCCCAGGCGGCGAGGAGCGCGGCGTACGCGTCCGCCGCGCGCTGCACGAGGAAGTCGGTGAGCGGCCCGGGCGCGGCGTGCCGCCGGGTCGTGTCGAGCGGGAAGGAGGCGATGAGCAGCGCGGGGACGCCGAGGGCCTCGTCGCTGGGGGTGGGCGCGTGCACGACGGGGCTGGTGCGCGGGCGGACCGGCGCGCCGTCGGGACCGGTCGGCACCGCCCAGGTGACGGACCAGTGCGGCCGCAGCCGCTCCTCGACGGACCGGTCGGCCAGCAGCGCGGCCTCGATCGCCCCGTGCTCGGCGACGGTACGCCAGCGCGTGACCCCGTCCCGCGAGTCCTCCACGACGACGTACGCCCCCTCCACGCGCCGTCGCAGCGTCCGCGCCTCGTCGGCGCCGACCTCGATGACGACCTCGTCGAGACCGGGCAGGGCCAGCAGCAGCGCGTCGTCGACCGCGTGCAGCAGCCGCTCGGCGAGATCGGCGGCGGCGGTGTCGCGCAGCGGCAGGATCACGACGGTGTCGTACGACTCCGGAGCGGACCCCTCGGCCGCGAACGGCAGCCGCAGCAGCGGCACATGACCGTCCCGGCGGCGGATCTCGTCACCCAGTCCCGGGCTGTGCCGGGCGGTGTCGGCGGCGAGCAGCCGGGCCTCGGCGAGCGAGAAGCGGATGCCGCCGTGCCGTCCGACGACGGCGGGCTCGTCGGTGACGGCGAGGACGGCGGCGAAACCGACACCGAACCGGCCCACCGCACCCTCGTGGCCGCCGGCCGGGGTGTCGCGCTTCGCGGACGCGCGGAGCGTGGACAGCGACTCCACACCGCCCGCGTCCAGCGGGGCACCCGTGTTGGCGGCGACGAGGACACCGTCCCGGAGGGTCAGCCGCAGCCGTCCCGGCACCTTGGCCTTGGCGGCGGCGTCGGCGGCGTTCTGCGCCAGCTCCACGACGAGGCGGTCCCGGTAGCCGCCGAGAACGAGGTCCTCCTCGGCGTTGGCGTCCTCGCGGAACCGGGCGGGACTGGTCGCCCAGGCGTCCAGCACGCCCCGCCGCAGTCGCGCCGTCCCGAACGGGTCCGCACCCTCGGCTGCCGGCCGCACGAACTTGCTCACGGTTCACTTCTCCCTGTCGCGTGTGACCACGAAGGTACCGGGTCGCCGCGCCGGCTTGGCCGTGTGTCCAGGGGGGTGGGGGGTAGCTGGTATGTCCGAGGGTGCGGGTGGGTGGGGGGCTCGCGCAGTTCCCCGCGCCCCTGGAAAAGCGGGGCTGCGCCCCGGCCTTTTCAGGCCCGCAGGGCCTGAAGCTTTCAGGGGCGCGGGGAACTGCGCGAGAAGCCGCAGCGGAGCCGCACCCGCCGACGCACCCGAACCCCCGAGCTGTCAGGCGAACCCGCGCACAGTGAACCGGCGACCCTACGAATGCCCCAGATCCGCCTCGGACTCGGCCTCCTCGGACACCGGCACCGACCCGGAATCCCGCGCCGGCCGCAGCGGGAAGGGATCCACCCGCGTCTCGTCGAGCCGCGGCGGAGCCGGCCGCGGCGGCGTCGGCATGACCGCCGCCTCCGAGTGCCCCCCGCACCCGTACGTCAGGGACACCATCCGCCCGTCCGCCGGCGCGAACTCGTTCGCGCAGACGCCGAAGGCCTGCCCGAGCGACCCCCCGATCGGCACAAGGAATCCACAGCTCACACACGAGGCGGGCGCGGCCTGGGCCATCGCGGTCTTGGCCCCGAAGCCCTCCTCCCACCGGTCCGCCGCCGTGTGCAGCCCGTAGCGGGACAGGACGCGCGCCCGGCGCATCCCCAGCTCCTCGGCGACCGCGGCGATCGACCCACGGCTCGGCGCGAGCGGCAGATTCGCCGGCACCCCGCCGGTGACCTCGGCGTCCTCCGCCTCCACCAGCTCTGCCATGTCGTGCGAGACCGGCGAGTTGGGCAGCGGTTCGTCCTCGCCGGAGTACCCGGGCTCCAGCCGCAGGTCCTCGGCATCGGTCGGCAGCAGGTCGCCGGGGCCCATGTCGCCGGGCCGCAGCCGCTCGCTCCACGGCACCCACTCCGGCGCGAGCAGCGCGTCCGGGCCGGGCAGCAGCACGACCTCGTCCAGGGTCACGACCTTCGCGCGGGAGGCGCGGGCGACGGTGACGGCCCAGCGCCAGCCGCGGTAGCCCATCTCCTTGCACTCGAAGAAGTGCGTCACGACACGGTCGCCCTCGGAGACGAGCCCCGCGTGCTCGCCCACCACACCGGGTGCGGCGGCCTCCTCGGCTGCGGAGCGGGCGAGGTCGACGGCCTCGGCACACAGACGGTCGGGGGTGCGGCTTCGCGTTGTCGCTGCGCTCACAGGTATCGCTTCTCTCCTACGCCGTCTCACGAGTGCGCCTCCCTCGGCGGGGGGTGCGGACGGAGCGGACCAGGGGGCCGCGTCGACGTCCGCGCCCGATCGCACTCGGGCGCACCTATGTCATCCATTCTGCGGGATGAACGAGAGGCGCGCGGCCGAGAACAACCGCCGCAGGCGCGCTATGCACGCTACCTTCTCCGAGGCTCCGCGCCCACACCGACGTAAGGGTTCCGCGATTCCGCTGCGCTCGGCTCTGGCCGGAGACCGGGGGTGAGGGCGGACTTCGGAGGGTGCGGACGGTTGGCGAAAAACCGCCTTGGCCTGCGGTGGGCTCCGCGGCGGCCGGTGCGGAAGCCGGGGTGACGTGGGCATGCGCGGGCCCGGTGGGGCTTCTCACGCAGTTCCCCGCGCCCCTGAAAAAGCAGGGGCTGCGCCCCGTGCTTTTCGGCCCGCAGCCCCGTTGCCTTTCAGGCCCGCAGGGGCCTGATGCTTTTGGGGGCGCGGGGAACTGCGCGAGAAGCCCCACTCACCCGCACCCGCCGACGAAACAGGCGCCCCCACCCCCAAGGCGCCCCCCACACCTCCCACGGCCATACGAGCGGTAACCGCACTACGCCCCGCCATCTCGGGGCACTATGACGGGGTGACCGGCGCCGAGCGGAGCGGAGCGCGCGGATCGGGTCGGATGACCGGCGTGGTCCGCTCGGTGGGCCGCGCCCTGCACCTCCCGTTCACCGGCCCCGCCCGAGGCATCCGCAAGGCCACCCACGCCCACGGCGCCGGCGAGTCCGGCCTCGGCAAACTCATCGAACTCCACGGAGTGAACGGCGCCGGCGACGTGATGATCACCGTCTCCCTCGCCTCCACCGTCTTCTTCTCCGTCCCCACCGACGAGGCCCGCGGCCGCGTCGCGCTCTACCTCGCCATCACCCTCGCCCCCTTCGCCCTCCTCGCCCCCGTCGTCGGCCCCCTCCTGGACCGTCTCCCGCACGGCCGCCGCGCCGCCATGGCCGGCGCCATGCTGACCAGGGCGTTCCTCGCCCTGATCCTGGTCGGTGCCGTCGAGACCGGCCGGATCGAGATGTACCCCGCCGCCCTGGGCGTCCTCGTCGCGTCCAAGGCGTACGGCGTCGTCAGAAGCGCGGTCGTCCCCCGTCTCCTGCCACCCCGGTTCTCCCTGGTGAAGGCGAACTCCCGGGTCACCCTCTGCGGTCTGCTCGCCACCGGCGTCGCCGCGCCCATCGGCGCCGGACTCCAGGCCCTCGGCCCCCGCTGGCCGCTCTACGGCGCCTTCCTGATCTTCGTGGCGGGTACGTTCCTCTCCTTCACGCTGCCCGCGAAGGTCGACTCGGCGAAGGGCGAGGACCGGGCCCTGCTCGCGGCGGACGCCGAGCATCTGCACGGCCCGCACCGCACCAGCACCCTCAAGCGGCCGGGCCTGCGGACGGTCGGCCCGGCGGTCACCCACGCGCTCGGCGCGAACGCCGCCCTGCGCGGCCTCTCCGGCTTCCTGATCTTCTATCTGGCGTTCCTGCTGCGCATCCACCCGCTGCACGGGCAGAGCGCGGCCCTGTCGCTGGGCATGGTGGCCGTGGCCGCCGGCACCGGAAACGCGCTGGGCACGGCGGTCGGCGCGTGGGTGAAGCAGCGCTCGCCGGAGCTGATCATCGTGACCGTCGTCGCCGTGGAACTCGCCGTGGCGATCCTGGCGGCGCTGTTCTTCGGCACGTTCTTCATCGCCGCGCTCGCCGCGGTCGCCGGGTTCTCGCAGGCCCTGTCCAAGCTGTCGCTGGACGCCCTGATCCAACGGGACGTCCCCGAACTCGTACGGACCTCCGCCTTCGCCCGCTCCGAGACCCTGCTCCAGATGGCCTGGGTGGTCGGCGGCGCCGTCGGTATCGCCCTGCCGCTCAACGGCACTCTGGGGATGGCCGTGGCCGCCGCGATCGTCGCCGCCGGCTGGCTCACCACGGTCCGCGGACTGCTCTCCTCCGCCCGGCACGGGGGTGCGCCCCGCGCCCGGGTCGCCTGACCGGGCACCCGGCCGATCCGGCACGCCGTACCCCACGTAGGGGCACCCCTGGACGGGCCAGATAGCCTTCGCCCATGACCTTCCAGCCCCGCGGCGGAGCCGCTCGTCGACACAACCGTCGCGCCGCAGCCACTCTCGGCGCTGTCTCCGCCGGACTTCTCGTCCTGTCGGCCTGCGACGAGCCGACGCCGATGGCCACCGTCACGATCGGTACCGACTCGATCAGCTCCGAGGCCGCCTGCCACCGCACCCTCACCGCCGAGCAGGCCGTGGAGTGTGCCAAGGAGAAGCCCTCCAAGTCCGTCGAGCTGCCCGATGACGAGACCCTTCGCATCGGCGTCGACCCGGAGGTCGCGGACGCGGGTTGGACCCTGTGGATCGACGGGCGGCCGGTCGTCAACGAGACCTTCGACAAGACGTACAAGGCGTTCCCCAACCCCGGCCTCTTCGCGACCCAGCCCGGGCAGGCCGCCCCGAAGTCGCTGACCATCAGCGTCGTCCAGCAGAACGACGAGGGCTCGAAGATCGAGGGCGTGTGGAACTTCAAGCTGGAGAACCCGGACGCCTGATCCACCGCCGACCCCCATGCGCATCCTCGTAGCCACCGCCGTCCCGGCCGAACGGGACGCGGTGGCACGAGCGCTTCCGGCCCCGGCGACCGAGACCCGCCTCCCGGCCGCCACCCTCCACCGCTTCCGCCCCACCGCCCACGCCCCCGGCACCCTGCCCGCGCCCCCCACCGGACCGGAGTACGACCTCCTCGCCGCCGGTGTGGGTCCCGCGCTCGCCGCCGCCTGCACCGCCGGCGCGCTGACCGCCGCCGTCCTGGAGGGCAGGCCGTACGGGCTCGTCGTGTCCGCGGGGATCGCGGGCGGGTTCCTGCCCGAGGCGCCGCTCGGCTCGCTCGTCCTCGCCGCCGAGATCACCGCCGCCGATCTCGGCGCCGAGACACCGGACGGCTTCCTCCCGGTCACCGACCTGGGCTTCGGCACCGTCACCCACCACCCGCCGCGGGACCTCGTACACGCCGCCGCGACCGCCACCGGCGCCCGCACCGGCACCGTGCTCACCGTCTCCACGGTCACCGGCAGCGCCGAACGCGCGGCCGCCCTGCGCGCCCGCCACCCCCGCGCGCTGGCCGAGGCGATGGAGGGCTTCGGGGTCGCCGAGGCCGCAGCCGCGCACGCCACGCCCGTCCTGGAACTGCGGGCCGTCTCCAACCCCGTGGGCCCGCGCGACCGCGCCGCCTGGCGGATCGGCGACGCCCTGACCGCGCTCACCACGGCCTTCGGGAAGCTGACGCCCGTACTGGAGAGTTGGGACCCATATGAGCCCTGATCCGAGCACGAGCCCTGACACGAGCCCCGCGAGCGCGCCCGAGGCGACCGGCCCGCTGCGGATGGCGTACTCGCCCTGTCCGAACGACACCTTCGTCTTCGACGCCTGGGCGCACGGCCGGATCCCGGGCGCGCCCGCGCTCGACGTGACGTTCGCGGACATCGACATCACCAACGGGATGGCCGAACGCGGCGACCTCGACGTACTGAAGGTGTCGTACGCCGTCCTGCCGTACGTCCTCGACGAGTACGCGCTGCTGCCGTGCGGCGGTGCGCTCGGGCGGGGTTGCGGTCCGCTGGTGCTGACGCGGGAGCCGGGCGCGGACCTCACCGGCCGTACGGTGGCCGTGCCGAGCGAGCGCTCGACCGCCTATCTGCTCTTCCGCCTCTGGGCGGCGGACACCCTGCCCGGCGGGGTCGGCGAGATCGTGGTGATGCCGTTCCACGAGATCATGCCGGCCGTGCGGGACGGGAAGGTCGACGCCGGACTCGTGATCCACGAGGCCCGCTTCACGTACCAGAACTACGGCCTCCACAAGCGCGCCGACATGGGCGAACACTGGGAGGACACGACAGGGCTGCCGATCCCGCTCGGCGCGATCATCGCGAAGCGCTCACTGGGGCGGGAGACCCTGACGACGCTCGCCGACACGATCCGCGCCTCCGTCCACGCGGCCTGGGACGACCCCGAGGCCTCCCGCCCGTACGTCCTGGCACACGCCCAGGAGATGGATCCGGCCGTCGCCGACCAGCACATCGGGCTGTACGTCAACGAGTTCACCGCCGACCTCGGCGAGGACGGTTACGCGGCGGTCAGGGGGCTGCTCACTCGCGCGGCGGCCGAGGGACTGCTGCCGCCCCTCGGCCCGGACGCGCTCGAATTCCCTTGAGAGGGACGGGAGTCGGCGGGGTCACACGTCCAACTGGTCGGCCACGGCGCGCAGCAGACCGGCGATCTTCTTGCCGGCGGCACGGTCGGGATAGCGGCCCCGCTCCAGCATCGGCGTGATGTTCTCCAGCAGTGTGGTCAGGTCCTGCACGATCGAGGCCAGCTCGTCGGGCTTCTTGCGCTGGGCGGCGGCGACCGAGGGGGCGGCCTCCAGGATCGTCACGGAAAGGGCCTGGTCACCGCGCTGACCGGCGACGACGCCGAACTCGACCTTCTGGCCCGGCTTCAAGGTGTCGACACCGGCGGGCAGTACGGAGGAGTGGACGAAGACGTCACCGCCGTCGTCGCGGGAGAGAAAGCCGAAGCCCTTCTCACTGTTGAACCATTTGACCTTGCCGGTAGGCACGTCTGTCCTCGTCCTCGTACTCGTCGGAAACTGCGTCTGAAAGGTGTTCGAAGGTGTTCTGAGTGTGTTCTGAACGTGGTATCGGTGTGCGCAAACTGCTCTGGACAGCACTACAGCGGGTCGTCGGACCCGCCGGTCCCCAGCCTATTGGTCCGGGGGCGGGTGACAAGACGTCGGCCGACTGTTCCCTCGCGCTGGGAACTACCCTGGTCGGGTGCGTGACAAAACCCAACCGAATTCCGCCGAACCCGGTGACCGACTGATCCGAGTCGGCGGCATCGTCTTCATCATCGGCGCGGTGGCCACACTCGTCACCGTGGCCCCGCTCCTCCTCGGAACGACGCCGTTCCCCACCTACATGTTCGTTCTGAGCATGCTCATGGGGGTCGGATTCCTCATCGCCGGCGCGGGCGTCCTCCAGTCCGTCGCGGCGGGCCGCCGAAGGGCCCGCGAGGCGCGCTTCTAGCGAAGGGCCCGCAGGGCACGTTTCCAGCCTCGGTGCGCGGCGAGCCACGCGGGGAAGGCCGTCAGGTCCGCGAGGACGACGTCGGCGCCCGCCTCGCGCAGCTCGCGCTCGTCGCAGGGGCCGGTGGCGACGGCGACCGAGTACGCCTCGGCCGTGCGCGCGCCCCGTACGTCGCCGGTGTGGTCGCCGACGTACACGCTCGCGCCGTACTCGCGCAGCGCGTCCGCCTTGGCCTCCGCCCACAGGTCGCCGACGAGCACGTCGGGCTCGATGCCGAGGTGTTCCAGGTGCAGCTTCGCGTTCGGCTCGTACTTGGCCGTGACCACGATCGCCCGGCCCCCGGCGGCCCGGACCGCCGCGATCGCCTCCGGCGCACCCGGCATCGCGGGGGTCGCGGCGATGGCGATCGACGGGTACATCTCCCGGTAGAGGTCGGCCATGGCCGGGATCTCGGCGGCCGGGAACCAGTGCGCCAGCTCGTCCGCCAAGGGCGGTCCCAGCCGGGTGATCGCGAGGTCGGCGTCTATGTACGCACCCGTCCGCGCGGCCAGCGCCACGTAACAGGCGTGGATCCCCGGCCGCGAGTCGATCAACGTCATATCGAGATCGAACCCGACGGTCAGCATGCGAGAACTCATGCGGTCCATTGTGGGGGCGGGGTGGGGCGGGGTGCGTTGTCGGGTGCGGGTGCGTGGGGCTTCTCGCGCAGTTCCCCGCGCCCCTAAAAGCATCAGGCCCCCGCCGGCCTGAAAGACCACGCACGGCCTCGCGGGCCTGAAAAGCATGGGGCGCAGCCCCTGCTTCTCAGGGGCGCGGGGAACTGCGCGAGCCACCCCCAGCTCACCGAGGCCGCTGCGACCGCCACAACAGATAGAGCGCGGACGACACGGCCGCGACCCGCAGCACCCACGGCCATGTCTCCGCCAACGCCCCGCTCATCTGCCCCTGGGCGATCGGATCCCCCCAGCGCCCGTCGCTGCGTCCCCACAGCCACACCACACCCCCGGCGGCCACGACACCGGGAACCCCCATCACCGCCCACTTCGACTCCGAGGGCGTCAGCCTCCGCGAGAGGTAGGCGATCAACCACCCCAGCCCCAGCGGCACCAGACTCCCCATCACCGCCCCCGCGACCAACAGCACGGCCGCCAGCAACAGCAGCGGATTGCTCCACCCCCCACCCGCGGGCCGCAACCGGGGCAACGGCACCCACCGCCGAGCCGGGGCCCGAACCGTGGCCTCCTCCTCCGCCTCGCCCGCCGAAGCCGCCGCCCCCTTCTCGACGACCGCCCCGCGCTCCCCGCCCTGCGCCCGGTCCCCGGCCCCGTCCCCCTCCCCCTTCACCGGAGGCGGCTTCAGCAGCTCGGGGATCTCCACACCCCCGACGAACCCCGGTACGGAGTCCCCGAGTCCGAACCCGATGTCACCGCCGGGCACCCCGCCCCCGCCGACCCGCCACCAGTCGGGCTGGGCGTCCCCCTCCCCCAGCTCGTGCAGCGGAGCGAGATGCGGTGGAACGGCGCCCCCGGCCACCGGCGGCGGCACGGGATCGGAGGAACGCGGTCGCGGCACGACCCGCCGCAGCCCCCTGGACAGCCCCTTGGTCCGCTCCCCGGCGTCCCTGGCGCCCTTGGTGTCCTTGGCGTCCTCGTCGGCCGCGTCCCCGCCGGTCACCCGCTGCACGGGCACGGCGGCGGCCGGCGGTTCCGGTACGTCACCGGGCGCGCCCGCCGCCTCCACGATCTCGTCCGGCGTACCCAGGCGGGCGATGATGCGGCGCACGGCGGCCGGGCTGTCGACCGGCGCCTTCGCCCGCCGCCGGTCGATCTCGTCCCGCAGCCCCGACACCAGCCGCATCCGCGTCGACGACGGCAACTGCCGCTGCTGGGCCAGGTCACCGACCCGGCTCAGATACTCGTAGACGACCTGGTCGCTCTCAATCCCCACGAAGCCCCTCCGGGGTTGGCGCGCGTACTTCCTCCCGACGGTATCGCTTCCGGGGAGGGCCCTCAGGCGCCGGACAGGCAAGGGGCGCAGCCCCTGCCGTTCAGGGGCGCGGGGAAGGCGCGAGCAACCACGACCCACCCGCACCCGCCGACGAAGCAGGCGCCCCGAGCCATGCGGCACCCCAAGCCAAGAGGCGCCCCCGTCCGGCGCAGCCGCTACCGTTGGCCGGATGAGCACCGAGGAGCAGTTCCCCACGGAGGCGGCGCCCGCCGGTGGCGCCCCCCGTTCGCTGGCGGAAGCCCTGCGCGGGCGGGACGACCGCTCGCTCGCCGTGCTGCTCCGGGCGCGACCGGACCTCATCACGCCCGTGCCCACCGACCTGACCCAGCTGGCGACCCGCGCCGGTACCCGCGCGTCGGTCGTCCGGGCCCTGGAGCGGCTGGACCGGTTCGCCCTTCAGACCGCCCAGGCCCTGGCTGTGGCGGCGGACCCGGCGTCGTACGACGAACTCGCCTCCCTGCTGGCCGGTGACGACGCGGACCCCGCTGTCACCGCCGCGCTGCCCCACGCCCTCGGCACCCTGCGCGACCAGGCCCTCGTATGGGGCCCCGAGCACCGGCTGCGTCTGGTCCGCACGGCCCGTGAGCTGCTCGCGCCCTCGCCGCAGCACCCCTCCCCCACCGGCCTCGGCCCGACCGTCGCGGAGGCCACGGCGGGCATGTCGCCGGGGCGGGTCCAGGAGATCGTCGCGGCGGCCGGCCTGGCGAGCACCCATGACTCGGTCTCGGCGGTCACCTCCCTCGCGGCGCTCTTCACCGACCGCCGCCGCATGGCCGCGCTCCTCGCCACCGCGCCCGCGGAGTCCCTCGACGTCCTGACCCGGCTGGTGTGGGGGCCGCCGTACGGCCAGGTCACCGCCAACCCCGCGCCGCATCTGCGCTGGCTGCTGGACCGGGGGCTGCTCCTGCCGACCGCACCCGGCACCGTCGTCATCCCCCGCGAGGTCGCCCTGCATCTGCGGACGGGCCGGGCGCACCGGGACGTCCAGCCGGTGCCGCCGCCCGTCGAGGCGTCGGGCACGTACCGTCCACAGGTGGTGGACGCGACGGCGGCCGGGCAGGCGTACACCGCGCTGGCGACCGTGGAGGAGCTGCTGAAGGACTGGGACGAGGGCGGTCCCGGTGTCCTGCGTGCGGGCGGGCTCAGCGTGCGGGACCTGAAACGGACCGCGGTGGCCCTCGACCTGCCCGAGCCGGTCGCCGCCTTCTGGGTCGAACTCGCCTACGCCGCCGGGCTGTTGGCCTCCGACGGCGAGGCCGACGAGCGGTACGCCGCGACGCCCGCGTACGACGAGTGGCTGGAGCTGCCCGCCGCCGACCGCTGGGCGCGGCTCGCCACGGCCTGGCTGACGGCGACCCGTACGCCGGGCGTGATCGGGGAGCGGGACGCCAAGGACCGTACGCTGTCGGCGCTCGGCCCGGGGCTGGACCGGTCGGCCGCGCCCGAGGTGCGCCACCGGGTCCTCGCCCTGCTCGCCGGGCTCCCCGAGGGCACCTCGGCCACCCCCGACTCCGTCCTGGCCCGCCTCCACTGGGAGCGCCCCACGCGCGGCGGCCAGCACCCCCACCAGGCCCCCGCACAGTCCTCGCCGGCGCAACAGCCCCCGCAGTCCCAGGCGTCTCAAGCAGCGCCGGCCTCGTCGGCGTCCCAGCAACCGGGCGCCCGGTCGCGGCAGGGCGAGGATCTGCGGGCCCGGATCGCCCGGTGGACCCTGTCCGAGGCCGAGTCGCTCGGGATCACCGGCCGCGGCGCGCTGTCCTCGCACGGCCGCGCGCTCCTCGGGCTCCCCGACGAGGCCCCCGCCCCGGCCGAGCTGCCGGAGACCCCCGGCGACAAGCTGCCGGCCCACCACGTGCCCCTGTCGCACCCTCCCGCGTCCGCGCCCGCCCCCGACCCCGTCGCCGAGCGGGCCGCGGCGGCGGCCCGGGCCGCCCGGCTGCTCGCACCGCTGCTTCCCGAGCCGCTGGACCACGTCCTGCTCCAGGCGGACCTGACGGCCGTCGCGCCCGGACCGCTGAAGCGTCCGCTGGCGGACATGCTGGGGGTGCTGGCGGACGTGGAGTCGAAGGGTGGCGCGACGGTGTACCGGTTCACGCCGGGGTCCGTACGCCGAGCCCTCGACGCGGGCCGCAGCGCCTCCGACCTGCACGACTTCCTGACCGCCCACTCCCGTACGCCGGTCCCGCAGCCGCTCGCGTATCTGATCGACGACGTGGCCCGGCGCCACGGCCATCTGCGGATCGGCGCGGCGTCGGCGTACGTCCGCTGCGACGACGACGCGATGCTCAGCGAGATCCTCGCCGACAAGCGCTCGCAGGGGCTCGGGCTGCGGCGGCTCGCGCCGACCGTCCTCGCCGCCCAGACCGACCCGGCGGCGCTCCTCGACGGGCTGCGGGCGATGGGGTACGCGCCGGCCGCCGAGTCGGCGGAGGGCGATGTGCTGATCACCCGGGCGCACGCCCGCCGCACCCCGCCCCGGACGGCCCCGGAGCCCGTCCCGGACGGCCCCCCGGCCCCGGACGACACCCTGCTGGGCGCCGCGATCCGCGCCATCCGCGCCGGTGACCTCGCCTCCACCACGCCCCGTCGACCGTCCGGCGGTCCGGCCACCGCGCCGGGCGCGCTGCCCCGTACCGGCTCCGCCGAGACCCTGGCGACGATGCAGGCCGCCGTCCTCACCGGCGAGGCCCTCTGGATCGGCTACGTCAACGCCGAGGGCTCCGCCAGCCAGCGCGTCATCGCCCCGGTCCGCGTCGAGGGCGGCTTCGTGACGGCGTACGACCACACGGCGGACGAGGTCCGCACCTTCCCGCTCCACCGGATCACGGGCGTCGCGGAGCTGGCGGACGACTCGACCTGACCCACCGGGTCCGGGTGACGCCGTTGATCAAACCGCCTCCCGGAGATCACCCGTTCGGGCGTACGTCGGCTTTCATGCAGGCCACGCCCGGTTTCCCCCCTCACGGGCGAGCGCGGACCCTCCGGCGCATCGACTCCCCTGACGCCGGGCAGCCACCCTGTGTCCGATCGAGATCGACTCCTGCGCTCGAAAGGCCCACCCGCACGCATGCGCCCTCTCGCCAAGCTCGCCCCGCGCGTCTCCGCGTCCGCCGCCTCCGCCCTCGTCGCCGCCGTCGCCGTCGTCCTGGTGGGCGCCCTCGCCACCCCGGCTGCCGCGAACCCGCCCCTGCCCCTCCCCGAACTCGGCACCCTCGTCGGCGAGGGCATCGGCGTGGAGGGCCCCCTGATCCAGAACGTCAGCCTGCTGAAGTAGCCCTGCGCAGGCGGTAGCTGTCGCCTTCGAGGTGGACGGTTTCGGCGTGGTGCGCGAGGCGGTCGGTCATCGCCGGGGCGGCCCCGCCGAAGATCTCCTCCCACCGGTCGAGCGGGCGGTCGCTGGTCACGATCAGCGAGGCCCGCTCGTAGCGGTGCGCGATCAGCTGGTAGAGGAGCCGGGCGGCGTCCGTGTCGAAGGGGAGGTAGCCGGCCTCGTCGACGATCAGCAGGGGGCAGGCGTCGAGCGCCGACAGTTCCTCGGCGAGCCTGCCCCCGTCCCGTGCCCCGGCCAGCCGTGCGGCCCACTCCGCCGCCGTCGCGAACAGCACCCGGTGTCCGGCCTGGCAGGCCCGTACACCGAGCCCGATCGCCAGATGCGTCTTGCCGGTGCCGGGGGCGCCGACGAACACCACGTTCCGCCCGGTGTCGACGAAGTCCAGCGTGCCCAGCCGGGCCAGCAGCCGGCGGTCGAACGCGCGCGGGTGCCCCTCGTCGAACTCCTCCAGCAGCTTCCGCGCCGGAAACCCGGCCGCCCGCACCCGCGCCTCGCCCCCGGCCCCGGCTGCCGTGTCGACCCCGGCCCCGGCCCCCACTCCGACTCCGACTCCGGGCGCGGTCGTGTGCGGCGCCCGCCGGGCCTCGTACGGCACCAGCCGTGTCCCGCCCCGGGTGAAGCGGGTCTCCCGCCTCTCGCGGCCGTCGAGCCGCTCGCGGTTCTCGTACGACGTGGCCTGGGCCGGGATCGGCAGCGGCGGCGGCGGCCGGAGCGTCACGGGGGCGGGGGCCGGCGCCGGCTCGCCGTGGTCCGTCGGCGCGACCGGCCCGCGCGGGCCCTGCGGCGGCTTCGGGGCGTGGGACGGGCCGTGGTGGGATCCGTGGCCCTTGTCCTCGCGCAGCATCGGCCCCGACATGTACGCGAGGAGGACCGCCGAGGCGATGAAGGCCATGTGGATCACCGTGCCCCACAGCAGGGCGTGGTGGGAGGTGTGGTGGACGTCCACGAACATCTGGAGCAGATGCACGGAGGAGATGCCCACGATGGCGGTGGCGAGCTTGACCTTCAGTACGTTGGAATTGACGTGCGAGAGCCACTCGGGCTGGTCGCGGTGGCCCTGGAGACCGATGCGGGAGACGAAGGTCTCATAGCCCCCGACGATCGTCATGATCAGCAGGTTGGCGATCATGACGACGTCGACCAGTTTGAGCACGGCGAGCATCACATAGGTCTCGGTGGCGCTCCCGCTCACGCACCGGACGATTAACGTCCACAGCTCGTTGAAGAACTTGTAGACGTACACCCCCTGTGCCGCCACCAGACCGAAGTACAGCGGCGCCTGGAGCCAGCGCGTGGCGAACAGGGCGTAGCCGAGCGTGGTGCCCTGCGGGGAGACGGACGGGGTGACCGGGTCGGCGCCGTCGGTCGGGGTGGGTGGGTGCACGGTTCGCATTCTTCGGAACCGTTGCCGCAAATCTGAATTCCAGCCACTCATCGGAATGAATAGACATCCAATAGGACTGGAGGCCTGTCAGGGGGAACGATCAGGCACACTGGACGTTTGGCCGAATCGAAAGGTGTCGCGCGTGAACGGTCCCCTCATCGTCCAGTCCGACAAGACACTGCTTCTGGAAGTCGACCACGAGCAGGCGGACGAGTGCCGTCGGGCCATCGCGCCCTTCGCCGAGCTGGAGCGGGCGCCGGAGCACATCCACACCTACCGGGTGACGCCGCTCGGGCTGTGGAACGCGCGGGCCGCCGGGCACGACGCCGAGCAGGTCGTGGACGCGCTGGTGCAGTACAGCCGCTACCCGGTGCCGCACGCGCTGCTGGTGGACGTCGCCGAGACGATGGACCGGTACGGCCGCCTCACCCTCTCCAAGCACCCGACGCACGGTCTCGTGCTGACCACCACCGACCGGCCGGTGCTGGAGGAGATCCTGCGGTCGAAGAAGGTCGCCCCGCTCGTCGGGGCCCGCATCGACCCCGACACCGTCGCCGTGCACCCCTCCGAGCGCGGGCAGATCAAGCAGACCCTGCTCAAGCTGGGCTGGCCCGCCGAGGACCTCGCCGGGTACGTGGACGGCGAGGCGCACCCGATCGAGCTGGCCGAGGACGGCTGGGCGCTGCGGCCCTACCAGAAGCAGGCGGTGGAGAACTTCTGGCACGGCGGCAGCGGTGTCGTCGTCCTGCCGTGCGGGGCCGGGAAGACGCTGGTCGGCGCCGGGTCCATGGCCCAGGCGAAGTCGACGACCCTCATCCTCGTCACCAACACCGTCTCCGCGCGGCAGTGGAAGCACGAGCTGGTGAAGCGGACCTCGCTGACCGAGGAGGAGATCGGGGAGTACAGCGGGACCCGGAAGGAGATCCGGCCGGTCACCATCGCCACCTACCAGGTGCTGACGACCCGCCGGAAGGGCGTCTACCCGCACCTGGAGCTGTTCGACTCCCGTGACTGGGGCCTCATCGTCTACGACGAGGTGCACCTGCTGCCCGCGCCCGTCTTCAAGTTCACCGCCGATCTCCAGGCCCGCCGCCGGCTGGGGCTGACCGCCACGCTCGTCCGGGAGGACGGGCGCGAGTCGGACGTGTTCTCGCTGATCGGGCCCAAGCGGTTCGACGCGCCCTGGAAGGAGATCGAGGCGCAGGGCTACATCGCGCCCGCCGACTGCGTCGAGGTCCGGGTGAACCTGACCGACTCCGAGCGGCTCGCCTACGCCACCGCCGAGCAGGAGGAGAAGTACCGCTTCTGTTCCACCACCGCGACCAAGCGGAAGGTGGCCGAGGCGATCGTCCGCCGTTTCGCGGGTCAGCAGATCCTCGTCATCGGCCAGTACATCGACCAGCTCGACGAGTTGGGCGCCCACCTGGACGCGCCGGTGATCAAGGGCGAGACCAGCAACGCGCAGCGCGAGAAGCTCTTCGACGCGTTCCGGCAGGGCGAGATCAACGTCCTCGTGGTGTCGAAGGTCGCGAACTTCTCCATCGACCTGCCCGAGGCGACCGTCGCCATCCAGGTCTCCGGCACCTTCGGCTCCCGCCAGGAGGAGGCCCAGCGCCTCGGCCGCGTCCTGCGCCCCAAGGCCGACGGTCACCAGGCCCACTTCTACTCCGTGGTCGCCCGCGACACCATCGACCAGGACTTCGCCGCCCACCGCCAGCGCTTCCTCGCCGAACAGGGCTACGCCTACCGGATCATGGACGCGGACGAGCTCCTGGCGGAGGGCTGAGGCCGGGGCCGGTGACCGGTCTCGGTCACCGGCCCCGGTGCCGGTCCTAGTGGAAGTCCCTGGAGACGACCCAGCCCTTCTTCTTGCCGGCTTTGCCGTAGTACCAGTTGTAACCGTTCTTGTACGTCTCGCAGTACACGCGCACATCGGTGCCGAGTTCGAGGAACTTGACGTCCTTGTACTTGTAGCCCGGGCCCGACTGCATGGTGGTACCGGCGTAGTTGTTGACCATGTAGGTCGCGTCCTTGATGTTCTTCGTGCACGCGGACGAACCGACGGCCGCGGAGGCGCTCGGCGCGGCCACGAGGGTGACGCCGAGGGCGAGTGCGGTGGCGGCGGTCAGGCCGCTCACCGCCGTGCGCAGCCGATGCGAGGCGAAACGCATGAAGAGTCCCCGTTCCTTGATCGATTGGGCTTGATCGATTGAGCTTGTCGATCATGCTGCCACATCGAATCTTTGCGTCTGTGACGGGGGTTGAGGCTGAAGAGGGGGCGGACGGTGCGTGGCGTCGAGGACGAAGGCCGCCTTGAGTGCGGGCAGCGGGAACCACGTCCTCGGGCCGGAGACCGGGCCGGAGATCTGGCCGACGATCGGGCCGAAGGTCCTCGGGCCGGAGAGAGGCATGGGTGATCAGCGGGTCACGCGCGAGGGCCGGCGTTCACCGGCGGCGTACGCCCGCTTCCTCCGCGTACTCGCCGAGGACGACGACGCCGAAGGCGGCGCTCGCGAAGACCTTGACGGCGCGCAGGGCGTCGGCGAGTCGGTGACGGTTGTGGTGGTCGTCGAGGCCGGTCGCGCCGGGCGGCGGACCGGGTCGGCCGGAGGCCGAGGCTGGGATGAAGGTCGCTGCACTCATGTCTCCATGGTGGAACGTCCGCCTGGGGAACGCGTCGGTCTCCGGAGTGAATGCCCTGTGCCCTCGGCTCCCTCTCAGGTCCAGCCCTCCCGTAATACCGGCGGCGTACGAACCCCCTAGGGGTACGGCGGGATCACCGAAAAAAATCCGTTGGCCTCCGCCCCCTCCCCTCACCTACACTCTCCGCTCTTGCCCGCCTCCCATCCGTGGAGCGCCGCCGCCCGGACGGAAACCGGTCGGTCACCGCCGTCAGGCGTACCCCCAGCTCCCGCAGGCCCCGGAGGCACCCCCTTGTCCGCGCAGCCCACCGCCGACCCCGCCGCGCCCGCCGACCCCCTCTCCCGCGAGCGCTCCCATCTCGCCGCCTCCCGTGCCGCGCTGCGGACCATGCGGGAGGACGTGGAGGCGCTGGACATCAAGGACGTCACCGCGAACTGGGTGAACGCGGAGGTGTTGTCCCGCCAGATCGAGGAGCGGATCAAGGCCCTCGCGGACCTCAGCCACACCCCGCTCTTCTTCGGCCGCCTCGACTATCTGCACGCGCCGGGCGCGGAGCAGGCCGAGGGGGCGGAGGGGGAGAGGTTCTACATCGGGCGCCGGCATGTGCACGACGCGGACGGCGATCCGATGGTCATCGACTGGCGCGCCCCCGTCTCGCAGCCGTTCTACCGGGCCTCGAAGACCGACCCCATGGATGTGGGGCTGCGGCGCCGCTTCGGGTACACCGGCGGTGAACTCACCGCGTACGAGGACGAGCACCTGTCCGACCCCGCCGAGGCGGCGGCCACCAGCAAGCTGCTCCAGCAGGAGATCGAGCGTCCGCGTGTCGGCCCGATGCGGGACATCGTGGCGACGATCCAGCCGGAGCAGGACGAGATCGTCCGCTCGGACCTCTCCGGCAGTCTCTGTGTGCAGGGCGGTCCCGGCACCGGGAAGACCGCCGTCGGCCTGCACCGGGTCGCCTACCTCCTGTACGCCCACCGCGAGCGGCTGTCCCGTACCGGCACCCTCGTGATCGGGCCGAACCGGTCCTTCCTGCACTACATCGAGCAGGTGCTGCCCGCGCTGGGCGAGCTGGAGGTCAGGCAGGCGACCGTCGACGACCTCGTCGCGCATGTCGAGGTGCGGGGCACGGACGACGCGGCGGCGGCCGTCGTCAAGGGCGACGCCCGCATGGCCGAGGTGCTGCGGCGGGCCGTACGCGCGCACGTCACGCTGCCCACGGAGCCGGTCGTGGTCGTCCGGGGTTCGCGTCGCTGGCGGTTGCCGGCGTACGAACTCGAGGGGATCGTGCGGGAGTTGCTGGACCGGGACATCCGTTACGGGGCCGCGCGGGACGCCCTGCCGCAGCGGATCGCGCACGCCGTGCTGGTGCAGATGGAGCGGTCCGGTGAGGCGCCGGACGACCGGGTGCAGGACGCGGTGGCGCGCCACGCGGCCGTGAAGGCGGCCGTCAAGGCGATCTGGCCGCCCGTCGACCCCGCGAAGCTCGTCATGCGGCTGCTCTCCGACGCGGACTTCCTGGCCGAGCACGCGGACGGGATCCTGAGCGAGGAGGAGCGGAAGACCGTCCTGTGGGCGAAGCCGGCGCGGAGCGTGAAGTCGGTGAAGTGGTCGGCCGCCGATGCCGTGCTGGTCGACGAGGCCACCGACCTGGTGCAGCGGACGCATTCGCTGGGGCATGTGGTCCTCGACGAGGCGCAGGACCTCTCCCCGATGCAGTACCGGGCGGTGGGCCGCCGTTGCACCACCGGCTCGGCGACGGTCCTCGGTGACCTGGCGCAGGGCACGACGCCCTGGGCGACGCGGAGTTGGGAGGAGGCGCTGGCCCATCTGGGCAAGGCGGAGGCCCATGTGGAGGAGCTGACGGCCGGTTTCCGCGTCCCGACCGATGTGATCACGTACGCCTCCCGGCTGCTGCCGCACATCGCGCCCGGTCTGACGCCGGTGGCGTCGGTCCGGGAGAACCCGGGCTTCTTCGACGTACGGCCGAGCGCCGGCGACTTCGACGTGGTCGCGGCCTGCGAGGAGTTGCTCGGCAACGAGGGGTCGGTCGGCCTCATCGCCGCCGACCTCCGTGTCCCCGCGCTCGCCGAGGCGCTGACGGCGGCGGGCATCGCCTACCTGGCCCCGGGTGAGGAGACGACGCGCGAGATCCGCCTCACCCTGGTCCCGGCCTCTCTCGCCAAGGGCCTCGAATACGACTACGTGGTACTGGACGAGCCCCGGGCGGTGATCGACGCCGAACCGGACGAACGCACGGGCCTGCGCCGCCTCTACGTGACCCTGACCCGAGCGGTCTCGGGCCTGATCGTGACGCACGCGGCCCCGCTGCCGGAACAGCTCGACTAGCCGGCGTCCCGTCCGTCCCGCACGTCCCCTGGCTCCCCTGCATCCCCTGCCTTCCCTCCGTCCCCTGCGTCCCATCGGGCCCGGTCGTCCGGGGTGTGCGGGGAGGCGAAGCGGAAGGGGACCGAGAGACGGGCGGCCAGGGCTCGGCCGCAGCGGCCGGCGGCCACGGCCGACGGGTGGCCCATGACCCGGTCCTTCTCCTCCCCGAGGTACCGCTCGGCCGTCGCCCGGTAGAGGGTGGCCAGCCGGTGTTCACCCGCCGGGTCGGCGGTGAGGGCCAGCAGCTCCACGAACCAGTCGTGGAACGTGTCGCCGTCCCAGACCGCCTCGATCGCGGTGACGCGGCCGGGGCAGCCGGCGGCGAGGGCGGCCAGGGAGTCCGGGTCGAGGGGGCTGTCGGGGGTGCGGGCCACGCGGTCTCCGTGGTGGAGATAGCGGTCGTTGACGACGTGCTGGGCCTCGACGAGCCCCAGGCCGAGGGCCCGGCCGGCGGTGAAGACGACGCGGATCGCCTGGAAGCCGGCGTCCTGGAGGACGTAGCCGTCGACCTGTTCACGGATGCCGGCGGGCAGCCGTTCCCACCACTCGGATGTGTTCGACGCGTTCATGATGCCAAAGGTACGAGGACACGCGCCGGCCCCCGGCGACCGAGGTCGCCGGGGGCCGGTCGGGCGTGGTGCGGGCCTACTTGAACTTGTTGCTGGTCGCCAGGTAGACCTGCTTCGCGTTCTTGCCGAGGCGCGGCCCGGTGATGAACGTGGAGCGGTCGCTGAGGGAGTTGTTGGAGACCAGGTAGGTGCGGCCCTTGTAGGACATGAACCAGGGGCCGCCGGAGGCGCCGCCGTTCATGGTGCAGCCGACCATGTACTGGGCCGGGTAGTCGCTCGGGTAGCTGTAGCCGAGGACGAAGCGCTTGGTGGCGCCCTGGCAGTGGTACATCTTGGAGCCGTCGTACGGGGCCTCGGCCGGGTAGCCGCGCACCTTCATGTTCTTGACCTTGTTGGCGGCGGGGGCGTTGAACCACACCGGCAGCGCCGAACCGAGGCGCTCCTCGAGGGACTTGGCGCCCTTCTCCGGCTTCACATGCAGCACCGCGTAGTCGTACGCGGCGGCCACGGTGCCCTGGCTCGCGGCGCCGCCCTTGATCCAGGGGCCGGAGGTGGTGGCCCAGTCGGCCCAGGCGATGCCGTACGGGGAGACGTTGCTCGCGCGGTAGTTGGCCGACGCCTGGCTGATGTTCAGCTTGCCCGTGTTGTTGAAGGACGGGACGAAGGCGATGTTGCGGTACCAGCCGCCGCCCTTGCCCGCGTGCACGCAGTGTCCGGCGGTCCACACGAGGTTGGACTTGCCCGGGTGCGCCGGGTCCTTCACGACCGCGGCGGAGCAGACGCTGGACCCCTGGGGGGTGGTGAAGAAGAGCTTGCCGACCGGGGGCGCGTACTTGTGGTAGGTCGCCTTGACCCGGCTGGCCTTCTGCTTCTTGACCTTGCCGTCGGGCAGCCAGACCTGGGTGGTCTTTCTCGAACCGGTGGCGGTGTTGCCGGCCTCGGCGACCGCCGGCAGGTCGGGCAGGTTCTCCTTGGCCTCGGCGATGCGCTCCGGCGTCCAGAAGTTCTCGATGTACGGGTTGGCGAAGTCCTCCGCCTTGGAGGCCCAGTCGCCGCTGAAGTCCTGCCAGCCACCGTCCTTCCACTTCTGCAGCGCGTCACCGGTCAGCTCGGTCGGCACGCCCTCGGGGAGCTTGAAGCCGCCGATGGTCGTGTCACCGCCGCTCTCGTTCTCGCCGGTGTCGATGTTGTCGCCCGCGTCCGCCTGGGCGGTCGTGGAGTCGGAGGCCTTGGCCCCGCTCTCCTCGGTCTTGTTGCAGGCGGTGGTAGTGACCATGACCGCGGCGATCACGGCGGCAGCGGCCGTGAGGCCGCGGCGGCGTATGAATGGCATGGAGCCCGTCCCCGTGTGATGAAACTTGTCATGCCCCCGCTTGGCTGGGGCGGAGACCACTATGCACGCGCGCGGGCGCCCGATGATCGCCGGGAGGCCCTTCACGGCGACTTCGCACACAACAACTACGTGGCGGATATCTACCTGTGATGTGGCGGGTCCGTATCCATCGGTCGAGGCAGGGCCCAACGCACAGGTTCTTCACAATGATTGATTCGTCATCACTCCGACACCTCCGGCCCCTTGTGCACTACCCGCGAGTAGCGCCAATCTGACCTGCGCATGCCATGGCGCTCGCCATCCCTCGCGGCAGGCTCAGGAGGTCGCAGTGAAGACAGGTTCGCGCACCCGCGCTTCGCGTCGTTTCCGCAGATCCGCCGTGGTGCTCGGCGCCACCGTCACCCTGGTGGTCGGCGTCGCCGGCAGCGCGTTCGCGGCGCCGCCCGCCGCGCTGCCCGCCAACGCGGAGGCTCTGGAGACGACTTGGCAGCCGGCGTACGACTACGACACGGACGGCTGCTACTCGACACCGGCGATCGGCCCGACCGGTACGGTCAACGGCGGCCTGAAGCCGACCGGTTCACTGAGGGGCGACTGCCGCGACCAGTCCGACCTGGACAACACCAACGGCTACTCGCGCTCCAAGTGCAACAACGGCTGGTGCGCGATCATGTACGACCTCTACTTCGAGAAGGACCAGGCCGTCGCCGGCAGCGGCATCGGCGGCCACCGGCACGACTGGGAGCACGTCGTGGTCTGGGTGCAGAACGGCGCTGCCCAGTACGTGTCGACCTCCGCCCACGGCGGCTTCACCGTGCACGCCGCGTCCTCGGTCCGCTGGGACGGCACCCACCCGAAGATCGTCTACCACAAGGACGGCATCCGGACGCACTGTTTCCGCCTCGCGGGCTCCAACGACGAGCCGCCGGAGAACCACGAGGGCACCTGGCAGTACCCGCCGCTCGTCGGCTGGAACGGCTACCCCGCCGGCATCCGCGACATCCTCGTCTCCTACGACTTCGGCAGCGCCAACTTCGGTCTCAAGGACGGAAGTTTCACCTCCAACCTCACCAAGGCCATGCCGTCGGGGATCTCCTTCGACCCGAACGCGTGACCCCTGCGGGGGGCTTGGCCGGGGGGTGCGGTGGCCTCGGGGTGCGTCGTCGGGTGCGACCGGGTGGGGCTTCTCGCGCAGTTCCCCGCGCCCCTGAAAAAGCGGGGCCGCGCTTCTGCTTTTTCACCCACCCCGTGCTCAGCGTGAAGCCGTCGCGCGGCCGATGCGCACGTCCAGGGCCGTACGCCAGGCGCGTACGGCCTCGGCCTCGACCGGCGCGGTCCAGCCCCCGGGACGGGCCGCGCCACCGATGTGGAAGGCGTCGATCCGGGCGGCGCGCAGCCGGGAGAGGTGGCTGAGGCGGAGACCACCGCCGATCATGAGGCGTTGCGTGTAGCCGGGGTCCCCACGTCTCACGGCCTCCGCCAGCAGGACCGGCACACCGTCGTCCACGCCCCGCGCCGACCCCGCCGTCAGATAGGTGTCCAGCCCCGGCAGGTCCGCGAGCTGCTTACGCAGGGCGTCCCGGTCGGCGGCACGGTCGATCGCCCGGTGGAACGTCCACGGCCGCCCGTCCAGCTCGGCGACCACCCGTTCCACGGCGTCCAGGTCCGGTCCACCGTCCTCCCCGAGGAACCCGAGCACGAACTCCTCCGCCCCGGCGGCCCGCATGTCGCACGCGATCCGCACCAGCGCGTCCACCCGCCCCGCCGCGAACCCGTCCGCGAGCCGCAGCATGACCCGTACGGGGATGTCGACGGCCGCCTGCACCTCCACGAACGTCGCGACCGTCGGGCTGAGCCCGTCGGCCGCCATGTCCGCCACCAGCTCCAGCCGGTCGGCACCTCCGGCCTGGGCGGCGACGGCGTCCTCGGCGTCGAGGGCGATCACCTCCAGAAGCGCGCGCGTGGTCATGGGGCCCCTTCCGTCGGGCTTCGCGTGACGACAACAGGTCTAGTCCAATTTACCAACAACCCGCACCGTTGGATGCGATCGTCACGTTCAGCACGCGGTCGACCACTGTCCGCGTCTACCCTCGATCCGGCGCGCAACAACAAGACCGGCTGTCCGAGAGGGAGTTGCCCCATGCCGAAGCAGGGCATCAAGGCCCGGTCGCCGAAGGCCCTGATCCTCGTCTTCGGCTACCCGCAGGCGCTGTCCACGACCGGTACGTGCTCCCCGGTCGAGCTGAGCGCCACGAAGCGCGCCGGGATGAACGGGCCGGCCGACGCGCTCGCGGAGGGCGGGCGGAAGGCGGCGGCCGACGCGGGTGTCCACTTCGTCGACATGCGGGGGCAGTTCACCGGCCACGGGGCGTGCGGCACGGACCCGTGGATCCACGGACTGAACCTCACCGAATCGGCCGCGACCTTCCACCCGAACACGGCGGGCCAGGACAAGGGCTACGCGGCGAGGTTCAAGTCGCTGTGGGGCTGATCCCCGGCGCTCACGCGTAGAGGTTCAGCTCGGCCTCGGTGGCGCCCGCCAGCTCGTACGACGTACCGGTCGGCGGGCGGCGCCCCGAGTAGAGGCGTACGAGGGTGGGGGCGTCGCCGATGTAACGGGCGGGCGGGGCGTCGCCGCTGGGGGCGCCGAGCAGCAGGGGTGTGTCGGTGTCGTCGAGGTCGGCGTGCAGCGGGCGGGTGCCGCGGACCCGGGTGAGGTGGGTCAACAGCTCGACGGCGAGGCCGAGTTGGGGGCCGCCGTACGCTCCGGGCAGGCCCCACGCCTCTCGGACGTCACCGGCGTGCACCCACTCGCCGAGGGCGAGGCCGTCCAGGGAGCCATCGGCCTCGGCGATGACCGGGCCCGCCTCGGTCATGCCACGCTCCAGCTCGTCCACGATCCGTGCGACGGGCCACTCGTGCCGCTCGGCGATGTCGCGGTCGTTCGCCTCCGGGCTGAACACGCCCTTCTCGAACCGGCCCTCCACCACGCGGGACAGCGCGGCCGCGCAGTGCGCCAGCACGTCCCGCACACTCCACCCCGGACAACAGGTCGCCGCCCCGAAGTCGCCCTCCGGCCGCGCCCGCAACAGCGGCACCAGCGCGTCCCGCTCCCCGGCCAGCAGCCGCGCGGGGAGTCCGGGGTCCCGTACATCGTGCGTATCAGCCACAGTCGTCATGCCCTCCACGCTAGAGGGAGAGGGCCGCTGAGTGCACACACGGCACAATGCGTGCATGCCCGACCCCGAGACCACGCCCGAGACCCCCGGCCCGCCCGGTGTCGACGAGAGCCGGCGTACGGCCCTGCGCCACCGCTGGCTGCCCGCGCTGCTGTCGGCGCGGGACGGGGCCTGCGATCCCGCGCCGCTCCCGTACGCCGACGCCCTGATCGCGCGGTGGGCCGAGCCGCAGCGGAAGTACCACACCCTCGACCACCTCACGGCGGTGCTGGACCGTATCGAGGTGCTGGAGGACCACGCGGCGGACCCGGACCTCGTCCGGCTGGCCGCCTGGTTCCACGACGCGGTGTATCTGCCGGAGCGGTCGGAGAACGAGGAGCGGTCGGCGCGGCTCGCGGAGCGGGCGCTGCGGGAGGCGGGGGTGCCGGAGGAGCGGACGGCGGAGGTGGCGCGGCTGGTGCGGCTCACCGTCACGCACGATCCGGCCGACGACGACCCCAACGGGCAGGTGCTGTGCGACGCGGACCTCGCGATCCTGGCGTCACCGCCGGCGGCGTACGCCGCGTACGCCGCCGCCGTACGGGAGGAGTACGGCTTCGTCCCGGACGACGCGTTCCGCACGGGCCGCACGGCGGTGCTGCGTCAACTCCTCGACCTGCCACGGCTGTTCAGGACGCCGTACGGACAGCGGGAGTGGGAGGACCGGGCCCGGGAGAACCTGCGGTCGGAACTGGCGGAGCTGACGGCACCGACAGGGCGGACGGGAAACCACGGCTGACAACCGACGGGCTGACAACCCACGACTGACAACCGACGGGCTGACAACCCACGGGCTGAGAACCGACGGCTGAGAACCGTCAGCCGTCTCGGTCGGTGGGACGAGCGGCACGTGGGGGAATGCGGTCCCGAGGGAGCCGGTTGCCCAGGGATATGCCCTCTTCCGCCGCCGCTCCTGACCCCGCCGCCCGCTTCCGCGTACCCCTGTCCGTCTACGTCCTCGGTCTCGCCGTCTTCGCGCTCGGGACCAGCGAGTTCATGCTGTCGGGGCTGTTGCCACCCATCGCCGAGGACATGGACGTGTCCATTCCCCGGGCGGGGCTGCTGATCTCGGCGTTCGCGGTCGGGATGGTCGTCGGGGCGCCCCTGCTGGCCGTGGCGACCCTGCGGCTGCCGCGCCGCACGACCCTCGTCAGCCTGATCACCGTCTTCGGCCTCGGACAGATCGCCGGCGCCCTCGCCCCCACCTACGCCGTCCTCTTCGCCTCCCGGATCGTGAGCGCACTCGCCTGCGCGGGGTTCTGGGCGGTCGGGGCGGCCGTGGCCGTCGCCATGGTGCCCGTCAACGCCCGTGCCCGCGCCCTGGCCATCATGATCGGCGGCTTGTCGATCGCGAACGTGCTGGGCGTACCGGCGGGCGCGTTCCTCGGGGAGCACTTCGGATGGCGGTCGGCGTTCTGGGCGGTGGCGGTGGCCTCGGCGATCGCGCTGGTCGGCGTCGTCACGCTCGTCCCGGCCATCCCGCTGCCCGACGAGCGGCCCCGGCTCGCCCAGGAGGTCCGGATCTACCGGGACGGACAGGTGTGGCTCTCCATCGCCGTCGTGGCGCTCGCCGCCGGTGGCGTCTTCTGCGCGTTCAGCTATCTCGCGCCGCTGCTCACGGACGTCTCCGGCCTGGACGCCGGCTGGGTGCCGACGGTGCTCGCGCTGTTCGGGATCGGGGCGCTGATCGGCACGGCGGTCGGGGGCCGGTTCGCGGACGCGCACCTCTTCGGGGTGCTGCTCAGCGGGACCGCCGCCTCCACGGTCCTGCTCGTCGCCCTGGCGCTGCTCGCCCAGTACGCCGTCGCCGCGGTGCTCCTCTCCTTCCTCCTCGGGGTGTCCTGCTTCTACACCGCCCCCGCCCTCAACGCCCGCCTGTTCAACGTCGCCGGCGCCGCCCCGACCCTGGCCGGTGCCACCACGACCGCCGCGTTCAACCTCGGCAACACCGGTGGCCCCTGGATCGGCGGGGTCGTCATCGACGCGGGCCAGGGCTTCGCCGCCACGGCCTGGGCGGGCGGCGCCCTCACCGCGGCCGCCATCGGCACGACCGCCGTCTCGCTCCGTCTGCACCAGCGGACGCGGGCCTCCCGCCGGGTGGCCGGGAGCAGTGACAGCGCCGACGCGGGCGCGGGTGCGGGCACCGTAAATCCGGTACGTACGAAGGCCTGAGCCCACCTATCCTCACCGCCATGCGACACATGGGTGGGGAACAGGTGCGGGAAGCCGTCGAGCACAGCCTCGCGGTGCTGGGGGCGGTGGCCGAACGGGACTGGAAGGGCGTCAAGGCCGGGCGGCTGGACTGGGACTGCCGGGAGACCGCCGAGCACATCGCGTCCGACCTGATCGCCTACGCGGGGCAGTTGGCGGGGCGGCCGACGACCCGCTGGGCACCGTTCGAGATCGAGATGTCGGAGTGCGAGAACAACGCCGACCTGCTGGAGGTGATCCGGACGACCGGCGCCCTGCTCACCGCCGTCGTCCGCACCACCCCGCGCTCGGTCCGTGCCTTCCACCCGTACCCGTTCCGCGCCGCCGACCGCGACGGCTTCGCGGCGATGGGCGTCGCCGAGGTGCTGCTGCACACGCACGACATCGTGGAGGGTCTCGGGCTGCCGGTGTCCGCGGCCGTGCCGCCCGCCGGGCTCGGACTGCCGGAGACCGTGCTCGCCCGCCTCTTCCCGCACGTCAGACCCGGTGACGACCCCTGGACGACGCTGCTGTGGGCCACCGGCCGGGGCGATCTGCCGGGCCGGGCGCCCGTCACGGAGTGGAAGTGGAGCAACCCGTTGCACATCGACGCCGAGCGGCTCGTCCTCCAGGGCGTGCACCCGGCCGCCGCGGCCGATCTCGCCGAGGGCGGCACCGGCGGCTTCGACTGGATCGTGGGCGGCCCGGTCGACGGGACCCGGGTCGGCGCGGGCCTGGTGTTCCAGGCGTACGAGGCGGGGGTGCACCGGCCGGAGTGGGGCATGTTCGTGCTCGTGCGCAGGGAGGACGGGCTGGCCGTCGGCGCGCTCGGCTACCACGGGGCGCCGGACGAGGAGGGCCGCGTCGAGATCGGGTACGACCTGGTGGAGGGGGCGCGCGGGCGCGGTTACATGACCGAGGCGGTGGGCGCGCTGACGGCCTGGGCGCGGGAGCGGAACCGGGAGCAGGGAGATGTACGGTCGCTGTTCGCGGTCGTCGAGAAGGCCAACACCCCTTCGCAGAACGTGGTTTCGCGCGCCGGATTCGACAAGGTGAGCGACGACTGGGGTGACGGGGAGGACGGGGAGCAGTTCGCGTACGAACTCCGTCTGCGCGCCTGACGTACGCCGGGCCCAACCGCTCCGGTTTCTTGCCGTATCCCCTGTCCGGGGCCCTGTCGCAGTCCCGATAATTCGGTCACGGCGGCGCGAATGCCGTCATCGCGGCGCGAAAGCGTCGTGCGCGCTCGCGTGCGTCGGGGGCGCGCGTCGGGGGATCGGGGGATCGCGATGAGTCAGCCCACACCGCCGCCGGGGCCTCCGGTGCCGGACCCGGACGGCGATCACGGACGCCGGAGCGTCCGTATCGCCATGATCAGCCTGGTCGTCAGCAGCGTGCTCACGGTGATCGGCTTCGTGGTGACGGCGACGACAGCGGACAGGGGCGGCGGCTCGAACGGCGGCACGACCGGCGGCACGACCTCCGGCACGACCTCCGGCGGCACGACCTCCGGCAGCACCACGACAACAGGCGGGACGGACGGCGGCGACACGGAGGGCACCGATTCCGGCGGCACGGCGGGCGCGACCGCCGGCGGCACGGACACGAGCGGGACGGACTCCGGCGGCACGGACTCCGGTGCCGACAGCGGCGGCGACGACAGCGGCGGCGACGGAAGCACCGACGACGGCCTCACCACCGCCGAGCGCGACCTGCGCGACTCGCTCAACGACAGCCAGTGGACGCGCGAGAGCTGCGTGAGCGAGATCGCGCCGGGCTCCGACGCCGCCGTGACCTGCACGGTGACCACGGAGAGCGTCACCATGGGCGAGGTCACGACGAAGGCGAGCGTCGCCGTGTATCCGTCCCGGAGCAAGCAGCAGGAGGTCTACCTGGCCTACGGCGGCACCCTCCAGGAGGGCGACTGCTCACAGATGTGGAACGTGCGCGGCTCCTGGTACGAGTCGGACTCCGGCGGGCCCACCGGCGACATGTCCTGCTACACGCCCAACGGCACCCAGTACGTGATCGTCTGCACCTACTACGACCGGAACGCCATCTTCCAGGTGATGGGAGGCGACCCGAGGACCCTGATCACCTGGTGGAAGGGGATGGAGCCGGTCTTCGTCGACTGACCGTACGGGCCGTGCCCTCAGGCCGAAGCCGCCGTCCCCCGCCGCTTCGGCCGGCGCAGCCCCGCTGCCGTCAGTCTGCGCAGCAGCTCCTTCGACCCCACCTCGACCGCACCCGCCCGCACGACCTCCGCGTACCGGTGGGACGGGATGTCGTAGTGGTCGCGCTCGAAGGCGCGCTCGGGGACGCCCGCCTCCCGGGCGAACGCGTGCAGTTCGTCGAAGGACACGTCGCTCACGAGGTGGGACCACATCCGCCCGTGCCCCGGCCAGGTGGGCGGGTCGATGTAGAGGGTCACGAGGACGCCGCCCCGCCCAGCGCGCCCAGCGCCGCGACCCGCACCCCCGCCTTGTGACACACCCACTGCGGATCGGGCCCGAGCTCCGGCTCCACGTCGAGCGCGTGCGGGTCACCGTCACCGCAGACCGGGCACAGGGGCCAGCGGCCGTACCGTTCGAGCAGGGCGTCCTGGACGTCCTGGGCGACGAGCCCGGCGACGTACTCCGCGCCGTCCGGCCACTGCTCGACCCACCAGCGGCGCTGTGCGACGGAGTCCTCGACCATCGAGACGATGTCCGCCTCGGCGACCTGCCCGGACACCAGATCGGCGAGCACGAGGGCACGGGCGGCGTGCAGCGTCTGCTCAAGGGTGCTCACGGGGTCACTACCGGTACTCATGCATCCATTGTGCGGCCCTTGACCATCCACCCCGGCGGAAAATATCTTTCAAGATGTGAGCGATGACGTGAAGGAAATTTTCTCCCCGGCGTCCACCACGGCCGCGCCGCCCGCCCCCGCCGCCCTCGCGGCGAAGGTGCGGACGCTGGCGCCCTCCATGACCCGCTCCATGCAGCGCGTCGCGGAGGCCGTGGCGAACGACCCGGCCGCGTGCGCGGCGCTCACCGTCACCGGCCTCGCCGAACTCACCGGCACCAGCGAGGCGACGGTGGTCCGCACCGCCCGCATCCTCGGCTACCCCGGCTACCGCGACCTGCGCCTCGCCCTCGCCGGTCTCGCCGCCCACCAGCAGTCGGGCCGCGCGCCCTCGGTCACGGCCGACATCGCGGTGGACGACCCGCTGCCCGACGTGGTGGCCAAGCTCGCGTACGACGAGCAGCAGACCCTCGCGGACACGGCGGCCGGACTCGACATGGGCCAGCTCGGCGCGGCGGTCGGAGCGCTCGCCGGGGCCCGGCGCATCGATGTGTACGGGGTGGGGGCGTCCGGGCTGGTCGCCCAGGACCTCACGCAGAAGCTGCTCCGCATAGGGCTGATAGCCCAGGCGCACAGCGATCCGCACCTCGCCGTCACCAACGCGGTGCAGCTCCGCGCGAAGGACGTGGCCGTGGCGATCACCCACTCCGGCTCCACGGGTGACGTGATCGAGCCGCTGCGGGTCGCCTTCGACCACGGGGCGACGACGGTCGCGATCACCGGCCGCCCCGACGGCCCGGTCTCCCAGTACGCCGACCACGTCCTGACCACGTCCACGGCACGGGAGAGCGAGCTGCGACCGGCGGCGATGTCGTCCCGGACGAGTCAACTGCTGGTCGTGGACTGCCTGTTCGTCGGCGTAGCGCAACGGACGTACGAGTCGGCCGCGCCGGCACTGTCGGCATCGTACGAGGCGCTGGCCCACCGGCATCGGATCGGGGGCCCCTCGCGGTAGCCGGGCCGACGCCCACGAAGTCCGCGCCGACCGCCTGGACCACCGGGGCGTCCCCCGGACCACCGAGGCGTCCACCCCGAAGGCACAGTCGCTCCACCGCACGGAATGAGTCGCCATGCCCCCCACCCCCCGGGAAACCTCCGCCCTCCCGCCCTCCACCGACCTTCCGCTCCCCACCGACGCCCCGGCCGCTTCCGACCTCCCCGGTACGCCCGGCGGCCTCCCCGGTACGCCCGGCGGCCTCCCCGACGCCTCCCACCGTCCGAGCAGCCCCGCCGTCCCCAACACCTCCGACGTCCCCGATCCCTCCCGGCTCCCGGACTCCGCCGCCCTCCTCGGCAGCTCCGGCCTCCCCGACGGCCCCGGCCTCCCCGACGGCCCCGGTCTCCCCCACGGCCAAGGCCTCCCCGACCCCTCCGGGCTCCCGGACGCCTCCGCCCTCCCCGACCCCTCCGGCCTCCCCGACGCCCTCGCCCTCCCCAACCACCTCGCCGTCCGGGCCGAGTTGGAGTCGTTGACGACCGAGGCGTTCCGGCCGGAGCTCGCCGACATCGATCAGCTTCCGACGCTCGACATCGCCAAGCTGATGAACACCGAGGACGCGGCGGTGCCGACGGCCGTGGCCGCGCAGTTGCCGCTGATCGCGGCGGCGATCGACGCGATCGCGGAGCGGATGGGCCGCGGCGGCCGGCTGATCTACGCGGGCGCCGGGACGGCGGGCCGCCTGGGCGTGCTGGACGCGTCCGAGTGCCCGCCCACGTTCAACACGGCCCCGACGCAGGTCGTGGGCCTGATCGCGGGCGGCCGGGAGGCCATGGTCACCTCGATCGAGGGCGCGGAGGACTCGGCGGACCTGGCCCGCACCGACCTCGACGCCCTCGCCCTGACCCCCGACGACACGGTGGTCGGCGTCTCTGCCTCGGGCCGCACCCCGTACGCGGTGGGCGCCGTGGAGCACGCACGCGCGGCCGGCGCGCTCACCGTCGGCCTGTCCTGCAACGCGGCCAGCGCCCTCGCCGCGGCGGCCGAGCACGGCATCGAGATCGTCGTCGGGCCGGAGCTGGTCACCGGCTCCACCCGCCTCAAGGCGGGCACGGCCCAGAAGCTCGTCCTCAACATGTTCTCGACGATCACCATGATCCGCCTGGGCAAGACCTACGGAAACCTGATGGTCGACGTCCGGGCCACCAACGACAAGCTCCGCGCCCGCTCCCACCGCATCGTCGCCCTCGCCACCGGCGCGACGGACGACGAGATCGAGAAAGCCCTCACCGCCTCGAACGGCCAGGTCAAGAACGCCATCCTCACCATCCTGAGCGGCGTCGACGCCCCCACGGCCACCCGCCTCCTGACAGAGAACGAGGGCCACCTGAGAGCAGCCCTGGCGACGGCGATGTCACGCTGAGACGCGCGCGGCGGCACCCTACAGCGGCCCCTGATGCACGTTGAGCTGCCTCAGTTCGACCGCCAGGCGAGCAGCTGTCACGAAGTCCCTGTCGTCGTGCAGGACGACCAGACCGTGGTGAGCGGCGGTGGCACAGATCTGGAGATCGACCGCGGACAGCGCCTGGTGCTCCCCTCGCTCGGCGGCCCTCAGCTGGAGACCGCCGATCCAGTGGTGCGCGTTCTTCGGGACGGAGATGTCGTCGTAGAGCTCCGTGAACATCGCGCTGTAGGCCTCGTACTCCTTGAGGCCGCGTGCCGACCGGAGGAACTCCGCCCGCTGCGGGTAGCACGACCGGATGTCGCCGTCCATGACGATCGGGCGCCAGGCCTCATGCAGATGCCGATTCCGGAGCAGGCGCCGCAGGGCCGACGAGTCCAGCAGGTAACCGCTCACGTGCGGTGGGCCTCCTTGTCCGCGCGGTGCGCGGCCTCCGCCCCCTCGATGTCCCACTCCTGGGCGAGCTCGAAGTACTTGTCATAGGCGGCGGCACGCAGCAGCCGCAGGTTGTACTCCTCCAGCGCCTTCGCGACCGCGGCGGTCTTCGTCCGGTGCCCGCCCAGACGCTTCGCGGTCTCCAGCGCCTCGTCGTCGATATCGATGTGCGTCAGAGACATGCCACCCTCCACCCATGTACATGTTTCCCATCCACCCGCTCATCGAGTGTACATAGACCTCAACGGCCGGGACGGCCGAGCCGCCAGGGGGATCGGAGGGTTGTCGGTGCCGCATGGCACCCTGCATAGGTCAGAAGTCAGCAGACCGTCCGCGCGCACACCACCCGGGGTGAGACCACCACCATGAACCACGCCCAGCTCACCGCCCTCGGCCGTGCCCTGCGGGTCCTCGGGGAGCACGGTGAGGCACTGACCGCCGACACCCCCGACGCCCGCCTCCACGAGGTCAAGGCCGACCTCAAGCGAGCCCTGGAGCTGCTGGACGAGACGGTCACGAGGGCCGCCCCCACCACCCGCTGCGCCGAGCACCCCAGCGGCCCGGTGGACGAGGAGGCCCCCGACCGCTGCCTGCTCTGCGAGACCCGCCGCCGCGCCGCCCGCCGCACCCAGCTGAACGACAGCTACGGCCAGCCCCGCCCCACCGGCCCCACCACCCCGACCCCCTCCCGCTACGGCGTACGGGACGACCGCCCCGAACCCCAGCAGCGCTGGCTCCCGGAAGCGTGGAACGGCCAGGTCTGGCAGCTCTGCGGCACCCCCCGCCGCGACCGCCGCGAGGCCGAGCTGTACCTCGCCGCCCAGCGCCGCGGCCCCCGCCCCGCCCTCGCCTACCGCCTGGTCCAGGAGTTCACCGACTACGACGTGACCCGCATCTGGGGCGAGCCGGTCCGGGTGGACATCGAACCACTGGGGAACATGTGAGCGGCCCCGGGCACCCGGGGGTCCCGCTCAGCACGGCAGCCGCCCCTCCGCGTTGACCCGTCGCACCCGGGCGCGCAGCACCTCCCCCGGCGTGGCCTCGCGCAGCGACCCCGGCGGGCAGTCCCACTCCCGCCCGCCCCCGACCGGCCGCAACTGCACGTAACCGCCCTCGCGCCCCATCACCTCACCGAGCCGCCCGTCCCGTACGTCCACGGCGTACGACCGCGAGCCCTGCGGAGCGGTCACGTCTCGGCCGCCTTGCGCAGCACGCCGGCGAGCTGGGCGGCGACCTGGAGGTTGCAGCGGCCCAACTCCACGAGCGGATACGGCAGTTCACTGGCACCGGTGATCGGATCGACGCGCAGGGACGGCAGGATGATCCCGACCCCGCGCAGGGCCTGGTCGAGCTGCTCCACGGCGTCCTCCGTCGAGAACGCGGAGTTGCGCCGCCGCCGCCCGTTCACCGCTCTGTTCTTCACGTCGCCCGCTCCTCCACGCTGGGTTGCCGATTCACCACACAGCGTGTCCGACACGGCCCTAACCTGGCCAGACACGCCGCCCCAACAAGGGGACTGCTGCACAGGGAGTGACACCCATGCCAGGACCGAAGGACCTCGACCCGTCGTCGTCGCCCCGGGCACTCCTGGGCGCGGAGCTGCGCCACGCGAGAGAGCGGGCAGAGCTGAGCCAGGAGGATCTGGGCCAACGGCTCTTCGTGAGCGGTTCGTTCGTGGGCCAACTGGAGGCGGCGGTACGGCGCATGCAGCCGGAGATCGCCCGCCTGATCGATGTCGCCCTGGACACGGGGGACTTCTTCCTACGGAACTGCCAGGCCACCGCGAAGTCCAAGTATCCGGAGCACTTCGCGGAAGCGGCGGACGCGGAAGCGGAGGCCACGGAAATCAGGGAGTACGCGCCGCTGCTGATCCCCGGGTTGCTCCAGACAGCGGAGTACGCACGCGCCGTGTTCCGCGCGTACCAGCCGACGGCACCGCAGAGAGTGATCGACGAACTGGTGACGGCCAGAATGGAGCGCGTCCGTATCCTCGACGATCCAGCAGACCCCTTGTTGTGGGTGGTCCTGGACGAGGCCTCGTTGCGCCGCGCCACGGGCGGGCCCAAGGTGATGGCCGAGGCCCTAAAGCACATCGCCGGGATGATCCACCAGAGCCGGGCGATCGTGCAGGTGCTGCCCTTCAACTCGGGCGCCCACGCGTCGATGGAGGGCTCCATCAAGTTGATGGACTTCACGGAGGCGCCTCCGCTCGTCTATTACGAGGGTGTCGGCACCGGCCGCCTGGAGGACGACCCCGCTACCGTCCGCCACCAGCGACGCACCTTCGAGTTCCTCACCGCCGCCGCGCTACCGCCGGAGAACTCCCTGGTCATGCTCGAAGCAATGGCCCAGGATTATGCGCATGAGGAGCACTCCTGAGTACGACCTGGGCTCGGCCACTTGGCACAAGTCCAGCTACAGCGGCGGCAGTGGCGGAAACTGCCTGGAGGTTGCCCGCTGGCACAAGTCGAGCTACAGCGGCGGCGACGGCGGCAACTGCCTCGAAGTCCACCTCGCCCACCCCTCCCCCTCCCCCCACATCCCCGTGCGCGACTCCAAGAACCCCCTCGGCCCGAAGCTCGTGTTCCGGGCGGAGAGTTGGTCCTTCTTCATCGAGAATCTGAAGCGCGACTGACCCGCCAAGAGGTCAGGATCTGACCTACATGGCTCCTACTGTGAAGCCATGAACACCACGACGAACACCCCCGCCCCCGCCCTGCCCACCGGCGAGCGCGCCGACCTCCTGGAAACCCTCGCCAAGCAGCGCCACTTCCTCCGCTTCACCACCCGCGACCTCACCGACGAGCAGGCCGGCCGACGCACCACGGCCAGCGAACTGTGCCTCGGCGGCCTGATCAAGCACGTCACCTCGGTGGAACGGAACTGGGCCGCGTTCATCGTGGACGGCCCCTCGACGATGCCCGACTTCACCGCCATGACCGAGGCCGACTGGGCCAAGCGCGCCGACGAGTTCCGCATGCTGCCCGGCGAGACGCTGACCGACGTGCTCGCGGAGTACGCCGAGGTGGCCGACCGGACGGACGAACTCGTGACCACGCTGCCCGACCTGAACGCGTCGCACCCGCTGCCGAAGGCCCCGTGGTTCGAGGGGGAGGCGAGCTGGTCGGCCCGCAGGGTGCTGCTGCACATCGCCGCCGAGACCGCGCAGCACGCCGGCCACGCGGACATCATCCGGGAGTCCCTGGACGGCGCGAAGAGCATGGGCTGACGCGCGGCGGGACCCGGCCCCGAAGCTCAAGCCATCAGCCCCGAGCACTCTTTTTTCGGAACGGGAATGGGCCTCAACCCACCCTCCCACCCGGCAAGTTGACGGCACGCGTTCGAGTTGCCACGCACCGTGACGGTGCTGATACGGTGCCCCCAGACGAAACAGCCCCCGCCAGGTGCTACCAACACCTGCGGGGGCTTGACCTACGAGATCGAAGAAACGCGAGAGTTCGATCCCCATGGCTGCTGCCAACTCTAGTGCCGCCACCCTGCCCGCGCACGCGGACCCGCACCCTCCGCGCCCCCATCCCATGGCCTCCCCGGGCTACGGCAAGCGAGCCACCCCCGGCCAACACCCGCGCACGGCCCACGACTTCGCCGCACTCCCACCCCGCGAGGCAGCGATCGCCGCGTACATCGACCGTCTCCCCGACGGCGCCGACATCAGCGTGAAAACGCTGGCCAAGGAGCTGCCGTACGGCCAATGTGCCCTGCGCACGGCCCTCAACAGGATCCAGGACGCGGGTCACTTGCGCCGGGGCCGCGAACACCTGACGACCAAGTCGGGGACGGCGCAGTGGATCACCCGAACGTGGTTCTCCCGTACCGCGCGCGACGACACCTGGTGGGCGAGGTTCACCCGGGGAGACGTACCGGACGACGAACCGGTCCGAGCCCGCCCCACCGGCTCCTCCACCCGGACCCGCGCCCACATCCTGCTCGCCGCCCTCGGCCGTACGGCCCCGGCCCTGTCCCTCTCCCAGGCCGACTGCGTGGCCCTGGCCCCGCTCCTGACGCCGTGGTTCGAGCGCGGCGCCACCGACGAGTCCGTACGCCGGGCCCTCACCAGCGGGCTCCCCACCCCCGTCCACAGCCCGGCCGCCCTCATCCGCACCCGCCTGCGCGACAAGCTCCCGCCTGAACCGGTGCCGGTGCCGGAACGCACCCCGGAGCCAGACCCCTCACGCCCTCCCCTCCGCATGCTGGAATGCGCCCACTGCCGCGCCCCGGGCCGCCCGGAAGCCCTGGCGGGCGGCGTCTGCGGCGCGTGCCGAGGCGAACGCGCTCCGGCCCGCCACCCCGACGCGCCCCTCTCCTCCTCCACGATCCACGCCCGCGCGGCGGAGATCCGCGCCGCGATGCACCGGCAACGGCACGAATCTCAGGACGCCCGGAGGCAGGAGACGACACCATGACCCCGGACACCGCACGCTCATCGCAGCAGTGGTAGCGCCGCGAACTCGTGCCCCTCCCACAGCCGGCGCGAGACCTCCTCCGGATACGGCCGCACCTCCGGCTGCACATCCAGCACCTGCGTCAGCCGACCACCGTCCCCGGCGTCTTCGCCCCGACCGGCACCCGGGACCTCGTACGCCGGCCAGCCCGGCTCCCCCGTCCGCGCGAACGCCGTCCATGACCTCTGGAAGCGGTCGGTCAGCGCCCTGGCCTCCGGCGGGACCCCGCTGCCCGCGAACAGCAGCTGGCCGAGGTCCGCCTCGTACGTGCCGAAGAGCAAGGGGATGTCCAGGCCGTGGCACGCGCCGAGCACGCCTCCGTAGCCGGGGGCCGGCCAGGTCAGTTCGTAAAGGTGCGCCCGGCCGCCACCGGCGATCTGCGCCTCGGCCAGCCGGAGGGTGGGCATGCTGAACAGCCAGTCCGTCTGCACCCGGGTGTAGAGCTCGCTCGGCGTGGCGTCCGGGTAGGCCGCGCGATAGGCGCGCGCGCCGTCCGGGCCGGGCGCGAACGTGCGCAGCGCCCAGTCCGCCCGGTCCTCGCCGATCGCGTCGAGCTGACCGGCGAGGACGAGGAAAAGCTGGTACTCGTCCCGGTTGTGGCCGACCATCAGCTCCACGTCCCGAGCCGCGCCCGCCGCCAGCGCCTCCCAGGGGGTGCACGGCAGTATCTCGCCGTCGACGACCGGCGAGAACGGCGTGACGGTGGGCGCCGCCTGGCCCCACCGGTCCTCGTACTTCGCCATCCGCGCCCCCAACGCCTCACCGGCCGAGGTGAGTTGACGCGGGTCGACGGTGGACAGGGCGGCGGCCGTCGGCGGCAGGCCCGCCTCCTCGGCTATCTCGGCCGCGATGTCCCGGGCGAGCTCGTCGGAGAAGAAGGTGCCGGGCACGCTCTGCGCGACGGCCCGCCGGAACAGACCCCGGGCACGCGGCATGGCCAGCAGCGAGGCGACGGACCCCGCGCCCGCCGACTCCCCGAAGACCGTTACCTGGCCGGGGTCGCCACCGAACGCCGTGATGTTGTCCCGCACCCACTCCAGCGCGGCGACCTGGTCCAGCAGACCCCGGTTCGCGGGCGCCCCGTCGAAACTCGTGAAGCCCTCGATCCCGACGCGGTAGTTGAAGGTGACGACGACCAGGTCGCCGGCGCGCGCGAGGTGCCGCGCGTCGTAACCGGGGCTGCCGGAATGGCCGAGCTTGTAGGCACCGCCGTAGATCCACACCATCACCGGGCGGCGGGCGGCCGGGTCCGCCTCGGGCGTCCAGACGTTGACGGTCAGCCAGTCGTCGCCCAGGTCGCCCGCGGGCCCGCCCGGCGCGCCCATGCCCTGGAAGCCCGACTCCTGCGGGGGCGGCGGACCGAAGGCGTACGCCTCCCTGGTCCCTTCCCAGGCCGATGCGGGCCGGGGCGCGCCGAAGCGGGCCTCCCCCACCGGGGGTTCGGCGAACGGGATACCCCGGAAGACGGTGAGCCCGCCCTCCTCCCGCCCGCGCACGGCTCCGGCCACGGTGCGTACGACAAGTCCATCAGCTGACGTCATGCGTCGACTCCTCACGGGTGCGGCAGCGATTGCCCCGGCTCACTCGAACCACAAGCTTGCCCAAATCAACCAACTGACGTCCGCACCCGTGAGTTCCCCGGCCCGGGGAGAGGTCCGCACCCGTGGGTCGCGGACCCGGGACTCCTACTTGAAGGGCACGTTCACGCAGGCCAGCCGAGCCCCGGCCGTCCCCGCGTGGCCCTCGTGGGTGGAGGTGGCCGCCGTGTGCAGGACCACCGAACGGGCTCCGCCGTCCCGGAAGCGCCAGTCGACGGCAGCGATCGAACGCGCCGAACCGTCCTCGTTGGTCCGCACGTCCAGCCACACCTCGTTCTCGGGGTTGGCGTACGCGGGGTCGACGGACGGCTGCTTCGGGTCCAGCTCGTCCTGGTAGTGCGGCCCGGCGTCGGCGGGCAGCTCGCCGCACGGCTTGGTGTGGACGTGCGCGCCGTAGACACGGTTCGCGGCGAGGTCCCGCAGCCGCAGCTCGATCCGCGTGCCGCCGTCGCGCCGCAGCTCCTCCTTGACCTGCACCCGGCCCGCGACCGGCACCAGCGCGGTGTCGTAGGTGACGGCGGGCGCCACGTCGGCGGTGGCGGCCGGGGCGAACACCGTCTTCACGACGACCTTCGCCACCGGCGCCTTCTTCTCGACCGTCTGCTTCTCGACCGTCTCGCTGGCGCCCGCGTTCGCGGCGACGCCGAGGCCGCCGGCGATCGCCGCGACGGCGGCACCGGCCGCGATGAACCGCTTGTGCTTGAGGGTGAGCTTGTGTCGTGCCATGGGATCTCGTCCGATTCGTGGGGGAAGGGGACCATCATGGGATGATCAGCACGTCGGCGCCCCAACTACCGTTGTCATCAACGGAGTTGGGGCGCCGACGGCGCTGTGCCACGACACTACAACGACACTTATGACGGAATTGGCTCGCTACCGCCGGGTACTGGGGAGACTTGGCGAAAGATCCCCGTCCCGGCGGCGGCTCCCGCGACGGCTCACCCGGCGGCGACTCAGCTGAGCGAGGCCAGCGCCGACGGCTCGAACGCCTTCAGCTCGTCGAAGCGGCCGTCGAGCACCTTCGCCGCCCACTCGGGGTCCTGGAGCAGCGCACGGCCCACGGCGACGAGGTCGAACTCCTCGGCCTCCAGCCCGTCCAGCAGATCGTCGATCGCCTTCGTCGACGCGTTCTCGCCGGCGAACGCGGCGAGGAACTCCCCGTCCAGGCCGACCGAGCCGACCGTGATGGTGGGCTTGCCGGTGAGCTTCTTCGTCCAGCCCGCGAGGTTCAGCTCGGACCCCTCGAACTCCGCCTGCCAGTAGCGGCGCGTGGACGCGTGGAAGGCGTCGACACCGGCCGCGACCAGCGGGCTCAGCACCGCCTCCAGCTCCTGGGGCGTCTCCGCGAGGCGCGCGTCGTACGCCTCCTGCTTCCACTGCGAGTAGCGGAAGATGACGGGGAAGCCGGCGGAGACGGAGTCCCGTACGGCCGCCACGATCTCCGCCGCGAACTTCACGCGGGCGACCGGGTCACCGCCGTAGGCGTCCGTACGGCGGTTGGTGCCCTCCCAGAGGAACTGGTCGATCAGGTAGCCGTGGGCGCCGTGGATCTCGACGCCGTCCATGCCGATGCGCTCGGCCTCGGCGGCGGACTTGGCGAAGGCCGCGATGACCTCGTCGATGTCGGCCTGCGTCATGGCCCGGCCGCCCTCGGCCGGGGTGCCGTCGAGCCGCAGCCCGGACGGGCCGAACACGGGCGCCTCCGGGAAGAGCTTGCCCTGCTGCCGGACGGCCCCGATGTGCCACAGCTGCGGCACGATCGTGCCGCCCCCGGCGTGCACGGCCTCGGCGACCTTCGCCCACCCGGCGAGCTGCTCCTCACCGGCGAACCGGGGCACCCGGTCGAGATCCCCCGCCGTCTCGTGCCCGACGTACGTCCCCTCGGTCACGATCAGCCCGACACCCGCGGCCGCCCGCCGCCCGTAGTACGAGGCCACGTCCGCCCCGGGCACCCCACCAGGCGAGAACGTCCGCGTCATCGGCGCCATCGCGATCCGGTTCGGCACGGTCAGCCCATTGATCTGCACGGGCCGAGCCAACACCTCGGCGGCCCGGGACGCGGGAACGGGAACGGAGGCGGTGGGGGCGGTGGTCACGTGGAGACTCCTCAAGGGTCAAGGGATGCGGGCGCCGACGGAGTGAGCGGGATGCATTCCATGCGCACGCATATAGCTTCTCCTCGCACAACCTCCCCAGCCGTCCCGGCATTCCACCGACGCGACGATGCCGGTGTGACCCCGGACACGCCCGAGGGCGGCACCCCCCGCGTCCAGGGGGTGCCGCCCTCGGTACTGAAGGACGGTGATCGACCGGGGTCGATCAGAAGTCCATGTCACCGCCCGGCATGCCGCCGCCGGCCGGCGCGGCGGCCTTCTCCGGCTTGTCGGCGATGACGGCCTCGGTGGTGAGGAAGAGCGCGGCGATGGAGGCGGCGTTCTGCAGGGCAGAGCGGGTCACCTTCGCCGGGTCGATGATGCCTTCGGCGATCATGTCGACGTACTCACCGGTCGCGGCGTTCAGACCGTGGCCGACGGGCAGGTTGCGCACCTTCTCGACGATGACGCCACCCTCGAGGCCGCCGTTGACGGCGATCTGCTTGAGCGGGGCCTCCAGGGCGAGCTTCACGGCGTTGGCGCCGGTCGCCTCGTCACCCTCCAGGTCCAGCTTCTCGAAGACCGTGGAAGCCTGGAGCAGGGCCACGCCACCACCGGCGACGATGCCCTCCTCGACGGCCGCCTTCGCGTTGCGAACGGCGTCCTCGATGCGGTGCTTGCGCTCCTTGAGCTCCACCTCGGTCGCGGCACCGGCCTTGATGACGGCCACGCCGCCCGCGAGCTTCGCCAGGCGCTCCTGGAGCTTCTCGCGGTCGTAGTCCGAGTCGCTGTTCTCGATCTCGGCGCGGATCTGGTTGACCCGGCCCTGGACCTGGTCGGTGTCACCGGCACCGTCGACGATGGTGGTCTCGTCCTTGGTGATGACGACCTTGCGGGCGCGGCCCAGGAGGTCCAGGGTCGCGTTCTCCAGCTTGAGGCCGACCTCCTCGGAGATGACCTCGCCGCCCGTGAGGATGGCGATGTCGCCGAGCATGGCCTTGCGGCGGTCACCGAAGCCCGGGGCCTTGACGGCGACGGACTTGAAGGTGCCACGGATCTTGTTGACGACCAGGGTCGACAGGGCCTCGCCCTCGACGTCCTCGGCGATGATCAGCAGCGGCTTGCCGCCCTGCATGACCTTCTCCAGGAGCGGGAGCAGGTCCTTGACGTTGGTGACCTTGGAGTTGGCGATGAGGATGTAGGGGTCCTCCAGGACCGCCTCCATGCGCTCCATGTCGGTCGCGAAGTACGCCGAGATGTAGCCCTTGTCGAAGCGCATGCCCTCGGTGAGCTCGAGCTCCAGACCGAAGGTCTGCGACTCCTCGACGGTGATGACGCCTTCCTTGCCGACCTTGTCCATGGCCTCGGCGATGAGCTCGCCGATCTGGGTGTCGGCGGCGGAGATGGAGGCCGTGGAGGCGATCTGCTCCTTGGTCTCGACCTCCTTGGCCTGGTCGAGCAGCGCACCGGAGACGGCCTCGACGGCCTTCTCGATGCCGCGCTTGAGGGCCATCGGGTTGGCGCCGGCGGCTACGTTGCGCAGGCCTTCCTTGACCAGGGCCTGGGCGAGAACGGTCGCGGTGGTCGTACCGTCACCGGCGACGTCGTCCGTCTTCTTGGCGACTTCCTTGACCAGCTCGGCGCCGATCTTCTCGTACGGGTCCTCGAGCTCGATCTCCTTGGCGATGGAGACACCATCGTTGGTGATCGTGGGGGCGCCCCACTTCTTCTCGAGGACGACGTTCCGGCCCTTGGGGCCGAGCGTCACCTTGACGGCGTCCGCGAGCTGGTTCATGCCGCGCTCGAGGCCGCGCCGCGCCTCCTCGTCGAACGCGATGATCTTGGCCATGTGAAGTGGTCCCTCCAGGACTGGGGGTGATTCCTTCGGACCGCGCCCGCGCCCGCGACGGACGGCTCGCCTGCCTCGTGGTTCCTTGCCCCACCTGGCCTGCGGGCCTCACCGACCCGGTCCTTCGTTGTCACTCTCACCTTCAGAGTGCTAACGCCAATGATTAGCACTCGGCATGGTCGAGTGCAAGCGGCTCTCGATGATCCGCAGGTGAACGCGCCCCCGCGCGCCCCGTCGGCGGCGCCCCGGACCGGGCGCGTCCGGGTGCAGCCGGGCACACAAGAGGGCTCGCACCCCGGTGCGGGGTGCGAGCCCTCCTATGAAGAACGAAGAACGTCGCTGCGTTGAACCCGGCGCGTTACTTCAGCCGGCCGCCAGTCGGACCATGTCCGCCTGGGGCCCCTTCTGACCCTGCGAGATCTCGAACTCGACCCGCTGGCCCTCTTCCAGGGTGCGGTAACCGTCCATCTGGATCGCGCTGTAGTGGACGAAAACATCCGCACCACCGTCGACCGCGATGAAGCCGTACCCCTTCTCCGCGTTGAACCACTTGACGGTGCCCTGAGCCATGCCTAACTCCCCTATTACTGGCCCTTGCACAGATCCACACTTCGCGGATCCGGGTCAGACCTCACCCCCCAACGGTTGGGGGTGTGCGCCGGAACGCGTCGACCGCGGCCGAATGTATCTGTCCAACTGCCCTCTGCAACAGGTCAATCGGACGAGAATTCTGGACACGACCGGTCGGGAATGTACGAACAATTCACCCGAATTCAGGGCAAGTCGGGCCCCACAAAAGGAACGAAATACACAAATGGCCTGCACACTTTGGCTACTTCATATAGGGCGTGCGGCGCGATCACATATGCGCCCGGCAAGGATTCACTACGTCGATCGGGCCGGGTTCCCCAACTCTACAGTGCTCAACCATAGAGAATTGCCCCCTCCGCTTCTCTCACGGTGGGGGCAATTCGATGAACTCTCGGTAATCGAAGTTACCGACGGTTACTACCGATGGGTACGGAGCGTCGGTCAGCCACCGGCGACGGCGGGAATGATCGACACACCCGCACCGTCCGGAGTCGCCGTCTCCAGGCCCTGCTCGAACCGGACATCGTCGTCATTCACGTACACATTCACGAACCGCCGCAGCTTGCCCTGATCGTCGAGAACCCGGGCGGCGATCCCGTTGTGGTTCTTCTCCAGGTCGGCGATCACCTCGGCGAGGGTGGCCCCTTCGGCGGCGACCTCGGCCTGCCCACCGGTGTAGGTGCGAAGGATGGTCGGAATGCGGACGTTGACGGACATGATGGGAAACCTCCGGGGAGTGCAGAGAACCTAAGGGGCGCGGGGAACTGCGCGACCAGCCCCCGCTCACCCGCAGCCGAACGACTTGCTGACGGGGTCCTGCCTACGCGAGACCAGCCTCACGGAACGAATCAAGGCTGGGCCGGATGGTCGCGGTCAGGCCGGTCCCGGCCACCGCGTCCAGCGTCTTCAGGCCGTCACCGGTGTTGAGTACGACCGTGGTCAGCGTCGGGTCGAGAACGCCGTCCTCGATCAGCTTCTTCGTCACGCCCACGGTCACCCCACCGGCGGTCTCCGCGAAGATCCCCTCGGTCCGCGCCAGCAGCTTGATCGCGTCGACGATCTGCTCGTCCGTCACGTCCTCCACGGCACCGCCGGTCCGCCGCGCGATGTCCAGCACGTACGGCCCGTCCGCCGGGTTGCCGATCGCGAGCGACTTGGCGATGGTGTTCGGCTTCTGCGGGCGCACCACGTCGTGCCCGGCCTTGAAGGCCACCGACACCGGCGAGCACCCCTCGGCCTGCGCACCGAAGATCTTGTACGGCTTGTCCTCGACGAGCCCGAGCTTGATCAGCTCCTGGAGTCCCTTGTCGATCTTCGTGAGCTGCGACCCGGAGGCGATCGGCACGACCAGCTGGTCGGGGAGCCGCCAGCCGAGCTGCTCGCAGATCTCGTACGCGAGCGTCTTCGAGCCCTCGGCGTAGTACGGCCGGAGGTTGACGTTCACGAAGCCCCAGCCCTCGCCGGCCGGGTCGCCGATCAGCTCGGAGCAGAAGCGGTTCACGTCGTCGTAGTTGCCCTCGATGCCGACGAGCTCGCCGCCGTAGACCGCGGCCATGACGACCTTGCCCTGCTCCAGGTCGTGCGGGATGAACACACAGGACCGGAAGCCGGCGCGGGCGGCGGCGGCGCCGACGGCACCGGCCAGGTTGCCCGTGGAGGAGCAGGAGAGGGTGGTGAAGCCGAAGGCGCGGGCCGCCTCCAGGGCCTGGGCGACGACGCGGTCCTTGAAGGAGTGCGTCGGGTTGCCGGAGTCGTCCTTGACGAAGAGCTTGCCGGCGTCGACACCAAGCGCGGCGGCCAGGTTGTCGGCCTTCACCAGCTGGGTCCAGCCCGGGTTGATGTTGGGCTTGGTGGCCACGTCCGCCGGGACGGGCAGCAGGGGCGCGTACCGCCAGATGTTCGCGGGACCGGACTCGATCCGCTTGCGCAGCTCGTCCGTGTCGTAGGCGGAGTAGTCGTACGCGATCTCCAGGGGCCCGAAACACTCCTCGCAGGCGAAGACCGGCCCGAGGGGTACGCGGTGACCGCACTCCCGACAGCTCAGGGCCGAGGCGGGCCCGAGGTCTACTGTGGAGGTGGAGTCGGTGGTGCTTGCAACAGTCTGCGCAGCCATGGAGGCGAGGCCCTTTCTCCTCATCTTCCTCACGACGCACTTCGCCGTGAGACGGATTTGGCACCTTCCCTAGCCGGGAGCCTCGCGGGCGATCGACAGTGATCACTACGAGACCGGCTGGAGGGTTGCCGGGGCTTCATCGGGCCGTATCCCTCTGCCCCTCTGGATGAGCGGTATTTGGTTGTATACGCCGACGAGCAGCGACATGCGATGGTCACCAGCGTTGTCCAAGACTGTAACCGAAGGCCAGGACAGTTGAGAGAGCCGTCCGAACCGCGAGATGAACGCAGAGGAGCCGCGCACTGTGCTGAAGGAAGTCGAGCGCTGGCTGAACACCCGCTCCTGGTCCATGGCCGACCGACCGCTCCACCGGATCATGGCCGCGAAACGGGCCTCGGGACAGACGGTCAGCGTCGTCCTGCCCGCGCTGAACGAAGAGGAGACGGTCGGCGACATCGTCGCGATCATCCGCCACGACCTGATGCGGCAGGTGCCGCTCGTGGACGAGATCGTGGTCGTCGACTCCGGCTCCACCGACCGGACGTCCCAGGTCGCGGCGGCGGCCGGGGCGACGGTCGTGCACCGCGACGCCATCCTGCCCCGCATCCCGGCCGTGCCCGGCAAGGGTGAGGTGCTGTGGCGGTCGCTGATGGTGACGTCCGGCGACATCGTCTGCTTCATCGACGCGGACCTCAAGGAGTTCTCGTCGGACTTCGTCTCCGGGATCGTCGGCCCGCTGCTCACCGACCCCGGTGTCGACCTCGTCAAGGCGATGTACGACCGCCCCCTGGGCTCCGCCGCCGGGCAGGGGGGCCGTGTGACGGAACTCATGGCCCGGCCGCTGCTCAACATGCACTGGCCGCAGCTGGCCGGCTTCGTCCAGCCGCTCGGCGGCGAGTACGCGGCCCGGCGCTCGCTCCTGGAGCGGCTGCCGTTCCCCGTGGGGTACGGCGTCGAGCTGGGCATGCTGGTCGACGCGCTGCACCTGGTCGGCCTCGACGCGCTCGCCCAGGTCGACGTGGGGGTCCGCAAACACCGCCACCAGGACGGGGCGGCGCTGGGGCGCATGTCCGCGGCGATCTACCGCACGGCTCAGCTGCGGCTGGCGCGGGGGCATCTGATCCGCCCGGTGCTGACGCAGTTCGAACGGGGGCGGGAGGGTTTTGAGCCGCGCACGTACTCGGTGGACCTGGAGGAACGGCCCCCGATGGCGCAGATAGGGGAGTACGTGGAGCGAAAGGCCGCGTGAGGGAGTGGGGGCGCCTGTTGTGTGGCGACCGCGGGCCCGGTGGGGCTTCTCGCGCAGTTCCCCGCGCCCCTGAAGAACCAGGCCCCTGCGGGCCTGGAAGACCACGGCCGTGCGGGCCTGAAAAGCACGGGGCGCAGCCCCTGCTTTTCAGGGGCGCGGGGAACTGCGCGACCAGCCCCCGCTCACCCGCACCCGCCACACAACAGGCACCCCACCCCCATGCGGCGCTCCTGTATACGGCCGCACCCCACGTTTGACCGGCGGAGCCCTTGGCTAGGTTGTGCCGTATGGCATCGACGCACAGCGCGCGGATCCTCGTCGCCTCCAACCGCGGCCCCATCTCGTACACCGAGGACGAATCCGGCGCCCTCACAGCGAAGCGCGGCGGCGGCGGCCTCGTCTCGGGGCTCTCCGCGATCGACTCGGAGGCGGGCGCCGTCTGGGTGTGCTCCGCCCTCGGCGACGGCGACCGCGAGGCCGTGCGCCGCGGTGTCGGCGAGCCCGGCGTCCGCATGCTCGACATCCCCGCCGACGTGCACCACGACGCGTACAACGGCGTGGCCAACTCCACGCTGTGGTTCGTGAACCACATGCTCTACCAGACCCCGCTGGAGCCGTCCTTCGACGCGGAGTTCCGGCGCCAGTGGGCGTCGTACGAGACGTACAACCGTGCCTTCGCCGAGGCGCTCGCGCAGGAGGCGGCGGACGGCGCGGCCGTGCTCGTCCAGGACTACCACCTGACCCTGGTCCCCCGGATGCTCCGCGAACTCCGCCCCGACCTGCGGATCGGCCACTTCTCCCACACCCCGTGGGCGCCCGTCGACTACTTCCGGCTGCTGCCCGACGACATCGCCGCGCAGGTGCTCGACGGCATCCTCGGCGCCGACCGGGCCGCGTTCCTCACCCGGCGGTGGGCCGACGCGTTCGCCGAGTGCGCCCGCGCCGTCCTCGGCCCCGACGCCACGTCCGGCACCCGCATCGGCGTGCACGGCCTGGGCGCCGACGCGGACTTCCTGCGGGCCCGCGCCCACCAGGCGGACGTCGACGACCGCATGGTCGCGCTGCGGGAGCAGATCGGTACGGCCCCCGACGGGACCCCGCGCCGGGCGATCGTCCGCGTCGACCGCACGGAACTCTCCAAGAACATCGTGCGCGGCCTGCACGCCTTCCGGGCACTCCTCGACGACCGGCCGGCCTGGCGCGAGCGCGTCGTGCACATCGCCCTCGCCTACCCGTCGCGGCAGGACCTGGCGGTGTACCGGGACTACATGACCGAGGTCCAGCGGGTCGCGGACGACATCAACGAGCGGTACGGGACGCCGGACTGGACCCCGGTCGTCCTCCACCTCAAGGACGACTTCGCCCGCTCGCTGGCGGCGTACCGGCTCGCCGACGTGGCCCTGGTGAACCCCATCCGCGACGGCATGAACCTCGTCGCCAAGGAGGTGCCGGTCGTCTCCGACGAGGGGTGCGCGCTCGTGCTGTCGCGGGAGGCCGGGGCGTACGAGGAGCTGCGGGACGACTCGTTCGTGGTGAACCCGTACGACGTGGTGGGTACGGCGGCCGCCCTGCACGAGGCGTTGTCCCTGCCGGCGGCGGAGCGGGCGGAGCGGACGAAGCGGCTCGCGGGGGCAGCCACGGCGTTGCCGCCCACGCGGTGGTTCCTGGACCAGTTGGAGGCGTTGGAGGGCGCCCGGTAGCCCTCGCCCCTGAAAGAGCTGGGGCGCCCCCCGCCTATACGTGCTCGGCGATTGTCGCCAGCAGGTGGACGACCCCTGCCGGGCCGTCGACCACCAGGTCCGCCCTCTCCGACAGTTCCGTGACCTCCGCGCTGCCGCTGCACACCAGCAGGCCCGGGGTGCCCTCGGTGCGGAGTTTCTCGATGGCGGCGAAGGCGGGGAGGTCGCCGAGGTCGTCGCCGGCGTAGAGGACGGACTCGGCGGCGGTCCGCGTGAGGTGATCGCGCAGGGCGACGCCCTTGTCCATGCCCGGGGGGCGGAGTTCGAGGACGAGGCGGCCGGGTTCGACGATGAGGCCATGGCGGTGGGCGAGGTCGGCCAGCGGGGCGCGCAGGGCCTCGAAGGCAGCCTGGGGGTCGGTGGCGCGACGGGTGTGGACGGCGACCGCGCGGCCCTTCTCCTCGATCCAGGTGCCCTGCCGGGCGCCGACGCCGTCCAGCACACCGGGCAGCTCCGCGCGGACCGCGGCGACACCGGGGTGCGGGGCGGGGGCGCTGACGGTGCCGGTGGCGGCGTCCCAGCGTTCGGCGCCGTAGTGGCCGAGGACCACGAGGTGCTCCAGGCCGGGGACGCCGGCGAAGCCGCCGTGGCGGACGGCGACGCTCGCGGGGCGGCCGGTCACCACGGCGACGGAGGCGACCTTGGGGGCGAGTGCGGCGAGGGCGGCGACCGCGTCGGGGTGGGCGCGGGCCTGTTCGGGGTCGGGGACGATGGGGGCGAGGGTGCCGTCGAAGTCGAGGGCGATCACCGTACGGCCGGGTCGTTCGAGGATCGCCTCCAGCGCGGCCCGCCCGGCGGGGGTGACGGGTGTCGGCAAGGTGGCCTGGGGGTTCTCTGCGTCCTTGTGGCTGCCCATGGCGTCGACCCTATCCGTCATCTCTCCTCCCGGCGGGCCTCTCTGACCCTTCGCAGCCGGTTGACGGTGACCGGGTCGTGGGCGAGGGCGCGTGGGTCGTCGAGCAGGGCGTTGAGCAGCTGGTAGTAGCGCACGGGCGCGATCCCGAGCCGCTCCCGTATGGCCCGCTCCTTGGCCCCCGGCCCCTCCCACCCCTGCCGCTCCACAGCGAGGATGGCCTGTTCACGAGGCTCTAGCGCGTCCATGCGACGACGGTAACGGAAGGGTGTGACAGGGCGCCCAGCAGCTCGGGGGTACGGGAGCGAGGGCGACTGCGGGTGGTTCGTGGTTGCTCGCGCAGTTCCCCGCGCCCCTGAAAGGCCGGGGCTGCGCCCCAGGCTTTTCAGGCCCGCAGGGGCCTGGTCTTCCAGGGGGCGGGGAACTGCGCGAGAAGCCCCACCGGGCCGCACCCGCCAACGCACCCCGCACCCTCGAGCTACTACGCGCCCGCCCCCTCCCGATCCGCCACCGTCGCCGTCCGCTGCAACTCCTCCAGCACAACCCCCGGCTCCACCCCCACCCGCACCGCCCGCCCGATCCGCTTCTTGACCGCCGCGCTGACATCCGCCCACGACGTCTTGCCCACCGGCGGCAACACCGCGTCGGGCAGCGCCGCGAGGAACGGGCCGAGGTCCGCGTCGTCCGGGTCCGCCGCCATCTCCTCGGACGCGGACGCGGTCACCGGCAGCAGGTCGTACTCCCGCGAGAAGTCGAGCACGTTCTCGTCGCTGTACACGAAGTCGAGGAAGTCACCGATCTCCTCCCCGTGGCCGTTCTGCTTGAAGGCCATCATCCAGTCGGCGACCCCCATCGTCGCGTGCTTGCGCCCGTCGTACCCCGGCATGACCGCCGTCCCGTAGTCGACCCCCTCGTCCGCGGCCATCCGCATCAGGCTGGGATGCCCGTTGAGCATGCCCACCTCCCCCCGCGCGAACGCCGCGAACGCGTCGGCCCGGTCGAGCTCCGCCGGCGCGGTCGGCCCGGTGAGCCCCTTGTCGACCAGCTCGTCCTTGAGCCAGGTGAAGGTCCGGACGTTCTCCTCGGAGTCGAGCCGGTAGGTGCCGACGTCGTCGACGTATCCCGCCCCGCCGCTGAGCAGCCACTGCATGGTCTCGGCCTGGGCCTCCTCGGGCCCGAGCGGCAGCGCGTACGGGGTCTCGACCCCGGCGTCGTCGAGGGCCGCGGCGTCGGCCGCCAGCTCGCTCCAGCTGCGCGGGGCGCCGTCGAGGCCCGCCTCGGCGAAGAGCTTCTTGTTGTAGAAGAGGACGCGGGTGGACGCGGCGAACGGCATCCCGTAGGCCACCCGCCGCACCTTGCCCGCGTCGGCGAGCTGGGGCAGGAAACCGGCCTGGACGGGGATGGAGAGCAGGTCGTCCACCTCGTAGAGCCGGTCGGCGGCGGCATAGTCCGCATAGGTGCCCGCCTGCGCCAGGTCGGGCGCGTCGCCGGCGGCGACCATCTCCCTGACCTTGCGGTCGACGTCGTTCCAGGAGTGGACGGTGACATCGACCGTGACGCCCGGCGTCTTCTTCTCGTACGCCTTCACGACCGCGTCCCAGTACTTGCGGGAGCTGTTGGCCTTGGAGTCGCCGTAGTCGGCGGCGACCAGCTTCAGGGTGACGCCGGGGCCGTCGGCCGCCGAGGCACCACAGCCCGCAAGCGTCGCCATCAGTCCCAGCGCGGCCAGTGCCGCGGTTCCGCTGTTCCTGACGCCGGTCTTCGTCCGCCTCTGCCGCTGTCGCACTCGTACTGCCCCAAACACATCGCACTTGCCCCGCGTGGACCAGCCTGAGTCACCGGCTCGGCACCCAAGGCCGTTGATCACTCGACTTCTCGAACTCTCCATAAGGTCTACACCACTCTCCTCTAGAGGTCTAGACCATGCGAGTGGACTAGACCTCTCATGGGTCAAAGGGCCACACTGTCCTCCGTGAGACATGTCATCGCCCTCGATGTGGGCGGCACCGGGATGAAGGCCGCACTGGTCGGGGCCGGCACCACGCCCTCCGGGGACACACCCCCCGGCGCCCCGGTCCTGCTGCACCAGGCGCGCCTGGCGACCGGCCGCGAGCGCGGGCCGGAGGCCGTCGTCGCGTCGATCCTCGACTTCGCCGCCGAGCTGCGCGCCTACGGCGAACGGCACTTCGGCGAACCCGCGGTCGCCGTCGGCGTCGCCGTGCCCGGCATCGTCGACGCCGAGCGGGGCACCGCCGTCTACGCCGCCAACCTCGGCTGGCGCGACGTCCCGCTGCGCGCGCTCCTCGCCGAACGCCTCGGCGGCGTCCCGGTCGCCCTCGGCCACGACGTGCGCACCGGAGGGCTCGCGGAGGGACGCGTCGGCGCGGGCCGGGGCGCGGACCGCTATCTCTTCGTGGCGCTCGGCACCGGGATCGCCGGCGCGATCGGCGTCGACGGCCGGGTGGAGGCGGGCGCCCACGGCTTCGCGGGCGAGATCGGCCACATCGTCGTACGCCCCGGGGGCATCCCGTGCCCCTGCGGCCAGCACGGCTGTCTGGAGCGGTACGCCTCGGCGGCGGCCGTCAGCCAGGCCTGGGCCGAGGCCTGCGGGGACCCCGAGGCCGACGCGGCGGACTGCGCCAAGGCCGTCGAGTCGGGCGACCCGCGCGCGAGCGCCGTCTGGCAGCACGCCGTCGACGCCCTCGCCGACGGCCTGGTCACCGCGCTCACCCTGCTCGACCCCCGCACCCTCATCATCGGCGGCGGCCTCGCGGAGGCCGGCGACACCCTGTTCGCCCCGCTGCGCGCCGCCGTGGAACACCGCGTGACCTTCCAGAAGGTCCCCACGATCGTCCCGGCGGCCCTGGGCGACACAGCAGGCAGCCTGGGCGCCGGCCTGATGGCCTGGGACCTCATCACCAAAGCCAAGCCCCCCACGGACCCTTCGGAGGTATCCGCCTGATGGCCCCCGCACTATCCGACTCCGGGTCCGACAGCGCCCTGAAAGGGGCGCGGGGAACTGCGCGACCAGCCCCCACCCACCCGCAGCCGCCGAACCCGGCGCACCCCTACGTCCTGGATGGCGCCACCGTCGTCCTCCCCACCGGCGCCGTGCAGAACGCCCGTCTCACCATCGACGGCACCAAGATCGCCGCCCACTCCCCCGAGAACGCCCACACCATCGACGTCCGCGGCCACTGGGTGGTCCCCGGCTTCGTCGACCTGCACAACCACGGCGGCGGCGGAGCCTCCTTCACCTCCGGCACCGTCGACGACGTACTGACCGGCATCCGCACCCACCGCCTCCACGGCACCACCACCCTCGTCGCCTCCACGGTCACCGGCGACATGGACGGCCTCGCCCATCGCGCCGGCCTCCTCTCCGAACTCGCCGAACAGGGCGACATCGCCGGCATCCACTTCGAGGGCCCCTTCATCTCCCCCTGCCGCAAGGGCGCACACTCGGAGGAACTGCTCCGCGACCCCGACCCGGCGGAGGTCCGCAAGCTGATCGACGCGGCGCGCGGCCGGGCCGCGATGGTCACCCTCGCCACCGAACTCCCCGGCGGCCTCGACTCCGTACGCCTCCTCGCCGAACACGGCGTCATCGCGGCGATCGGCCACACGGACGCGACGTACGAGCAGACGGTTCAGGCCATCGACGCGGGCGCGACCGTCGCCACCCACCTCTTCAACGCGATGCCACCCCTCGGCCACCGCGAGCCCGGCCCGATCGCCGTGCTCCTGGAGGACGAGCGGATCACCGTCGAGCTGATCAACGACGGCACCCATCTCCACCCCGCCTCCCTCCAGCTGGCGTTCCGTCACGCGGGCGCCGACCGGGTCGCGTTCATCACCGACGCGATGGACGCCGCCGGCTTCGGCGACGGCCGCTACGCGCTCGGCCCGCTGGCGGTCGAGGTCGTGGACGGTGTGGCCCGCCTGGTGGAGGGCGGCTCGATCGCGGGCTCGACCCTCACCCAGGACCGCGCCCTCAAACGGTCCGTCACCGTCGACCGCATCCCCGTCGAGGACGCCGTCGCCGCCCTGTCCGCCAACCCGGCGAAACTCCTCGGCCTCTACGACCGCGTCGGCTCCCTGGAGCCCGGCAAGGACGCCGACCTCGTCCTCCTCGACGCGGACTTCGACGTCAAGGGCGTACTGCGCAAGGGCGAGTGGGTGGTCGATCCCCAACTGGGCTGATCAGCCCGGTTGTTGACGGAGTGCGAAGAGTGCGGCGGTTGTCCCGGGGGGCTGGGCCGACCGCCGCTCTTTTGGCATGATCGAGCCTCCGCAATCGCGTCCGGACGAGCGCACTCTGTTACTCGGCAGGCAGCTCACGAGCACGAGGGGGTAGGCCCAGGTGATCCTCACGGTCACACTGAACACCGCTCTCGACATCACCTACCGCGTACGGGACCTCAGGCCCCACGCCACGCACCGGGTGACCGATGTGACCGAGCGGCCCGGCGGCAAGGGCCTGAACGTGGCCCGGGTGCTGGCGGCGCTCGGCCACGAGGTGACGGTCACCGGTTTCGTCGGCGGCGCGACCGGCCGGGCCGTGCAGGACCGGCTCACGCACACCCCGGGTGTGGTGGACGCGCTGCTGCCGGTGGAAGGTGCGACGCGCCGGACGATCGCCGTGGCCGACGCGAGCGGTGACACGACTCAGCTCAACGAACCGGGCCCGCTCATCACCCCCGCCGAGTGGTCCGCCTTCCAGGAGGCGTACGTCGATCTGCTGCGCTCCGCCTCGGTGGTGGCCCTGTGCGGCAGTCTGCCGCCGGGGGTTCCGGTGGGGGCGTACGCCGGTCTGGTCCGTACGGCCCGCACGCTGTCCGTGCCGGTCCTGCTGGACACCGGCGGCGAGCCGCTGCGTCGCGGAGTGGCGGCCCGCCCCGACCTGGTGAAGCCGAACGCCGACGAACTGGCCGAACTCACCGGCTCCCACGAGCCGTCCCGCGCGACCCGGGACGCCCGCCGCCGGGGCGCACAGGCGGTCGTCGCCTCCCTCGGCCCGGACGGTCTCCTCGCCCACACCCCCGAGGGCCAGTGGCGCGCCACCCCGCCACGCCGGCTGCGGGGCAACCCGACCGGGGCGGGCGACTCGGCGGTGGCGGGCCTGCTGTCGGGTCTGGTCGACCGCCTCCCCTGGCCCGACCGCCTGGCCCGCGCGGTCGCCCTGTCGGCGGCGACCGTACGGGCCCCGGTGGCGGGCGAGTTCGACCGTCAGACGTACGAGGAACTGGTGGGACAGGTGACGGTGACGGGGGAGGTCACGGCGGCGTGAGGCATCGGCTCCGGCGAGCGGGCCTCAGCTCTTCCAGCCCTTTTCCAGGTACAGCTGGTCGAAGTTGACGTCGCAGGAGTTGCCGTCCTCGCAGGAGATCTTGACCTCGTTGCTGCCCTTGTTGAGCTGGATGGACGCGTAGGTGTTCGTCCAGCCCTTCTCGTAGTCGCCCTCGGGGCCCTTGGCGAAGTTGTCCAGGTTGAGCGGGCGGGTCTGGGCGGTGCCGTTGACCGTGAGGGTCGCGTCGGCCTTCTTGCCCGGGACTCCGTAGAGGACGTAGAGCGTGTACTTGCCGCCCGTCGGGACGTCCTCCATCTTCCAGGTGATGGACGACCCCACCGAGTTGAAGTTCCCCACATAGAACCCGCCCTCCGACTTCGCGCCGGGGACGTCGGAGGCGATGGCCGCGTTACCGCCGAGGAGGAGGGTCTTGGCCTCGGCCTTGGGGAGTTCGGCGGTCTCCGCGTCCTTGGACTTGCTGGGCGTCGGGCTGGGGTCGGCGCTCTCCTGGGTGTTGGGGCCGGCGGAGGCACCGGTGTCGTTGCCCGAGGCGTTGTCGGAGTCGTCGCCGCCGAGCATGGCGACGCTGATGCCGATCACCACGGCGGCCACCACGGCGATCGCGCCGATGAGGAGGCCCTTGGTGTTGGGGCCACGGCCCCGGCCACCGCCCCCGCCGCTGTTGTAGGCCTGCTGACGCGTCGTCTGGGCGCCGCCGGAGAAGCTCTCGGGGGCCTGGTAGTGCGCGTTCGGCTGGCCCGGTGCGCCCTGCGGCTGGCCGTACGCCTGCTGCGGGACCTGCCCGTACTGCGCGGTCGCGGCCTGCGGAGCCTGCTGGGTCTGCTGCCCGTACTGCCGCTCGCCGACCGGTCGCACCCGGTTGACCGCGTTCGGGTAGCCGTAGCTCGCGGTGGGCGGCTGGGCTCCTCGGGCCTGCCCGTCGGCGTAGAGGTAGCCGAACGGGTCGTCGTCCTCGGGCGTGCTCGCGCCGTTGTTGCCGGGCGTCATCCCTAGGTCTCCTCAGCGGTGCGGTACATGCGGTACGGGTGGCGGGTTGGTGCGTAGGGGTGCAGGAGAGCGAGCCTACCCGCTCGCAGTGACCCAAACGGGTGACTCGGACCTCATCGGCGGACCGGCACCTCGCCGACCAGGCGCTTTTCAGCCGCCGCACGCCGCTGACCTGGGCTTCCGCCCCGGTGTCTCCGCTGTCACACAGGGCGCTATCCGGCTCGCCTGTGCTGTCTGGGACGAGATCGTTTCTCGACGTACATCCGCTCGTCAGCTGATTTCAACACCTCGTCCGCCGTCATTCCGCAGTGGGCCCATCCGATGCCGAAACTGGCCCCGACGCGCATCGCGCGACCGTCGACGCGAATCGGCTGGATGATCTCGTTGCGCAGGCGTACGGCGAGGTCCTGGGCGTCCGCGCGGCCGAGTCCGTCGGCGAGGACGACGAACTCGTCACCGCCGAGCCGGGCCACGGTGTCGCCGTCGCGCACGCCCCGGCTGAGCCGCCGGGCCACCTCGATGAGGACGGCGTCGCCCGCGTTGTGCCCGAACCGGTCGTTGATCGACTTGAACCCGTCGAGGTCGCAGAAGAGCACCGCGAGCCCCTTGGTCCCGTCGTCCCGCTCGTCCTCGGGCGCGACGGTGTGCACATGGTGGTCGAAGGCGTCGTACGGCGCGCCGGACGCGTGGAAGTCGAAGGCGTGCCCGCTGCGCCCGGCGGCCTCGTACGCGTCGAAGGACGGGTGCGGCAGCCGGGCCGCGTGCTCGGCGCCGAACTCCCCGTGCTCGCCCCCGTCGCCCTGCTCGCCGAACTGTCCGAAGGCCGCGTTCATCGAGTCGGCCGCCGCGCCGGCCGGCAGGGACTGGGGGCGCTGACAGATGCGGGCGGACAGGCGCGAGCGCAGCTCGGCCGAGTTCGGCAGGCCCGTGAGGGCGTCGTGCGAGGCGCGGTGTGCGAGCTGGAGCTCACGCCGCTTGCGCTCCTCGATGTCCTCGACGTGGGTGAGCAGGAAGCGGGGCCCGTCGGCGGCGTCCGCGACCACGCTGTTGCGCAGCGAGACCCACACGTACGTCCCGTCGCGGCGCCCGAGCCGCAGCTCGGCGCGCCCGCCCTCGGCGGAGGTCCGCAGGAGCGTGCCTATGTCCTCGGGGTGGACGAGGTCGGAGAAGGCGTACCGCCGCATGGCGGAGGCGGGGCGCCCCAGCAGCCGGCACAGGGCGTCGTTGGTCCGCAGGATGCGGCCGTGCTGGTCGCCGCCCATCTCCGCGATGGCCATACCGCTCGGGGCGTACTCGAAGGCCTGCCGGAAGGATTCCTCGCTGGCACGCAGCGCCTGCTGCTCCCTTTCGAGCCTGACCAGTGCACGCTGCATGTTGGCGCGCAGCCGAGCGTTGCTGATCGCGATGGCGGCCTGGAAGGCGTACATCTGGAGCGCTTCGCGTCCCCACGCGCCCGGTCGGCGACCGTTTCGCGGCCGGTCCACGGAGACGACGCCGAGCAGCTCGCCGCAGGAGGCGCCGCCGGCGCCCGGGGTGTACATCGGCGCGAAGAGGCGGTCGGAGGGGTGCCACTCGTCCTCGAAGCGGGGCGCGGGGCCGTCGGTGTACCACTGGGGCACGTCGTCCTCGTCGAGCACCCAGCCCTCGGTGTGCGGTATGAACCGCAGGTCGCCCCATGCCTCGCCCATGCTCAGCCGGCGGTCCCAGGAGGCGCGGGAGCCGACGCGGCCGGTGATCAGGGCCTCGGCCGCGCTGTTCCCGGAGAGGGCGGCGACGACCAGGTCGCCGTCGGGGCGGACCAGGTTCACGCAGGCCAGTTCGTAGCCCAGGCCGTTGACCACGCCGTCGGCGACGGTCTGTAGCGTGTCGGCCAGGCTGCGTGCGGTGTTCATGTCCGCCATCACCTGGTGCAGCTGCCGCAGCGTCGTCAGACGGACGTAGGGCTCCGACTCGGTCTCCATTCGCCCTCCCCCCGAGATCTCGTGGCAGCTCCAGGCTCCAGGTAACCTGCGCAACCTACTTAACTCGCGGGCTTACAACCGCTTACAGTTCCCGCTTACAGGTTCCAGCTTCCCCGCCACTGAATCACAGCGCGAAGCCCACTCGGTACACAGGGTCAACAAAATATGGCTCCTGTGACTCAAGTCACAGCGGAAGATGAGCAATTGAGTGGAGTTTATGCGTTTCCCTCGTGCGCTTCCTGAACAGGATTCAGAACTCTGTGTAGGCAGTGTGAGCGAGCCTGAGCGTACGGCTCGGACGGCGGCCCTAGGTCGCAGGTCCCGGGGCGGTTCGGGCCCCGGGCCGATATGGGGACCGCTTGCCGCGGGCTAGCGTGCCGACGTGTCCAAGACGGTTCCTCTCGCAAACGCGCCCCTGGCCCAGCGCACCCCGGCCGCTCCCGGCCCCCTGCCCGCCGGGCATGCTGAGAGGGTGAGCGAAGACGAGTTCCGTGCCGCGATGTCCCGACTGGCGGCGGGTGTGGTCCTGGTGACCGCGCACGAGGCCGCGCTGGATCCGGACGGGCCGCGCGGCGAGGACGTCGGCATGACGGCCACCTCCTTCATGTCCGTGTCCCTCGACCCGCCCCTCGTCATGGTGAGCCTGCGCGAGGGCTCCCGCATGGACGACCTCCTCGCCGAGCAGCCGCTGTGGGCGGTCTCCGTCCTCTCCGACCAGCAGCGCACCGTCGCCGCCCGCTTCGCCATGCGAAACCGCGTGAGCGACCGCCTTCTCTTCGACTCGGTCCCCCACACCCGGGGCACGACCAGCGGTGCCCTCCTGATCGACGGCGCCCTGGCCACCCTGGAATGCCGCACCGAACAGCGCGTGACCGCGGGCGACCACACCCTGGTCATCGGCAGAGTCCTGACCGCCACGACCCCGGGCCCGGACACGGGCCCCCTCACCTACTTCCGGGGCCTCTACCGGCAGCTGTCCCCGTAGGCGAGCCCTTCCCGCGGGGAGGATGCCCGTGGCTTCAGCCCGAGACCTCAGCCCCAGTCCCGCCCGGACCGCCCCCGCTTGGTGTCGGAGCGCTGCTTCTTCTCCCGCAGCCGCCGTTCGTTGATCCCCCTCGGGATACGGGTCGCCCGCCGCGGCTTCGGCGGCGGCGCGGTCGCCTCCGCGAGCAGCGCGGCCAGCCGTACGGCGGCAGTCTCCCGGTTGCGCCACTGCGAACGGTGCTCGGAGGAGCGGACGCTGACCACCCCGTCGACGAGCCGCGACGCGAGCCGCTCCAGCGCCCGCGCCTTCCACACCTCGGGCAGCGCCTCGGTGTTCGCGAGGTCGAACCGCAGCTCGACCTGCGAGTCACTGGTGTTGACGTGCTGTCCGCCGGGACCGGAGGACCGGGAGAAACGCCACATGAGCTCGGCCTCGGGAAGCGAGACGGAGCCACGGATGACGTAAGGACCGGACATGCCCCCATGGTCGCGCGGATGTCCGGTCCGCGTCACGCCCTTTTCCCGGTGGGTAAAGAAAGTAAAAACCGCTGGAACCTCTGGCGCCCCTCCCGACGTTCATAGGGGTACAGGTAGCTTCGTCCCCGGCACGAAGCCCGTAAGGCACGTACGCAACGAGGGAAGGACTCCCAACCATGGCTGTAAGCCTGTCCAAGGGTGGCAACGTCTCGCTCACCAAGGAGGCTCCGGGCCTGACGGCCGTCACCGTGGGCCTCGGCTGGGACGTCCGCACCACCACCGGCACGGACTTCGACCTCGACGCCTCCGCGATCGCGGTCAACCCGCAGGGCAAGGTCTACTCGGACGGTCACTTCGTCTTCTTCAACAACAAGCAGACCCCGGACCAGACCATCGTCCACACCGGCGACAACCGCACGGGCGAGGGCGCGGGCGACGACGAGGCGATCAACGTCAACCTGGCGGGCCTCCCCGCCGACGTCGACAAGATCGTCTTCCCGGTCTCCATCTACGACGCGGAGAACCGCTCGCAGAACTTCGGCCAGGTCCGCAACGCGTACATCCGCATCGTCAACCAGGCCGGCGGCGCCGAGATCGCCCGCTACGACCTCTCCGAGGACGCCGCCACCGAGACCGCCATGGTCTTCGGCGAGCTCTACCGCAACGGCGCCGAGTGGAAGTTCCGCGCGGTCGGCCAGGGCTACGCCTCGGGTCTCGTCGGCATCGCCCAGGACTTCGGCGTCAGCGTCTGAGTTCCAGGCGCCGCCCGGCCGGGGGCCGACGCCTCGTCCCACGGCCCGTCACGGCAGCTCACGGCACCTCACCGAAGGCCCCGCCACACCCGGCGGGGCCTTCGGCCGTACCGGCGACCGTCCCGGCGGCCGGCGGAGCACCGGAGTCACACGCGCCAGTCCGCGGCGTACTGGATGTGCAGCGTCGCGGGACGGCGCCGCCGGTTCCGTATCCGGGACCACGGCCCGGGGTCCAGCTCGACACAGAAGTGCCCCGCGTGCGGTCGGCGGTACGAGAACGACGGCGCCTGGTCGACGAGGCCGCGCAGCGCCGTGCCGTGCTCACGGAACGCGGTGGGGCTGCCCACGACGAACAGCGTGTGCGCCGCGATGTCGAAGGCGAGGTGGTCGCGGTACGACCGGTAGGCGCGCCGCTCGTGGTCGATGGCGTCCGCGTCGGGGAAGTCCCGGTCCGGAGTCGCCGTCGTCTGGGGCCTGCCGGTGTCGAGCCGTGCCCGCACGGGCTTCCAGCTGGCCGTCGGGAACCGCAGGCTGTGGTGGAGCAGCACCAGGTCCAGCGCGACGGGTTCACCGTCACCGGCGGCGCCGGCGACGCCCTCGGGCGCGGAGGCGGCCCGGATCGGCAGATGGATCAGCGACCGGGCGGACCGGGCGGCCAGCGACCACAGGGCCACGAGCCGTTCCGCGCCGGCCCGGTCGACGTACATCGACAGCCAGTGGTGGTCGTCCCGCAACGCCAGCCGGGCCGCCGACGGTTCCGCCCGGATCACTCGGAACTCGTCACCGCCCAGCCGCACCTTGTGCACCCGCACCCGCTCTTCCACACGCCTCCTCGCGCTCACGCCCGCTCCCCCGCGCTTCCGCACACTCGTCACGCCCGGATGAAGACTGTAGATCCCGGTGTCGGGCCCTGATCGCTACCGTGCGGGGCATGCTGCTGCTCGAACCCCTCCGCACGGCCGAGGACGGAACCGTCCCCGGCCCCCTCCTCGCCGAACTCACCGCCCTGCACGCCTCCAACCGCGACTTCTACACCCTGAGCGGTGACTTCCCGGACGCGAACGACATCCGCCCCGAACAGGTGGCCGCGGCACTGGGCGTGGAGCTGGCCGACCCGGACGTGGAGATCCTGCTCGCCCGCGAGAGCGAGGACGAGGAGGGGGAAGGGGAGGAGGACGGGGGACAGGCACGGGGGCGGGCGCGAGGACGTCGGCTCGTCGGGATCGCCATCACCCTCGCACGGCATCCCGATCCGGCCGACCCGGACCCGTGGATCGGTCTGCTGCTCGTCGACGCCACTGCCCAACGCCGGGGGTACGGGCGCCAGTTGGCCACCCTCGTCGAGGAGCGGTTCCGGAAGGCGGGGCGGGCCGCCGTGCGGCTCGCGGCGCTCGACAACAACCCCGGCGCCCTGTCCTTCTGGACCGCCCTCGGGTACGAGGTCGTCGAACGGCGCCGGGACCGCCAACTGGGCCGCCCCTGCACGGTGTTGCGCAAGTCGCTGCGCACACCGCGCCGGGCCGCGAGGATCGCCGTACTCGATCCGGAGGGCGCCGTCCTCCTCTTCCAGTACCACAACGCCGAGGTGGGCGTGCACTGGGCACTGCCGGGCGGCGGTCTGGACGAGGGGGAGACCCCGCGCGAGGCCGCCGCGCGGGAGTTGCGGGAGGAAACGGGCTGGACGGACCTGGAGCCGGGCGCGCTGCTGTGCACCTGGGAGCACGACTTCACCCGCTACGACATCCCCGTACGCCAGCACGAGACCGTCTACGTGGCGCGGGGCCCGCGCCGCGAACCGGTGGGCGGCCTCCTCGCCGCCTCACGCGCCCATGAGGGCATCCTGACCTGGCGCTGGTGGACCCCCGCCGACCTCACCGACCCGACGGCGGAGCCGGTCTGGCCGCCGCATCTGGGCCGGCTGCTGGCGGAGTCCGAGCCGCCCGACGCCCCGGGTGGCGCACCCACTCCGTGAACACCTCGCTCGTTTCAGGCCTTCGGCGGCTTCCCGTCCCCGTACAGCCAGTCCTCCCAGATCGGGGTCAGGTCCGCGTCCGGAGCCGCAGTCGCCGCGAACTCCTCGGCGTAGTCCGTGAAGTCGGCCGTGTCGGCGTTGCCGTGGCGGTGTGCGGTCGCCCAGCCCTGGATCAGCTCGAAGAAGGCGTCGTCGCCGACGGCCCGACGCACCTTGTGCAGGACCATGGCAGCGCGTTCGTACACCGGGCTGTCGGAGATACGGGCGGCGCTCGGCGGCTTCGCGGGCGGGAAGTCCCAGACGGCCTCGCCGTCGGCGGCGTCCTCGAAGTAGTCGCCCTCGTACAGCGCGTCGAAGCTCTCCTGGGCACTGTCGCCGCCGTGGTCCTCCTCCCACAGCCACTCGGCGTACGTGGCGAACCCCTCGTTGAGCCACATGTCCCGCCAGCTCTTCGGGGTGACGGAGTCGCCGTACCACTGGTGGGCCAGTTCGTGGACGAGGAGCGAGAGGTCGGGGGCGCCGGGGAAGACGGGGCGGTTCTGGGTCTCCAGGGCGTACTCGGCGTCCTCCGGGCGGTCGACGATCGCGCCGGTGGAGGAGAAGGGGTACGGGCCGAAGTTCCCCTCCGCCCACCGGACGACCTCGGGGATCCGCCCCAGCACGGCCCGGCTCTCCTCGGCCTGGGAGGGGTCGACCGCGACGTACACGGGAAGCCGACGGCGGCCGCCGACCGTCGAGCGGCGGATCTCGAACTCGCCGATCGCGAGCGTGGCCACATAGCTCGCCATGGGTTCGGCGGTGTGCCAGGAGAAGGTCGTACGGCCGTCGCGGGTGGACTCGCCGGCCAACTCCCCGTTGGAGACGGCCATCAGCCCTTCGGGGACGGTGACCGCGAGGTCGTACGCCGCCTTGTCGGAGGGGTGGTGGTTGCCGGGGAACCAGGCCGTCGAGCCGGTGGGTTCGCCCAGCGCGAGGACGCCGTCAGCGGTCGGCAGCCAGCCCTCGCGGGAGCCGTCGGGGTCGGTGATGGTCACGGGGGTGCCCGAGTAGCGCACGGTCGTCCGGAACGTCTCGCCGTCGTCGAGCCCCTGCTCGGGGGTGACGGTCAGCTCCTGCCCCGCCCGCTTCCACCGCGCCGCGACGCCGTCGACGGCGACCGAGTCGACGTCCATGCCCCGGAGATCGAGGTTGAAGGAGCCGAGGTCCCGCGTCGCCCGCGCGGTGACGACGGCGGTGGCACGCAGGCGGACCCGCGCATCGGGGTCGTAGCCGAGGGTGAGGGCGTAGTGGGTGACGTCGTACCCGCCGTTGCCGAGGCCGGCGAAGTACGGGTCGCGGAGGCCGGCGGAGCCCTTGGCCCTCTCGGCCTCGCCGCCGCCGTCGGTGCACGACGTGAGCGTGAGGGCCAGCGCGACGGCGAGGAGGGCGGCCGGGACAACCCGTGCGGATCGGGACACGACGGCGATCCTACGAGGACATGACACCATCGCCTACGTGCTCGACATCGGCTACGCCCTCTCCAACCGCTTCCCCGATCCGCCGCAGACGGACTACCGGCGCGCGGACGTGTACGCGCTGCGGCACGACCTTTTCTGCGGTGACGTGTACCTCGCCGACACCAAGGCGGACCGGGAACTGTCCACAGCCTGGGGATGGGTGCCGGTGCTGGACTTCGCGTGGGCGCTGTGCGACATCGTGGAACAGCTCGACCGGGACCCGGCCGGCTCGCGTGCCTCCCGCCCCCAGTACGCGGAGCTGGATTTCACCGAGTCCACCGACCGCATGCTCTTCCAGCGCCGCTTCGGGTGGGTGGACGTCGAGTCGGACTGGATGCCGGCCGAGGAACCACCGCTGACGTTCTCTCACGCCGAGCTCCGCCGTGAGGCCCGCGACTTCCTGCACGACGTGATCGCCGACCTCTGCGACCTGCACGAGCCCCTCTCAGAAAACCCAGCGATCTGGAGCCTCCAGGCCCGCTTCCCAAGGGTGCCGTAAGGGGTCGCCGTGTTCGTCCGCGGGTGAGTGGGGCTTCTCGCGCAGTTCCCACCGGACGGACGTGTGGGGGTCGAAGGGGCGCAGCCTCTTGAGGATGGGACGGGTAGGGGCGGCGGGGGCGAACCCCTCCCGGGCGCACCTCACCCCTCCACCCGAATCCCCATCTCCCCCGCCAACACGGGCGCCAACTCCACCAACTGCGCCGCACTGATCACCGCCCCCGACAACCGCCCCACCCCCCGAGCGATCTCCACCGACGCGGCCCCCCGCAGATCCACATCCACCAGACTCACCCCACTCAGATCCGCCCCCCGCAACGCACACCCCACAAACGCGACCCTCTCCAGCCGCGCACCCCCGAAATCCGGCTCGACCAACACACAGTCCTCGAACACGACATCCCTGAGCCGCGCCTCGCGCAGATTGAGGAAGTCGATCTTCCCCCCGCGCACGAGCACCCGCTCCAGCACGGCCCCGTGCAACTGCACCCCACCGAGCCGCGCCTCCACCAGCTCGACATCCCGCAACGTCGCCTCGGCCAGATCCGTCCCCACGCCCCGTATCCCCGTGAGGACGCAGTCGAGCACCCGGGCCCGCTGCAACCGCGTCTCGTCCAGCGCGCACCCCGTCAGCGCGCAGTCCATGAACCGGGCGCCCCTGCCGTCCTGCCCGCCGAAGTCCTCGTCCCGGAACTCCAGCCCGTCGTAGTCCCCGTCGGGCTCCAGCCCCCCGCCCGCGTACTCCTCCAGCACCGGCAACCGCACCTCCGGCCGCCGCGCCGCCTTCACCACCGACCTCGCCCTCACCATCCCCCCATCGTGCACCCCACCACTGACATCCCCTCCGACCTGCCCGAAACCCACCCGCCCACCACCCCCGCACCCCCATGTCACATCCCGGCGCCCTCCCTCCGTCATACCTGCGGACAGCCGCACAGCCGCACAACCACGCACCGCACACGGCACACGGCACACCGCACAACCGGCCGACGGACACCGACCCGAGGGAGCCAGTCATGCACGCCACCCGACCCCCCACCCCCGTCCCCGTCACCGTCATCGGCGGCGGCTTCGCCGGCCTCACCGCGGCCATCACCGCCGCCGAGGCGGGCGCGAGGGTCACCGTCCACGAGGCGCACCACACGCTCGGCGGCCGGGCCCGGACCGCGGAGGGGCGGTACCGGACGAACGAGGGACCGCACGCCCTGTACAACGGCGGCCCGCACTGGACCTGGCTGGCCCAGCGGGACCTGATCGGACCGCTCGCGCCCCTCCCGCCCCTGGAGACCGCCCGGTTGCGCCTGCACCACAGGGGCGCCCTGCGCCGGACCCCGCCGTTCGCGATGCTCAAGCTCCTCCGCCCGCGCCGTACGGCCCGCCCCGCGCCCGTCGACGTCGACTTCCTCACCTGGGCGACCGAGCAGGCCGGCGAGGAGGCCGCACGCGCCGCGGCCAACTACGCGGCGGTGGCGCTGTTCCACCACGACCCGGGCTCCCTGTCCGCCGCGTTCGTACAGGAACGGCTGCGCCGGGCCACGAAACTGCCGCCGGAGGCGCACTACCCGCGCGGCGGCTGGGCGAGCGTCATCGACCGTATGGCGGCCCGCGCCTGGAACCTCGGCGTCCGCATAGAGACCCTCAGCCGCGTCGACAGCCTCGACGCCCTCACCGGCACCGGCAGCCGCGCCGGCACCCGAGGCCCCCGCACCGGCCCGATCATCGTCGCCACCTCCCTGGACGCCGCCCGCCGCCTGCTCAAGGACGACTCGCTGACCTGGCCGAGCGGCCGTACCGTCCTCCTCGACCTCGCCGTACGCACCCGCCGCGGCGACGCGTTCGCCGTCTCCGACCTGGACGCGCCCGGCTGGATCGAGCGGTTCACGGCCCAGGACCGCACGCTGGCCCCGGCGGGCGAGCAGTTGCTCCAGGGACAGTTCCCGATCGGTCCGCACGCGTCGCGGGCGGACGGCATCGCCCGCGCCGAACACCTGCTCGACCTGGGCTTCCCCGGCTGGCGGGACCGCGTCACCTGGCGGCGCGAGGCCACCGCCCACGGCCGTACCGGCGCCGTCGATCCGGTCGGCACCACCTGGCGCGACCGCCCGGCGGTGGACCGGGGCGACGGCGTGTACCTCGTCGGCGACCAGGTCGCGGCGCCGGGCGTGCTCTCGGAGGTGTCGTTCAACAGCGCCCTCGCGGCCGTCTCGCTGGCGCTGGGCAGGAAGTCGAGGAACACCCTTGACCTCAAGCACGCTTGAGGTCGGAGGCTGGGGTCCGCCAAGCGAAACCAGGCGCACACGCACCACGCGTGAACGACATCGCTCCAGGGGGCCCTCCATGCACGCCATCCGTCTGCACACCTTCGGTCCGGCCGAGAACCTGACGTACGAGAAGGTCGCGGACCCCGAGCCCGGTCCCGGCCAGGTGCGTATCGCCGTCGCCGCGGCCGGCGTACACCTGCTCGACGCGGCCCTCCGCGAGGGCGTTCCGGGGCCGGGACCGACGCCGGAACTGCCCACCGTCCCCGGCCGCGAGGTCGCCGGGATCGTCGAGGCGCTCGGGGAGGGCGTCCCGGAGACCTGGCTCGGCCGACGCGTCACGGCCCACCTCGGCTTCGTGCCCGGCGGTTACGCCGAACTGGCCGTCACCGAGGTCGAACGGCTGCACGAAATCCCGGAGAACCTCGACTTCGCGCAGGCCGTCGCGATGATCGGGACGGGCCGTACGGTGATGGGGATCCTGCTCTTCGCCGAACTCGGCCCGGACGACGTGGTCGTGGTCCCGGCCGCGGCCGGCGGCATCGGCACGCTCCTCGTGCAGTACGCCAAGAACGCGGGCGCCACGGTGATCGGCCTCGCCGGCGGCCCCGCGAAGACGGCCCGGGTGGCGGCGAACGGCGCCGACCTCGCCGTCGACTACACCGACCCGGCCTGGCCGGAGAAGGTCGCCGCGTACCGGGGGAAGGCCACGATCGTCTTCGACGGGGTCGGCGGCACGGTGGCGCGCGAGTCCGTCGCCCTGCTCGCCCCCGGCGGCAGGCACCTGGTCTTCGGCTGGTCGGCGGACGGCATCAAGGACGGCGGCCCCTATGTCGTGGAGGGCCTCTCGGAGACGGTCCTCGGCGAGGAGATGCGCCGCCGGGCCGGCGGCCCCGACCCCATCCGCACCCTCGAACTCCGCGCCCTCGCGGAGGCCGCCGCCGGGCGCCTCACCCCGGCCGTCCACCGCTTCCCCCTCGCCGAGGCGGCCGCCGCCCACCGCGCCCTGGAGGACCGCGGCACGACCGGCAAGGTGGTGCTGGAGCCGTGACCGCCCCCACGACCCGCCCCGGCCGGGACACCCCCCGGAGCCAGGGTCACGGCACACCCCCGGCCACCACCCCCACGCCGGACACCCCCGACGTCCCCGACACCCCCGACCCCCGCCGCTGGTGGGCCCTCGTCGTCATCGCGCTCGCCCAGCTGATGGTGATCCTGGACGCGACGATCGTGAACATCGCGCTGCCGTCGGCGCAGCGGGACCTGGGGATGTCCGACGGTGACCGGCAGTGGGTGATCACGTCGTACACCCTCGCCCTCGGCGGACTGCTGCTGCTCGGCGGCCGCGTCTCGGACCTGGTCGGACGCAAGCGGGCCTTCGTCGTCGGACTGGTCGGCTTCGCCGCGGCCTCGGCGCTCGGCGGCGCGGCCGGCACCTCCGGGACGCTGTTCGCGGCCCGCGCCCTCCAGGGCGCCTTCGCCGCCGTCCTCGCCCCCTCCGCGCTCAGCCTCCTCACCACCACCTTCGCGGACCCGGCGGAACGCGGAAAGGCGTTCGGCATCTACGGGGCCATCGCGGGCGGCGGTTCGGCGATCGGCCTGATCTCCGGCGGGCTGCTCACCGAGTACCTGGACTGGCGCTGGTGCCTGTACGTCAACGTGCCCATCGCCGTCGTCGCCCTCGTCGGCGCGACCGTCCTGCTCCGCGACCGCCCGGACCGCACCGGCGCCCGCCTCGACGTACCCGGTGCCCTCCTCGGCTCAGCCGGCCTCGTCGCCCTCGTCCACGGCTTCGGCGAGGCCGAACCCCGCGGCTGGACGGACACCCGCGTCCTGGCCCTCATCGCGGCGGGCGTCGCCCTGCTCACCGGCTTCGTCCTGCGACAGCGGACGGCCCGGCACCCCCTGCTCCCGCTGCACATCGTCCGCGACCGCGACCGGGCTGGCTGCTTCCTGACGATCTCCCTGGCGACCGTCGGCATGTTCGGGATGTTCCTGTTCATGACCTACTACCTCCAGGTCGTCCTCGCCTACTCCCCCGTGCGCACGGGGCTGGCCTTCCTCCCCCTCACCGCCGCGATCATCACGGGCTCGACCCAGATCTCGGCCCGGCTGATGCAGCGGGTCCCGCCCCGGCGGCTGATGGTCCCCGGCACGCTGCTGGCCGGGACCGGCATGCTGATCCTGACCCGGCTCACGGTCGACTCGTCGTACGTCACCGGGGTCCTCCCCGCGCTGGTCCTGATGGGCCTCGGCATGGGCATGACCTTCATGCCGGTCTTCTCCACCGCCACCGCCGGGGTCGCCCCGCAGGACGCGGGCGTCACCTCCGCGACGGTCAACACCGCCCAGCAGGTGGGCGGTTCGCTCGGCACGGCCCTACTGAACACCATCGCCACCAGCACCGGCGCGGCCTATCTCGCCACCCACGGCCACACCACGGCCGCCGTCCACGAGAGCGTCGTCCACGGCTACACCGTCGCACTCTGGTGGGCCGCCGGCATCCTCCTCCTCGCGGCCACCACCGCCGCCACGCTGATCACGGCGAAGGCCCCGAACCGCACCGCTGCCTGAGCCCAGCACCGCCGGCCGACGACCGACGACAGGTGGCCCCCGCCCATCCCGGCAGGGGCCACCACGGTGTCGCCGTCGTCAGTGCCGCCCCGCCACCCGATCGGCGAGCCGCGCCAACCGCGACGACTCCCCGCTGTTCGAGGCCGCCTCGCGCCGATCCGCGGTGCGATACGTCGCATACATCCCCTGCACACCCACCCAACGCAACGGCTCCGGCTCCCACTTGCGCACTCGGTGGTTCACCCACGGCAGCGAGGTCAGATCGCCGGTCCCACCCTGCCCGGAGTCCCGCAGGACGAGGTCACGCAGGGTGCGGCCGGCGAGGTTGGTCGTGGCCACCCCGGACCCGACGTAACCGCCCGCCCAGCCCAGACCCGTGGCCCGGTCCAGCGTCACCGTCGCGCACCAGTCACGCGGCACCCCCAGCACCCCCGACCAGGCGTGGTCGACCTTCACCCCGGTCAGCGGGGGGAAGAACCGCACGAGGATCTCGTACAGCGCCTCGATCGTCGCCGGCTGCGTCCGCCCGTCGTTGTCGGTCCGCGACCCGAAGCGGTACGGCACCCCGCGACCGCCGAGCGCGATCCGGTCGTCGGCGGTGCGCTGGGCGTACATATAGGCGTGCGCCATGTCGCCGAGCGTCGCGCGGCCCTCCCAGCCGATCGTCGCCCACTGCTCGGCCGTCAGCGGCTCGGTGGCGATCATCGACGAGTTCATCGGAAGCCAGGTCCGCCGCTGCCCCCTGAGGTTCGCCGTGAAGCCCTCCGTGCAGCGCAGCACATACGGCGCCCGGACCGTGCCGTACGGCGTGACCGCCCGCCCCGGCTGGATCTCGGTGACCGGCGTCAGCTCGTGCACGGTCACCCCCAGCCCCTCCACGACGGCCGCCAGCCCGGTCACCAGCTTCACCGGGTTCAGCCGCGCCCCGTGCGGCGTCCACGTCGACCCCACGGCGTCGGCGACCCTGATCAGCTCGGCCGTCTCCCGGGCGCCGTACAGCTCGCGGTCGTGCTCCCCGTACGCCAGCTCATGCTCGTGAAAGGCCTTCAGCCGCCCCAACTGCGCGGGCGTACAGGCGACTTCGAGGACGCCACCGCGGTGGATGTCCGCCTCGACACCCTCCTCCCCCGCCACCCGCACGACCTCGTCGACGGTCTCGTTCATGGCCCGCTGCAACCGCACGGCGGCCTCCCGGCCGTGCAGCCGCGCGTACCGGTCCCGCCCCGCGATCCCGTTGTAGAGCCAGCCGCCGTTGCGCCCCGAGGCCCCGTACCCGCAGAACTTCTGCTCCAGGACGGTGATCCGAAGCGAAGGGTCGGCCTTCTTCAGGTAGTAGGCGGTCCACAACCCGGTGTACCCACCCCCCACGACCACCACGTCGACAGCCGCGTCCCCGGCCAGCGGCTCCCGCGGCACGGGGAGCCCGGCCTGCGCGTACCAGAAGGAGACCCCGCCGTTGACGGCACCCGCGATCGCGTCCGAGCTGCTCATGCCCGGACGCTAACCCTTGCCGACAGCCCCTGTCTCCTACGGATTCCGTGGCGCACGGACGCCTGCGGCCCGGAAATCCAAAGGACTCCGGGCGAGCGCGCGCGTAGGGTCCCCCGCGTGATCGATGTTCCGGAGGAACTGGCCGAGACTCAGGAAGAGATCAACGGAGAAGCGGGCCGCAGATTCATCGCGGACCTCCCACGCCTGACCGCCGACTTCCTGGACCGCTGGGACCTACGCCTCGACGGCCGCCCCATGCACGGCATGTGCGCCCTGGTCGTCCCGGTGGTGGGTAGGGCCGAGGACACCCCGGCGGTCCTCAAGCTCCAGATCCCCGACGACGAGACCGAGGGCGAGCCGGTCGCCCTGCGCCACTGGAACGGCGACGGGGCGGTACGACTCCTGGACCACGACCCCACCACGGGCACCATGCTCCTCGAACGCCTCGACCCGGCCCGCATGCTCAGCCACGAGCCGGACACCCACCAGGCCGTCCTGGTCATCGCCCACCTCCTGGCCCACCTCACCGCCACCCCGGCCCCACCGACCGTGCGCCGCCTCTCCGACATCGCGGCGGACATGCTGGAGCGCACCCCCGCCGTCCTGGCCCGCATCCCTGACACGCCCTCCCGCCGTCTGCTGGCGGACTGCGCGGCGGCGCTCCGCGAGGTCGTGCACGAGCCCGGCGACCGCCTCCTCCACTGGGACCTGCACTTCGACAACGTCCTGGGCGCCGACCGGTCCCCCTGGCTCGCCATCGACCCCAAGCCCCTGGCCGGCGACCCCGCCTTCGACCTCTGGCCGGCCCTCGACAACCGCTTCGACCCGTCCGACGTCCCCTGGCGCTTCGACGCCATGACCGACGTCCTGGGCCTGAACCGCGAACGGGCGAGGGCCTGGACCCTCGCCCGCCTCCTCCAGAACGCCCTGTGGGAAGTGGAGGAGAACCGCTCCCTGGACCCGGACGACCTGGAACTCGGCCGTCTGCTCCGCTGACCGGGCCCGGCCGGGATCACCAGGTGTGGGCGACGTCCACCACGACACGGTCCGGCAGCTGGATCACCCGGAACGGCAACCGGGCACGGACACCGAGCCCGACCTGGCTCTGCCCCTCGAAGGTGCCGCCGAACTTGGCGTCCCGGAAGGTGCTGTAGCCAGCGAGGTTCACCCCGGGCAGGGCCTTCCCGTACTCCCCGGCGTAGGTCGGCTCCCCGGCCTCCAGGTCATAACTCCACGCACCGATCCGAATGTCGAGGATCGCCCCGCCGGCCACCGGTAGATACTCACCCGAGGGATCCGCCTGGAACCGGTCCACGTACTGCACGTGGTACCCGACCGCGCCCCCACCGGGCACGTCGAACACCATCCGGTCGTAGCACTCGTGCCGCCCGGCCCTGATGTCCACCAGGTGATCGGCCCCCTGCGCGGCGCCGCCCTTGGCCCCACTCCCCCACCCGGTCGGGCAGGCAGCCGCCACCTTCGAGGCCTCCCCCGCAGCCCCCGCGGTACCCGCGGCCGCCCCCAAGGTGGCCCCCGCCAGCACCAGCACCGCCGCCACCACTCCGATTCGTCGCATCACGTCCCCCTGCGTCTCTCCAACCCCGACACCGCTGACGCAGAAGGAGACGACCCGACACCCCGGAGGGTTGTACGACAGAAAGGGGCAAACCAGGGATTCCCACCCTCCACTTCCACCCCACACAAAAACCCCAGGTCAGCAACATCCCGACCTGGGGTTCCACACAAGAGCCCCCTGTCGGATTCGAACCGACGACCTACGCATTACAAGTGCGTTGCTCTGGCCAGCTGAGCTAAGGAGGCGTGGCCCCGCGTGGGGGCGCCCGTGCAGTGTACCCACGTCACAGACCGTGCTCGTCGAAAATTTCCGCGAAGTTCACAGGGGTCCAAGTACTGACAGACGCGGTGAACGGGAGGTACCGTCCTGACCCAATCCACTCCCGTGGACTACACCACCATGGCCCGGCCGTGGTGGATCACCACCTTTACAACGGATCGTCCGGCACGTTCCTGCCGGTGAAGGGGGCCTACGACCCATGGCCACAGTTTCGTTCGACAAGGCGACCCGCATCTACCCGGGTTCCACCAAGCCCGCCGTGGACGCGCTCGAGATCGAGATCGAGGACGGCGAGTTCCTCGTACTGGTCGGCCCGTCCGGTTGCGGCAAGTCCACCTCGCTCCGCATGCTCGCGGGGCTCGAGGACGTGAACGGCGGCGCCATCCGCATCGGTGACCGCGACGTCACGCACCTGCCGCCGAAGGACCGGGACATCGCCATGGTGTTCCAGAACTACGCGCTCTACCCGCACATGACCGTCGCCGACAACATGGGCTTCGCGCTCAAGATCGCCGGCGTCAACAAGGCGGAGATCCGGCAGAAGGTCGAGGAGGCCGCGAAGATCCTCGACCTCACCGAGTACCTGGACCGCAAGCCGAAGGCCCTCTCCGGTGGTCAGCGCCAGCGTGTCGCCATGGGTCGCGCCATCGTGCGTGAGCCCCAGGTCTTCCTCATGGACGAGCCGCTGTCGAACCTCGACGCCAAGCTCCGCGTCTCGACCCGTACGCAGATCGCGTCGCTCCAGCGCCGCCTCGGCATCACCACCGTCTACGTCACCCACGACCAGGTCGAGGCCATGACGATGGGCGACCGCGTGGCGGTCCTCAAGGACGGTCTGCTCCAGCAGGTCGACACCCCGCGCAACATGTACGACCGCCCGGCCAACCTCTTCGTCGCCGGCTTCATCGGCTCCCCGGCCATGAACCTGGTCGAGGTCCCGATCACCGACGGCGGCGTGAAGTTCGGCAACAGCGTCGTCCCGGTCAACCGTGACGCCCTGAAGGCCGCCTCCGACAAGGGTGACACCACGGTCACCGTCGGTGTCCGCCCGGAGCACTTCGACATCGTGGAGCACAACGGCACCGTCGCCTCCACCCTCTCGAAGGACACCGCCGACGCCCCGGCCGGCCTCGCCGTCACCGTCAACGTCGTCGAGGAGCTCGGCGCCGACGGTTACGTCTACGGCACCGCCGAGGTCGGCGGCGGGACCAAGGACCTCGTGGTCCGCGTCAACGGCCGCCAGGTGCCCGAGAAGGGCGCGACGCTGCACGTCGTCCCGCGTCCGGGCGAGACCCACGTGTTCTCGACCTCGACGGGCGAGCGCCTCACCGACTGACTCCCCGACGCCGGTGGGCGCGACCCTTCACGAAACCACCGGCCCGGGATAAATCACCCAGGTTGACGAAGAAGGCCCCGCAAACCTCTGCGGGGCCTTTTTCCTTGGCGCCAACTTCCCCGGCAAATAGGCTCATTTCGACCAGTGTGCGTCAACCTGCCCTCCGAACAACGGCGCTCCGGCGTCCCCCATACCGGTGACCCAATGTCGCCATATCACTACCCCGCGCTACCCTCACTCGCGTGAAGCACACCCACACCTACACCCCACGGACGCGGCGCGGCCGCGGCCCCGCCCGCCGGATCGGCCGTTCCCTGGCCCTGGTCCTGCCCGTCGTCCTGGTCCTCTCCGGCACCCTCGCGGTCACCCGGGTCCAATGGACCACCACGGACCCCGACCAATCGGTCCTCGCCGCCTCCGACGTGGCCGAGCTGGACGCCGCCGAGCGCGCCAAGTCCCGCGCCCCGCACGAGGTGCTCCAGGACAAACTCCTGCTGGAGCTCCAGGACGAGGACCCCGGAGTCGCCCTCACCCACCTCCAGGAGGCGGTGAACGAGCGCCCGTCGCTGGCCAAGCACTGCACCTCCATCGCCCGCGCCCTCGGCCGTGCCGCCGTCCGCGCCTACGGTCCCACCCGGGCCCAGAGCTTCGCCCGCCCCGTCTGCGACACCTCCTACGCGACCGGGGTGGCCGCCCAGTTCGCCTGACCACCCCGGCGGCCCACCGGGGCACCCCACCCCGGTGACACCCTCTCCCGCGCCGATCACAGGGCCGTGCTCCCGCGAACGGGGCGCCACGTACAGTTCGGGTCATGACCGATCCGAACGCCGCGTCGCGCCCCGTTCAAGCCGTCGTCCTCGCCGGTGGCCAGGGCTCACGGCTGCGTCCGTACACCGACGACCGGCCTAAGCCCATGGTCGAGATCCCCGGTACGGGCACGCCGATCATCGGCCATCAGCTCACCTGGCTCGCCGAGGAGGGCGTGACCGACGTGGTCGTCTCCTGCGGCCATCTCGCCGACGTCCTGCAGAAGTGGCTGGACTCCGCCGACCTCCCGGTCCGCGTCACCACGGTCGTCGAGACGGAGCCCCTGGGCCGAGGCGGAGGCCTCAAGTACGCCGCCGCCCACCTCCCGCACCCCGACCAGCCCTGGTACGCCACCAACGGCGACATCTGGACCCGTTTCTCGCTCCGCGACATGGCGGACTTCCACACCGAGCGCGACGCCGTCGCCACCCTCGCCCTGGCCCGTCCGCGCATCCCCTGGGGCGCCGTGAAGACGGACGGCTTCGGCCGCGTCACGGACTTCATCGAGGCCCCGCCCACCACGTACGAGATCAACGCCGGCGTCTACGTGTTCTCCCCGGAGTTCACCGACCTCCTCCCGGCCCGCGGCGACCACGAGCGCACCACCTTCCCCCGCCTCGCCCGGGAACGCCGCCTCGCGGGCTTCCCCATCCCCCAGGGCGCCTACTGGCGCGCCATCGACACGGCGAAGGACCTGACAGAGGCAGCGAAGGAACTGGCCGCCCTGAGCCGCTAGGGGGTGTTTCGAAAGTCCTGTGCGGTGCCCGCGGTGTCCGGTGCGTGCTCTCGGCGTGCCGGACGAAAGCCCTCGTACTGGACGTACTTGGGCTTTTGGCCGGTGCGGCGAGAGGGCGTGCCGGGCGCCGTGGGTGCTGGGCGGGACGTTCGAAACACCCCCTAGGGCGCCTTTCGAAGCCACGGCTCTCATAGGGGCGCGGGGAACTGCGCGAGAAGCCCCACGCACCCGCGGCCGCCGACGAAACCCGCTCCCCCGAGCTCCCAGGCGCCTCTCTCGCACACCGATGGGCCCCGCGCGAAGAATCACGCGGGGCCCATCGTCACGTAGACGCAGCCGGACGAACTGAACGACCTACCCGAGCAGCCCTCCGACCAGCCCAGGCTGCCCACCGGAAGAGCTCCCCCCGGTGGACCCCCCGGAGGACGTCGCCCCACCGGTCGCCCCGCTGGAAGCGCCCCCACTGGAAGTGGGCCCCGCCGTCGTGCTCGGCGCCTGCTCCACCGGCGCCGACTGCTGCGGCGGCGCCTGCCCGATCGTCCCCTGCGTCTGGCTCGGCTGCCCCCCGGTCACCGCCCCGGTGGACCGCGTGGCCCCCGGCGTGGTCGCAGCCCCCGAAGGCGAAGCCGACGTCGCGCCCGCGGTGGGCGTGTCGGACGCGGACGGGCTGTTCTCGCGCCGCGCACTCGGCTCACCCGGCAGCGGCGACCCCGGCAGCTCGTTGCGCGGCGCCTCCCCGGGACCGGGAACGACGATCCGGTCGGCGTCCCGCACGGCCCCGCCGAGCACGGACCCGACGAGCAGGGTCAGCCCGACGACGATCGCGGTCACGAGCGCGCCCCGGCGCAGTACGTACCGCCGCAGCTCCCAGATGTCGGCGCGCGGCCCGAGCGTGCGCCAGGCACCGCCCGCGAGCCGCCCGTCGATCGAGTACACCGGCGCGCCCGCGATGATCAGCGGGGACCAGGCGGCGAGATAGATGATGTCGGGCGTCTCGTAGACGGGGACGGTCTTCCAGCTGACGGTCACGAGCAGCGCGGCCGACAGCAGCGCCCCGACACCGGCGGCGACCCGCTGCCACAGACCGAAGACGGTCAGCACACCGACGATGACCTGGGCGAAGGCGATGACGAGCCCCGAGCCCACCGGGTGTTCGAGGGCGAACTGCCGCAACGGCTCCGCGACTTCCCACGGGTGCAGCGTGTTCAGCCACTTGACCATGGAGCCGCGCTTGCCGCCGTCGAAGTAGTGCGGGTCGCAGAGCTTGCCCATACCGGCGTAGATGGAGATGAAGCCGAGGAAGACCCGCAGCGGCAGCAGCACCACCCCGAGGTTCATGCGGCGGCCGGGGTAATAGGCGTGCCGGACGGGCTCGTTGCCGGTCCGGCGTCCGCCGCGCCCCTCCTCGCCGTGGGCCCGGTCGTCGTACGGGTCCGTGAAGTCGTCGTCCCCGTAGGCGCCTTGGCCGGGGCCTGCCGGGTCGTAGCGGGGTTCGTCGTAGGCGCTGTCGACCGTGCGCATGGTGGGGAGCAGCCGGGTGCCGTCACCGCCGACGTGGTCGCCGTGCGTGCGCTGGCTGCCGACGATGGGTGTCTCCACCGTCTCGACGGTCAAGCCGGCGCCGTACCGCCCGTTTTCGGCGTCGTAGCGCCCGCCGCCGGCGTCGTAGCCACCGCCACCCGTGCCGTCGACGCGGGGGATGACCTGGGTCGATCCCGTGTCGCCCAGCGGGTCGGGGAGGCCGACGCCCGCGCCGCGCACCGCCTGGAGGAGCCGGTGGGCCCCGGTGTCGTCGGGCGCGGACTTCCCGCTCCAGACGACCGGCGCGCGCCGACGCCCGGCGGCGGGCGCGCCGGAGCGCCCCGCCATGCCCACGACGGGGATGCGCGTGGTGTCCTCGGTGGCGCTCAGGTGCCGTGCGATGCGCGGGGACGCCCGCGTGGAGGCGCCCAACTGCACGCGGAAGCTCGCGTGGTTGACGATGACCTGCGCCGGATCGCTCGGCACCTTCACCATGCTCAGCGCGGGAGCGTCGTCGAATCCCGAGTCGAAGCCCGACGAACGGTCCCCCGTGGGTGTGCGGGGTGTTCTGGTGTCCACACTCATCTAACCGAGTGACGTGTCGTTAGGACACTGCTTTGACCGCCCCGATCTGTCCGGACCCCGTCAAGGTGATCCAGAACGACCAGAACCCCCGGTCACAGCCCTTCTCAGGCCCTGCGGCGCGCCGCCTCGTACAGCACAACTCCCGCCGCCACACCGGCGTTCAACGACTCGGCGCCACCCGGCATCGGGATCCGCACCCGGAAGTCACAGGTCTCGCCGACGAGGCGGGACAGACCCTTGCCCTCGCTGCCGACCACGATCACGACGGGACCCTCCAGGGCCGCCAACTCGCCCACCTCGGCCTCGCCGTCGGCGGCGAGGCCGACCACGACGACACCGGCCTTCTTGTAGGCCTCCAGCGCGCGCGTGAGGTTGGTGGCGCGCGCGACGGGCGTACGGGCGGCCGTACCGGCGGATGTCTTCCACGCACCGGCGGTCATGCCGGCCGCGCGCCGCTCGGGCACGACGACCCCGTGCCCGCCGAACGCGGAGACGGACCGGACGACGGCACCGAGGTTGCGCGGGTCGGTCACCCCGTCGAGGGCGACGATCAGCGGGTCCTCACCCTCGTCGTACGCGGCGGCCACCAGGTCCTCCGGGTGCGCGTACTCGTACGGCGGGACCTGGAGGACGAGCCCCTGGTGGTTGAGGCCGTTGGTCATGCGGTCCAGCTCGGGGCGGGGCGCCTCCATGAGGTTGATGCCACCGCGCTCGGCGGCGAGCTGGAGCGCCTCGCGCACCCGCTCGTCGTTGTCGATGAACTGCTGGACGTAGAGCGTCGAGGCGGGCACGCCCTCGCGCAGCGCCTCGACGACGGGGTTGCGGCCCACGACCATCTCGGACGTGCCCTTGCCGCCCCGCCCCCGCGGCGTGGGACGGCGGGCGGCCTGCTTCGCCTTGGCGTTGGCGATGCGGTTCGCCTTGTGCTTCTTGCGCATCTCGGCGGGCGGCGTCGGGCCCCTGCCCTCGAGCCCCTTGCGCCGCTGGCCGCCACTGCCGACCTGCGCGCCCTTCTTGCCGGACATGCGGCGGTTGTTAGCGGCCATGACCTACCCGTCTCCTGAGATGCGTGCCTGTGTACAACATCGTGTGTACAACATCGTGTGTACGTATTCGTGCGTACGTATTCGTGTGTGCTCAATGCAGTGTGCCGCCCGGAAGCCCGGGCGGCACAATCGATCAAGGTTGACCGGACGTCCGGCTCAGCGCGGGCCGAGCGTCCAGCGGGGGCCGTCCGGGCTGTCCTCGATGACCAGACCGGACTGGTTGAGCTGGTCGCGGATGGCGTCGGCGGTGGCCCAGTCCTTGCGGGCGCGCGCCGCCTCCCGCTGCTGGAGGACCAGCCCGACGAGGGTGTCGACGACCCCGTGGAGGTCCTCGCCCCGGTCGGCGCCGTCACCGGCCCAGTGCGCGTCCAGCGGGTCGAGACCCAGGACTGCGAGCATGGCCCGCACCTCGGCGAGCCGTGCCACGGCCTCTTCCTTGTCGTCGGCGGCCAGCGCGCTGTTGCCCTGCCGGACCGTGGTGTGCACGACGGCGAGCGCCTGTGGCACGCCCAGGTCGTCGTCCATGGCCTCGGCGAACGCCGGCGGCACCTCGGCCGCGGGCTCGACGATCCCGCCGGCCTTCTCGACGACCCGCTGGACGAACCCCTCGATCCGGGCGAACGCCGACTCGGCCTCGCGCAGGGCGTCCTCGCTGTACTCGATCATCGACCGGTAGTGCGGGGTGCCCAGGTAGTACCGGAGGACGATGGGCCGCCAGTGCTTGACCATCTCGGAGACGAGGACGCTGTTGCCCAGCGACTTCGACATCTTCTCGCCGCTCATGGTGACCCAGGCGTTGTGCACCCAGTACTTCGCGAACTCGTCGCCGAAGGCCTTGGCCTGCGCGATCTCGTTCTCGTGGTGCGGGAAGATCAGGTCGAGGCCGCCGCCGTGGATGTCGAAGGCGCTGCCCAGGTACTTGTGGGCCATGGCGGAGCACTCCAGGTGCCACCCCGGCCGCCCCCTGCCCCAGGGCGTCTCCCAGGTCGGCTCCCCCGGCTTCGCCGACTTCCACATGGCGAAGTCGCGCGGGTCGCGCTTGCCGGTCTCGCCCTCGCCCGAGGGCTGGAGCAGGTTGTCCAGCTCCTGGTTGGACAACTGGAGGTACCCCGGGAAGGACCGCACGTCGAAGTAGACGTTGCCGTCGGCCTCGTAGGCGTGTCCGCGCTCGATCAGCCCGCGCATCATCTCGACCATCTCGGTCACGTGCCCGGTGGCACGCGGCTCGTAGGTCGGCGGCAGGCAACCGAGCACGCTGTACCCGTGGTTGAAGGCGCGCTCGTTCTCGTACCCGATGGACCACCACGGGCGGCCCTGGTCGGCCGCCTTCGTGATGATCTTGTCGTCGATGTCCGTGACGTTCCTGATGAACGTCACGTCGTACCCGCGGTACTCGAACCACCGGCGCATGATGTCGAAGTTGAGCCCCGACCGGATGTGCCCGATGTGCGGGGCCGCCTGCACCGTGGCGCCACACAGGTAGATCGAGACACAACCCGGCGTGAGCGGGGCGAAGTCACGGATCTGCCGGGCGCTGGTGTCGTACAGGCGAATAGTCACGCCTCAAGAGTAGTAGGCCCCGACGCGTGTCCCGCCCCGATCACCCCAAGGACCACGGTTTCGTGACGTTCGGGAGAACCCGCGCCCGAACCCGCGCCCCGCAAGGACGAGGGAACCGCGCGAGAAGCCCCCACCGTCCCGCACCCGACGACGCGCTCACCCCACCCGAGCGACCAGCGCGGTGGCGACCGCCATCAACCCCTCACCCCGCCCCGGAAACCCCAGCCCGTCAGTCGTCGCACCCGAGACCGACACCGGCGCCCCCACCACCTCGGACAACACCTTCTGCGCCTCGTCCCGCCGCTTCCCGATCTTCGGCCGGGCACCCACCACCTGCACCGCCACGTTCCCGATGACGAACCCCCCGGCCCGCACGATCCGCGCGGCCTCCGCCAGCAACGTCACCCCCGACGCCCCGGCCCACTCCGGCCGCCCCGTCCCGAAGTGCTGCCCGAGATCCCCCATCCCGGCCGCGGAGAACAGCGCGTTGCAGGCCGCGTGCGCGACGACGTCCGCGTCGGAGTGCCCGGCCAGCCCCGGCCCCTCCCCCTCCCACTTCAGCCCGGCGCACCACAGCTCCCGCCCCTCCTCGAAGGCGTGGATGTCGGTACCGATCCCGACCTGCGGCAACACCACGGAACCCGGCAGGGACCCCGGCAGCGCCCCCGGTGTCGTCTCAGAACCCATCGTTCAGCCTCCTGCGCGCCAGAACCGCCTCCGCGAGCACCAGGTCCAGCGGTCGCGTCACCTTGAACGCCTCCTCGTGCCCGGGCACGACCACGACCCCGAGCCCGAGGCGCTCGACCATGCTCGCGTCGTCGGTCACCTCCCCGGTGACCGTCTCGTGCGCCCGCACCAGGGTCTCCCGGTCGAAGCCCTGCGGTGTCTGCACGGCCCGCAGCCGCGCCCGCTCCGGCGTGGCGACGACCGGTTCCGGCGCCCCCGGCGCGTCCACCGGCTCGACCTCCTTGACCGTGTCGGCGAGCGGCAGCGCGGGCACCACGGCCGGCGCCCCGTCCCGTACGGCCTCGATGACCGCGTCGACCGTGTCGACGGGCACCAGCGGGCGGGCCGCGTCGTGGACGAGGACGATGTCGTAGCCGGGCGGCAGCGCGTCCAGGCCCTGCTTCACCGACTCCTGGCGCGACTCACCCCCGGGCACGACGAGGAAGTCGGTCCGCTCGGGCAGCGCGTGCGCGTCGAGAAGGCTCTTGACCTCGGGGGCGCCGTCGGGCGGCGCCACCACGATCACCAGGGAGACGGCACGGGACGCGGCCATGGCCCGCACCGCGTGGATCAGCATCGGGGTGCCGTTCAGCGCGCGTAGCGCCTTGGGGGCGCCCGGACCGAGGCGTACGCCCCGGCCGGCGGCCGGGATCACGGCCGCCGTGCGGGTCGCCGTACCGGTTCCGGAAGGGGATGGGCGCGAATCGTCAGACATCGGTTCCTGTCAGGTTTGTGTGCTCGGCCTACGTGGGTATGGCCACAGCGTGCCGGGCGCGACGCCTTGACCGGACCCTTCCGTGACATCTGGTCGAGCCAGCTGCCCGGGCCCGGCACGCCTAGTACGAGTACCGCGTACTCATGAGCACCGGGGCACGCCAAGTATCGCCGAGTATCAGGGACCCCTTCAGGCGTTCGGCATCCCGGGTACGAACATGCCGCAGCGCCCGGCGACATCATGCGTCATCGGGCACCGCGGCATTTCGATGTGCTGCTGCGCTGAACGGCTGAACTGAAGGCCGTGCGGGCTGGCTGCCTGCCGTAGGTCAGTTCGAAGTTGCAGTCAGTTTCAGGACGCGAGGACCTCGTCGAGCAGGGCCTCGGCCTTGTCCTCGTTGGTGTTCTCCGCGAGGGCGAGCTCGCTCACCAGGATCTGGCGGGCCTTGGCGAGCATGCGCTTCTCACCGGCGGACAGTCCGCGCTCGCGCTCACGACGCCACAGGTCACGCACGACTTCCGCGACCTTGATGACATCGCCGGAGGCGAGCTTCTCCAGATTTGCCTTGTAGCGACGCGACCAGTTCGTGGGCTCCTCGGCATACGGCGCGCGCAGCACCTCGAAGACCCGGTCCAGGCCGTCCTGCCCGACCACATCACGTACGCCGACGAACTCCGCATTGTCCGCTGGCACACGCACAGTCAGGTCGCCCTGAGCGACCTTGAGCACCAAGTAGGTCTTGTCCACGCCTTTGATCTGGCGAGTTTCGATGGCCTCGATCAGCGCGGCCCCGTGATGGGGATAGACCACGGTGTCGCCAACCTTGAACGTCATGTGACAGGTACCCCTTCCGTGGCTATCCAGGGTAACACGGATACGGCGGGTTCTGAATGGCGTTTTCGCAGGTCAGGGCATATCTCGGGGCTTGACAACTGCAACAGGAACGTGCTGCGGGGCCCGAACGGAAGAGGGTATCCGCAGGTGGGAGCCGCTCTCCGGGCGGAGTGAAACGCGTACGTTACACGCATCCGGAGGGCGCGGGGCGCATCCTAACGTCCCGCTTTGTCCGACTCCAAGTGTGCGACTTCCGCTACTCCGTTCGGTGCGTGGAGTCGGGTACGAGACGAATCCGGAATTGATCAAGGAGTTCGATCCAGGGCCTCTGTTCCGCCGTTACCGGATCGTGTTCTGGCGCTGTTCCTGCGGCGTTCTGGCAGTTGATCGATTTTTCGCGGAGGAGCGCATTCCTTACCGGAAATCCAGGACGCGGCCACGACGAGATCGACGACGGTTTTGCGAATGCCGACCGGGGGCGGGTGTGACCTGTCCGTCAATTGCTTCCGGTGACATGTCGGGGACTTGGGGAGGGTCGGGTGCGGCGGCGACGGGACGGCTCGGTAACCTAAGGCCGCTACAGACCACGTACCGCCCACGTTCTAGGAGTTGCCGCCGCCGTGAGCAGCAGCCTTCGACGCGGCGCCCTCGCCGCCGCCGCCATCGCGTTCTCGATCGCCTCACTCGCCGCGTGCGCCGCCGGCAACAACGCCCAGACGCTGGAGATCAAGCCGGACAACGCGGCCACCAGCGTCGGCGACATCAAGATCCAGAACGCGATCGTGGTCACCCAGCCCGGCACCGAGACCAAGGGCCCCGCCGTGGTCTCCGCGACGCTCTTCAACGCCGCCACGACCGACCAGACCCTCGACTCCGTCACCGTCGAGGGCGGCGGCACCGTCGAGCTCACGCCCGCCAAGGGCAAGGGCAAGGGCGGCAAGGTCGTCGTCCCGGCCGGCGGCTCCGTGGTCCTCGGCGGCACCGGGAACGCCTCCGCGCTCCTGTCCGAGGTCACCGACGCGGTCAAGGACGGCAACGCCCAGCAGGTCACCTTCGAGTTCAGCGAGACCGGCAAGGTCTCCCTGCGCGCCTTCGTGGTCCCCGCCGAGCACTACTTCGAGAAGTGGGGCCCGTCCGACATCCCCGAGGCCCCCGCCGCCAGCGCCTCCCCGTCCGAGGAGGCCGACGGCTCCGCCTCCCCCGACGGCACGGGCTCGCCGTCCGCCGACGCGACGGCCACCGAGGAGGAGGGCACCGCCGCCGGCTCCACGGCCTCGCCGTCGTCCTCGGCCGCCGGGGAGACCACGGGCCACTGAGGCCCGCCGAGACCCCCGGGTCCGTCGAGACCCGACCCTGTACGCCGAAGGGCGGCATCCCCGGGAGGGGTGCCGCCCTTCGGCGTACGGCGGGTGTGCGGCCGTAGGGCCTACGGCTCAAACTTGTAGCCCAGTCCCCGCACCGTCACCAGATACCGAGGCGCTCCCGGGTCCGGCTCGATCTTGGCGCGGAGGCGCTTGACGTGGACGTCGAGGGTCTTGGTGTCACCGACGTAGTCGGCGCCCCAGACGCGGTCGATGAGCTGCATACGGGTCAGGACGCGGCCCGCGTTCCGCAGCAGCATTTCGAGCAGGTCGAACTCCTTGAGGGGGAGGTCGACCTTGGAGCCGGAGACGGTGACGACGTGGCGGTCGACGTCCATCCGGACGGGCCCCGCCTCCAGCGCGGCGGGGGTGACCTCCTCGGGCTCGCCGCGGCGGCGCAGTACGGCCCGGATACGGGCGACGAGCTCGCGGGAGGAGAAGGGCTTGGTGACATAGTCGTCGGCTCCTATTTCCAGGCCCACGACCTTGTCGATCTCGCTGTCCTTGGCGGTCACCATGATCACCGGGACATTGGAACGGCCGCGCAGCTGACGGCAGACCTCGGTGCCCGGCAGACCGGGCAGCATCAGGTCGAGCAGGACGAGGTCGGCTCCGTTGCGGTCGAACTCGTCGAGGCCGTCGGGCCCGGTGGTCGCGATGGCGACCTCGAAGCCCTCCTTGCGGAGCATGTAGGACAGGGCGTCGGAGAAGGACTCCTCGTCCTCGACGACGAGCACTCGGGTCACGGAAGGACCTCCGGGGCGGGAAGCGGTCCGTACGGTTCGTACGGGGATCTGGCGGTGTGAGGCTGTCCGTCCTCGTCGTCGAGGTCCGGGTGCTGGGCCACGCGGTCACGGGACGCGCCCGCCTCCGGCAGCCTGAGCGTGAACGTGGAGCCCTGTCCCTCCGAGCTCCACACCGTGACTTCCCCGCCGTGCGAGGCGGCCACGTGCTTGACGATCGCGAGGCCGAGTCCCGTACCGCCGGTCTGGCGGGAGCGGGCCGGGTCCACGCGGTAGAAGCGCTCGAAGATGCGCTCCTTGTCCTTGTCCGAGATGCCGATGCCCTGGTCGGTCACGGCGATCTCGATATGGTCCCCGCCGGGGGCGGTCACCCGGCGTGCGGCTATGCCGACGCGGGTGCGGGCCGGGGAGTAGTTGACGGCGTTCTCCACGAGGTTGCCGAGGGCGGCGGCCAGCTGACCGCGGTTGCCCCAGACACGCAGCTCGGCGGTGCCTCCGGCGGCCATGGTGATCTGTTTGGTGCCGGCCTGGTGACGACAGCGGTCGACGGCCTCGGCGACCAGCTCGTCCACCCGTACCGGCTCGGCGTCCTCCAGCGGGTCGTCGTTCTGCACCCGGGAGAGGTCGATCAGCTCCTGCACGAGGTTGGTGAGCCGGGTGGCCTCGATCTGCATGCGCCCGGCGAACCGTTCCACCGCCTCCGGGTCGTCCGAGGCGCCCATGACCGCCTCGGAGAGGAGGGAGAGGGCGCCGACGGGCGTCTTCAGCTCATGGCTGACGTTGGCGACGAAATCCCGTCGCACGGCCTCTATCCGGCGGGCCTCGGTGAGGTCCTCGACCAGAAGCAGCACGAGCCGGGAGCCGAGCGGCGCGACGCGCGCGGAGACGGCGAGCGCCTCGCCGCGTCCCGTGCCGCGCCGGGGCAGGTCCAGCTCGACCTGTCGTATCTCGCCGTCGCGGCGGGTGTCGCGGGCCATCTTGAGCATCGGCTCGATGGAGAGCTTGCCGCCCCGCACGAGCCCGAGGGCGTACGCGGCGGAGCTGGCCTTGACGACGGCGTCCGCCTCGTCGAGGACGACGGCGGACGAGCGGAGCACGGACAGCACGGTGTCGACGCCGGGCGGGAGCACGGGGTCGGTGTGCAGGGAGGTTCTGGTGGGACGCTTCTGCTCGCGCTCGCTGAAGCGGAACGCCAGCATCGCGATGACACCGGTAAGCACTCCGGCGATCGCTGCCGCTGCGGCGACCGCCGCGTTCACGTCCATGCATCCAGGTTAGGCACGAGGTCGGGCATCCCCACAGCGATCGGAGGGCGACCTCGAACACTCGTCGCCCAGAGTTCACCTTGGAGCCAGTATTGGTTCATTTGGGGTGGCGGAAACGGACGCGTAAGGGCCGGAACGTGGGAGCGTGGGAATCGTCCGGGGCCCCCGGTCACCGTTCGCCGTCGCCGTTCCACACGGTGGTCGGGGTACGGCCGTCCTGGCCCGGCCCGGCGGAACGGCTTCCGGAACGGCTTTTCCGGTCACCCACGAGCAGACGTACGTAAGAGAGGGACACCCTGATGCGGGACGCGTACCACGAGGAACTTGACTCGATCGGTGAGGGCCTGGTCGAGATGGCCCGACTGGTGGGGTCGGCGATCGGTCGCGCCACGACGGCGATGCTCGACGCCGACCTGAAGCTGGCCGAGAGCGTGATCGAGGCCGACAAGAAGGTCGACGACCTCCAGCACGACCTGGAGGCCCGCGCGATAGCCCTGCTGGCCCGGCAGCAGCCGGTGGCGACGGATCTCCGCATCGTCGTGACGTCGCTGCGCATGTCGGCCGACCTGGAGCGCTCGGGCGACCTCGCCCAGCACGTGGCCAAGCTGACCCGGCTGCGCTTCCCCGAGCGCGCGGTCCCGCGCGACCTGCACGCCACGATCCTGGAGATGGGCCAGCTCGCGCAGCGCCTGATGGCCAAGGCCGCCGAGGTCATCATCACCAAGGACGTCGACCTGGCGCTCCAGCTGGAGAGCGACGACGACGCGATGGACCTGCTCCACCGCACGCTCTTCCAGCACCTCATGGACGACCGCTGGAAGCACGGCATCGAGACCGCCGTCGACGTCACCCTCCTCGGCCGCTACTACGAGCGCTTCGCGGACCACGCGGTGTCGGTCGCGAAGCGCGTGGTGTACCTGGTGACGGGCGAACACGCGGACGAACTCCAGGCGGACATCCAGCCGGTGCAGCCGGTTACGGGGGTGGAGGGGGCGTAGAGAGTGCAAGGAGCGTAGGGGCGTGTGGCGGGCGTAGGGGTCCAGGGGGCCTTTCAGGCTCAGGGGTCAGGGTGGCTGGGCTCAGGGAGGCTGGGTGCGCGCGGGGCTCGGGCTCGGGTTGCTGGGCTCCGGCGCTCGAAGGCCGGGCGGGGCGTGTGAACGCCTCCATGCGCCGTTGATGCGCCCGGCTGAACGGGCGTGAAATGGGGCAATCAACGGACACAGACCCCGCAGCCGCCTTCGGCGCTGCGTGTCCGTACCGCTGTCAGTGCTGCCTGTCCGTACTACGCGTCGGTACTGCACGTTCGTACTGCGTTTCTGTGCTCGCGTCCGCGCTTCGCCTTCCATCCCTTCGAGGAGGGACCATGGCCGAATCCCCCACCAGCCCCAGCACGCCGGACCCGACACAGGTCCGGGACACTCATCAACCCGTCGCCCGCAAGCCCTTGCCCCTCTTCGGCGCCTGCGGCTGCGGCTCCGGATGCGGGTGCGGATGCCAGTCCGGCAACCCGTGCCAGTGCGGCTGACACCGACCAGCCGGCCTGCCGAACAGCAGACCAGCCGCGGCGGCTCTTCTCGTCCGCGGGAGATGGGGGCCTGTCGCTCGTGACGGGCCCCCTTCGCACGCCGCGGAGTCGCCCGAACGGCCGTACGGGCGCAGCATGAGGAGGGGAGGAAGGGGAGGGGAGGGAAGGGGACGGGACGGGACGGGACGGGACAAGGAAAAACGGGGGCGAGGACGAAGGAGGTGCGGGTCATGACCAAGTTCATGGACGTCCACCACAACATGACGGGCATCACGGAGGACCAGCTGCGTGCCGCGCACAAGGCGGACCTCGACATCGAGAAGGACGAGAACGTCCACTTCGAACGCGCCTGGGCCGACCCCGCGTCCGGCACCGTCTACTGCCTCTCCGAGGCCCCCTCCGCCGACGCGGTCCAGCGCATCCACGAACGCGCGGGCCACAAGGCGGACGAGATCCACCCGGTACCGCTGATGATCTAGCCGCACTGGTCACGTGCGGCGCGGCCGGGCCGGCGCAACCAGCGCGCGCGAGCGCTGGGCCAGCGCGATCAGCCGCTTCACCACCTCCGCACGCCCTGCCCGGTGACGCTCACCGGATGGAAGCATCCCCTTGCCGCAATCCGCGGGAGCAAGGGGGTTCTGCACATGCCAGATATGCCAGACATGCCAGTAGTGATGTCGATGCACTGGCCCGAGGTGACTCCGGAGCAGTACGACACCGTGCGAGACGCGGTCGACTGGGAGGGGGTACCGGCGGCCGGAGGTCAGATCCACGTGGCCTGGTTCGACGACCAGGGGCTCCACGTCATCGACGTGTGGGAGTCCCAACAGGCGTTCGAGACGTTCTTCGCCGAACGCCTGGCCCCCGTGATCGAGAAAACGGGCCTGACAGGCACCCCCCACACCACCTTCAGCCCCCTCCACCGCCGCTTCGTCGCCCCCGAGATCAACGGCGCGGCGTGAACAACACCTAGCCAACGCACTCCACAAAAGGCCCCCTAGAAACCGCCCCGGACGAGCCGGGGCCGGGGGCCTGTTCGGCTCTGCTGACTTCTTCTGGCCCTGGGTCTTTCCTGGGATCATGGTGAGCTGGGTTTTTGCTGGTCAGGGGTCGTGGGCTCACGCGCCTGGTGATCGTCGTTGGTCATCCTTGGCCACTGGTGAGCGGCCTCGGACGGCCCAGGGACGGCCCAGACTTCCGCTCATCGGCCCACCTGGGACGCAGTGTCCTTGGTTGCTGTGGCTCTCTGGTGCGACCGCATTGCGGTTCGCAGAGCTTCGAGTTCGGTTCGGGGAAACGGCCGGCCCCATTGCGACTCGTAGGCTTCTACGCCCTGCTCGTAGTCGATCCGGTCGAAGGCACGGACGGTCGACCGTGCGAGTGCCGTGACGGTGTGGCGGCCTGACCAAAGAACTACCCCTGAGCTGTCCGGAGCTTGGGCGTCGTCGGCCCCAACCAGGCGGGCATCAACCGCAGATCCATCTCTGTGGAAGGACCAGCGGTACACCTGTGGCTCTCCTTCGAACTCGGCGCGTGTGTCCTCGTCACCGAGGACGAGCTGGGCAACGGCGTGCAGGAACTCCTCGGGCGCGTCAGTGATGTAGGAAGCAATGACCTCTGCCTCCCCGTGATCATCAGCAACTTTGACGCTCGCCCATCCGTGGCTGCCCAACGTCCATGTGATCGCTAGAGACGACATCTTCCCCTCCTCCGGGGGGACTCTATGGACTCAGGCGCCATGCGGCCGAGCCCTCAGCTTGGGAAGCTGCGATCCTTCGAGGCTGAATCGGGGCGATGACCTGCGTTGATGGCTGACCTGCACGCTCGCGGGTGCTGTCGGCTTTCACCGTGGTTCTCCGCTGTTCCCCGCTCGATCTGGTGCGGTAGTGGTGCGGAGCTGCGGCGTCCAGGAGGTGATCAGCTGACTCCACATTCCCTTCCCGGACCTCTGCCCTCGCCCGGGATGCCCGGCTGCTAGCGTCCGGCACCATGTGGGCTCACGAGATAGTGGCCGGTCGAGCGGCATGGCGGCACACCCCTTCCGGAGTGGTCTTCCGGGCTGTCCCCGGTGGGACGTTCCTGATGGGTCTGTCCGACGCGGAACTGGACGCGGTTCGCGCCATTGAGCGGTCCGACGGCGCCGATGACGACCTCGAAGCGTTCTTCGCCGGTGCTGTCCATGCCCGGCCGGTACGAGAAGTACGGGTCGAGCCGTTCTTGATCGCCCGCCATCCGCTGACGGTGGCGCAAGCGCGGCACTGGCTGCCCGAGTACGAGGACAGCTTCGCCGACTCGGATGCAAGCACGGCCCGCTTCGAGGACGACTTGGACGACCTGCTCGGGGCGTTGCCCTTCCGGCTGCCCAGCGAGGCGGAGTGGGAGTACGCGGCCCGGGCAGGGACAACCACACTGACCTTCCGAGGGGACGGAAAGCCGGACGAGGACCATGTGCTGGACGACTTCGCCGACGAGGAGCGCACAGCCGCGGCTGAGAACGCCTTCGGCTTGGCGGCGATGGGGTCGGCGAACGAGATCTGCGCCGATGTGTGGATCCCGCACTTCACGGATGCGCCGGCGGACGCACGCCCCCGTACCGGCGACGGACCGCGCGTGGTGCGAGGAGGTGGCGGCGACCTCTCTCCGTGGCAGGGCTGCGACGAGTGGCTGCTGTTGCTCTCCGCCACCCGCGACGAGTCCCAGGACTTCACTGCGGTCCGCCCGGTCGCACCCCTGCCGACCCGTTAGGGGCATGATCTGGATGCCAGAAGGGGGCCACCTCCGAGATTTCGGAGGTGGCCCCCTTCTGCGCTGGTGCCCCGGCAGGATTCGAACCTGCGACACCCGCTTTACGAGTTGGTACGTGATAGCGGGTGAGGTGTCGCGCCAGGTGGATGGCATGATCCCGCTGTGGCGATCACGGGCAATCGGGCAGTGCTGGCGCATCGGCTGTTCACGGGGGCTCTCTCGGTCTCAGCTTGCGATCCTGGTCGAAGAGCTGGCCGAGCCGTGGCAGGCCAGGGGCGAAGGTCGTCGCCATGCGACGCGGGGCGGGGCCAGGAAGCGGGCCGCGGGTACCGGCGCCAGCCATCAGCTGGTGTTCGCCGACAGGCCAAGCGGCAACCACTTCTACGCCTCAGTGCTCCTGGACGCCGAGGAGAACGTCAAGGCTCTCGCGGAGTACCTCGATCACTCGTATCCGGGTCTGACGGTCCGCGTGTACACGCATCTCAGCCCTCCAGCCAGGAGCGGACCCGTAAAGCCGTGGCCGCTTTCTTCGGCGCCACCAAAACCATGCGACGAGACGGCTGAGGGCTCGTACGCTCCGAACCGGCGAGGGGCGGGAGGGCCATGGCGGACGAGTACTTCTTGCTGGTGTGCGACGACGTGCCCCATGACGTGGTGCTCACCGATCCCGGCGTCCGCGTGATGGACGTCGTCCAGGTCGTGCGTCGGCTGACGGGGCTGAGCCTCTGGCGCAGCAAGGTTCTGGCGACGCAGGTTCCCGCCGTGGTTCTCACCTGCGTACCGGAGGAGGACGCGGCGGCAGCCGTCTCGGCCCTCCGCGATGCGGGGGCCAGGGCAGAGACGAGAGAGCAGCCGGAGCCGGACTTCCTGAAGTACTGAGACTGAGTGCCTCGATCAACCGGCTGACGGCCCAGGGCCACCGAGCAAGCCCCCTACCAGCGGAGAACCCGCAGGCATGGGGCTTGATCAGTACCGCTTACTTCTTCTTGCCCTGGGTCTTGCCGGGGATCTTGGTGAGCTGGGTTTTTGCTGGTCAGGGGCGGTGGGCTCGTGCGCCTGGTGGTCGTTGTTGGCCACTGTTGAGCGTCCTCGGACGGCCCAGGGACGGCCCAGCTTCGCTGGGTGTGGGGCTTCGTTCGACTGACGGTCGGCACCTTCGTCGCGGTCCGTCTCACCCTCACCCTCAGCCTCAGCCGACGACCCATTGTGTGGCAGAGCCCTATGCGGTCGTGTGGCCGCTAGCGCAATCCCACCGACTCGCTTGCACTCCCGATTCACTCCTCGCTGGGGGCTATCTCCCGCCAGATGCGCATGCAGGTTGGTGAGTCCTTGACGATCCTGACGACGGCTCCGAAGGTTCGCCCATCGGCGTGCCGGAACAGGAACTCGTGTGCGCGGGTCGTAGCGTCTGTCTCCGCTCTCTGTACAGTCAGCTCCTCAGAGGGCACGCCGTACTGAGTCGCGATCCTCGACTTAGCTACCTGAGAGGCGTCCTCTTCGGAGATGACGTTGCCCCAGTCGTCGCCGTTGGCTCGCTCACGAAGCTTTCTGAATACGTCTCTAACGGCGGCGTCGACCGCCATGGCGCTCAACCCGCCCATGCCTCCAGAGGCAATGCTCAGCACGAACTCAGCGAACGAGGACGAGGCTCCCCAGTTGTAGGCGCCTTGCCGACTTTGCAGGCTGCTCATGGCCGGATATTCCGCCCCGGCCAGCCACGTGAGCCTTTCCAGTTCGCTCATAACGTCCTCGACCGAAACGGCGAGTGAGTCAAGTGCAATGATCCAGGACGTTTCAGGATCGCCACTGGGGTGGTCGGTGAGATTTACGATCACCGTGGTTGTAGAGGGCGTCATGCCTGCCTATTCCGCTGATCTGCCGTGGTGTTGAAGCGGCAGCACAGACAACAGTCGAGGTCGGGGGTCCCAATGGACGAGTCAAGCTTCAACGACCGCGATCAGTAGCCGAAGAAGTGAAGGGCCGGGTCCCTGACCTGTGGCCATGTAGTCGATCAACGCTGCGACCTGCGACTTAGACACCGTTTCTTATGGCCTGATCATTCGTTGAACCGTGCATGGCGGATCTGGTTGAGCGGTTGGTGCCAGACGAGTTATGGGTGTTGTTCC